>JALOPI010000002.1 GCA_025453975.1 Syntrophobacteraceae bacterium
CTCATGATCTCCCACATCGACAAGAAGCGCATGGCCCTTGGAATCATGGGCGAGCGTGAGCGCAAGCTCTTCAGCATGGAAGATCGCCGGGCTTAGGCCCTTGAGGAGGGGAGGGGGACGCTCCTCTCCTCCAACGGATCACAATTTCGGCTTGAAGCCGCGTTCCTTGAACAATCGGTTTTCACAACCACTGCTTCTGTAGAAGGAGTACCCTTATGTCACGTCTAGTTGCATTTGCTGCCATTCAAGGTGCCTACAACATTCTCTCCAAGGCGGAAGGCGCGTTCAAGCGTGCCATGGACAAGTATGGCGCGAACCAGCCCCTGGCTTTCCCCAACACGGCGTACTATCTGCCGGTTATTTACTCCATCCTGGGCATGAAGGTCGAGAAAGTGGCCGACGCCGAGCCGGTTCTGGCCCGCTGCAAGGCGCTGCTTCCTCCGCACATCAAGACCAAGGGCAACATCCACGTTCCTTACCTGGGACATCTTCTGGATGCCGGTATGGCCGCCATCCTGGCCGAAGAGATCGTGGAAGCCATTCGTTACGTGGAAGATCCCGATTTCTATCTTCCCGGTGAAGATTGCGATCTGGACAATGGCAAGATGTGGCTGGGTGCTGCGGACGACGTCATCATGAGAAAGCGCGGCGTGGAGTTTGTGGACGGTTCCGCTCCGGGTTTCGCGGCCATCGTCGGTGCCGCCCCCACTCCCGAGATCGCCAAGATGATCGTCGAGGACTATCAGAAGAAGAACCTCTATATCTTCCTCGCAGCCAACCAGGCGGGAACCACCGTGGCCCAGCAGCTGGTGGATGCCGGTGTTCAGATCGGCTGGGGTACCCGTATCGTTCCGTTCGGTCCTGACATCTCGGCCGCCGTTTTTGCTCTGGGCTTCGCCAACAGGGCGGCCATGGCTTTCGGTGGCGTGCAGCCCGGGGACTACCGGTCCATCCTGAAGTACAACAAGGATCGCGTCTTCGCGTTCGTGAACGCTCTGGGCGAAGTGAACGCCGAATGGGCCGCCAATGCGGCCGGTGCCGTCAACTGGGGCTTCCCGACCATCTCCGACACGGACATTCCCGAAATCCTCCCGACCGGTGTCTGCACTTACGAGCACGTGGTCGCCAATGTGACTCACGATCAGATGACCGCGAAATCCATCGAAGTGCGCGGCCTCAAGGTCACCATCACCGAGGTTCCGGTGCCCGTGTCCTACGGTCCTGCTTTCGAAGGCGAGCGCGTGCGCAAGGACGATGTGTACCTGGAATGCGGTGGCGGCAAGACCCCGTGCTTCGAGCTGGTGCAGATCGCCGACATGAATGAGGTCGAGGACGGCAAGGTCGAAGTGATCGGGCCGGACCTCAAGGACGTGCAGCCGGGCAGCCGCCTTCCCCTGGGTGTCATCGTCCAGGTGGCGGGGCGCAAGATGCAGCCCGACTATGAGCCCATCCTGGAGCGCCAGATCCACCACCTGGTGAACTACGCTCAGGGCATCATGCACATAGGGCAGCGCGACATCGCCTGGTACCGCATCGGCAAGCCGGCCGTCGAGAAGGGCTTCACCATGGAGCACATCGGCAAGATCCTCCATGCGAAGTACCATCAGGATTTCGGCGCCATTTTCGACAAATGCCAGGTCAAGATCTACACCGACGAAGCCAAGGTCAGGGAGCTTCTGCCCGTGGCTCAGGCGGCTTACAAGACGCGCGACGCCCGCGTGGAGAACATGACCGACGAATCCGTCGAGACCTACTACTCCTGTACGCTGTGCCAGTCGTTCGCTCCGACCCACGTGTGCGTCATCAGCCCCGAGCGCACGGGACTCTGCGGCGCTTACAACTGGCTGGATTGCAAGGCTTCATTTGAGATCAATCCCACGGGTCCCAACCAGCCCATCGAGAAGGGCGAGACGATGGATCCGAAACTGGGGAACTGGCAGGGAGTCAACGACTTTGTGTACAAAGCGTCCCGTCAGTCCATATCGACCTACAATTTTTACAGCCTGGTCTTCGATCCCATGACCACCTGCGGCTGCTGCGAGTGTATCGCCGCGGTCCTGCCCACCTGCAACGGCATCATGACCGTCAACCGTGACTATACGGGCATGACGCCGAGCGGCATGAAGTTCACGACCCTGGCCGGAACCATCGGTGGTGGGAACGTGACCCCGGGCTTCGTGGGACACAGCAAGTTCAACGTCACCCAGCGCAAGTACATCGCCGGAGACGGCGGCTTGAAGCGCCTGGTGTGGATGCCCAAGATCCTGAAGGAGGAGCTTCGCGATCGCCTGTTGAAGCGGGGCGAGGAGATCGGCATCCCGAACTTCATCGACATGATCGCCACCGAGGAAAACGCGGTCACGGAAGATGAAGTGTACGCCTTCATGGAAAAGGTGGGGCATCCGGCCCTGACGATGGACAGCATTCTCGGATAGCTTGTGCGCGGGGGAGCGATCCCCCGCGCCTGACAGGTTTGTTGCAGAAGATTCCGTATGCGATGAGGAGAGAGACAGATGGGTCTTACTGGTATTCAGATCTTTAAGTTGCTTCCCAAGACCAACTGTGGTGAATGTGGCGTTCCCACTTGCTTGCCGCCGAGTCCGCCCCTCCCATTCGGCCGCTCACCATCGGCACGGGTGAGTACGCATTGAAAATCGGCGGTGAGACCGTACTGTTCCGTCACGAGAAGACTTTCGTCAATCCTCCTGGGCTGGCGGCGGTGGTGTCGACGGACGAAGACGATGCCAGTGTGACCGGCAAGATGAATCGCATGAAAGAGGCTCAGTACGATCGCGTGGGCCTGAAGCTGCGGGCCGAGCTGTTCGCTATCAAGGACGCCAGCGGCGATGCGGGCAAGTTCACGGCTCTGGCCAAGAAGGTCGTCGAGGGCACGGGCGCCTCCCTCATCCTCATGTCGGACAGCGTGGACGTTTTGAAGGCCGCCGTGGCGGACCTGAAGGACAAGAAGCCTTTGATCTATGCGGCGACGGCAGCCAACGCCGACGCCCTGGGTGAGCTGGCCAAGGAAGCCGACTGCCCGCTGGCCGTCAAGGGTGATGGCAGCCTGGACAGCGTCATTGCGCTGACCGAGAAGCTGACGGGCATGGGACTCAAGGACCTCGTCATCGACACGGGCACGCGTGATCTCAAGAAGGCATTCGAGGAGCAGATCCAGATTCGCCGCTCGGCCCTCAAGGACCGGTTCCGCCCCCTGGGGTTCCCCACGATCATTTTCGCCAATGAAATGGCTTCCGGCCTTATGGAAGAGAGTTTGGTGGCGGCGACCTTCGTGGCCAAGTACGGCGGGGTTCTCGTCCTGAGCGATTTCCAGGCCGACAGCCTTTTTCCGCTGTTCCTGGACAGGCTCAACATCTACACGGATCCTCAGCGGCCCATGACGGCCGAGCAGGGGATTTACCCCTTGAACAACCCCGACGAGAATTCACCGGTTCTGGTCACCTGCAACTTCTCCCTGACCTTCTTCATCGTGTCGGGAGAGATCGAATCGAGCCGTGTGCCGACGTGGCTGTGTGTTCAGGACACCGAGGGTCTTTCCGTCATGACGGCGTGGGCCGCCGGCAAGTTCTCCGGTGAAAGCGTCGGGTCTTTCATCAACAAATGCGGAATCAAGGATAAGGTCAAGCACAAGAGCCTGGTGATCCCCGGCTACGCGGCTGGAATCAGCGGCGAGCTGGAAGAGGAGCTGGGCGGCTGGAGCATCCAGGTTGGCCCGCGCGAAGCCAGCCAGATTCCTAAATTCCTCAAGGCCTGGAAGGCTGCTTAAGCCGGATCCGGGGAAACAGATACCTGCCGTTTGAAGTCTGACCGGCGCAGCGCCTAGCCTGCTGCGCCGGTTTCGCCTGCGCCGTTGGTTTGATCCCGAGTCAGGAAATGCCGAGCTTGCTCCACCATGGGTCGTCCTCGGGGGGGAACGAAGGGCCGTATTGTGGAAAACAGGGGTTAAGGAGGAGTTCGAATGAAGTGTATCGGTGAAAACCTCAATATCATGAGCGTCAAGTATGGCAAGGCACTGAAGGAAAGAGATGCCAAGCCGTTGCAGGAACTGGCGATTCAGCAGGCGGAAGCCGGCATGGACTGGATCGACCTGAACATCGGTCCCGCGGGCAAGATGGGCGAGGAGCTCATGACCTGGCTCGTTCCCGTCGTGCATGAAGTCGTGGACACGCCTCTTGCGCTGGACACGTCAAATATCAAAGCCATTGAGGCCGGTCTCAAGGCGCACACCAAGTGCAGGCCGCTGATCAACTCCATCATGGTTCGCCCTGAGCGCATGGCGGCGCTTCTGCCTTTGGCCAAGAAGTATGATGCCGATTTTGTGGCATTGCTCTGGGGCCCGGAGGGCATGCCGAGGGATGAGAACGAGCGCGGCGCCCTGTGCTCGGAGATCGTCTTCAAGGCCACGGAAGAATTCGGGATCGCACCCGAGCGAATCTATGTGGATCCCATTCAGACGCCGGTCAATGTCCAGCAGATCCAGATCATGAGCTGCCTGGAGTTCATGAAGATGTTCCAGGATATCGCTCCTGGCTGCCAGAGCACCATCGGTCTCTCCAACGTGTCCAACGGCCCGCCCGAGGATCTTCGGCCCATCCTGAACCAGGTCATGGCGATCATTTTGAAGCGCTACGGCTTGGCGTCGGCTATCGTGGACTGTTTTGACTTCAGGCTCCATGAGATCATGCGTGGAAAGCACCCCGACATCGAAGCCCTGGTTCACAAAGTCGAGGACGGCGTGGCCATCGACATGGGCAAGCTGTCCAAGGAAGAATCCGACTACGTCAAGACGACCAAGGTTATCCTGGGTCACAATCTGTACTCGGACTCCTGGCTGGAGATTTAAGAAGTCAGCTGCGCAAGGGTCATGGCCCATGCGCTGAGTCCAAGGGAATGGGTGGCGTGAGTGCCCGGTGTCCCCATGGGATGCCGTCGTGCTCGCGCCATTTGCACTTGGACCCCCGGCGACGCGTTTCGCGGTTGTTGGGCGAAGATCCCGCCGCTTCCCACGATGGAGGTCATCTTGACGGCTTGCTTGACCAATGGAGTTCTTATAGAATGACGGAATCGTTTTGTCCTGGCATGGAAGGACATTGACCGTTCCATCATCAATCTCAAGAGGGGGAGAGACGAGCCATGGCGACCAAGTACGTGTATTTCTTCGGCGAGGGCAAGGCGGATGGCAGGGCGGAGCTTAAAAATCTACTGGGCGGCAAGGGAGCCAATATCGCGGAGATGACGAACCTCGGTATCCCGGTGCCTCCTGGCTTCACCATCACCACCGAGGTGTGCACGTATTATTATGAGAAGAACTGCTCGTATCCCGCCGAGCTGAAGGCCCAGGTGGACGAGGCCATGGCACGGCTCGAGCAAATCATGGGGCGGAGATTCGGTGACAAGGAAACCCCCCTTCTGGTTTCAGTGCGGTCTGGAGCCGCCAGCAGCATGCCGGGGATGATGGATACGGTTTTGAACCTGGGCCTCAACGATGAAACGGTGGAGGCCGTCGCGCGGCAGACCGGGGACGAACGGTTCGCGTACGACTGCTACCGCCGTTTCGTGGCCATGTATGGCGACGTGGTGCTGGGGCTCAAGCCCGAGTCCAAGGACGACGTGGATCCTTTCGATGCGATCCTCGAGGAGATGCGCAAGCACAGGGGAGTGGAGTTCGACAACCAGCTTCCGGCCTCGGACCTTAAGGATCTGGTGGAGCGTTACAAGCTCCTGATCCGCGGACGGAAGGGAGTGGTCTTCCCGCAGGATCCCCATGAGCAGCTGTGGGGGGCCATCAGCGCCGTCTTCGGATCGTGGAACAATCCTCGGGCGGTGGCGTACCGCGAGCTGAACAACATCCCCGCGGACATGGGGACCGCCGTGAATGTTCAGACCATGGTCTTCGGCAACATGGGCAACGACTGCGGGACTGGCGTGGCCTTCACGCGCAACCCAGCCACGGGTGAAAACGTGTTCTATGGGGAGTATCTCATCAATGCCCAGGGCGAGGATGTGGTGGCAGGGACGCGAACTCCACAGCCCATCAACCAGATCCAGAAGACCGATGACACGGTGGTGTCCCTGGAAGAGTCCATGCCGGAGATCTACGAACAGCTGGACAAGATCCGGTTGACGCTCGACAGGCATTACCGGGACATGCAGGACATCGAGTTCACCATCGAGCGCGGGAAGCTCTGGATGCTTCAGACACGCGCTGGCAAGCGGACGGGGTTCGCTTCGTTCAAGATCGCCGTCGACATGGTGCGTCAGGGCATCCTCACCAAGGAGGAGGCGCTCATGCGGGTTCAGCCCGAGCAGCTCAATCAGCTGCTGCGTCCCACGTTCGATCCCAAGGCCAAGGAAGACGCTGAAAAGAACAGAACCTTCTTGGCCAAGGGTCTGAATGCAGGTCCCGGAGCGGCCACGGGCCGAGCTGTCTTCAATGCTCCCGATGCCGAGGAATGGGCCAAGCGGGGAGACCGGGTCATTCTGGTTCGCATTGAAACCTCCCCCGAGGACATCCGGGGTATGCATGCCTCCCAGGGCATCCTCACGGCCCGGGGCGGCATGACGTCCCATGCCGCGCTGGTGGGCCGGCAGATGGGCAAGGTCTGCGTGGTGGGGTGCAACGCCCTCGAGATCGACTATCCCAAGCGGCAGATGCTGGTAGGGGACCGCGTCATTCGCGAGGGGGACTGGCTGTCCCTGGACGGGACGACGGGCGAGGTTTTCATGGGGCAGATTCCCACGCGCCCCTCGGAGATCCTGCGGGTGCTCATCGAAAAGAGCCTGCCCCCCGACCAGTCCGAGGTGTACCAGGATTACGTTTCGCTTCTGAGCTGGGCTGACGAGTTCCGCCGCCTGGGGGTGTGGACCAATGCCGATCAGCCCAACCAGGCCGAAGAGGCCCTGGCCTTCGGGGCCGAAGGCATTGGACTGACACGGACGGAGCACATGTTCTTCGAAGGCAACCGTATCAATGCGGTGCGGGAGATGATCCTCTCCGACAAACGGGAAGGCCGGGAGAAGGCGCTGGCCAAGCTGTTGCCGATGCAGCGCGAGGATTTCAAGGGGCTTTTCAGGGTCATGCAGCAGAGGCCCGTGACCATTCGCACCCTGGATCCACCTCTCCATGAGTTTCTGCCCCAGGACGAAAAGGACATCAAGAAACTGGCCGAGGAGATGGGGGTTTCCTACGAGCGGGTCGCTTCGAAGATCGAGAGCCTGCACGAGCTCAATCCCATGCTGGGTCACCGTGGCTGCCGCCTCGGGATTGTGTTTCCGGAAATCACGGCCATGCAGGCGAGAGCCATCCTGGAGGCGGCCTGCGAGGTCAAGAAGGAAGGTCTCAGCGTTCATCCCGAGGTCATGATTCCCCTGGTGGGACACGTGGGCGAGCTCAAGAACCAGAAGCAAGTGGTGGACACCATCGCCAAGGAGGTCATGAAGGATTACGGCGTGACGGTGGAATACCGCGTGGGAACCATGATTGAGGTGCCGCGGGGTGCCCTCACCGCCGATCGCATCGCCGAGGTGGCGGAGTTCTTCTCCTTCGGAACGAACGACTTGACCCAGACTGTCTACGGCATCAGCCGCGACGATGCCGGTAAGTTCCTCTTCGATTATATCGATGCCAAGATCTGGGAGCATGACCCCTTCGAACGCCTCGATCAGCTGGGGGTGGGGTCGCTGATGGAGATCGCGGTTCAGAAGGGTCGGGGTGCGCGCCCGGATCTGAAGATCGGCATCTGTGGAGAGCATGGAGGCGAGCCCACCTCGGTGGAATTCTGTCACCGGCTTGGGCTGGACTATGTGAGCTGCTCGCCGTACCGGGTGCCCGTGGCGAGGCTTGCCGCTGCTCAGGCTGCCATTCGGGAGAAAAAATCCCGATAATCGAGGAATCCGCGATCGCCGCCGCGGCCAGGTTACGGTTGAAGGGTGAAGATGTGGGGCGGTCCTGCGGGGCGGCCCCAAGACCCCTGGCTCGACCTCCACGGGCCAGGGGCTTTTCAGTGTCAGGGGAGGGCAATTCAGCCCGTGCAAAGGGGGAATCGAGGATCCATGGATCGCCCCATGAGGCTCCGCCGATCCGTCCTGTCGGTGCCGGCCAACCGTGAGCGGATGCTCGACAGGGCATTCAGGCTTCCCGCGGACGTGGTCATGCTGGACCTGGAGGACAGTGTTCCCTGGGGGGAGAAGGAAAAGGCGCGGGCTTCGGTGGTCGAGGCCCTCCGGGATCGAGACTGGGGGGTGCGGGTGCGGGCGTGCCGCATCAATGGGATGGAGACTCCTTTCGCCTACCGGGACATCATCGATGTGGTGGAAGCCGCGGGCCAATGGCTGGACGTCATCGTGGTGCCCAAGGTGAGCGAAGGGGCCGAAATCAGGGCCATCGACTACCTTCTGACGCAGATCGAGGCGAGTCAGGGCATTGGCAAGCGCATTGGCCTGGAGGCGAGCATCGAAAGCGCCCAGGGCATGATGCGGGCCCCGGAGATTGCCGTCAGCTCGCCCCGCCTCGAGGCGCTGGTCTTCGGCATAGCGGATTATTCGGCATCCATGGGCATGAGGGGGCGGGGTGTGAGCGGCCACGGTGAGGCGGATCATGACCCCGGCGTCAGCCGGTTCCATTTTCCCCTCAGCCGCATGGCTTTGGCCGCCAAGGCCGCGGGGCTGGCGGCCATCGACGCCCCGTATGGTGACTACCGGAGTCCGTCGGGTCTCGAGCGGTCCTGTGCTCTCACCGCCGACCTGGGTTACGATGGGAAGTGGGCCATTCACCCGGATCAGCTCGAGATCATCAATTCAGTGTATGCACCCCGGCTGGAGGATGTGGAGCGATGCCGGGTCGTGCTTCGAGCTTATGAGGAGGCCAGCAGCGCAGGTTCTGGCTCGCTGTCCCTTGACGGAAAGATGATCGACGCGGCTTCGGTGCGCATCGCCCGGGTCGTGGTCGCCCAGTGGGAAATGATCCAGCGGAGGCAGGAATCGACGGGGTGATTCGCGACGCCGGGCCAATGAAGACCATCCTTCACGAAAATGAATGCGGCCCGCCGACGGAACGGGAAGGTTAACGATGATAGGATGATTCATGACCGCTTGCACTCCATCGCCCAGGGATGCCCTGGATCAGTCGGGAGAAGCCAGGCAGGCGCAGCATCACGAGCTACAGATCCTCTTCGATATCGGTACCGCTCTCCATTCCTCCCCTCACCTCCAAGATGTGCTTCAACAGGCCCTGCTGGCCATTTTACAGACCCTCAAGTTCAAAATGGGAGTCATCTACCTCCTGAGGGAGACCCTCGAAGACGAGGGGGGGCTCGACCTGGTGGCTCAGCATGGGTTCTCATCGAAGCTGAAGAACGCCATCCAGACTTTCTACGTGAGCCCTCGGAAACTGGAGGCGCTGCGACTGAAGGGGCGTGTGCTGTGGCTCACGCCCTCTGATATCGTCTTCCCGGATCTGCGGAAGCGAATGCAGGATGAGGGGATTTCGGAGATCATCTGCATTCCGCTCCTGACGCAGAAACGGATCCTGGGGCTCATGTACGTGACCAACGACGGTATTCTCCAGCTGAAGCCGGAGCGCAATGAGTTCCTCACCACCATCGGGTACCACATCGGGACGGCCATCGAGAATGCCCAGCTCTTCGAATCGGTGGAGCGTGCCAAGAAGGAGCTGGAGATCAGTTTTGATGCCATCCAGCACAGTATCTTCATCATCGATCTGGGCCGACGGGTCTTCCGGGTGAATCGCACCTGCGAAGGGGTTTATGGAGAAGGGGCATCTCTCATCGGGCGGCATTATCCGACGCTCCTGTACGCTCGGGATGAGCCGCC
This sequence comes from Syntrophobacteraceae bacterium, assembly GCA_025453975.1. GTDB lineage: Bacteria > Desulfobacterota > Syntrophobacteria > Syntrophobacterales > Syntrophobacteraceae > JALOOX01. The sequence continues at coordinate 9,850 of JALOPI010000002.1, forward strand.
GGCCGATTGTCTCATCGAGCAGTGCCTCCGGGAGGGGCTGCCGGTCCAGCGTGAAGGGCCTCATCCCCGGTGGGGGGGGTTCTATTATTTTTATGCCTTCCCTGTGCTGAACTCCTCGGGGAGACTGGCCAGGGTCGTCTACTACGAGAAGGACGCCACCGAATCCAAGAAGCTCGAGCAGCGGCTTCAGCAGAGTGAGCGGCTCAAGGCGCTGGGGACACTGGCCGCTGGAATCGCCCACGAGATCAGGAATCCCCTGGCCACCATCAATTTCAATACACAGATGCTGCAGCGCGAGCTGAGCCTCGAGCCAGTGCAGCTTCAGATGTTCAATGACATGGTCCAGGAGGTGAGGAAGATCGACCGGATCGTGCAGCAGGTCCTCCATTTCGCAAGGCCTCGCGAGCCCCAGTTCTGCCCCAATGGGCTCAACGAGGTCGTGGCATACTGTCTGGAGCTGGCCAAGGTATACCTGCGCAAGGCGACCGTCGAGATCGAGCTGAAGCTGGAGCCGCAGCTGCCGCTCATTGTCATGGACCACAGCCAGATCAGTCAGGTGGTCATGAACCTCATCATCAACGGCATCGAAGCCATGCCGGAGGGCGGCCGGATGATCATTCAGACCGGGTTTCAGGAGGGTGGGGCAGGGGTGGTGCTGAAGGTCAGCGACACCGGGCAGGGTATTCTGGATGAGGATCGAAATCGCGTCTTCGACCCATTCTTCACGCGGAAGCCCGAAGGGACGGGCCTGGGCCTGAGCATCTCCCGTCAGATCATCGAAAAGCATGGAGCCTTCATCGAGATCGAGTCCGAGCGTGGTATGGGAGCAACGTTTCGGATCATATTCCCCGAGTCGTGCATGCATCGGTCCGATTCATGAGCCGACTCTCTGAAAAACAAAACGGGGACAATATCCCCGTTTTGTCATCCGCTCACATTGACGATATGCGCAGCGCCGCCGATGCTCGGCACCTTCTTTCAGTGGCTTCGGTCAGTGTCGCATGTCATGATCTTGAAGCCAGCCTCCCCCGATGAGGGAGTCTCAGCACTTGCAGGAGCTTCCGCAGGCGCTGCCGTCGGATATGGGGGATTCACAAGTCAGCTTGAATCCTGATCCGAAGCCATAGTTTACATAGTCCACGGTCACTTGCTTGGTACGCTTGTAAAGCTCCTTGTCCATGACCACGGTGAAGCCATTGATTTTGCACACATCGTCGGTATCTTTCGGTTCATCCAGAACCATCGCCAGCGATGGCCCGCCTCAGCCGCCGGATTGCAGGAAGATCCGAATGGGACTGATCTCCTTACCCTTGAAATACTCTTTGAGAACTTTGTCGGCGTTTTCGGAAATGGTGACCATTAATCAATGACTCCTTTCAAATGAATTGCTTCGGATGGTGTTTCCCACGACAAGGTCAAGTTAACACACGGCCGATGGGCACGCAAGCCCGCGAACTGTGCATTGTTACAGCCCAAATGAAAACGATTCCTGGATCCTCTGCTTCCTGTCGTTGACCCATCGGCACGGGGTGATCCTTGGCCCAGTGGGCCTGGCTTCAGTTTGAGGCTTCCTGCCATTCGTCGAGAAAAGCTGTCAAAGGCTTGAGAGTTAAAAACCGAACGGACGGATGATGGCCACTTTTCGTGGGTCAGGCCCGCGGGGCTGAAGCTTGTCAGGGAGACTCCCCGCCCTGCCGTCGGGCTCAAGCGGCACCGCCGACGGAAGGTGTCTGGCTCCCGTTGGCGGGAGCCTCTTCCCAGCCGGTGCACATGGCCTTGAGATGGCCTGTCAGGCTGTGTCCGGTGGTGATCATGTAAAGATGCCCCACCAGGAAGGCCACCAGGGCGAACGCTCCCAGCATGTGAACCGTGGCGACACTGGAGAGGGAGAGCTGGATCCCGTACCGGGGCCAGGAGTTGTAAAGGTAATAGAGCAGGCCCGTGGTCACCTGAACGGGGATCAGGACCACGGCGATGCCGAGATAGGTCAGCCGTTGAAGGGGGTTGTGCTTGTTGCGCTCGCTTCTGGGAACCGGGTGCGCATCGCCCCGGAAGATTCCGTAGGCATAATATCCGACCACGGCGGCGAGCTTCCTGGTGGTGGGCACATAGTTCTTCCATTCTCCGGTGGTGAGCTTCCAGAAGATGATGAAGACGTAAAGAACGAACCATCCCATGCCGGCCGTGTTGTGAAGCTCGGCGGCCTTCTGGAAGCCGAAAAGGCGGTAGGTGCCGTGGACCTCGAAGCCCGTGACGGCCAGGAAGACGATGAGAGCGGCCTGGGCCCAGTGCCAGAAACGTTCGAAGCGGGAATATAGATAGATGCGCTCCATGGTGCGGGTGTCCATGCTTCTTCTCCTCTATTGGCTCGACTTGCGTCGCAGGTAGCGAACAGAGCCGTGGCCGACGACTCCCAGCCCGGTGAGCAGGACGGCCGCCCAGCCCAGGGTGTCCACCGTGCGGCTGGAGTCACGCCCCGGCATGTAGATGCCCGAGATGTACTTCATCCGCCCATCGCTGCTGTGGCACTCGCTGCAGCTCAATGCCTGCTCCCTGGGTGCCACCATGTGGGTGGTTTGAAACAGGTATTCCGTCTCCAGGAAGCCCACTTCGCCGCTGAACGGCAGGCCGGCGTAATCCTGCCCCGCCTGGATGGCCTTCACCCAGTCGTAGCCTTTCCAATAGGCGGTGTCGTCCTTGCCGAAGAGGTGTGGAGCCACGAAATGATTGTTTTTACGATCATAAGGCTGCTTGCCCCGGTGTACCTTGAAGGGGAAAATGCGCGAGTTGGGATCGGATGCGGACCCGGTAACCTGGCTGATCCTCACCACACCGCCGGGGTCGACCCTGCTCTCCAGTGTGAGATAAGTCATTTTTCCATTATACCAGGAGTATTCGGGGACCACATTCTTCTCCCACACGAAGCTCCCTTTCATGCCGTCATAGGTGGGGCGGCCGTCCCTGACCTCAACGACGGGCTTTCCGGTTTCATCCCTTTTTCCCGCCGTCGACCAGTCCCAGTACATCTTGGTGGAATTCTTGCGGGCGAATGCCGGGATGTGGCACGTCTGACAAGCGATCTTATCGGTGTGGTCGTTGGCCTTGACGCCTTCCTTGTGAGGCTTCTCCGAATGGCAGGAATAGCATGTGATGCGCTTGATCTGGTCGTCGTCCAGCAGGCTCCGGCGGTCGGTCTGCTCAGTGAGCTTGTAGGATCGTCCGGAGATGGCGTGCTGCTCGGTGGTGTGGCAGCGCTGGCAGGTGAAGTTCAGGCCGTTGGCGTCCATGTGCACGTCCAGAGCCTTGTCGGGCTTGAACATGCTGGCGTCGAGGTCGCCGTGCTTGACCCCCTCTCCCCCTCCACCGAAGAAGTGGCACTCGCCGCAGTTCCTGCGGGTCGGAAGGGCGACGGACTGGGCCACCAGGTTCCAGTCCGGAGGATTGAAGACCTTGTCCCCCATCTTCTTGTTGGGCTCGTCGGCGGGGTGCCCCGCCCCGGCGGGAAATTTCTTGTAGGTGCCGGTTTGCTCATGGCAGACGAGGCAGTCGACCTTTTCCTGGGAGGTGAAATCGAAGGTCTTGTCCTTCCAGCCATAGCCCGCGTGGCAGGATGTACAGCGGGGCTCGTTGGAGGCCAGGCTGATGCAGAAGTTGTTGACGACCAGCCCCGCCTTGCCAATTCGATCCTCAGGCTTGGCGTCCGGGGCCATCCAGGTCCAGTGGATGGTCTTGTGGAACTGCATCGCCGCCTCGGTGTGGCAGCTGAGACATGCCTTGGTCACCTCCGGGCCGGACTTGAATTCCTGTTGCAGCTCCTTGAATTTCGAATGGTCCGCCGTGAAGTTGGGGGAGTGCCGAACGCCGAATTCAGCCCCCTTGGGCGGCGGTTGGGGAGGGCTTCCGGCCCAGCCGACGGAAGCCGACCACAGGGCGCCCAGGCCCCAGAACGAAACCAGCAGGATCAGCTCGATTCTTTTTCTCATACCGTTAACCTCGTCGCTAGGGATCAAATCCGCGCCTGGAAACGCTTCACCAATATCCGGGGGGGCTGTGGCCGAGTATGGAGCAAGAGAAGTGCCAGAGCGTCTTCGCTCAATGGACTATATAAAATTCTGAAATCATTACATGAATCATTGTACTCTTCACTTTCGGTCCGCAGATCGGTTAACAGTGAGGAGGCTGTTCATGTTAACAACTGATGGAAAGTTAACGCCATGGATAACAACCTGCTCGAGACCCTGGTCGCCACCATGCAGGACGGCCTTCTGGTCGTGGACACCGAAGGGAGGATCCTGGCGGTGAACGCGGCCTTTCTGGAGATGACCGGGTACACGAGCGCCGAGCTGGTGGGAAAGCCCTGCACCGTCCTCAATTGCACGGGGTGCGAGATTTATGGGGAAAAAGACGGGCACAGGTTCTGCGCGCTTTTTGAAAAGGGCGCGGTGCGCAACCGTCGTTGCGGGATCACGGCCAGGGATGGGCACACGGTTCATGTGGTCAAGTCGGCGACGGTGCTTCACGACCAGGACGGGCGGGTGGTGAGTGCCGTGGAAACGTTGAACAATGTTTCGGAATTGGTGCGTCGGGAGGAGGAAATCCAATCGCTGCGCCTGAGCCTTTACCAGGAGGGTTATGCGTCGGGGATTGTCGGCAACAGTCGTTCGATCCAGGCTCTGCTGGCGCTCGTCGGCAACGCGGCCCATTCCGATGCGCCGGTGTTCATTTCCGGCGAATCGGGGGTGGGGAAGGAGCTCGTGGCTCGGGCGCTGCACGACCTGAGCCCCCGGGCGCGCCGGAGCTTCATCAAGGTCAACTGCGCTTCGCTCAACGAGAATCTGCTGGAGAGCGAGCTTTTCGGGCACGTGAAGGGCTCCTTCACGGGTGCGGCCCGCGATCGCATCGGACGCTTCGAGGCCGCCACGGGGGGAACTATTTTTCTGGATGAAATTGGAGATCTTTCCCCGTCCATCCAGGTCAAGCTCCTGCGGGTGCTGGAGTGCGGCGAAGTGGAGCGTGTGGGGGACCACAACCCCGTCCAGATGGATGCGCGGGTCATCACGGCCACCAACCGGGATCTGGAAGCGCTGGTCCATGAGGGGTCGTTTCGGGCGGATTTGTTCTACCGGATCAATGTGGTTCCCATTCACGTGCCAGCTCTGCGCGAGCGGAGGGAAGATATCCCTCTTCTGGCTCAGCACTTCATCGAGCGTATCGCCGCCCGATCCGGAAAGCCCATCCGGGGCCTCACGACGGAAGCGCTGGAGGTTTTGCTGGCTCATCCGTGGCCCGGGAACATCCGGGAGCTCCGAAACACCATTGAATACGCATTCGTGCTCTGCCATGATGGGCTCATCCGTCCCGAGCACCTGGGGGCGCGTGTCCTTTCGGCGTCAGGTGCTTGTGATGGGAAGTCGGCGGCCCCCGCTGTTGAGAGGGTGCGCTGTGTCGAGAGGCATGAGCGCTCCCAGCGGGAAGATGCGGTGAGGCGGGCATTGGAAGCCTCGAGGGGGAATCGGACCGAGGCCGCGAAGCTTCTCGGCATCAGCCGCGTGGCGCTCTGGAAGCGCATGAAGCGGCTGGGAATCCTGTGACGGCGAGGGTGGCTCGGGAGCCGGTCACTGTCCATTTTGCAGCATGGCAAGGAAAGGATGGATCCGATGGCGATACCGGGAAATCTGCTGACAACGGCCATGGCGGTGATGCCCCACCGGGACGTGGATCGGGCGCTCGAGAAAGCCTTCTCCCTGGATGTGCCCTTCTGGCCGCAGCTGCCGTTGTTGAATTATTACGAAGACATGTACGTCCAGGCTTCGGAGGGCTTCCCCGGCATCGTGCTGAATCTCGAGGAGCGCACCCTCCGGTTCTCGATGGAGAAGTTTGCCCTGGAGCTGGAGGCGGTTCTGGCTCGTTTTGACGAGCCCGAGTATTTCGACATCAGCCCGACCTATTCGGTGGTCTATCATCGGTTTCTGCAGTCCGATCTGGCGTCGAGGCCGGCCATTCGGGGCCAGTTGGAAGGGCCAGTGAGCTTTGGACTGAACATCCATGACGAGAGCAATCGCCCCATCCTTTTCGACGACACCGTGCGGCCCTTCATGCTGGATTTCATGGCGCGCCGGGTGAACGTGCAGCTCGAGCGCCTCAAGAAGATCAACCCCCATGCCTTCATGTTCGTGGATGAGCCGGGGCTCCAGTTCATTTTCAGTGGCATGTCGGGCTACAACAACCTGCAGGCCAGGGAGGACATGGAAGGGTTTTTCGCCCAGATCGAGCGCCCGCGCGGCATCCACCTCTGCGGCAACCCCGACTGGGACTTTCTGCTGGGCCTGGATCTGGACGTCTTGTCCCTCGACATGTACTCCAACGGCGAGCGTTTTGTCTCGTACCTGGGCTCCATCCGGAAGTTCCTGGATCGTGGGGGCATCCTCATCTGGGGCATCGTGCCGACCAATTTCGAGCCCTTCGAGAAGGAGAGCGGAGACGCGCTGGAGCAGAGGCTGGTGGGGCTCTGGCAGAGCCTGGGCCGGGGGGGGGTCGATCTGGACCATCTCCTTTCCCGGAGCATGTTGTCGCCGGCCACCTGCTGCCTGGTCAATCCCGATGGTACCGAGACCGTGGAGAGGGCTTTCGAGGTCACCCAGGCCCTTTCCCGGAGACTGAGGGAGCGCTTTCGGCTGGGGTGACACGCGCGGGCTCCCTTCACCTGCCTGGCCGTAATGGCCGAGTTTTACCGATGGGCGCCCGAGGACTGTGTGTTATAGTGCGTGGACTCCGGACGTCCTTCCATGAAGATGGGGGAGGCTGGGCTCATCGAAGGTTTGTGGCGCCACGGGGAGAGGCGGAGTCGATCGCGGGAGTTTGACAGGGGTTCTGGCTTCACCGTCAGGACCGAAGTCCGTCAGGCGGAGACACTGGTTGAGAGGATATCTAGCCCATGCAGGACGTTTTGGTGTTTCAGCAGCACGGCAGTGGAGAGAAGAAAGTTCAGGGAATCCGGAAGCACGGCCTGGACGCCATCCGGCTGGAGATCGTGTCCATCGATGCCTTTCTCCCCGTCATTGTCGATGATCCCGAGAAGTATCTGCCGTCCACCATCGGGGCGGACCTGGTTCTCGACTACCTGCGGCATCCCGATCTGTCCCAGGAGCTCTGCGCACGCTGCAGTGCCCTGGGGATTCCCGTGGTGGCTTCGGGAAAGAAGTGGCGCATGGATGGGGTGTTCACGCCTCCGACCTGCTGCGGCCTTCCCAGAAATGATGTCCTCGGGGTTTACGGGGAGCGGTTCGGGGCTCCTGAAATGGCCGTGGAGACGAAGAACGGTCTCATCAGCGCGGTGCGGGTCATTCGGAGCGCGCCCTGCGGAGCTACGTGGGACGCCGCGGAAAGGATCGTCGGGTGGCCGGTCGAGGATGCCGCCGTTCGCATCGGCCTGGAGACTCAGTTTTTTTGCTACGCCGACCCGTCGGGGTGGGATCCCATGTATGGCAAGAGCCCGGTCCACTTCGCGGGCGAAGTGCACAAGGCCGCGCTGCGGCGTGGCGGTGACGGCGGGCCGGAATGCGCCGCCCGGCATTCTGCGAGCCTGTTCTTGTCAGGAGGTGTGTCATGACGGTGGGGGAGCTCTGCGTGAGGCAGGTTGCGGTAGTGCGCAAGGATGAAACGGTGATCGAAGCCGCCCGCTGCATGCGCGAGCATCATGTGGGATGCGTGATCGTCGTCGAGGAGCGGAGCGGTGAATATTTTCCCGCTGGAATCCTGACGGACCGGGACATCGTGGTCAGCATCGTGGCCAAGGACCCGGCCCATCTGGCGGTGCTGACCGTCGGCGACGTCATGACCTCCGATCTGACCACGGCCCGCGAGGGCGAGAGCGTGGCGGAAGTTTTCAAGCGCATGCGGGACCGGAGCATCCGACGGGTGCCCGTGGTCAGTGAGCGAGGGGCTCTGCAGGGGGTCCTGTCGGCGGACGACCTCATCGAGTATCTTTGCGAGGAGCTGACCGATCTTGCGAAGCTGATCGCTCACCAGCAGCGCCGGGAGAAGGAGGAGCGGGCCTGAGGCCCCGAGCCCCGATGATTGCGCTGCAAACGTTGTACTTGCGCCGAACATTTGGAGGTGTGCACGTATGGGTGTGACCGCGCGCGATGTCATGGAGACCCGGTTTTACTCGCTGCGGCCGGGATCTCCTGTTTCGGAGGCGGCGAGGCTTTTCTTGGAGGCAAACCGGGAGTCGAGGCAGCGGGTGTTCGGGATGCTTGTGACCGACGGGGAGGGGGCCCTGGTGGGCATGCTCTCCATGTATGACCTGCTCCTGTTGCTCCGTCCCAAGCACATCCACATCTGGGGGGAAATGAGCGACATGGAGGTGGAGGATTATCTCCAGGAGGCATGCCGCCGCACGCGGCCCATGCTCGTGGGGGATATCATGACCACCGATCTCCTCACCATCACCCCCGACACCCACGTGCTCATGATCGTCGACATCATGCTGAAAAAGCACATTCGGCGCCTTCCCGTGCTGGAGGACGGCAGGGTGGTGGGCATCGTGTATCTCTCCAAGGTTTTTCAGCACATGATGGAGAGGCTGGTTTAGGAGGCCTCTCGCCTCACTTCGGAGCACCCCGAGGGAGGAAAAGGATGCAGCGCCCATGCCGGTCATCGATCGCAGGAACGTGCTGAGTGGCATCCGGGTGGCCGAGGCCATGCGAAGGCAGGTGGCACGGGTGCGCCGCGGGGCGTCCGTCGAGCAGGCGGCTCGATGCACCATCAAGCTCAAGGTGAATGCCATCCTCGTCCATGACGAAGGCGAAAGGCCCGCGGGGGTGGTCTCCAAGACGGACCTCATGGGGGCCTACTATGCGGGGCTTCCCCTCCATACGCCGGTGGAGTCCATCATGGTGGCGCCGCCCCTCTTCTGCCGATGTGACGATTCCCTGGAGAATGCCCTCGATGCCATGCGGACCCACCGGGTCCATCGGCTTTACGTGCTGGGCGATGGCGATGACGAGGCGGTTGGAGTCCTCGCCTATCCCGACATCGTGGGGATGCTCTACCGGTTCTGTCACAAGTGTGACCGGAGCCTCACCCGGTCGGGAAGAGGGAAGGACCGGACGGATGACTATTTGAGAGTGGGCGAGGTCATGACGCCGTCGGCCTTTTCGGTGCTTGAGGAAGACAGCCTGGCGGTGGTGATGGAGGGGCTCTCGGCGCAACGGCTTGGCGCGGTGCTCATTCGGGACGTCTCCGGATTCCCGACGGGAGTCATCTCCAAGTCCGACCTGATGATGGCCTATCGGCACGGGGCGCCGACGGAGACCCTCTCCAGGGAGATCATGAGCCGTCCCGTGCGGGCGTGCGATCAGGGCTCGGATCTGGCCGGCGCCATCCGGCACATGATTTTTGCGGACGTCCAGCGGATCTTCGTTTTCAAGGGGGATCCTCGGAATATCGTGGGGACTTTGTCGCTGTCGGACGCAGCCCGGTTGCGCTCGGGATCCTGCCGGGCCTGCACCTCGAGCCGAATCCGGTTGGAGGAAGCGGCGGTCTGATCGGAGGGAAGCGGCACACCGGAGCTGGAAGCTCGATTTCTCCCCTGTTCTCCCACTGTCCCATCACCTGGGAAGGATCATCTCCATGTTGGATCTCATGAAAAGTGTCCTCAAGGCTGGAGACATGTGCGTGCTGGCGACTTGCGCCGAGAACAGGCCCCACTGTTCCCTCATGGGTTACGTGTCGGACGAAGCCGCCGAAATCCTCTACATGGTCACTCTGAAAGATTCGCAAAAGTATCGCAATGTCCTCGACAACCCGCGGGTGAGCCTCCTGGTCGACACTCGCCAGGAGATTCCCGTGGTGGGCAGGAGTGGTGTCAAGGCGCTCACGGTTCACGGCACATGCCGGACGCTGCCCGCCGGAGAGGGAGGGCTGATCCTGCGGGAGCTGGCCTCCCGCCATCCCCACCTGGAGCCCCTCACGGGCCATCCCGATGCCGTGGTCCTCGAGGTGAAGGTGGATGGGCTCCTGCTGCTGGAGGGCGTTGCCGATGCTCACTACCATGCGTTATCCCGCTGACAAGGCAGGGATGGCCGCGGGATAGGATTGCGACGGAGAAGGAGCCACGGGGGGATCGCAGGAGCGGATGATCCGGCATGTCCCCGAGGGTTCCCGGACGGGGGAGAGGGAAGTGGCGTTTCCTGATTTCGAGGAGAACGAAGTCCTTTTCGGGTCCGATCCCACCCCGGGCATCGTGGCCGTGGAGCCCGTGGGAGCTTCGAGCATGAGACTCTTCCGGCGTGACGGGCTCCGGCTGTCCTGGGAGGATGTGCCCTTTTCTCCCTTCATCCTGCTGGAGGACGAGCGTCACCTGGCCGGCTTCCCGGGAGACCATGACGTCGAGGCCCTCTCGGGGGAGAACCCGTATGCCTGCCTGGCATCGTTCCGCGGGTGGCCCGAATGCCTCCGGGCCAGGGACCACCTCCGCAAAACCACGGGGGACTCGCCATCCGCTCCCCAGGCATCCTACCTCTTCCTGTCGGACCCCGTGCATCAGTTTCTGCTCCGCTCCGGAAGGACGCTCTTCAAGGGGCTTCCCTACCCGCATCTCCATCGGCTGGCCATCGACATCGAGACGGGCTGCACGCCGGGCTTTGAGTTTTCCAACGCCGGCCGGCCCGGAGACCGCATCCTCTCCATGGCGCTGGCGGATTCCCAGGGGCACGAGGAGGTCCTCTTCGCCGGGGACCTGGGCGAGTCCGAAATGCTCCAAGCCCTGTGCGAGCGGATCCGTGTCCTGGATCCCGATGTGATCGAGGGGCACAATCTCTTCAATTTCGACCTGGCGTACATCCTGGCCCGTGCCCGCATGCACCGCATTCCCCTCAGGTGGGGGCGGGACGGAAGCGAGCCCCGGGTGCGTCGATCCCGGTTCACCGTGGCCGAGCGCATCATCGACTTCACCCGGGTCGACCTGTTCGGTCGCCACGTCGTGGACACGCTCTTCCTGCTTCAGGCTTACGATGTAGCCGCCCGGGAGCTCGAGAGCTACGGGCTCAAGTCGGCGGCCGTCCATTTCGGCCTATCGGCGGACGATCGCACCGTCATTGATGGTGGCCGGGTGCAGTGGACCTTCGAGAATGATCCGGAGACCCTGAGGAAGTACAATCTGGATGACGCCCGGGAGACCCTGGCTCTGTCCGAGCTCCTCGGCTATTCTTTTTTCCTCCAGGCCAGGATTTTTCCTTACGGCTATCAGAATATACCGTTGAGGGGAAACGCCACCAAGATCAACGCGCTCTTCCTGAGGGAGTACCTGCGGCGCGGGGTGTCCATCCCCAGGCCCCAGGGCGGGGGGGATTTCGAAGGCGGGTACACGGACGTTTTCGTCCAGGGCTTGGTGAGGCACGTGGTGCATTGCGACGTGGCTTCCCTCTACCCATCCATCATGATCACTTTCGGCCTGAAGCCCAGGGGCGACACCCTGTCCATTTTCCTGCCGCTGCTCGAAGCCCTCCGGGTCTTCAGGCTCGAGGCCAAGAAGCTCGCCCAGGGGGCGCCTCCGGGGCACGACCGGGATTATTACCAGGCCCTTCAGCAGACGTTCAAGGTGCTCATCAACTCCTTCTATGGCTACCTGGGGACGGAATTGCACCATTTCGCCGATCCGACCATGGCCGCCGAGGTGACCCGGAAGGGTCGCGAGATCATTCGGGGGATGCTCGAATGGCTGAGGGAGAACGGCGCGGTGCCCATCGAGCTGGATACCGACGGGATCTACTTCGTGCCCCCGCCCGGCATCATGGACGCTCGGGGAGCGGCGGAGCTGGTGGCGCGCCTGTCCGACCGTCTCCCCGATGGGATTGAAGTGGAGATGACGGGCGTCTACCGGGCCATGTTCTCCTACAAGCGCAAGAATTACGCCCTGATGGATGAAGCGGGGAGCGTGACCATCAAGGGGAGCGGTCTCAGGTCCCGGGGCATGGAGAAGTACCTGCGGGATTTTCTGGCGCAGATGATCCGGCTCCTCCTCGAGGGACGAGGGTCCGAGGTCGACGGGCTGTTTCGGGACATCCTCCAGAGGCTCGAGCGGGGTGAGGTGCCCATCCAGAATCTGGTCAAGACAGAAAGCCTCACCGAGTCTCCGGAAAGCTACCGCGAGAAGGTCGCGGGCCGCAAGCGCAACCGGGCGGCGGCCTATGAGCTGGCGCTGGCCTCGGGGCGGGAGTACCGGGCCGGGGACCAGGTTTCCTATTACGTGACGGGCCAGGGTAAAAGAGTCAAGGTTTTCGAGAACTGCAAGCTCCTTTCCTCCCACGACCCCCGGAAGCCCGATGCCAATGCCGCCTATTACCAGGCCAAGCTCCTGGACCTGTACAAGAAATTTCAGGAATTCATTCCGTCCCCATGATGCAGACGACAGGCTTCGGGGCCCCGGTTTCGGCTCCTGGTTCAGGCTCACGGGGCATTCCCGGGTTCAGGCGCATTGGGTGGGGCCCCCTGGCCGCGCCGTAGCCCTGGAGTCCTTGATCACCCGATGGTCGGCCGCCGGCGCGGCTGGGGGCTTCACTTCTTCAGCAGCTTTCCCACGGCTTCGTCGTGCTCCTCGGTGTAATGACAAAGGGCCTGGTAGGCCGCCGAGAGCTCCAGGACATCCTCGAGGCTCTTCCCCTGGGCCTGATGGAACAACCGCTTGGCGAGCCGCAGGATGCGGCCCGGCTGCTGGGCGATCTCCCGGGCCAGTTCGCCGGCGCGCTCCATGAGCTGCTCCGGCGGCGTCACCTCGCTCACCAGGCCCATGCGCAAAGCTTCCCCCGCATCGATGACCCGGGCCGTGAAAGCCAGCTCGCAGGCTTTGGAGAATCCCAGCACCCGTGGCAGGAAGAAGGCTCCTCCATCCCCGGGGATGAGGCCCACGGAGACGAAAGTCTCCCCGAAGCGGGCCTTCTCGCTGGCGATCCGGATATCGCACATGCAGGCCAGATCGCATCCGGCTCCGATGGCCGGACCGTTCACGGCGGCGATGGTGGGTACGTCCAGGCGATGAAGGGCGAGGGGAATGCGCTGAATCCCCTGGCGATAATTCTCGCGGAGCTGGGCTGGGCTTCCGGCGAACATCCCCGTCTTGCTCAGCATGTCCTTGACGTTGCCGCCGGCTGAAAAGGCCGATCCAGCCCCCGTGAGGATGAGCACGCTGACGGAAGGATCGTCCTGGACCATCCGGCAGGCGGCTTCGATTTCGCCGATCATGTCCGGGTCGGTGAGGGCGTTGCGGAGATCGGGTCGATTGAGGGTCAGGATGGCGATGGGGCCGGAGCGCTCCAAGAGAATCTGTTCGAAGGGCATCACATTCCTCCTTGAGGTGAGCAGGGTGCGGGCAGACGGCCTGGGACGGGCAAACGCGCCCCGGATCCGCAGAGGTTCCGTCAGGACCGGGGTGGATCCGCGAAAACCTTCGTCGAGATTCCCCCCTCTGTCAACCCTCTTCACTCCAGGGACTCCCGACATGCCGCACTGGGGGTGAATCCCGACCCGGCAAGCCATCCCTCTCCCCGATGCTGGGGCGGGAAGGCTGGGATGGATGCTTCTTGTCTGATTTCAAAAGAAGTGAGGGCTGTCCACAATGTGACGACACTGAAGACCGGCCGGGCAGCAGCCCCGATGATCGGCGCCCCTTGATCCCCGTGATGGTGTGTCATTATAATCTCACGCGCGGGAGATGTGACGCTGGACGGAAGGCTCATGGAGCTTCCATTCGTGGTAACTGATGATGGGCGGGGTCCGTGAAGAAATGAAGCAGCTTCCGGGTGCGACTGGTGAAAGTGGGCGGCCATCGGCTCCCGGGGACGGGATGGCCGTTGGGGACTCGGCGTGGAGTCCCCTGGGCCAGCGCATCTTTCGGTCCATATGGATTGCGGGCCTCGTTTCCAACATCGGGACCTGGATGCAGAGCACGGCGACGGCCTGGCTCATGGTGACCATCGCCCCGTCGCCCCTGATGGTCTCCCTGGTGCAGACGGCCACCAGCCTGCCCATCTTCCTTCTGGCGCTGCCCGCGGGAGCCCTGGCTGACGCCGTGGACCGGCGTCGTCTGATCCTGTTCACCCAGTGCTGGATGTTCTGTGCCGCCTTTGCCCTGGGGGCTCTGACTTGGGCAGGAAGGGTCACGCCGGGAGTGCTGCTCTGGCTCACCCTGTTTCTCAGCCTCGGCATGGCCCTCAATGCCCCGGCCTGGCAGGCCATCGTGCCGGAGCTCGTGGACCGGTCGCAGATCCCGGCGGCCGTGGCTCTGAACAGCGCCGGGTTCAATGTGGCCCGCTTCATCGGCCCGGCTTTGGGCGGGCTGGTCGTGGGCTCCATGGGAGCCGCGGCGGCCTTCTGGTGCAATGCGGCCTCATACGCTGGGGTGATCGCCGTGCTCTTCATCTGGGATCGGACCTCCACCGCCCGTGACCATCCCGAGAGCCTCCTGGCGGCCATGAGGACGGGAATTCGTTTTGCCATCGAATCCTCCGCATTGCGCGCCATCTTCATCCGGTCCGCCTCCTTCATCTTTTGCGGGAGCGCCCTCATGGCTCTTCTACCCCTCATTGCGCGGCAGAGACTGATGGTGGGCTCCGAGGGGTACGGGCTCCTGGTGGGTGTCTTTGGGCTGGGAGCCGTGGCGGGGGCTGTGATGCTGCCGTCGGTGCGCAGGCGCCTGAGTTTGAATACCCTGGCTGTTTTGGCGGCATCCCTCTTTGGGCTGGCCATGGCGGCGGTGGCCGTGGTGCATGATTACACCGTCGCCTGCATCGTTCTGTTCCTGAGCGGGGCCACCTGGCTGGCTCTCCTGGCGACGTTCAACAGCAGCGTTCAGTCGCTGGTGCCCGCGTGGGTGAGGGGGAGGGCTCTGGCGGTCTATTTGCTGGTGTTCTTTGGGGGGCTTGCCGCCGGGAGCCTCCTGTGGGGAACCGCCGCGGGGGCCTGGGGCTTGCGGAATGCGCTGCTCCTGGCTTCGGTGGGATTGCTGGCCGGGGTCGCCGTGACGGCCCGCTACCGGCTGAAGGAGGATGGCGAGGCACTCTGACGATCCCCCCTGTATCGGACCCTCGGCCCTGCGGCGCGGCTCCGGGGGGAGCTGCTTCGCCTTCCAGGGGCTTATGGAAAGGAGCCCTCTCGCGCACTCCGTGAAGCCAGGCACTTTTTCCCGCACAGAGGGCCGTGCCTCGGAGTCAATGGCGCCTGGGGGCGCCGGGTCGTTTGCTTCAGAGCAAGAAGAAGGGAGCCCTCCACCGGCATGGGGCTCTGTTCTCGATTTTCAGCACGATTGAAGTGAAAGCGCAACTTAGGGGTTGCATGAAAGCGCGTTCAGCGCTATAGGAAAACTTCACTTGAGTTTGACCCTGTCCCTTGGGGACTCCGGTCAAACCGCTCCGGGCCGTTAGCTCAATAGGTAGAGCAGCTGACTCTTAATCAGGAGGTTTGGGGTTCGATTCCCTAACGGCCCACCAGCAAATTCAAGGGGTTACGAGGATCACTCGTAGCCCCTTTCGTTTTGACGTACGCATTACGTACGCGGATTACAGCTTTGCCCGGTACGCTCAAACACAAAGGCCAAGATCACTTCCCGCCATTCCATTCCACCACGTTTAAGACAGGTCCCCTTTCCCCACGATTCAGCCGGGTCCTGTTTTCACCCTCTGGGCCAATGCCTGATTCTGATAAGTATGCACCTAATGAGGAGCTTTCTCGCTGCAGGTTAGTCCGCAGATCCGTTTGATTCTCCATAAGGCTTCCCAACGGAGGGCGAACAGGTCCTGGTCATCTCCGCGACTTCCTCCCGGATAAAGGGCGCCGGAGGACGATCTCCTTTTCCTTGCCAGGATTTCTACTGCCATGGTCAATTCACCAATCTGCAGTTTGGCTGCCTTCAGTTCATCGACAAGCGGATCTGAGTCCAGCTGCTTCAGGGCGCCTTCCATCCCGGCGAGGGCTTGGTCTCGGCATGACTCCAGCCGGTATATCTCCACACCGACGTCATCACTCACGACATCCAGCGCTTCTCCTCGCAGCAACCGAAGCACCACATCTCTCCTGCGACGCGCGCTCCACCTCTGTTTGGGGCCGAGTGGCCCATGTGTCGTTTCCGGTCCCATCAGTCTTCCTCCTTGGATCACAGATTACTGGAAATCCGTGTCCAAGAAAACCGGGACCGGTATTCAGCCTGCTAAGGAAAACGGTTCTCTCAATTTGTCGTAATCCCAGAGCTATTGGATGAGATGATCGAGTGCGCTCAGCAAGGGGGCGTTGGAGATTCGGATGAAACCCTCCAGCGGTTTGCTCAGTTCAAAGACGAGAAAGATGGCTGCCGAAACAGCGCAAGCACCCAAAAAAAGGACCGTGAGGGCGGTGGCATGCGACGGAGCAAACAAACCGAAGCTGGCGAAAAGGAGGGTGAGCCAGAAAACCAAAATGACGAGGAGTGGAAACGGCAGCTGGTTTTGCTCCTGTTCAATCAACAACCAGCGGGTTTGGCTGAGATCGTTGATGATTTGCTGCGTCTGGGTGAGTGCCTGCCGCTGAAGGTCGTTTTGCGGCGTGAGCTCGTCCAACTTGTCCCGAACGAGCTCCATGCCGTTGGCGCTCTCGAAGGCGGTCAATGCGGTCATACGGGTTTTCTCCGTGGACCAGACCATTTCGATGCTGGCGGCGAGAGCACTCTTCAATTGTTGGCGGGTAGCTTTCGTCTCCGGTCCGTAGCGGGCCAAGGTGCGGTCCAAGAGGATATATTTGGCGCTGCCCTGCACAATCCCGTTATTGATGGTGTCGAAAGTGCTCTTCGCGGAGCTGACCAGCAGGCCGAGCACCAGCGCAGTGAGTGTGGCGATCGTGCCGGCGCTGAGCTTCACGACGTCTTGGGTTTCCTTACTCAGATGATGGCCGGGCAATAGCCGCTGCAGAGCCATGCCGAGCCCATGGAAGTCTCGCTTCCTGCACCTCACCACCGGATCTTGGAGGATTAAGCTGCATGATGGGAATCGCCTCATTTCTTCAGAAGTCGGAGTTCCCGAGGTCGGCCCGGTACGAGCCGGCCTGGATGCTGGAAAACCAGATGGGGCCCAACGCCATATGGCTTGCTGAATGGCTTGTGGAGGCCTTGCCTTTGAAGCCTGGCATGCGGGTTCTCGATCTTGGCTGCGGGCGAGCCATGACCAGCATTTTCCTGGCCAGGGAGCTCGGGGTGCGGGTATGGGCGACGGATCTTTGGATAACTCCTGACCATAACTGGAGAAGAGTTGTGGAGGCTGAAGTCACGGACCTGGTGTTTCCCTTGCGGGCGGAGGCTCACTCATTGCCGTTTCCGGCAGGCTTCTTTGACGCGGTTGTCTCCATCGATGCCTACCAGTACTTCGGTACCGATGTGCTTTATCTCGGCTACCTGAGCAGATTCGTCCGTCCAGGGGGCATGCTGGGGGCTGTCATGCCGGGCCTGATGCAGCCCGTGGATGACGTGCTTCCGCAACACCTTATCCAGCCACAAACCAACGGGAAAGTTTTCTGGGAGGACTCATGCTGGAGCTTCAGGACCGCGGACTGGTGGCGGGTCTTATGGTGCCGCGACAGCCGTGTCACGGATGTCCGGGTTGATACGTTGCCGGATGGCTGGCGTCATTGGCGGGATTTCGAAAAGGCACTCGAGGCTTCCGGGAAAGGCATTTTCCCATCCGATGCTGAAGCTCTTGATGCGGATCAGGGCCGCTACATCGGTTTCGTTCGGGTCATTGCCAAACGAACTGACAAAGATTCCATGAATCTGTATGATCCTGGGATAGGTGCTCGATGCGGCGTGGATGCATGAAGCTTTGATGATGCCTGAGAGCACATCATCATCTCACTCAAGTCGGGACTGTGGCGCGTGGCCAGGCCAGAGGCCCTTTTCAGGGTGAGGGGGGCCCGGTTACGGAGCTGTGCAGGATGGCTTTGAAAAGCGGGAGGCCCATGGGCTGAGGGGGATGCGCGGCCACGGGAGGATTCCCATGCAGGGCCGGGGGTGTGCGTGAGGCGGCTCGGACTCTTGAGTGAGCTCGAATGGACAGGAGGTGTGAGGTGAGGATCCCAACAACAATGCTGGCGGTGGTTCTATTCTTGCTGATTGTCGGGACGCAATCCGCCTGGACCGAGGACATCGGCTGTCTCGACACGACCTTCAGGTTTTTCAGCCCCGACGATTCGGTCTGCGTTTCGGCATTCGAGGACCCACGGGTGCCAGGGGTGACGTGTCACATCAGCCAGGCCCGAAAAGGGGGATGGGGCAGCGTGGTTGGGCTTACGGAAGACCCCTCGCGCTTCTCCATCGCCTGCCGGCAGACGGGCCCCATCTCCCTGCCGGATAAACTGCCCGATCAGGAAAAGGTTTTCAGCGAGAAGACCAGTGTTTTCTTCAAAAACACCACGGTCGCTCGCATGTTCGACAGAAAGCATAACACCCTGATCTATCTGGCCATCAGCAGGAAGCTGGTCGAAGGAAGCCCGCAGAACGCCATCTCCACGGTGCCCATCATGCCGTGGGGCGGCAAGTAGCGCGGGCACTGGGAGCAGGCGGAGCTCCTGTGACTGGTTGGAGTGACCTCTTGAAGGCGCTGAGGAGCTGACCCCGGGATGTGCCGGATCCTATTCCGCGTCCAGGGCCGCGTGCCGGGCTGCCCCGAGAAGCGCTGTCCTGGGGTTCATGATGACGCGCACGGGCATGTCCTGGAGCAGGGGCTTCATGCGCCCCTTGGCCGTGAAGGCGTTCATGAATTCAGGCTCTTTGAGCTTGGAGATGATCCTCGGGGCGATCCCGCCTCCCAGGACCACGCCGCCTGTCGCCAGAAGCTTCAGGGCCAGATTCCCCGCCTCCGCCCCATAGAGGGAAACGAAGACTTCCAGGGCCTGCAGGCACAGCGGGCTATTGCCCTCCAGGGCATTGCGCGTGATGACGGGGGCGGCGTCGCCGTGCCGCATTTCCTCCGCCAGCCATGAAGGCTCTTCCTTCTTGCCCGTGTCGCGAAGAAACTGGTAAATGTTCACCAGCCCCGGACCGGAGATCAGCCGTTCCCAGCTCACCCGCCGATAGCGGCTCATGGAGTATTCGAGGAGCTCCATCTCCAGTTGGCTGCGGGGAGCAAAATCCACATGCCCGCCTTCCGTGGCGAACGGCCGATGGCGGGTGCCGTCCCAGTACATCCCGGCCTCGCCGAGGCCCGTTCCCGCCGAGATGACGGCCATGTTGCCCCTGGGACTTCGGGCGCCCCGGTTCAGGACCACGAAATCCTTGGCGCGGAGCAGGGCGACCCCGTAGGCATTGGCCTCGAGGTCGTTGATGAGCCCCACGCGCTCCAGACGCAAACGCTTCGCCAGGGACTTCGCGTCGACCACCCAGGGCAGGTTCGTGGCCTCGCAGCGCCCGTTGCGAACGGGACCGGCGATGCCGATGGTGGCCCTGGTGAGATCGCAGGGGTGGAGCGCCAGGAATTCCCCGACCGCCGCCTCGAGGCTCGCCCGCTCGCGACTGGGGAAGGTCTTCTCGGCCGCGATCCGCAGCTCGTCGCCCTCCGCATCCACAAGGGCCAGCCGGGTGTTGGTGCCCCCGATGTCGCCCGCCAGAATCATGGCTTCCCCCTTATTTCAGCGCCAGAAGGCTCCTGCCCGTGGCGCGCAGGGCGCCGGCAGCCACCTTGACCCGCTCGGCCATGGCCGTCTCGGCCAGGGACAGGTAGGATCGGGGATCGTACTGCTTCTTGCTCCCCACTTCGCCATCCACCTTGAGGACCCCATCGTAGTTCCGGAACATGTGGTCGGCGATGGCCCGGGTGAAGGCGTACTGGGTGTCGGTATCGATGTTCATCTTGACGACGCCGTAGTCGATGGCCTCGTGGATTTCCTCCAGGAGGGAGCCGGAGCCGCCGTGGAACACCAGGTCAAAACGCGCATCAGGCCCGTATTCTTTTTCCACGGCTTCCTGGCCGTCCCTCAGGATGGACGGCTTGAGCTTGACGTGACCCGGCTTGTAGACACCGTGGACGTTGCCGAAAGTGGCTGCCAGAAGAAATCTCGCACCCTGGACGACGCCCAGCCGCCGGGAGACTTCCAGCATGTCCCCGGGAGTGGTGTAAAGCTTCTCGGCGGGGGTCCCTTCCGTCTTGACGCCATCCTCCTCGCCTCCCACCACGCCGGCCTCGACCTCCAGGATCAGCTCGCTCCGATGGCAGCGCTCCAGCAGCGGAACCGCGATGTCCAGGTTCTCCTTCAACGAAAGGGCGCTCCCGTCAAACATGTGGCTGTTGAAGAGGTTGGGGAGCCCGGCCTGGCGCCTGCGCTCCGTCTCCTGGACCAGCGGGACGAGGAAGGATTCGAGCATCTGGGCCTGGCAGTGGTCCGTGTGGAGGGCGACATGAACAGGGTAGCGTGCGGCGACCCTGTGGACATGCTCGGCCAGGGAGATGGCTCCGAGCACCATGTCTTTGACCGATGAGCCCGAGGCGAAAGCCGCTCCGCCCGTCGACACTTGGATGATCCCGTCGCTCCGGCTCTCGGCCAGTCCCTTGAGCACGGCGTTGGCGGTGGTGAGGGAGCTTACGTTGATGGCGGGGTAGGCGAAGCGGTTCTTCCGAGCTTCGTCGATCATCCTGCAATAGGTCCGATAGTCAGCGACGGGCATGGGGCTTCCTTTCATGCGAGGGGTTGTGGGGCGGGCTGGATCCTGTGCCTCACTCATACCACGGATCGCCCGTGAAAAGATAGGGAAGGTGCGGGAATCGCCTGCTATGGGCGAGAGCCACTGCCTGGCGGACGGGAAGAGCAACAGCGGGAAGAGCACGGAGATTAAAAAACAAAAGGGCCCAGGTTGTTCCTACCTGAGCCCTTCATTGTCCTGGTCGGGACGACTGGATTTGAACCAGCGGCCTCTGCGTCCCGAACGCAGCGCTCTACCAGGCTGAGCCACGTCCCGTTTGGGTGATCGCAACTAATAGCAGAAGCGAGGCTGCCTGTCCATCGAATTCATGCCCCAAATCGGCCGGACTTTCGGGCATTGGCAGGCCTGGGGCGGCGAAGCCGTTGAACTCCTCGCGCCAATGGGCGAGAATGCCCCTCATCTGGACGATGGTGGAAGAAAAGAGGTTTTTAACCCTTTCGAGGCTATGCACCATGGGGGATGGCAACCAGCAATGGACTCCGGAGGAATCCGGCCCCACCCCCGAGGCGGGGGGCGCTGCGGGTGGAGTGTCTCTCCAGGAGCGCACGGCGTTGTTCCCTCACCTGCCAGGAGTCTACCTCTTCCGGGATCTGGATCGCAACATCCTCTACGTGGGAAAGGCCCGGGATCTCCGGAAGCGCATCGCCAGCTATTTCAAGGGGCCCAGCGATCCCAACGTCAAGACTCGTGTCCTCCTGAGCCGTGCCGCCGATCTGGAGTATGTCGTCACCTCCACGGAAAAGGAGGCCCTCCTCCTCGAATCCAGCCTCATCAAGAAGCACCGGCCTCGCTACAACGTCCTGCTCCGGGATGACAAGACCTATCCCTCGCTCCGCATCGATCCGCGGGAGCCTTTTCCCCGCCTCGACATGGTGCGCCGCATTCAGCGTGACGGGGCGCTTTACTTCGGCCCCTACCCCTCGGGCAACGCCGTCCGTGAAAACCTCCGGCTCCTGAGTCAGCTTTTTCCCCTCAGGCTCTGCAAGGGGAAAAAGCTCATGCCGCGGGAGCGTCCCTGCCTCAACCACTCCCTGGGGCGATGCCTGGGGGTTTGCGCCGGAAAGGCGACGCAGGAGGAGTATTCCCGGGTTGTGGAAGAGCTGATTCTGTTCCTTCAAGGCAAGAGCGACGTCCTGGAGAGGGAGCTTCAGAAGCGCATGACAGAGGCGGCAACCGACCTGGAGTACGAGCGCGCGGCCTTTTACAGGGACCGCATACGCACCCTGCGCTCCATGCTCGAAAAACAGAACGTCGTTTCGGACAAATCCCTCAACCAGGATGTCATCGGCATCCATCGGGAAGGGGAGGTCACGGAGCTGGCGGTCCTTTTCGTCCGCAAAGGAGTCCTGGTGGGCCAGCGCAGCTTCGACCTCCCGGACGTTCAGGGTGACCTCGACGACCTGACGACTTCTTTCATCCAGCAGTATTACGCCGAGGGGCGTTACATCCCCGACGAGGTGCTGGTGCCGCTGGAGCTGGAATCACAAGCGGTCGTGGAGGAGCACCTCACGGAGCTCAAGGGAAAGCGCGTGCATCTCTGGCCCGCCAAGCGGGGCGACCGCAGACACCTCCTGGACCTGGCCAGCAAGAACGCCCGTGAGCGGCAGGCCAGCCGAAAGCGGAGGCACGAGCGGGATGAAGCTCTTCTCGAGAGCCTCCAGCGCGTTCTGAAGCTTCCCCGCCTGCCGCATCGCATGGCCTGCATCGACATATCGAACATCCAGGGGCAGCACGCCGTGGGGGCGCTGGTGGTTTTCACCAGCGGGCGGCCCGACAAGGAATGGTATCGGCATTACCGCATCGAGGAAACCAGGGAGCCCGACGACCCCGCCATGATGAGAGAAGTGGTCCGACGATTGGTGCGGAACGATCCCGATTTCTTCAGGAGCCTTGATCTTTTGGTGCTGGACGGGGGAAAGAGCCAGCTGAGCACCATCTTTCAGCTCTTGAAGACGGAAAGTGTCGAGGACCAGGTTCCCCTCATGGCCCTGGCCAAGGAGCGTGAGGTGGACCGGGGCGAGGCCGGGCGGGGGCTTTACGAGAAGATCCATGTCCCGGGCCGCAAGAATCCCATTTTCCTGTCGCGGTTTCCCGATCTTCTCCACCTCCTCCAGCGACTTCGGGACGAGACCCACCGCTTCGCCATTTCGTTTTACCAGAGTCTCCACCGGGCGGAGCTGGTGAGCTCGGTGCTGGACACCATCCCCGGCGTGGGAGCCAGGAGACGGCAGCTCCTGCTGCAGCACTTTCCGAGCGTCGACAGTCTCCGGGCGGCCGATGTGGAGGCCATCGAAGGAGTTCCCGGGATTTCGAGGGAGCTGGCGCTCCGCATCGTCGAGCACCTGGGCGAATCGACTCCCGGCGGCGTGGAGGAAGGGTCGGAGGAGGGATCGGCCACGGTTCTCCACCCCGGGACGTAATGACTCCAGGCCGCTTCCGATTCAGGATTCATCCGGTGGGGTGTGCTTGAGGAGCCGGGTGCCGATGGCCCGCAGGTCGGGATCGGGGATGGATTTGAGGAAAGCTTTCTCCTCGGGCGTCAGGGCACGGGCCTTGGCCTTTTTGGGCTTCGGGGGCTTCGACCTCCCCGTCTGGATCCTGTGGAGCTTCCGGTGCTCCGGATTGAGGGCGGGAGGTGATTCAGGAAGGCTGCCGATGCGGATCACGATCTTGTGGACCAGGGGCTCGGTGTGCCTGACGTTGATGGCGTCCATCAAGGCGATCTTGTGCATCTCCAGGTGATGGTGCCAGACGGGGGCATCGGTCACGATGACGAGCGTCCCCTTGCGGAGCGACACTGGCTGGCTGGCCTGGGCCGCGTCGGGCCCGACGATCTCCGCCCAGTTCCCCAGGGGATTGGCCTGGAAGGCGGGGTGTGCTTTCATGACCGTCTGGACCACGGAGCCCAGCGGAATGTCTTTGGCCCCATGCTTCATGCCGGAGTTTCCTCAACGTCGCTCTCACTCTCCGGGGATTTCTCGAGGCGCCTCAGCAGCATGCGCAGCTCGTGGAAGTGGCGCTGCATGGCCTCCAGGAGAATGAGGGTATCCCCGCTCTGGATGGGCAGTCGCGAGAGGAACTGGTCGTAGAGCAGCCCGTCCACCGTTGCCAGGTACAGGTCGTCGACACGTTTGAGGAGGGCGCCCCCGATGCTGAGGAGAATGGTGATGAATCCTATTTGAGCCAGGGGGACAAAGCTGCCGGCCAGGGGCAGGATATAGGCCTGGAAATCCTGATGGCCGTTCAGCAGGGGCTGAAGTCGTCCATGGAACATCCAGCTGGACTGGAACAGGGCCAGAAACGGGAGGGGCCAGAGAACCCAGCGGAAAGGGCCCCAGGATGCCGCGAGGATCTGCCAGTCCGCTTCCGAAGCCCTGCGCTCCTTTTCAACGAGCTGCTCGGCCGGCAGCGTGCTCTGCGGGTTTCTGAACATGAGGCGCAGACGCTGGAACGGGTGAAGGATCAGAGAAAAAGGGAAGCGGCTCACCTTTCGAAAGAGGTCTTGGGAGGGGAAGAGCTTCTCCAGGGCGGACGGGGAGCTTGCCACGGAAAGTCTGGACTTGGTCGAGTACTCTGCCAGCGTGGTGGTGAGCACGTGCTTGACGATGAAGGTGCCGATGAACTGAACGAAGAGCCACAGGGCGCGGGCACCCATGAAAAGCACCTCGGTGCACAGCAGGTAGAGGATGGAAAAGCTCACCATGGATGATGAGCCCAGCCACTGGGTCTGTTTCCAGAAATCCGGCGACTTGTAAGCGTCTGTCGGCATGGCCGATGCCGCGGCCCTGGCGGATGCGAAGTCAGCCTGAGTGCTTCTGGCGGCGGGGTAAGCCAGGAAAAGGCAGAGCAGAAAGAGCATGAACCAGAAGAGCCGCTGGACCGCCTCGTAGTGCCTCAGACCGTATTCCATGGACTAGTGTCTCCGGGAGGCGGCGGCTGAAAAGGATGATTCTGCCCGGCAGCCCCGCCTGGGAGCGGCCGGCGTGAGGGGCTCTTTGAAGAAGGTGCTCGTCCTCCCAGCGGGAGCCTGGTAATCCTTCGGGTGCGGGCGCAATCGGAGCAGAGCCGCCTCCCCACGATCCGCTCGGTCATGCGTCCGGTCTCGGGAGCCTGCGATCGGGAATGTCGAAAGCCTCTTTCGTCGCGCCGAGGCTCGCACGCCCGGCAGTGACTTTCCCTGGTGCGCGCATCTGTATACCCAGCGTGAGCTCAAGCCATCAAGGCTTCTTTTTCCGGAAGTATATCACAGCTGGTGAAAAATGATGGAACGGTTGTTTTGAAATGTCGCCGGGCGGGGAAAACGAGCGCTCGGACCCTGGCGTCAGGTCGGGAGGTGTTGGGACGCCCTCTTGATGCGACAGGGATATTTCCGGGCGGCACGCAGGCTCGCCGCCGCTCCCTCCGGGGGCTGGTCGGGGAAGATTTCGCGTCCTCTCACCCCAGCCCTCTCCCCCGATGCGGGGGAGAGGGGGCTTCGAAGCCTCGATGTGCTCCATGGAACAATCCGGGAACGCGGGTGGGGGAAAGGTAAACAGCCTGTTGGAGAAGACTCCTGAGCAGCCGGCGCTGGACCGATCGGACCGATCGATGCCGGAACAGCCCGGCCTCCGCATCCAGATCCCAGTGTCTCGCGCAGGGGCTGGAAGGCAGCCCCGCCCCGATCCCCGCGCCCCTGACCCAGTCAGGGCAGGCTGTTAAAATCTCAGGTTGCCGAAGGCCGGCTCGCCAATGGGTGTGAGCATGCTCACTTCAAAGGCCATGGCCAGCCAGTCGCGGATCTCGCTGAACTTGAGGACCCGGTCGCTCAGGAGTCGCGCCGCGCAATAGAAGGGGTGAGCCTCCCCGTCGTACTTTTCCATCATCTGCTGGCGAAAGGCCTGCTTTTCGCCTTCGCTCATGGGATTCCCCTGACCGGCCCGCTTGCGCTCCTCGATGGTGAGGAGCACCTCGGCCGCCGACCGCCCGCTCATGACCGACGTCCTGGACCGCATGGTGTGGAACAGGAAATGAGGCCGATAGGCACGACCGCACATGCCATAGTTGGCGGCGCCGTTGTCGGGGCCGATGACCAGCTGGATACGCGGGACCTGGGCGCACGATACCGACCGCACCATATCGGCCCCGTACTTGCCGATGCCCATGTGCTCGGACTCCGAGCCCACCATGTAGCCGGGCGAGCTCTGAACGAAAAGAAGGGGGACCTTCTCCTGGGAGCACCGGACGATCCACTCGGTGGCCTTGCGGGCCGCCTCGTGGAAAATGATCCCCAGGGCGTTGGATGCGATGATGCCCACGGGAAGCCCCTTGATGCGCAGCTTGCCCGCCACGATATTGTCCCCGCGGCCAGGGGCATACTGGCTCTTGTACTCGATGAAGTGGCTGTCATCGGCGATGGCTTCGAGGAAGCTCCGAACGTTCATGCCCTGGTGGATCTTGGCCGGAAGCATCTCGTAGATGGACTCCACCGGGACTCGAGGCGGCACCTCGGCATAGCGGTGGGTCTGGAGCTTCTGGGGGGGCTCGAGGGAGAGGATCTCCCGGACCTTGAGAACCGCTTCGTCCTGGTTGCGGCAAAAATGATCGGCACCACCCGAGATCTGGGTGTGCACTCTGGCCCCTCCCAGGTCCTCGGCTGAAATCACCTCGCCCGTGGCCGCCTTCACCAGGGGTGGACCTCCCAGGAAGGAGTAGGACATTTTGTCGATCATGATGGACTGGCAGGCCATGAAGACGATGTAGGCCCCGCCGGCCGTGTTGCCGCCCGTGCTGAGCGTGATCTGCTTCAAGCCCCTGGCCGACATGCGGGCCATGTTGTAGAACATGGACCCGAAATGCTGGTCATCGGGAAAGACATCGGCCTGCATGGGCAGATAGGCCCCGCCGGAATCCGCGATATAAACGCAGTTCAGACCGCAGCGCTCGGCGATGGCCTGGGCCCGCATGTGCTTCTTGAGGGTGATGGGAAAATAGGTGCCGGCCTTGACGCGGCTGTCGCTGGCCACAATCATGGTCCAGTTGCCATGGATCCGGCCGATTCCCGTGATGATGCCGCCGCAGGGTACGTCATCCACCTCCGGGTAGAACATGCCGAATCCGGCCAGCCGGCTCAGCTCGAAGAGCTCGGTGTCCGGGTCGATGAGCTTGCGGATGAGCTCCCGTGCGGGCTGTTTTCCCTGCTTGGTCAGCCGGTTGACGGCCGCCTCCCCGCCGGTCCAAATGGCCTCATAGACCTTCCCGTCCAGCTTGAGCTCTTCGTTCTCCCAGAAAGCCCGATTCTCCATCCTCGCATCAGTCATGTCGCATCCCCTTGTCTTCTGACCAAACTGAGCGATAAGCCTTCAGCCCCCGGAGTCAGCAGGGCCATGCGGCCCACGGTCTGTCGAAGCGCCTGATCCGTTGGAAGGTCGCCCCGGCGCCGCATCCCGTGGAAACCATGGATCTGCCGCTGACAACCGGCTGCTGAAAGCTGATCGCTCGACTTGAGTTCTACTTCCCCCTGTAGACGGGTTTTCTCTTCTCACGGAACGCCGCCAGACCTTCCAGCCGGTCCTCGGTGGGGATCAAGGTCCAGTAGGCGTTGGACTCGATGGCGAGGCCGGTTCCGATGTCGGTCTCGAGACCGTTGTTGATGGCATACTTGGCTTGCTGGATGGCGATGGGACCCGTCTCGCGGATCATGGCCGCCATGGCCCGACATTCGTCCAGAAGGGCTTCGGGTGGGCAGATCTTGTTGGCGAGACCGATCTCGAGGGCTTCGGGCGCTTCCACCCGTCTTCCCGTGAAGATGAGCTCCTTGGCTTTGCCCCTCCCCACCAGCCTGGGCAGCCTCTGGGTTCCGCCGGCTCCTGGAATGATGGCCAGCCGGGTCTCGGTCAGGCCCATGGACGCCGCCGTCGAGACGATGCGCAGGTCGCATCCCAGGGCCAGCTCCGTTCCGCCACCCAGGGCGATGCCGTTCACGGCGGCGATGACCGGTTTGCTCATGTTCTCGATGAAGGTGAAAAGATTGCGGATGGTATAAATGAACTCGCGAACCTGCTGCTCACTGAGCGTCGCCCGTTCCTTGAGATCGGCTCCGGCGCAGAAGGCCTTCCCGGCGCCTGTGATGATGACCACCCGGACTTCGTTGTCGAAATGGATCGCCTCGACCTTTTCCTTGAGCGCCCGCAGCATCCCGAAGTTGAAGGAATTCATCGCTTCGGGCCGGTTCAGGGTCAGAAGAGCCACCTGATCTAGTCGCTCTTCCAGGACCAGTGATGCTTCCATGTTGCCCTCCCGATGGCTAGCGTTGCGCCTTCCTGGCGAATTCCTCGCGGGTGAGCTCCCGGGCGATGATCATCCGGCGGACTTCGCTCGTCCCAGCTCCGATCTCGTACAGCTTGGCGTCGCGCCAGAGCTTCTGGACCGGGAATTCCAGGCAGTAGCCGTACCCGCCGTGGATCTGCACACCCTGATCGCACACCCAGGTCGCCATCTCGCCGGCGAAAAGAATGGCCGCAGCGGCCTGACGGGTGAGCTCCGTCCCTTTTCCGCCCCTCTTGGAGCTTTGAGCCACGGTGGCGGCGCGGTAGACCAGGAGGCGAGCCGCCTCGGTGCGAGCATACATGTCCGCCAGCTTCTGCTGGATCATCTGGAAATTGGCGATGGGCTGGCCGAACTGCTCGCGCTCCACGGCGTAGCGGATGGAATAATCCAGGGCCTGCTGAGCCATGCCGACGGATCCCGCCGCCAGCACGATGCGCTCGATGTCGAGGCCGCTCGTCATGACGTGGACACCCATGTTCTCCTGCCCGACAAGATTCTCGGCCGGCACTTCACAGTTGTCGAACACCAGCTCGGCCGTCGGGGAGCCGCGCATGCCTACCTTCTTGAGCTTTCTGGAGACGGCGAAGCCGGGGTACTCCTTCTCGACGATGAACGCGCTGATGCCCTTGGCGCCCAGGTCGGGCTCGGTCTTGGCGTACACCAGGAGCGTGTCCGCCACGGGACCGTTGGTGATGAAGATCTTGCTGCCGTTCAGAATATACTTGTCACCCTTTTTGACCGCACGCGTCCGCAGGCTCATGGCGTCGGAGCCGGCATTGGGCTCCGTCAAGCCCAGGGCGCCGATCTTCTCGCCCCGGATGAGGGGAGGCAGGTATTTCTCCTTCAGCATCTCATTGGCGTTCTTATGAATATTGTTGGCGCAGAGGTTGGAGTGAGCACCGTAGCTCATGGCCAGGGCCGGGCAGATGCGGCTCATCTCCTCGATGGCCAGCGCCTGCATGAGGACGTCGCCGCCGAGGCCGCCGTACTTCTCGTCCATGGTGATGCCCAGAATGCCGATGTCCGCGCATTTCTGAAAAAAATCGGGAGGAAACCAGTCTTCTTCGTCAATCTTCTCCTGCAGGGGGCCCAGCTCCTGAACGGACCACTTGTAAACCGTTTCCCTGATCATGCGTTGTTCGTCGGTCAATTGGAAATCCATTACATTTCTCCCCTCGTGGATTGTAGCGTTGAGCTCCTATGGAGCGCGTTCACTTCCATCGAGGCTCCGCTTGCGGCGGGACCTCCTGCCACTTGGCACTGTCCGCATGAGCTTCCGAAAGGGGCCTGGTCTTCAGCGGGAGCCGTCGGCGGGGAGTTGGTGGATGAGCCGAAAGAACGCATCGGCAGCCGGCTCGCTACCCCCCCCAGGTCCTTCAGTTAAGGATTTGTTAATATCAAATTTAATGAATAAATCAAAAACTAAATCGCTGGACTTCGGTCTCAGGGGCCCCGGGTGTCATGAAACGATGGGTATTCCGGAGTGCATCCGGCGTGGACGACCCTGCGCGCCCAAAGGTTGTTAAATGATTTGAAACAATGGTAGCTTTTGTTTAACATTGTCTCACCTGTTCCACTCCTGTACGCGGCTTTCAGCTTGACCGCTCGACGTCCGATGTTCAGGGCGGGGCTTGAACCGCCCGCGAGGGCTCAACGGCCTCGAAGCTGGAATGGGATCACGAGGGCTCGTGGGCCTGGCCGCCCGCGATGGGAGCCCCCCGGATGGTGCGGAACCGTCAGGAGAGTGGACGAGCGAAGTCGCCCGAGAGAAGGGGAATCATGATCCGAAAATACTGGCCCGACGATTACTTGATGAAGCGGCGTTCCGCGAAGGAGGCTATCGGCAGGATCAAGCCGGGCCAGCGCGTGTTCATTGGCACTTCCTGTGGCGAGCCCCAGCACCTGGTCAAGGAGCTGGCCGCCCAGTCCAGCCATTTCACGGACATCGAGGTGGTTCGGCTCCTGAGCCTCGAAACGGCGCCCCTGACGCTCCTGGCCAACGAGAAGTCGAGCAACGCCTTCACGATCCGCTCGTTTTATTCAGGATCGGGCATTCCCCGGGCGCTTTCGGCCAATCGCCGTTTCTTCACGCCCATCAACCTCTCCGCCGTACCCCGCCTGTTCATGAGCCACCAGATCCCCGTCCACGTGGCGCTGATCCAGGTGTCTCCGCCCGACGATTTCGGCTGGATGAGCCTCGGGATTTCGGTGGATGTGACCCTCTCCGCGGCCCAGTCCGCCGACCTGGTCATCGCCCAGGTCAATCCCCGGATGCCCCGCGTGCTCGGCCGTTCCTTCATCCACGTGGATGACGTGGACGTGATCGTGGAGCATGAGGAGGACCTCCTGACCGTGGGGGACGTGGTGGAGCTGGAGGCCGGAAAGATGATCGGGCGCTACGTGGCCAAGCTCGTGGAGGATGGATCGACCCTCCAGCTGGGCCTGGGAGCGACCCCCCAGGCGACTCTCCTGGCCATGGAGGACAAGAACGACCTGGGGGTCCATACGGAGTTCCTGACGGACGGCCTTCTGGGTCTCATTTCCCGGGGCGTCATCACCAATCGGAAGAAGGGGGTGAACGAGGGCAAGATCGTGGCCAGCAGCGCCATCGGCACCGCGAATCTCTATGAGTACCTCCATGACAACCCGGCCATCGAGTTCCATCCCTCGGACTACGTGAACAGTCCGATGGTCATCGCATCCCACAACAACATGGTTTCACTGAACGTGGCGACGGTCATGGATCTCACGGGACAGGTGGCGGTGGATGCGCTGCCCTACAATCATTTTTCCGGTGTGACGGGGGTGCTGGATTTCGTGAGGGGGGCCGCCCAATCCCCCGGCGGAAAGTCGGTGCTCATGATCGTTTCCACGGCCCGGGACGGCTCCATGAGCCGCATCGTGCCGACACTGGAAGACAAGGCGGTGGTGGTTCCGAGGAGTGACGTCTATTACGTGGTGAGCGAGTTCGGCGTGGTGAACCTCTTTGGCAAGAGCCTTCAGGAGCGCGCCATGGCCATGATCAGCCTGGCCCACCCCAATTTCCGGGACGAGCTGTTTCATCGGGCCAGGGAGCTGGGGCTCATCGGGAGCGATCGCTCCCTGAAGGAGTCCATTCAGGCCGTCTACCCGCTGAAGTACGAGGAGACGATCACGATCGGCGACCACAAGGTCACGATCCGTCCGGCCAAGCCCGTGGACGAGCGGAGGCTGCAGGAGCATTTTTACAACCTCGACAAGAATGACATCCTCTCCCGGTTCTTCCACAAGAAGACGAGCTTCATCCGGGATGACGTGGCCTCCATGTTCCAGATCGACTACACGCAGGAAATGACCATGGTGGCCACCATCGGGGAGCTGGGCTTCGGGAGGATCATCGCCGTGGGCGGCTATGTGCTGGATGCCCGGAGAAACCTGGCCGAGGTGGCCTTCTCGGTGACCAAGGACTGGAAGCGCAGGGGGCTCTCCAAGCGGATCCTGGAGAAGCTGGCCGAGGCGGCCAGGGACAACGGCATCGAGGGGCTGGTGGCCTACACGTCCCTCAACAACAAAGCCATGATCGGCCTCTTCAGGACGCTGCCCTACAAGGTCAGTCTGGCCGCCGAGGATGACATGGTGGACCTGGTCTGCCGCTTCGACGAGCTGCCGTGAGCCCTCGCGCTGGCGGTCGAGGCGTTTCGGGGTCCCCCCGCTGATGGGGGGACTCTGACGGGGTGCCCCCCTCGGAACGGATCCGTACCGGATTTCAGCCCATGCAGGCAAGTCGGCTGAAATCCCAGAGGATGGCTTGGATTCTGACATCGGCGGGCCGGGGTGCCCGTGGGCCATGCACTGAACCGCCTGACCCGTCAGGCCCTGTGGAATCCCGCCTCAGGCTCGACCCGTTTTTCTGGGTGGACACAAGCGTCATCGCTCCCCTTCATCCCCGTACGCCGCGGTGTCACCGTTCCAGGCTGTGACGACGCGCTCGCTCTGGAATCATTCCCCAGCCCAGGATCTCGGCTCCAAAGCTTGCCGGTCTGGTCTCCTGTTCTTATATGAATAATTTAGACGTGCCACAATCGCCTTGACTTGATCGGTAAAAAGTGATTTTAGAAAAAAGTTTACGGATTTCGCTGAGGTTTGCTGCGAGAGTGGCGGAACTGGCAGACGCACTGGACTTAGGATCCAGCGGGCAACCGTGGGGGTTCAACTCCCCCCTCTCGCACCAGAGGAAGTCGCTGCCAGCCAAGTTCTCCATAATGGCATTTCCCATGGTTGAAAGGAAGGTCTGAAGAGGTGGAATTGAACGTTTCCGTGGAAGATTTGAGCCCCAGCCAGAAAAGACTTCACGTGGAGATCCCCGCCAAGAGGGTGCAGCAGGCCATCGACAAGCGCTATCGCGATCTGTCCGGGCAGGTGCGCATCAAGGGCTTCAGGCCGGGCAAGGTTCCCAGAAATATTCTCAAATCCTATTACGGCAAATCGGTCGAGCACGAAGTCACGGCCCAATTCATCGAGGAGTCGTTTCCCCAGGCTCTTCGGGAATCGGATATCAAGCCGCTGGTCGAGGCCGAGGTGGATGAGAGCAAGTTCGACGAAAAGGGGGCCCTCGTTTATGCCGCCGTCGTGGAAGTCTGCCCGCCCTTCGAGCTGGCCGGTTACAGGGGGCTGCCCATACGGCGCGCCGACACCGCCGTCAGCGATGAGATGGTCCAGGCAGAGCTGGAGAGGCTTCGGGAGCAGCATTCGGAGCTGAAGTCCATCGATTTGGAGCGCGGCGTCCGCTATGGGGATGTCGCGGTCATCGATTACCGCTCCTGGTTGGAGGGGACGGATCCCACCGACGAGAAGCCCTCCGAGCAGATGATCGAAGTGGGCAAAAACAGTCTGCATCCGGATTTCGACGAGCATCTGGTGGGGCACTTCTCCGGCGACAGTCTGGGCTTCGTCCTGGATCAGCCCGAGGCGGAAGGGGCTGAAGGGGAGTCTTCTCGGCAGGTCCGGTATGAGGTCACGATTCGGGAAGTCAAGGAAAAGACGGTTCCCGATCTGAATGACGAATTCGCGCAAACTGTCGGACAGTTCGACACGTTGGAGGTTCTCCGGCAGGAGATTGTCAATCATTTGCAGCAACGTATGGACGACCAGAGCAAGTCCGATGTGCGCAAGCAGATATCCGATCAGCTCCTGGAAATGATCCGGTTCGATGTCCCGTCCAAGGCCGTCGAGAAGGAGGTGGATCACAACCTTCGAGCTTTCCAGTATCAGTTCCAGAGCCAGGGGCTCAAGATCGATCCGACCATGCTGGACACTCCCGAAATCCGGGGGGATTACCGGCCCCAGGCCGAGCGCAATGTCCGACTCAGCCTCATCCTGGGCCGCATTGCCGAGGAAGAGGGCTTGACGCTGACGGATGAGGAAGTTGATGAAGTGCTCCAGGGCGTGGCGAGGGTGGCCCGGATGCCCATCGACGAAGTCAGGGAAAAGTACGCCGACAATCCGCTGGTGGAGCAGGCGAAGGAAGCCAGGATCAAGGAAAAGGTTCTCAGCCTCCTCGAGGAGCATGCCGTGTTTACCGAAGGGACTGCCGAGGCCGAGGCCGCACCGGATACGGCGGAATCGAAAGAACAGGAGTAAAGGGATGTCGCTCATTCCTATCGTCATCGAGCAGAGCAGCCGTGGAGAGCGGGCTTTCGATATCTATTCCAGGCTCCTCAGGGACCGGATCATTTTTCTGGGAACGGCGGTCACGGATGACGTGGCCAATGTGATCATCGCCCAGATGCTGTTTCTGGAATCGGAGGATCCGGACAAGGATATTTACTTTTATATCAATTCTCCGGGGGGGCTGGTGACCGCGGGCCTCGCCATCTACGACACCATGCAGTACATCAAGCCCGATGTCTCGACCCTCTGCATGGGGCAGGCGGCCAGCATGGCGGCTGTGCTCCTGGCCGCGGGGGTGAAAGGAAAGCGTTACGCGCTGCCCCATGTGCGCATCATGCTGCACCAGCCCATGGGGGGATTTCAGGGTCAGGCCACGGACGTGGAAATCCAGGCTCGCGAGATCCTGAGGCTGCGCGAGGAGCTGAACCGGATCCTCATGGATCACACGGGCAAGACCTTTGACCAGATCGAGCGAGACACTGATCGCGATTTCTTCATGTCCGGGGATCAGGCCAAGGAATACGGCCTGGTGGATGAAGTGATCGCCCGTCGCTTGGTCGCGCCCCAGGGGCAGAAGCTGACCGTCACATAGTCTGTCTGAAACGGGAAGGGGCTGCCGTCGGAGCCGGTTCGGGGCTTGCGGATCCGGCAGCCCCTTCCCGAGGAGCTTTCCTCCGGTACATCCCCTCTTTCCGAACGCCCCAGAGGGAGCGCCCCTCGAAGCATACGCCTTCCAATTTCCGGTCGATTGCCCCGGCTGCCGGCCTTGAGCGGCTTGAGGACTCACCGAGGAAGGATCTGAATCAGTTCAAGTTTCCGCCTGGATCTTTCGAGTTGAGTGCTGTGCCGGATCCTTTCGCGGCTCAGCGCCTTCGCCACTTGCAGGGCGGGGTGGAAGTGGTCCCTCGGATGATGCCCGAGAACGGTCCCTTCGAGCGATAGCGAGAAATCTCGATCTTCGTGATCACTGGATTCCTGGAGATTTCTCTCTTCGCTGCGCTCCGTTGAAATGACACAGGATATTCTCGGGCAGCCTCCTGGAAGATGGTCGGAGCCGCCCATCCCCACGGCCTGAGAGGCGCAGTTAGCCGGAGGTGAGGCGGGAGATCCCCCGGGCTGGCCCATCATGCCGATGAACCGGCCAGGCGCGGACGATTTCAAGTAGCTAATTGGGAGCCCCGTGTTTATAATAGAATCGCTTGTATCTTTGTGGTTCTTGGCATGAAGTTTTCCAGCACCATTCTGCGTCGAAAATGTTTTCGGTGCTGTCTGGATACACGAGGAGGGTTCGAATGGCGAGGAAGCGCGACGAGCGAAGCGGGGAGCTCCGATGCTCCTTCTGCGGCAAGGGTCAGGACGAGGTGAAGAAGCTCATAGCCGGTCCTACGGTTTATATCTGTGACGAGTGTGTGGAGCTGTGCAACGACATCATCGCCGAGGAATACGAGCGGGAGGAGGCGGCTCGAGCCACGTCCATCCCGAAGCCGGTCGAGATCAAGTCCATTCTGGACCAGTACGTCATTGGCCAGGAGCGGGCCAAGAAGGTCCTCTCCGTGGCGGTGCACAACCATTACAAGCGCATCGAGCTCAAGCTGGACAAGAATGATGTCGAGCTACAGAAGAGCAACATCCTCATGATCGGTCCCACGGGCTCGGGGAAGACCCTCCTGGCCCAGACCCTCGCCAGGATCCTGAATGTCCCGTTCACCATTGCCGATGCCACGACCCTGACGGAAGCGGGATATGTCGGTGAAGACGTGGAGAATATCCTGGTCAGCCTCATTCAGGCCGCGGACTATGACATCGAGAAGGCCTCCCGGGGGATCGTCTACATTGACGAGATCGACAAGATCGCCAAGAAGTCCGATAGTCCTTCCATCACGCGCGATGTCTCGGGGGAGGGTGTTCAGCAGGCTTTGCTGAAAATCCTCGAGGGCACGGTGGCCAATGTCCCCCCCAAGGGCGGGCGCAAGCACCCCCAGCAGGAATTCATCAAGATCGATACGACCAACATTCTCTTCATATGCGGTGGAGCCTTCAACTATCTCGAGACCATCATCCAGTCGCGGGTCGGAGTGAAAGGCCTGGGCTTTGGAGCCGAGATCCGCAGCAAGCAGGACAGGAACGTGGGGGAGGTCCTGGGGAAGGTGCAGCCCGAGGATCTCATCCGGTTCGGCCTGATTCCCGAATTCGTAGGACGGCTTCCGGTCCTGGCGACGCTCAACGAGCTCACCGAGGATGAGCTGGTGAGCATCCTCACCGAGCCCAAGAATGCGCTGGTGAAACAGTACAAGAAGCTGTTCGAGCTGGAAGACGTCAGACTCCGGTTCACCGATGGCAGTCTTAGGGCCATCTCCAAGGAGGCCCTGAGAAGGAAGTCCGGGGCCAGGGGGCTGCGCTCCATCATGGAGAACATCATGCTCGACATCATGTATGATCTCCCGTCGCACCCTGAGATTCAGGAGTGCATCATCAACGAGGATGTGATCTCCAAGCAGGCGGTCCCCTTGCTGCTTTACAGGAATCAGACTCAGGAGTCGGCATAGAGCCCCTGTTTGGGGATTCGTTGATGGGCGCCGTCGGTGGTGGGGTGAGCCCCCATGCCGAGGTGAAGCACGCGATCTCGATTCAGGGTTGTACCTCAGCTCAGATCGGGCTGTGGCCCGCGGAGGCGGAACTGATGAGTCAGGCTCCTCAGTGTGGAGTCGGCTGCAAGGCGAGCGTCTCGCGGGTGCCCCGCCCTCAGGCAAGGCATTGAATCCGAGGATGAATGGCCCATGTTTAAACTGACACGAAATAAAGACGATCAGCAGTCCTCCGCTGGAAATCTCGTAATGCCGCTTTTGCCCTTGAGGGACATCGTGGTGTTCCCCTCCATGGTGGTGCCGCTCTTCGTGGGGCGTGACAAGTCGGTCAACGCTCTGGAGAAGGCCACCGGAGCCGACAAGAGGATCTTTCTGGCCGCCCAGACCAAGGCCAAGACGGACACGCCCAGCGAAGGGGACATCTACCGCGTCGGCACGGTGGCCAATATTCTTCAGATCCTGAGGCTGCCCGACGGCACGGTGAAGGTGCTGGTGGAAGGGGACCATCGGTGTCGGATACAGCATTTCATTCCGAGCCCGGATCACTTCATGGTGCAGCTGGAGCCACTCGAGGAGTCCGATGACGACAGCGTCACCATCGAGGCGCTCAAGCGGAGCATTCAGACGGTCTTCGAAGCCTACTCCAAGCACAACAAGAAAATCACCCAGGAAGTCCTGGAATCGGTGGCCGCCATCGGCAGCCCTTCGAAGCTGGCGGATACCGTGGCGTCGTACATGCCGTTCAGCATCGATGTGAAGCAGAAGCTCCTGGAAATCACCCAGGTGGCCCAGCGGCTGGAAAAGCTGTTCGGGCACATCCGCGCCGAGATCGACATCACCCAGACGGAAGAGCGTATCAAGGGCCGCGTCAAAAAGCAGATGGAGAAGACGCAGCGGGAGTATTATCTCAACGAGCAGATGCGTGCCATCCAGAAGGAAATGGGGGAGAAGGACGATTTCAAGAGCGAGCTGGAGGAGCTCGAAAAGCGCATCAAGCGCAAGAAGCTGACTCAGGAAGCCGCGGCCAAGGTGAGGGCCGAGCTCAAGAAGCTCAAATTGATGTCGCCCATGAGCGCCGAGGCCACGGTGGTGCGGAACTACATCGACTGGATCCTTTCCCTGCCGTGGTTCGAGAAGACCAAGGACAAGCTGGATATCGACGAGGCGACGCGGATCCTGGACGAGGACCACTATGCGCTGGAGAAGCCCAAGGAGCGCATCCTCGAGTACCTGGCGGTACAGGCTCTGGTCAAGAAGATCAAGGGGCCCATCTTGTGCTTCGTTGGTCCTCCGGGTGTCGGGAAGACATCGCTGGCCAAGTCCATTGCCCGCTCCATGAACCGCAACTTCATCCGGCTGTCCCTGGGCGGCGTCCGGGATGAAGCGGAGATACGGGGCCATCGGCGCACCTACATCGGGGCGCTTCCAGGAAAGATCATCCAGAGTCTCAAGAAGGCCAAGAGCAACAACCCGGTCTTCTGCCTGGACGAGATCGACAAACTGAGCATGGATTTCCGGGGCGATCCGTCGGCGGCGCTTCTGGAAGTGCTGGATCCCGAGCAGAACAGTGCCTTCAACGACCATTATCTCGATCTGGACTATGATCTTTCGGAGGTGTTTTTCATCACCACGGCTAACAACCTTCATGCCATTCCGGCACCACTGAGGGACAGGATGGAGGTGATCCAGATCGCGGGCTACACAGAGTACGACAAGCTCTGTATCGCCAGGGATTTTCTGGTGGCCAAGCAGTGCAAGGCCAACGGGCTCAGCGTCGAGAACCTGGAATTCACCGACGACATCCTCCTGCACATCATCCGCCATTACACCAAGGAGGCCGGTGTTCGGAACCTCGAGCGCGAGATCGCGTCGGTGTGCCGAAAGGTGGCCAAGGAAGTCGTGCGCCAGGGCAAGGATACGCGGGTCGAGCTGTCCGAGGAGCTCATCCAGGAGTATCTCGGCATCACCAAGTTCCGCTACGGGCGGGTCGAGGAAAAGGACGAGGTCGGTCTGGCCATGGGACTGGCGTGGACCGAGTTCGGAGGAGATATTCTGGGGATCGAGACCGTGACCATGCCCGGCAAGGGCAAGATCACCATCACGGGCAAGCTGGGCGAGGTCATGCAGGAATCGGCCCAGGCGGCTCTGAGCTATGTGCGGTCGCGGTCCAAGCAGCTCCGGATCGAAGCCGATTTCTACCAGAACCTGGACATTCATGTCCACGTCCCCGAAGGCGCCATCCCCAAGGACGGCCCTTCGGCTGGAATCACCATGGCCACATCCATTGTGTCCGCCCTGACCAAGGTTCCGGTTCGGAGCGAGGTGGCCATGACGGGTGAGATCACCCTGCGCGGAAGGGTTCTGCCCATTGGCGGCCTGAAGGAGAAGATTCTGGCGGCTCACCGGGCTCTCATCAAAAAGGTGCTCGTCCCCAGGGAGAACGCCAAGGACCTCAAGGATATCCCGGCGAAGATCCTGCAAGAGGTGGACATCGAGCTGGTGGAGCACATGGACGATGTGCTTCGGCAGGCTCTGGCCGTTCAGAGCGACACCGATCTCTTCACGGAAGCCGAGGCGGAAGGGAAAGAGCCGGTGCTGTTCGAATCCGAAAAGACGCTGGGTGAGGAGATCCGAGCCCACTGAGCCGGCAAGGCTCATGCGCTGACAGATCGATGCTGGCCCCGCCTCCCATCCGCTGGTGCCGAAGGATGAGGGGCGGGGCTTTTTCATGTCCGGTCTGGCGATGAGGGATCAGCTCTCGTGATGCCGCTGATGCCCTTTTCGGGCGATGCGAAAGTAGACGCTTCCCGCATGGGCATAGGCCTCGATGGAGTGGGCTTTCACAAGATCCTCCACGGCCTGCTCCATCTGGCCCGACGGGACGGAAAGGGAATGAGCCATCTCTAGAGCAGTGCAGGGTCTTCTCCCCACGAGGGCGAGGATGCGTGACTCCAGTTGCCGGTCTTCCCCAAGGCAGGTCTTTTTCCCGTGGTAGCTTCCCACGATCGTTGTGTTGGAGCCGGCAAACAGGGATCGCGCGCGCTCCATTTCGGTCTCGGATAGGCCGGCGACCCCGGGGAGCGCCGGGGGACGCACCACGGTGTTGAGCTCCACGGCATCGGGGCGAATGGTCTCCATCACGCGGGCCAGCTTCCGGATCTCGGTCGGGAGGTCGTTGTGGCCGGCCACCAGCAGGATCTCCATGTGCAGTCTTCCCCGATATTCCCTCCTGAAGGCATGCAGCCCTTCCAGCACCAGATCCATGGTCACTCCCTCGCAGGGGCGGTTGATCCTCTCGAAAATGGCGGGTGTCACGGCATCGAGGGAGGGGATGACGAGGTCGGCATGCTTGAGATCATGGCGTACGGACGGGTCCCAGAGGAGGGAGCCGTTGGTGATCACCGCCAGAGGGAGATCGGGGAATCCATGCTTGATCATCGCGAGGAGATCGCCCAGAGCTGCGTAAAGCGTGGGCTCCCCGGCGCTCGACAGCGTCAGGATATCGGCTGCTCCGGGGTGGTCCGCGCAGTGGCGCCGAAGGTCCTCGAAGACGCTTTCGGGGGGGAGGAAGAGCTGCCTTTCCATCGTGAGGAGGGTGGTTCGGCCGGACTCACAGTAGATGCAGTCGAAGCTGCAGGTCTTGGGGGGGATGACGTCGATGCCGAGGGATCGCCCCAGTCGCCTCGACGGGACCGGCCCAAAAATGGTATGCGTCCCGGTGCTGGCGGAGCCTTGAAGCCGGTGAGTGGGGGATGGGGATGCGACTCTCATGGGAATGCGCTCTTCCGGACGCCCGCCGCCAGATTGTTGGACCGCGACCACGCTCCCGGGTCATTTCCATCGATCCGCGGGGCAGCCAGTCGGGCACCCTGAAGTCAGCCTGCTGTCGTGGCGGCGGGGGGCTGTCCTGAGGTCAGCGCGGAGCGGAGAGGCGAGGTCCGTTGCCGTTGATGCACCTCCGCCCCCGTCAGGAGCGGCTCGTGCCTTGAGCCCTGGCCGCCAGGACGTGGTTCATTTTGTTGAGATAGACCTCGCATTCGGAGCAGACTTGATGGTTGTCCTTGCACGATCTCGGCATGAGATCCCAGCAGGGCACCGGAAAATTGAGAATGGCGGGACAGTCCTTCCGGGCGTCCTCGCCGCATCCCCTGATCTCCCAGCAAGGTGCAATGGTCAAGAGCTTCTTGATGCCGGCGATGTTCAGGCCCTCGTCGGACAGAAGCTTTCGCAGGCACTTCAGCCATTGCAGATCGTTGTTGGAATAATAGCGCTTCCCACCGCGTCGAGCCGGTTTGACGAGACCTTCCTGCTCGTAGATCCTCAGAGTCCTGGGATGAATGTCCAGGAGCTCGGCGACGATTCCGATGGGGTAAAGGGCTTTCTGCGTTTCGACATCCATGACCTCAAACCTCCTGCTTATGTTCCTCACAAAGTCAATTAACTTGGGCCAGATTATAAAACTTTAACTTTCGGCTGTCCAATGTTTTCCCGGCCTCATTGCAGCTGAGCCGCTGTCAGCTTTTTCCCCTTGTCACTCCTGCTGGAATCCATTTACTATGTTGAGCTGGGTTCAGCTGTCAAAGAGGAAAAATGCACATGCTCATTGATCCGCCATCCATGCGGGAGAAGACCTGATGCGCAGTGATGCCATGAAAAGCGGAGTGGAGAAGGCCCCTCATCGCTCATTGTTGAAGGCCATGGGGTATACGCAGGCCGAGCTGGATCGGCCCCTGATCGGAGTGGCGAATTCATTCAACGAGATCATACCCGGTCATATCCATCTGGATAAGATCGCCGATGCGGTCAAGGCGGGAGTTCGGCACGCCGGGGGAACTCCGGTGGAGTTCAGCACCATCGGCGTGTGCGACGGTATCGCCATGAACCATGCGGGCATGCGCTATTCCCTGGCCAGTCGGGAGCTCATCGCCGATTCGGTGGAGGTCATGGCGACGGCTCACCCCTTCGACGGCCTGGTCCTCATCCCCAACTGCGACAAGATCATCCCCGGCATGCTGATGGCCGCCCTGCGCCTCAACATCCCCGCCATCGTCGTGAGCGGCGGTCCCATGCTGGCTGGGAAAGTCGGTCGCAGGCCGGTGGATCTCATCTCGGTCTTTGAAGGCGTGGGGGCCCTCAAGGCGGGTCAGATCTCCGAGCACCAGCTGGCCGAGCTGGAAGACGAGGCGTGCCCCGGGTGCGGTTCCTGTGCCGGGATGTTCACGGCCAACTCCATGAATTGCCTGACGGAGGCCCTGGGTCTCGGGCTTCCCGGGAATGGGACGATTCCGGCGGTGAGCGCCGCCCGGATCCGGCTGGCCAAAATGGCCGGCATGCGCATCATGGACCTGGTCGGGAGGGGTGTTCTCCCCAGGGACATCGCCACTCTCCAGGCATTCGAGAACGCCATCGCCGTGGATATGGCCCTGGGCTGCTCGACCAACACGGTCCTTCACGTTCCGGCCATCGCCCATGAGGCTGGCATCCACCTCAGTCTCGACCTTTTCAACGAGGTCTCCTCCCGTACGCCGCACCTGTGCAGTCTGCGGCCGGCCGGCCCGCACTTCCTGGAGGATCTCAACACCGCGGGCGGAGTCCAGGCGGTGATGAAGGAGCTTTCGGCCCGCGGCCTGATCCACCCCCAGGTCCCGACGGTGGCGGGAAGGACCGTGGGAGAGAACATGGATGCGGCGCAGGTGCTGGATCCTGAAGTGATTCGTCCGCTGAGCCGGCCGTACCACGAGGAGGGCGGGATAGGGGTGCTCTATGGCAACCTGGCTCCCGAGGGGGCGGTGGTGAAGCAGTCCGCCGTCGCACCCGAGATGATGAAGCGCCAG
The DNA here is from genome assembly GCA_025453975.1 of Syntrophobacteraceae bacterium. Lineage (GTDB taxonomy): Bacteria > Desulfobacterota > Syntrophobacteria > Syntrophobacterales > Syntrophobacteraceae > JALOOX01. The sequence continues at coordinate 51,933 of JALOPI010000002.1, forward strand.
GGACGCGCCCGGGTGTTCGAAAGCGAGTCCTCGGCGGCCGAGGCGATCCTGGGCGGCAGGATCCAGGCGGGGGACGTGGTGGTCATCCGGTACGAGGGGCCCAAGGGCGGACCGGGGATGCAGGAGATGCTGACCCCCACGGCAGCCATCATGGGCATGGGGCTTGGCCGGGATGTGGCGCTCATCACCGACGGGCGGTTCAGCGGCGGGACCCAGGGCGCTGCCATCGGGCACATCTCGCCCGAGGCGGCGGTGGGCGGCCCCATTGCGCTGGTGGAGGAGGGAGATGCGATTCTCATCGACATTCCCGGCAAGAAGATGGAGCTCCTGGTGGATGCCGGGACACTGGACGAGCGCCGCCTCCGGTGGACTCGTCCCGCACCGAGGGTCCGCACGGGTTATCTGGCCCGGTACGCTCACCTCGTCACGTCCGGAGCCCGGGGCGCCGTCCTGGAAATCGAGGGTGGAAACCCTTGAAGCCCGGGGGATGGGGGTGCTCATTGCGTCGGATGGGGGATTCAGGCGGGATCGGTTTGAGCGAATCCTGATTCAAGAGAGGATGTGACCTCCGTGGGGTACGTCTTTCGCTTAGAGGATGCCCACCGGTACCAGGATTGGCTCGCCACCGAGCCTGGCCGGTCCGCCGCGGCCATCGAGAAGGAGGTCCTCCGGCGGGTGTGGTCTCCCGTGCTGCCGCAGACCGTCCTCGAGGTCGGATGTGGCACGGGGCTTTTCCTGGAGTGGCTGGCGGGATTCGGGCATCAGGTGACGGGTCTCGAGCCTTCGCCTCACATGCTGGAGATCGCCCGAAAACGCATTCCTCCCAGGGTTTCCCTGGATCGAGGCTTTGCCGAGGACCTGCCGTACGAGGACAATGCCTTCGACACGGTGGCGCTCATCACCACCCTCGAGTTTGTGGACCATCCCCGGCGGGCCGTGGAAGAGGCCTGTCGCGTGGCCCGGCGTCACGTGCTGCTGGGGGTTCTCAACAAGTATTCCATCATTTCCGTCCAGCGGTGCATCGAGAGTCTCTGGCGAGCCTCTGTCTACCGAAAAGCCAAATTTTTTGGAGTTTTGGAGCTTCAGCATCTCGTGGCCGATGTTCTGTCGGGTCCGGTTCCCATGAAGTGGCGGACCTGCCTTTGCTTCCCACTGGTCTTGCTGCGCTATCTGCGCTTCATCGAGCGATCCCGCTTCCTGCACTGGCAGCCGTTCGGACATTTCATCGCCATGCGGATCGACATGAGCTACCCCATGAGGACCATTCAGGATCCCCTCCTGCACGATCTGCCGTCGTCCGTCGCCCGGCCGGGGTTTCATGCGTCGTGCTGGCTTTCGACGCCGCCGCGGAGGGGGCATCCGAGGGACAACAGCCATCCCCACGGGGCAGGCTGACCGTCGGCATTCTTCCCGGCTGACGAGGTGCCGTGGGATTCCCGCCGCTCCACCGGGTGGAGCCCTGACCGATTCAATCCCTTGAGCTCAGGAGGTCCCCATGAAGGAGGCCATGCTTTACCGGAGGCTGGAATCGGAGACGGTGGAATGCTTCCTGTGTGCCCAGCGCTGCACGATCAAACCGGGGAAGCGCGGCAGGTGCGCCGTCCGGCAGAACGACGGGGGGATCCTGCACAGTCTCGTCTATGACCAGCTCATCGCTCAGCATGTCGATCCCATCGAGAAGAAGCCGCTTTTTCACTTTCGTCCCGGCTCCAGGAGTTATTCCATCGCCACGGCCGGGTGCAACTTCCGGTGCCTTTTCTGTCAAAATGCCGATATTTCCCAACTTCCCCGGGAGCAGCATCTCATCCCCGGGCGGCGGGTGCCCGCGGCGGATGTCGTCGGGGAAGCGTCACGGAGCGGATGCACGACCATTTCCTACACGTATACCGAGCCCACGGTTTTCATGGAGTATGCTCTGGATGTGGCGAGGATCGCCCGTGGAGCGGGGATGGGCAATGTGTTCGTCAGTAATGGCTACATGACCGCCGAAGCCATGGAGGTGCTGGCCCCGCTTCTGGATGCGGCCAACATCGATTTGAAGGCCTTCAGCGACGAATTCTATCGGGAGCAGTGTGGAGCCCACCTTCAGCCCGTCCTCGACACGCTGCGCCTCATGAAGGGATGTGGGATCTGGGTGGAGGTGACCACCCTCCTCATCCCCGGGCTCAACGACGATCCCGGGGAGCTGCGGCAGCTGGCCCGTTACCTGGTGAGCCTCGGTCCGGAGATCCCCTGGCACGTGAGCCGCTTTCACCCGACCTACCGGCTCCTGGATCGACGTCCAACGCCTGTGGAAACGCTTCGGATGGCTCGACGGATCGGGCTGGAGGAGGGACTCCATTACGTGTACACGGGAAACGTGCCCGGGGATGAGGGGGAAAGCACCTACTGCCACTCCTGCGGAGAGGTCCTGATCGAGCGCTTCGGTTTTTCGACCCGGTTTCGAGGTGTCGAAAATGGAGTCTGCATCGGATGCGGGATGGCCATGGCGGGGGTTGGGATTCCATGATGCGGTCCCGGCGGAGAGGGCATCCCGATGGCCGCCTATACTGCCGCGATGCTTTCCTGGCTTCTGCTCCGTGGGTTGATAAGCCCCCTGCGCTGACCCGGATTCTGCTCCATTCCTGCCCTGCCCTCCTGTGATTTCCCGAGCTGACGGAAAGACGGAAAACTTCGAAGTGCACCCGGGGCCCCCCTATGGTAGAAGAAGAGCCTGGCGTTTTGTCAGCTCACATCTCAAGCGAAAAGGAGGCTACTCATGTTCGGACAGCGAATCGAGCGCACGCCATCGGCCTACGACTATCCCCTCATCATCAAGCAGCTCCTGCACACCCCCATGATCCACGCGCCCCGGCAGGAGATCGTCTACCGGGACCTGAAGCGTCATGATTACGCGACCTTCCTTGAACGGGTGGGGCGGCTCGGCAATGCCCTCAGGCGCCTGGGCGTGAAGCCCGGGGACACGGTGGGAGTCATGGACTGGGACAGTCACCGATACTTGGAGGGATTCTTCGCCATTCCCATGCTGGGGGCGGTCCTCCACATGGTCAACATCCGCCTGTCTCCCGACCAGATCATCTATACGGTCAATCATGCGGAAGACGACGTCCTGCTGGTCAACTCCGATTTCCTGCCCGTTCTGGAGCAGGTGAAGGGAGAGCTCAAGACGGTGAAAAGGATCGTCCTCATGACGGACCTTCCCGCACCGCCGGCGGCGAGCTTCGAGGTGGCGGGGGAGTATGAGGCGCTGCTGGCTTCCTGCGACAGCGAGTGTGACTTCCCGGATTTCGACGAGAGCACCAAAGCCACGACTTTTTACACGACGGGAACGACGGGAGCCCCCAAGGGAGTCACCTTCAGCCACCGCCAGCTGGTCCTCCACACCCTGGGCATCCTGACGGCCCTTGGCAGCTTCAGGACACAGACCCGGTTCGACTCGGGCGAGGTTTACATGCCTCTGACCCCCATGTTCCATGTTCACGCCTGGGGATTTCCCTTTGCGGCCACCCTCGTCGGGGCCAAGCAGGTCTATCCGGGCCGCTACGAGCCGGAAACCATCCTGAATCTGGTTCAGCGGGAGAGGGTCACCTTCTCGCACTGCGTGCCGACCATTCTCCATATGCTGTTGAACAGCCCCGGGATCAAGGATGTGGACCTTTCTGGCTGGAAGCTCGTCATCGGAGGCTCGGCCCTTCCCCGGGCGCTGTGCCAGAAGGCGCTGGATTTGGGAATCGACATCTTCACGGGCTACGGCATGTCCGAGACCTGCCCCGTGCTCACCCTGGCCCCCTTGAGGCCAGCCATGCTGGATTGGGAGCCCGAGGAGCAGGTGACCGTCCGCTGTCGAACCGGCGCTCCCATACCCCTGGTTCACCTGCGAGTGGCCGATGCGGCGGGAAAGACCCTGCCGCACGACGGCGCGAGCGCGGGTGAGGTGCTGGTGAGGGCTCCGTGGCTCACGCAGGGCTATTTCAAGGAGCCGCGGAAATCCGAGGACCTTTGGGCCGGAGGCTGGCTCCACACGGCGGACATCGGCTTCATCGACGGCCACGGCTACCTGCAGGTGACCGATCGACTCAAGGATGTCATCAAGACGGGGGGAGAGTGGATTTCATCCCTGGAGCTGGAGGACATTCTCCTGCGGCATGAGGCCGTGAGCGAGGCGGCGGTGATCGGGGTTCCCGACGACAAGTGGGGGGAGCGCCCCATGGCCCTCGTCGTCCTTCGGGAGGAATTCAGGGGACAAGTCTCCGAGGATGACATCAGGTCGCATTTCCTGTCCTTCGTGAGCAGGGGAGTCATCTCCAAGTGGGGGGCTCCCGACCGGGTCCTTTTCGTGGATGCTCTCCCCAAGACGAGCGTGGGTAAGCTCAACAAGCGGGGCATGCGCCAGCAGTTCGTTTAGGATCGAGCCTTGCAGCGGAATGGTGACGGCCTCGGAAACCACGGAGGGGACGGGGGGGCTGGCCGGCCAGCTTCCCCCTGCCGCTCCTCGACTCTGGCGGTGGCCTTTGCCGGTCGGCATGGTCAGGACCCATGGCGGAGTGCTGATCCCCAACGCTCCCTGTCTGCCCAGGAATGGCCCTGATGAAGACAAAGACCCTCGGCATTAGTGTTTGCGCCTTGTTGAGCATGCTGTTCCTGGCGGCTTCGGACGCTTGTGGTGGATGGCATCGGCGACATGCGTTCATTCCGGCCCTGATGGCGGTGTGGGGAAGCTCCGCGAGCCATGTGCTGGCCGTGGGAAGACAGGGGGCGATCCAGGTCTTTGACGGCAGGGAGTGGAAGCCCATGGTGAGCGGCACGACGGCCGATCTCTGGGGAATCTGGGGAAGCTCCGATCAGAATGTCGTTGCGGTGGGCTCCGATGGGGTCATCCTCCATTTTGACGGAATTCAATGGCAGAGAGCCCAGGGCATTCCACCGCATGTCCTCCTCGGCGTATGGGGCTCCTCGCCGCGACAGGTTCTGGCCGTCGGGGCCGGGGGCGTGATCCTTCATTTTGATGGCCAGGCGTGGAGCTCCATGGTCAGCTCAACCTCGTCCAACCTTTGGAACGTTTGGGGAAGCTCACCGACGGATGTTTTCGCCGTCGGTGACAACGGAACCGTACTGCATTTCGACGGCAGGGGCTGGGAGCGCATGCCGACGGAGACCCACGGTCAGATCCTGGGTGTCTGGGGGAGCTCTCCATCCGATGTCTATGCCGTGGGAACCAAGGGCACCCTTTTGCGCTACGACGGGTGCCGCTGGAGCCTCATTCGCCTCAGCGTGGCCGCCGATCTTTGGGGCATATGGGGGAGCGGGCCCAACGACATTCACGTGGTGGGAACGGGGGGCACCATGCTCCATTTCGATGGCGTTCAATGGACGGCGGAAGCTTCTGATTATCAGGTGGACCTTTACGCAGTCTGGGGAGCGGGCCGCTATTCGGCCATAGCCGTGGGGGCGGAGAGCACGGTGATGAGCTTTGCGCGGTGAGGCTGAACAGCTTTCCTTCACGCGTTTCCCATGCTCTCCAGTTCCGGGGCAGCCGTTTGCCGCGGTGAAAGCGCTTCCCCCAGACGAGCCGGGTTCCCGCGGGTGCCAATAGAGCCGTTGACATCGATCAGGCACAGTTCTATATCTGCGTCGTTCAAACGCCGAGCTCTGCCTGGGGCAGAGGCGGGGGACCCACTTTTGGGGGCGCATCGTCATTGATGACGTAGGGCAACCTCTTCGGCCCGAGCCCGTCAGCTAACCTCGCAGGCGTCGAAGGGGGGAGAGCCTTCCGGATTGGCCCGGAGGTCCGTCCTCCAGGGAATCAGTCGGGAGGAGTCATCATGCCCGCAATGGTTTCGTCCGCCGTGGACCGGGGAGACCCCGGCACCGAGCGTCATTCGACGACGCCCAAATCCTTGAGACAGCTGCTTGGCCTGGCCCTGGGAGCCCTGGGGGTCGTCTACGGCGACATTGGCACCAGCCCTCTTTACGCCGTCAAGGAATGCTTCCACGGTCTCCATGCCATCGAGCTGAGCGAGACCAACGTCCTGGGTGTGGTTTCGCTCATTTTCTGGTCCCTCACCGTCGTGGTCAGCATCAAGTACGTGGCCTTCATCATGCGGGCGGACAACCGGGGGGAGGGAGGTATTTTTGCCCTGCTGGCCCTCATCCCAACGGACCGGAGGGTGCTCTCGTCCCGTCTCCAAAGCCGGGTGGCCGTGGCGGCCATCTTCGGGGCGGCGCTCCTTTACGGCGATGGCATCATCACGCCGGCCATCTCGGTGCTTTCAGCGGTGGAAGGCCTGGAAGTGGCCACCAGGGCGGCTCAGCCCGTGGTTGTGCCGGCGACTTGCCTGATTCTTTTCCTCCTCTTCGCCGTGCAGCACCGGGGGACCGAGAAGATCGGGCTCGTGTTCGGGCCGGTCATGATCCTCTGGTTCATTGTGCTGGCCGTCCTTGGCATCGTCGAATGCCAGGAGGCGCCGAGGATCCTCCTGGCTCTCAATCCCGTGCACTGCTTTCGATTCTTCGCGGCAAACCATCTCCACGGAATCATCGTGCTGGGCTCCGTGGTGCTGTGCATCACGGGAGGCGAGGCGCTCTATGCGGATTTGGGGCATTTCGGAGCCCGTGCCATTCGGCTCTCCTGGCTGGCCCTGGCTTTCCCGGCGCTGGTTTTGAACTACGTGGGCCAGGGGGCGCTGCTCCTGTCCCATCCCGAAATGGCTTTCAACCCTTTTTACGGCCTGGTTCCGAGGCCGCTGCTCTATCCCATGGTGGCACTCTCGACCTTGGCCACGGTCATTGCCTCCCAGGCCATGATCTCGGGCGTGTTCTCGCTCACCCAGCAGGCCGTCCAGCTGGGGTATTCTCCCCGGGTGCGGATCGTTCACACCTCCTCCGAGACGCGCGGCCAGATTTACGTTCCGGGAGTCAATGCGGCACTCATGGTCTCATGCATCGCACTGGTGCTGGCTTTCGGAAGCTCGAGCCGCCTGGCCGGGGCCTACGGCATCGCCGTGACGGCGACCATGGGGATCACATCGGTCATCTACTTTTTTGTGCTCTCCCGGAGCTGGCGCTGGCCGCTCTGGAAAGCCCTTCCTCTGGTCGCCGTGTTCCTTTTCTTCGACGTGTCGTATTTCGGGGCCAATCTGCTCAAGGTGCTGGACGGCGGCTGGTTCACGCTCCTGACCGCGGCGGCCATCATGATCGTCATGTTCACGTGGCACGAGGGACGCGACGAGCTGGCGCGCGCCATGATGAGCGACAGGGCTCCCCTGAGGGCCTTCCTCGCCGAGCTCCCCGGGCAAAGCTTCTCGCGGGTTCAGGGAACCGCGGTCTTCATGACCGTGTCCCCCGTCGGGACCCCTTCGGCGCTGCTGCATCACTTCAAGCACAGCCACGTGCTTCACGAAAGAGTGATCCTGCTCTCCATCCGATCGGTGGACGTGCCGGCGGTTCCCGCGAGCGACCGTGTCGGGATCGAGGATCTCGGACAGGGCTTCTGCCGGGTGGTGGCATTCTACGGTTTCATGGAAAAGCCCGATGTGCCGGATGTGCTCCGGATGGCCGCCCGGTTGGGGCTCGAGACGGATCCGGAGTCCACGACCTTTTACCTGGGCCGGGAGACCCTGGTGACGACCGGGGCCTCGAAAATGGCCCAATGGCGCAAGCGGCTCTTTGCCGTCATGTCGAGAAATGCTCAGACAGCCACGACCTATTTTGGAATTCCAGTGGATCGGGTCGTCGAGATCGGTGTGCAGGTGCGGTTGTGATGAGGCTGCATTGAATCGGAGAAAGTGACATGCTCGAGTGGATCGTTTTCCTGTGCGGTGCGGCGGTGATGATTCTGGAGCTGGTGGGGGCGCGGATTGTGGCGCCCTATTTCGGATCCTCCATCGTGGTCTGGACGGCGCTCATCGGGACCATTCTGGCCAGCCTGAGCCTGGGGTACTGGTGGGGGGGGCGCATCGCGGATCGAAGTCCCAGCCTGAGCACCCTGGGGCGCATCATTATGTTTGCGGGACTGTGCACGGGCCTGGTGGCGGTGGCCAAGTCCATGATTCTGGATTTCTGGGGGCTGGATTCCACGCCGATTTACGTGGCGGTGACCGCCATCAACCTGGTGCTCTTCGCTCCGGCCTCGATCCTCCTGGGGATGATCTCGCCCTACGCCGTGCGACTGAAGATGGTGACCGTCGAGCAGGCGGGAAGCACGGCGGGTCGACTCTATGCGCTGTCCACCCTGGGCAGCATCCTCGGGACCTTCTTTGCCGGTTTCTTCCTCATTGCCGTCATGGGGAGCACGAGCATACTCATCCTGGTGGCGGCCGTGCTGATCCTCCTTTCCCTGGGCGCGTCCCTGGCGGACCGGAAAGCCAAGATGGCCGCCCTGGTCCTGATCATCCTTCTGGGGCTGGGATTGAATGCATATTCAGGCTATCTGCGGGGCGAGGGGATTCACGACCTCGACACCCACTATTCACGCGTCTTCATCTATAAGTCCCAGGACGTGGAGAGCGGGCGGCCCATGCGGGCCATGGCCACGACGCCGCGATTCACCCAGTCGGCCATGTATCTGGATGACCCCGAGGCCCTGGCCCTCAAATACACCCGGTTCTTCAAGATGGCCTGGTTTTTCAGGCCTTCGGCCCGAAGCTGCCTGGTGCTGGGGGGAGGAGGGTACTCATTCCCCAAGTACGCATTGGCCCGGTATCCGGACCTGAGGATGGACGTGGTGGAGCTGGATCCGGGCGTTACGGGGCTGGCCCGGCGGTTTTTCGATCTCGCGGATCACCCGCGCTTGCGTATCCACCACGAGGACGCGCGCACCTTTGTCAATCGCTCTGGCAACACTTACGATATCGTCCTGGGGGATGTTTTCAACTCCCAGTACTCGGTTCCGTTCCATCTGACGACCGTCGAGACGGTGAGAAGACTGGACGCCATGCTGGATGGGAACGGAGTGATCATCATGAACACCATCGCCGCCATCGAGGGGCCCGGGGGAAGGTTTCTGAGGGCTCAATACCTGACCTTCGCGAGCGTGCTCCCCCACATCCACCTCTTTCCGCTCCAGCACCCCAAAGACGGCCAGGCTGTTCAGAACGTCATGATCGTCGCATCGAAGGTACCCCTTCCCCTGGATTCGCCGGCGCCGGATCCCGACGTTCAACGATATCTCGGCCATCGATGGACCTCCCCCATCCCCTCGGACGTCCCCATCCTCACGGACGACTTCGCCCCCGTGGAAAGCTACATGGCCTCCAACTGGTAATCTTGGGGGACGTTGTTGACTAATTGGACTTGTTTTCATTCACCCTCGAGATGATCTTGGCGACCGCCGACGTGGAGATCCCCAGCAGGCGAGCCGCCTCCGCATAGGACAATCCGAGGCGATCCGTCAGGTTGAGTGCCAGCTCCCGGCGCGTCCTGGATACGGGCTGCCGCCGGCTGCCGCCTCGCAGGGCCTCCACCGATATTCCACCGGCCTCGCAGCAGCTTGTGATCAGTTCTTCGGCCATCCTTTCCCGGTCCAGATTTGTCAGTCGATATTTCTTGAAGGAATCGGCCTCGTCGAGGATCTGTGTGACGAAGGGCCCGCTGCCCAGGATGCGCTCATCCGCCGCTTCGTTCGATCCGAGACGGCGCAGCGCCCTGACCTCGGACCAGCCGCCCGCCGACCTGACGAGTCCTCCGCCGACCAGATGCGGCTGAGCGCCAAGCGGGATCCCCTTTTCAACAAACTGTCGGTAAGCCGCCCGAGCCTGATGGACTCTGTCCCCGAACCATCGGAGCACGAAGGACGTGTCCTGCCATGAGTATTCCACCCCGCCCGCCAAAGCGCTGTGGCCACTCCAGGGATAGGCGTCCAGCCTGGACAGGGAATCCACTGTGCCGGCCCTGACGGGATTGAGGTGGATGTATCGGACGAGGGCCCTGAAATACGTGTCCTCCTCCACCACTATGGACTTGTAGCGGTTCTGGAAGAGGTGCCCGTGGCGATGGTGCCGCCGATTGTAACGGACCGCGTACCCGGTCAGCAGCTTGCGCATGAAGGATGCCAGACCTTCGGGACCGCTCCGCAGCAGAACGTGTGCATGGTTGATCATCAATGCCCAGGCATAAACGGGAGCTGCCATGACTTCCGACAGCTCACCCAGACGTTGAACGAAGAACCCGCGGTCCTCGTCGTCATCCACGATCCGGCGTCTTTCGATGCCGCGGACGATCACGTGATGCAGCGTGCCTGGGGCATCCAGGCGCTCCCGTCTCGGCATGGAGGCTCCCTCATGTGCATGGTTGAGTGCTCTGAAGCAGCGTAAGGCAATTTAGTCCACTTTGTCAACAACGTCCCCTAAGGGGTGGAGCTGGCCGATGTCCATGATGATGACGCTGGAGGCGTCGATGGACCGGGCTGCCGTGACTCGTTTCAGGTCCAGGATGGGGTAACCGATGGGCTCGTTGCCGAGGCGGAAGGCCCCCCACTGGGTGGGGATCATGGTGCGAGCCCCGAGATCTTCGAAAGCGTCGAGGACTTCCGGGGCGTTCATGTGGGCGTAGTGCATGAACCAGCGCGGATGGTAGGCGGTCAGTGGCAGCAGCGCCAGGTCGATCCCGGGATATCGGCGGCCGATCTCGCGGTAGCCGATGAAATAGCCGCTGTCCCCCCCGAAGTACACCGTGCGCTCCGGGGTGATGATGAGAAAGCTGGCCCATAAGGACTTGTTCCTTCCCTGTCCGATGCGACGGGACCAGTGCTGGGCGGGAAGGCACACGATGCGGATGCCGTTGCCGGCATCGACGGTCTGCCACCAATCCATTTCCACTGGCTGGATCCCCGTGTAATCCCGAATGAGCCCCGCCAGTCCCAGGGGGGCGTAAATGCGTCGGGCTCCCGCCGGCAGAGCCTGGAGGGTCGCCTTGTCCAGGTGATCGTAGTGATTGTGGCTCAGGATGACATGGAGCACGCCGGGCAGGCCCCGAAGCTCCTCGAGGGTCAGGGCCGGAGGAGTGAGGCGCCTGGGCAACAGCGCCCGCTCTGAAAGCATGGGATCCAGCAGCCAGTAGTCGCCGCCGAGCCTCAGGAGAAAGGACCCGTGTCCGAGCCAGGCCACGAAATCTCCGTTGGGCATGGCTTCGATTCTGGCTCTGAGCTCTGGTATGAAAGCCGGCTGGAAGGATTCTTCCTCGGGGGTATACGGATCCCCGGGGGTGAGTCGCCATCGGAGGAGTCTGATGAAGCCTCCATGAGGCACTTCCGTCCAGGGATTGAAGAAGCGGCCGTCCCGATCATGGAGTGCGTAGAGCCCTTCGGGGACGGCGGATTCGACCTGCCTTCGCCAGCGGGCCTCGTCGAAGGGCGGGGGAGCGAGGAATGTGCAGGAGCTCCCCATCACGGCCAGAAAAAGCATCAGAGCCTTTACAACGTCCATGGTTTTCTGCTTTCATTGTCGAGGCACCGGGCAGGGTCTTCCAGCGTTCCCATGAATCCGGACCGGTGCCGGGTGCGTGTGGCGCACGAGCCGCGGGACGCCCGCTGCAATGGTCCGTGCCAGCATGATAGGAACGGAGGGTGTGGATGGAAACCCCGGCTTGCAGCGTGGGGATTGGAGGATTGGTCTGGGAAGGACGCGGTTCCCGAGGTTGAAGCACGGCGGCCGGATCATGAACTGTCGTTATTAAAATGGGGAAAGTCATGGAGCGCCTGCTTATCGTTTACAGGGGCCGAGGGCGATTCAAGCCGTCCTACCTCCTCTTCATGCTCCCGGTGATCAGCTGCCTGGCTCTGGGCCCGGCTCCACATCCAGCCGAAGCCTCTTTTCCAGACCGTCACCAGCTGCAGGTCCAGTTGCGCCTGGAGGAAAGGAGCATCGCCGTCGCGTGTGACATCATCCTGAGCTCTCGCCCCGATGATCACCTGAGCGTCCACATCGCTCCCCGTGCCAGGGTGCGGTCCGCGTGGGTGGCGGGCGCTGCGGCGCCCTTCACTTTCGAGGCCGGCGAGCTGCTCATCCCGCTGCCACCGTCTCGCGGAGCCGATCCAGTGACGGTGCGTTTCTCCTACGAAGCCGTTTTCGACGATCCATTGCCCAATGATCCCCTGAGCACTGACAACCCTGGATTCGGAGTCACGGGGACGATTGGCCCGCAAGGGGCTTTTCTGCTTCCCGGCTGCGGGTGGTATCCCAGGATTGCCGGACGTCCGGCATCGGTACTCCTGGAGGTGGCCGCTCCCCGGGGGATTTACGCCGTTACCGCCGGCCGGCTCATCGGGCACCAGGAGCGCGGTGACCAAAGCCTTTCCACCTGGGAGATCGAGCCTGTCGTGGAGGGGGTGGCCCTATCGGCCGGTCCCTACGTTGTGGAGTCTCGGAACACCGGGAAGGTGCCGGTCTACACCTACCTGTTTCCCGAGAGCGCTCACCTTTCGGCCCGATATCTCGAAGCCGCGGCATGGCATCTGGATTTCCACGAGGCCCTGCACGGCCCCTATGCATTTCCAAAATTTGCCATTGTCGAGAATTTCTTCCCCACGGGATACGGGTTTCCCTCCTATACGCTCCTGGGCACGACCGTGCTGAGGCTGCCCTTCATTCCGGACACCAGCCTGAAGCATGAGGTGGCGCACAACTGGTGGGGCAACGGGGTCCTGGTGGCCCGCGAATCGGGCAACTGGGCCGAAGGGCTGACGACCTACGTGGCCGATTATCTGAGGGAGGAGCGCTCCTCGGCGGAGGAAGGGCTGAGGTACCGCCGGCAGATCCTCCAGGAGTATGCGGCGCTGGCCGCCTCAAACGAGGACTTCCCTCTCTCCCGGTTCCTGGGACGCACGAGCCCGGCGACCCGGGCCGTGGGGTATGGCAAGTCGGCCTTCGTTTTCCACATGATCCGTCAGCGGATCGGAGACGATCGCTTCTGGCGGTCGCTCCAGCGCCTCTACCGCGAGCGGCTGTTTCAGGAGACTTCCTGGGAGGACCTCAGACAGGTTTTCACCGAAACGGGGGCCTGGAGCCCCGCGGAGTCCAGGAGGTTTTTTGACCAGTGGGTTCAGCAGGCCGGCGCCCCCCGACTCGAGCTCCGTGAAGTCCGTCGGCGGCAGGTGGATGGTGGATGGACCGCCGAAGGGGTTCTGGCGCAGCCCGGATCTTCCTACGACCTCAGATTTCCCCTGCAGCTGGAGACGGACGGAGGCGTGGAAAAACAGGTCATTTTCATACATGGCGGCTCAGCGGCCTTCAGCTTCCGGTCGCCCCATCGGCCGGAGCGGCTGGTGGGGGACCCCGAGGCTCACGTCCTCAGGCACCTCGCCCCCGAGGAAGTCCCTCCCTCCGTCAACAGCGTCAAGGGCTCGCGAAGCCTCGTGGCCGTTCTGGCCTCATCGGCCGGCGCCGGCGTCGAGCAGACGTTCCAGGCCTTTTTGGAAAGCCTGGGCCAGGGCAGCGCTCCGATGTCGAGGGAGGACCGGTTGAAGCCTTCCGACGTGGAAGGTCGGGACGTGGTCCTCTTTGGAAGGCCCAGGCCGGAAACCCTCCAGTGGCTCCTCCCCTCGCGTCCCAACGGGATCCAGCTCTCGGGGGACGGGTTCTCCTACGAGGGACAGGAAGCCGAAGGATCCGGCGACTGCCTTTTCGGCGTCTTCAAGGATCCATTGCGGAAAGGCAGCCTGACGGCTCTCTTTTATCCCCTGGAGGATACCTCCGCCGAATCCGTAACCGCCGCCGTCCGCAAGATCACTCATTACGGAAAGTACAGCGTCCTCACCTTCGCGGACGGAGCCAACTGCGGCAAGGCCATCTGGCCCGTGACCGAATCCCCCCTCATCTTCACGTTCAAGGATGCCCCATGACCCTGACGAGGTGCGGCTCCATTCTGCTGTTCTTGAGTCTGCTCCTGCCCGGGCATTCCCGTGCCTGGTCGAGTCTTTCCCTTTGGGATGTGTCCATGGGGAAGGAGATGTCCCTGGAGCAGTTCCTGGCCGAGCTGAGACCCTCCAGCATGGTGCTGGTGGGGGAGCAGCACGGCCAGGCGGACCACCATGCCGCTCAGCTCCAGATCATCCTGGCGCTGCACCGGTCGGGGAAACCGCTGGCAGTGGCGCTGGAGATGTTTGAGCATCGGAGCCAGGCCGTCCTCGACCAGTGGGTGGCCGGCCAGATGGATGAGAGCTCGTTCGTGCCTCGCTTCAGGGCCAACTGGGGTGACAACTGGCCGCATTATCGCGAGATCTTCATTGCCTGCCGCGACAGGGGAATCCCCATGGTGGGGGTCAACGTCCCCCGCGAGATCACCTCCCAGGTGGCCAGAAGCGGCTTTTCGTCCCTGGAGCCCGAGCAGCTTGGCCTTTTGCCGCGGGTATCCTGTCGCGTGGATCCTGAATACCTGGAGCTCATGCGTCAGGCCCATGGGCACGGTCAAGGGGGGGATGAGGCTTTCACTCGTTTCTGCGAGGCCCAGCTGGTCTGGGACACCTCCATGGCCGTCTATTCCCTCGATTACCTCAAGCGGAATCCCGAACGGACGGTGATCCTCCTGACGGGCTCCGTCCACGCCTGGAAGAAGGGGGTTCCCGCCCAAATGCAGCGACTGAGCCCGGGCACGGGCTTCAAGGTGATCCTTCCCGAAACCGCCGGGCGTTTTGAAAAGGCGAGCGTAACCCCGGCGGATGCAGACTATTTGATCCTCGTGGGCCGCTGATCCGGGGGCTTCTGGCTTCCCCTTCGTTCCGGCCGCCCCGGCGGGCCAGGGGTATCGACCTGATTCGGAGTCAGTATGCCGCAAGGAGCTTTCTGAGCTCGGCAGCCTCCGGAGGAGGTGCTGCCTGGCCGGACAGCAGAGCCTGAGCCGAAACAGCTTGGCCGTGGTAATCCCTGTTCTCATAGTCGTTGGCCGAGACCACGACACCTTCCAGGGATCCCTCCAGGGAAGGATCGGATATTTTTCCGTAATAGTAGATCGATGCGGTGGGGGCCGCTCCCACGATGACCCGTCTGGGTCCCGGTGCCAAGGAAACGCTCGCCCCCAGGTAGACGTTTTCTCCCGACACCAGCGCGTTCAGGGCAGCGGCATCGTTGATCACCAGGATGAATTCCCCCAGCACATCCTCGATCTCCCCGCCGAATCCCGCGCTTCCCGACGCCAGAGCGAAAGGACCGCTCCATCCCGCTGCCGTTCTCGCGACAAGGATCCCCTTGCTGCTCCTGCCGCTCAGCACTTGTCCCGTGCGGAGCCGGGGGGAAAGCTTATGGACGGTGAGGAAGGCAATCCCTCGAGCGCTGCGCAGGACCTGCCCGGGGATGGTGGGCTGGGGGCCGGCCTGAAATTGCTCCAGAATGGAAACGGCCCGGTCGACGTCATCCTGCATCCCGGAAGCACGGGCTGCCGTTGGGCTCGCTACCGCCACAAGAACCATCATGATTCCCATGATCCCGAAGCTCAGCATCACCTCATCCTCCTGTGGGCTCATCGTGAAAAGCGTTGCCGTAATGGATTCCTTCAGCGTCTCATGGAGTCATTCTCCGGGGGACCCGGCCTTGTGTCAATCGTCTTTTGGGAATCGGCGAGAGCATCCAGGTGGCATCCGTGGACTTCAGGGCTCATGACAAGGGCTCGAATCCACCGTGTCGCCCGCTGTCGGAAGCCGTATTGGTATTGACATGCGACGATGCGGCGGAATATATGGGCTCAAGAAAAAATTCTCAAAGTGAAGGGTCCCCGGGACATTCGTGCTCCCGGGAAAAGGGCCAGGGATGCAGCGGCCTCCAGGAATCGACCTGTGAGGTGGGCGCCCTCGCCTCGGGTGAAGGGTGAAGAAACTGATTCTGAAGGAGTGACGTCACATGGCAGATTTTTACGTCAATATCCATTTGGATGATGAAAAGCTCGGCAAGGCTGAGGCAGCCGGTCTTTCCGGCGAGATCAAGGAAATCGACGGTAAGAAGACGATCCAGGTGGGCATGAGCAAGATGGATCAGAAGAAGCTGGTGAAGGGATTTCCCGGTCTGGCCTTCGATGCCGCCAACGCTTGCACGCTGCCTCCGGAGGCGGAGAACATCCTCATGGGCTTCGTTCTGGATCTCAAGACGTCGGACGTGATGAAATACGCCATCATGAAGCTCTTCAACCCCTTGGCCGGCAAATCCCTGAGATCGGCCTCCTCGGCCTAGTTCCGGAGCGAGGTTTCCAGTCGGTGCGCCGAACTGTAGTTGTTCCCTCTCCCCCGGACAGGGGAGAGGGGGCTTCAAAATTCAAAGGGGCTCCCGTTTACCGCCGTCGCTGGAGCCATGCGCGGAGGCGTTGCCGCGGATGCTCTTCGGCCATGGATCCG
The DNA here is from genome assembly GCA_025453975.1 of Syntrophobacteraceae bacterium. Taxonomy (GTDB): domain Bacteria; phylum Desulfobacterota; class Syntrophobacteria; order Syntrophobacterales; family Syntrophobacteraceae; genus JALOOX01. The sequence continues at coordinate 68,245 of JALOPI010000002.1, forward strand.
CGCGAATCGTTCCTCGATAGAGGGCCGTCCCTCATGCATTCCCCGGCGGTTCTGTCGATGCCGCGTCGAGGCATCGTCGGACCAGCCCCGCCAGCTGCCTGCGACCCAAGGGCTTCATGGCAACCTCTCGGACGCCCACCTCGCGGGCGGTTTCTTCCGTCAGTCGCTCGTTGAACCCCGTGCAGAGAATGAAGGGCATCCCGGGTCGCTCCCTGAGCATCTCCCGCGCCAGATCCACCCCCGTCATCTCCGGCATGGTGAAGTCGGCAATGACCAGATCGTATGACCCCGGGTCGGACTGGAACAGCTCCAGGGCTTCCACGGCACTGGTTCGGGTTTTCACGTCGTACCCGAGCAGCAGCAGCATGGTCGCAACGGTCCTGGCCACCATCTCATCGTCGTCCACCAGGAGAATGCCCTCGGACCCCCCCGGCAGATCCTCATACGTGTCCGTGAGGCTCTCGGGCTCCACCTGGGCCGCAGGGAGGTAAATCTCAAAGACACTGCCTCGACCCGCCTCACTCCGGACCGCGATGGCTCCTCCATGCCGCTGGACGATCCCGTGCACCACGGCCAGCCCCAGACCGGTTCCCTCGCCGGGAGCCTTGGTGGTGAAGTACGGTTCGAAGATGCGCCCCATCGTCTCCTCATTCATTCCACATCCAGAGTCCTCGACCCTGAGCCTCAGGTAAGCTCCCGGCTGCAGGTCCAGCTCGGACAAGGCGGCCATATCGCAGGGGGCCATGGATACGTTACGGAGGGAGACCTGAAGGACGCCGCTGCCTGCCATGGCATGCGCCGCATTGGTGCAAAGATTGACGATGATCTGGTGGATCTGGGTTCCATCCACCAGGGCAGTGCCCTCCTCGATGTGCTGCCGGACCTCGATGGTGGCGGGCAGGGTGGCCTTCAGAAGCTTCAGGGCTTCCTTGACGACCGAATCGACGTTCATGGGGATGATGGGCTGCTCGTGCTGATTTCGACTGAAGGCCAGGATCTGCCCGACGAGCTGGCGCGCACGGCCTCCGGCCCGGAGAACCTGCTCGAGGAGCTCCCGCTGGGGGGCATGGGTGCTCATGTCGCCCAGGACAATTTCGGTATAGCCGACGATGGGGGCCAGGATATTGTTGAAATCGTGGGCAATGCCGCCCGCCAGGGTCCCGATGGACTCGAGCCTCTGCGCCTGCGCCGCGCGGGCCTGGAGCTTTTCTCGCTCGGCGTGATGCTTGTACAGGGCGATCTCTATGGCGGACCGCAGCTCGCGATCCCCGAAAGGCTTGATGATGAAGCCATAGGGCTCCGCGCGCTTGGCCCGCTCGATGGTCACATCTTCCGAGAATGCGGTGAGAAAAATGACGGGAAGGTTGAATCGACTGCGGACGGCTTCCGCGGTCTCGACTCCGTCCCGGGGGCCATCGATCCGGATGTCCATGAGGACCAGGTCGGGATGCCGGAGCGACACCATCTCGAGGCACTCCTCGCCACTGGTGGCCATGCCCACGGCCTGGTAGCCCATGGTCTCGAGCCGGTCCGAAATGTCCCGGGAAACGATGGCTTCGTCTTCGACCACGAGGATGCGCGGAGGCTTCATGACGGATCTCCCGCACGATGGTCCCAATGTCCGGCCCTGAATCACTGAAGCCCTCCATTCAGGGGTGGTGTTCTCAGAGGAAGATATCTTGAGACCCTCCGTCGTGATGCCGCTGCCATGGCTGCTCCCATCGGGGAGGCTCACAGCGAGCTCACGGGGAGTCGCACCTCGAAGGAGGCCGACTCCTGGGTCTGCTTCCAGTGGATGGTGCCCTCGTGGGCTTCCAGGATTTTCCGCGTCATGAGCAGCCCAAAGCCCACGCCCAGCGTTTTGCCGGAAAAGTCGAAGCCTGAAAGCACCTTGCCCACCTCATCGGGGATGGTCCATCCCCTTCCCGATATGAAGATTCGAACCTCTCCGGCGGCCCCTCCCGACGGCAGCTCCACCTGGATGACGGCGGACTCCTCCTCCACCAGCTGAACCACCGTCTTGAGGAGCTGCTGGATGGCCTTGCGAATGGCCTTGGCATCGATGAGCAGGGGCAGGAGCTCCCGTCCGTAGTTTCGAATGACCTCGATCCGCTTCTCTTCCATGAGATTCCGGAGCTCCTCGATGGCTTCGTCCAAAACCCCGATGAGATCGCTTTCGCTGAAGGTCGGCTGGTAGGGTTGGCTCACCGCGACCACACCCTTGAAAACCTGCTCCAGGCGAGAGGATTCCTGGATGATGATGCTGGCGTACTTGAGCAGCTCGTTTTTCTCTTCGACGTTTCGGGCCAGCCGCTGGGCGAAGCCCCCAATGGCCATGAGGGGGTTCCTGATTTCGTGGGCCACGGCATCGAGCACGTTCTCGACAGCCTTTTTCTTGTCCATGAGGGCGTCCGAAAGGCACCAGTCGCCCGATCCCTGGTGCTCGGTGACGAGCTGGACGAACTTCTCGATGTTCAGCTGGAGGGTGCCGTTGATGCGCGCCAGGGCCACGTTGGCCTTTTCCAGGGCCTCCAGGATATCCTTGTCGGTGCTGGGCCGCAGGCGCAGAGCTTCCGCCGCTTCCTCCACCTGGAAGAAGGTCCGGCAGAGGATCTCGCTCACCTGCTCGGCGGACACGCCGATGGAAGCCGCCGTCTTCTGGATGATCTCGAAATCGGTTCGCCTGCCGAAGAAGAGCTGAGAGGCCGACCGCGCCAGCTCGAGGATCCTGGCCGGGATCGGTCGGCCATCCGCCAGGGCCTCGGGCCCGTGGAACCGCTGGGCCTCCACCAGGCTCTCGGGAAAATGCCATCGTTGAAGAACCACGCGGCCCACGGCTCGGTGGTCCAGGCCCAGATGCTCCCGCTCCCAGTGGAGCGTTTCGGCCAGGGAGACGCTCCCGCCGGGGAAGCAGTCTCTCTGGGTGGCGGGGCAGATCTGGAAGAGGAGCAGCATCCCCATTTCCAGGATCAGTCCGCCCACGAACGCCTCTTCCTCGCTGAGGTCTGAATTCCCGAGGCACCGCGCGAAGTTCTGAGCAATGATCCCCCGGTAGAGGGAGGTCTTCCAGAACCGTTCGTAATCCATGCCCCCCACCCTGCCCATGGGGAACCCGTCCCGGAGCGAAACGGTGAGCGCCATGACCCGGAGTCGATTGAACCCCATGAGCAGGGCTGCGTCGGCGATGGAGGAGACCTGGCGGCGCCGCGCATAGGCGGCGGAGTTGGCCACCTTGATGAGGCGCGTGGTGAGGCCCGGGTCCTGCTCGATGATCCGTGCCAGACTCCTGGGAGTGGCCTTCTCGTCCGCGGCCAGCTCCACCAGCTGCATGAGCAGGGGGGAAGGGGACGGGAAGGTGTCCCACTCCACCAGCCGCCGCAGGATTACACTTCGCTCCTCCCTCTCCATTCTCCAAATCTCCTTGGCCGGGCAGCCCCGCGATCGACTGCCGTGCACTCAATGGCAAGTCATCCCGAACACTCGTGGATGGTCCGGATCGGGATCAGGAATGAACGCGCACCGGGTTGGCCGGCAGTGCGGCGGCCACGGGGTGGACAAGAGCGCATGCCTTGGCCGCGGCGAAGCGCCCTGAGTGCAACGGGAGCCGGGGGAGGCGAAACGGCAATGGCGAGCGCCAGGCTTTTGGCCGTCATCGAGTGCGGAATGGGGGGCGGTGGCTCCCCGCGTATCCTCATGATGTACCATCCTTTTTGGGACAACCCGAGCATGTAATGCCTCAAATAATTATGATCCAAAACGTGCTCATAAGGCAACAGGCATGACAGGGGCGGACGCCAGCATCCCGGTTATTGGCATATATTCCCAGAGGGTGGGGCAAAATCTACGGGACTCGGATGAGCGCTGATGAGCTCCGATCTTCGCTGATTCTCCATTTCTTCTGTATTCATCAGCTTGAATCACTGCTCATCATGCGAATCAGCGTCCCGCTGCCGAGATCATGGAACCTCGGTTGCTCCCCTTGATCGAGAAGATACACAGTGGCTTCCCAAAGGCTCGTGATTGTGAGAGGATTGAACAGTCATTCCTCGCCTTGACAGGTCGCAAGCGGGCGAGTAAGCGGTGATCGCTCATGGGAGGTGTTTCATGACTCCGAGCTATAACCTTCTCGACAGGCCGGAAGTGCTGAGCCTGCTCTTTCACCCCAGGCGTGAGCCGTTCACGGCCGGCGCCGCGGGTCGATCTTCCGCTCGGGATGTGCTGGTCCCCGTGGGCGACTCGGTGCAGCTGGGGACTCGGCTCCATCTCTTCGATCCCTCCTTTGTCAATCTGCTTTTCTTTCATGGGAACGGCGAGATCGTGGCGGACTACGATGAAATGGGGCCCCTTTACCAGAGGATCGGCGTCAATTTCTGTCCCGTGGATTATCGCGGCTATGGACGGTCCACCGGGATGCCCGCCTGCTCGACCCTCATTGGAGACGCCCACCTGGTCCTGGAGCATTTGACCCGATATCTGGGTGAGGAAAAGTACGACGGCCCGATGGTGGTCATGGGCCGCTCCCTGGGGAGCGCTCCCGCCATCGAGCTGGCTGCCGCCGACGGAAGTCGCGTCCGGGGGCTCATTGTCGAAAGCGGGTTTGCCCATACTCTGTCGCTCCTTCGCCGGGTGGGGGTCAACGTGGAGTGGCTCGGGCCGGTCGCTGGCGATCCAGTGGGGAACCGCGAGAAAATGGGTCGCATCAGGCAGCCGACTTTGATCATCCATGGGGAGCTCGACAGGATCATCCCTTTTTCGGATGCCATGGACCTCCACGAGGCTTCGGCGGCCAGTGAAAAACGGCTCCTCATGATCCCCGACGCCGGGCACAATGACATTTTCTACAGGGGTGTCACCCCATACATGGCAGCCATCAAGGGCTTCGTGGAGCGCGTGAGGGAGGCGGGATAAATGAGCACCGAGACCATGCTGGACAACATCGTCGCCATCCAGGTGGCTGAAACGACCTCGGCCCGGGAAGTGGAGCACGTGACGGAGGCCGTGAGGCGAGCCGCCATGGAATGGGGTAGGATCAGGATCTTTGTGGATGTGGATGGCTTTCGGCACATGGAGCCCGACGCGCTGACCGCGAAGCTCAGCTTTCTGGCGGCTCATGGCGACCACATCGAGCGCATGGCCCTGGTGTGCCGGCGCGTGTGGATCAAGGCCTGGGTGCTGGCCGGCGGAATCGAGCTGCCGGGCGAGGTGAAGGTCTTCGACAAGACGGAGGAGAAGGACGCCTGGCAATGGATCCGGTTTTAGAGCAGCTCCTGGCTCTGGACTGGAAGGCGGAGCGGTTGCGGGAGTGGCTGGAGGGTCTGGTGGGGAGGCAGGGCCAGACCCTGGCCGGGTGTGTGGGGCTTCGGGCCGAAAAGGATCCCTCCCTCCAGGCTGCCGCATTCCGGCTCCTCCGGATGGAAGGCCCACTGGAATGTGATGATCTGCCTGGTGAGGGAGCCCGACGAGATGGCTCCTCCGTGGCGAAACGCCGGGGCAGGTCCCAATTTTACGAAAGGGAGGAATCCATGGCTCAGGCCAGGCTCGGTGATACGGTTGCGGTGCATTACCACGGGACGCTCGAGGATGGTACGGTGTTCAGCTCGACCTTCGAGGAAAAGGAGCCCTTCGAGTTCACCATCGGGCAGCAAAGGGTGCTTCCGCTGTTTGAAGAGGCGGTGATGGGACTGAGGGAGGGGGAGACGGTCGACATCACCATCGCCCCCCGGGATGGCTACGGCGAGCACCGGCAGGAATTCGTTTTTGCCATGGACCGCAAGCAGGCCCCCGAGCACTTGAAGCTGGAACTGGGCAGGCGATTGCAGATCCGCTCCAATGAAGGTAAAATGGTTGTTGCGACCATAACGGCTCTGACGGATGACACCGTCGTTCTGGATGCCAACGATCCGCTGGCGGGAAAAACCCTGAATTTTCGAATCGAGCTGCTCCAGATCAAGTCGTGATCTCCAAAAACTCAACCGGTGAGCCGCACCCACGCCGTGCCACGCACCTTCGCCATTGAAGGTCGACCTCCCACGCTGGGTAACATGCTGAGTCTGACCTGACCCCGTTCACTTTCCCCTTGCGCGCCCTCTGAGCCTCACTCCCGGATGCTGTCGAAATCCTGCCGCGCGTGCCGTGCACCGCGGGCGAAGAAGACGGCCTTGCCCTGCACCCTGTCCCCTGGGTCCCTCGGGGCGGAAGGGGAGAGATGCCATGAGCATGTATCTATACGATGATATGAAGGAAATGAAGGACTTCCTGGCCTACCGGGAGGAGGTGCGGCGACTGGAAGGCGAGTACCTGGAGATACGCCTTCTCCTCCGGGACGCCGAGGCGCAGCTCAGGGTGGACCCCGAAAGCGAGTATCTGGCGGCCAAGGTGATCTACCTGCGCAAGAGGCTCAAAGGGCTGGAGAGCCTGGCCCCTCGACTGGCGGCGGACCACCCCCTGGAAATCGCCCTCTGGGCGCCACCCCACGGCTGATTGAGGAGCCATGGGCCGGGAGTGAGGAATGGCCGTGTCCCGTCTCGACCGACAGCTGCGCATCGAGGGCTGGGATCAGTCTGCCCTGGACCGGTCCCGGATCGGGGTGGTGGGGGACGACGATCTGCTGGCTTCGCTCTTCGTGCTGTCGGCGGCGGCATTGGGGGTGAGCCGGCTCGTGGTGGTGGCACCTCTTCTGGATCGCCGGCTGGTGGACATGGCCCTTGGGCTGCACCCCCTTCTCGACCTGACGCACCTCCAGGGCTTCCACACCCATCCGGCCATGGACGGGTGTTTCGGGCGGTGCGACCTCCTGGTGGATCTGAGCCACTACGGCCTGGCCAACAAGCTGCTCCTGGAGCGGGGCTTCCGTGAGGATCTCCCCGTGCTGAGGGGGTTTTGCCTCGAAACGGGTGACGTCCAGGGGCTTCGGGCCTTCAGCTATGTGAAGGGCCGTGAATGGCGGGAGATCGAGGGGATCATCAGTCCCATGAGCCTGCCAGGGAAGCACTTCGACGACGGGGCTCTCGACATCATCGTGGCGGGGATGGTCCTGGAGGAGGTCCGGAGCATCCTGATGCATCGGAGGGCTTATCCGGGCCTCGTGGAATATCGAAGGGGAAGGCTTCACGGCGGGGGGCGGCAGTCAGAGATCCTCGTGGTGGGAGCGGGAGCGCTGGGGAATTTCGTGGGACTGGGACTGGCGCTTTCGGGATTCTCCCGTTGTACCTTCATGGACCCCGACGTGGTGGAGCTGACGAACCTGAACCGTCAGGTTTTCTTTCACGACGCGGTGGGGCAAAGGAAATCGGAGGTCCTGTCAGGGCGGCTGAGCCGTCTCTTCGGCCTGGAGAGCCGGGCCGAGGTCGCCTACATCCAGGACCACCCGGACCTGGGCGCTTATGATGTGGTGCTCGACTGCGTGGACAGCTTCGAGACCAGGATCTTCCTGAGCGAGCAGTGCCAAAGGCAGAAGAAAAGGCTCATCAGTGGCGGGACCAGCCCCAGCGCGGCCCAGGTGGTCGTGTACGATCCCGCCCGGGGGGGGCCTGCGCCCGCGGAGCTGCTGGGGCTTGCCGAGATCGTGCGCGCGCGGGGGGAGGCGTCGAGGCTCCGGGAGCGGGCATCCTGCACTTACCAGCCCGACCCGTCGGTGGTCATGACCAATCAGATCGCCGCCGGATTCATGGTGGAGAGGCTCCGGATGCTGCTGGACGGGCAGGAGCCCGGGAACGTGTTTTATGATTCCGCCAGCGATTTGAGAGTGGTGGCGGGAGATTGAGGATGTCGACGCGGAGGAGGGGCCGGGGACGCATGGGACGCGTGGCTGGCTTTTCGCGCCGCGATGGCTTGGGATTCACGAGGAGGGTGTCATGTCGGAGGTCGAGCTGAAAGAAGCCGTGGGCGCCAGGGAAGCTCCCGAGGGGCTGCCTCTCGTGGTGGAGATCATTCCCGGGCAGGCCGCCGAGGGACTGATCGATATCCACGAGGCGGGAAGCTACGAAGGGAAGACGCTGCGCAAGCTCTGCGACAAGATGCTGAGCCGAAAGGAATGGACTCTGGAGGAGCGACTGATCATCGAGGACATCAACCGGCAGCTGCGCGGCGGGAAGATGTTGTGCCGGGGACAGGAGATCGAGGGTTATGCCCTGGATTATTCCGTTCCCGAGGAGACGGAGGCGGGAGAGCGTTATTTTTATGTGCCCGTTCGGGTCATCAAGCCCCAGGAGGGGGGATGCCGCCAGCGGTCTGAAGGAGACTGAGCGGTGCTGCGCCTGTTCCATCCGGACATGAAGCTTGTCCTCGGGTCCGGCATGCTTTACGCGCCCCTTCCGCTGGATCCGGATATCGCCCTTGAGGCTCGAGAGCGGGTCGAGGCGTCGAGGGCGGGACCTGGAGACATGGAAAGTCAGCCTCCAGTCCTCGTGGAGCGTGACGGCAGGCCTTTCGTCCTCTCCCTGAGCCTGGAATCGCTCGTGGAGGGCTACGACCGGATCGACGGGGACGGCTATGAACGGCTCCGGCGGATCACCCTGGAGGGGCTCGAGGCTCCCCGGGACCTCCCGGCGGCCGTGTCACCCGATGGCAGGCTCGGGACCATCGTCTTCGGGATCATGCCCCATTTCGTCCGCAAGGGCGGGGGGCTGCGACGGGGACCGTTGACCGACGAGGCCTTCCTGGAATTCCTGTGGACCAGGCTGAATGTTCCCGGCGCTTGTCTGGAGGAGGCCGACAGGATTCTGGATGCGGCACCCGTGCGGGAGCGGCTGAAGGGTCTGAGCGGCCTGGAGCAGGAGGTCGAGGGGCTCGAGGACGGGCCCCTCGACGGAGAGGCTCTCAAGCGGTGGCTCCAGGGCGCTCTGCGGGGTCTCATCGTGAGGCGCGAGAGGGCTCGCCTGGAGGGAGAGCTGCGGGCCCGAGGGCAATGGGGTGAATCCAAGCGTAAGCACGTGGCCGTCATGCTTCACCTGGCCCAAGGGGGGGCGCTGGAGCTGGATGGCTTTGGCTTCACGAGGGTCGGGTCCCGGGAGGACTACGTCATCTACAAGCGGACGGGCGAGTTCATTCTCGAGGATTACTACGGGCAGAAATACCGGTTCCCGGACTGCCGGGTGGCCGTGTCCACGGCCGGACCCTTGAGGCCGGTGGTGCTGGAGTCCTACAAGCATCCGTTTCTCCGCCATCACCTGCCCGGCCAGGAGATCTGTCTCGGCGGTTACCTCTGGCCAGGAGAGCCCACCGCGGAGAGTATCATCAGGCTCCTGGAAGATGGGATCAACGCCCTGCTGCACGGCTATGATGCGCGGCGGCGCAACGGGTACCACAGCCTCGACAAAACGCTCTACTATGTCAAGAGCATCACATTCGAGGACTATCGAGTCTGAGGGGTCCTGGTCCACCATGAACCTGGCACGGGTCATACGAAGCGATCGAGCCCGCCAGAGGCATAGGCTGCCCCGGGAGCCCGGGATCTTTCAGGTTCTGGGCTGCATCGTCAAGGCCCACGGCCTGAAGCGGGACTTCCTGGAGCGGCTGAAGAGGGCCGTGGGGGATCGTCGAAGGAATGAGGGGCAAAGCCTGCGGGTCCGGGCCAAGAGCGCGCTGGAGGTCCCACCCTTCGTCCTGGTGTCCTGGGAGGAATACGGACTGGTGCGGGAAATCATGGCGACGGTGGACAACCCCTACCTCGTCTTCGCTCGCTCGCCCGAAGAGATCCTCCTCTCCACACCCCTTCACGAGAAGGACCCTGCGTTGGAGCCCGGTGAGCTGCTGCATCACGATTTCGAGACACTCCTCATGGCCGAGGAAGCTCGAGGGGAGATCCGGGATGGGGGGAGCGGCTCTCCCCGAAACCCTCCGGTGGGAGGGGAGCCGGAGATGACTTGAGGCTGGATGTGGTCGAGGGGCTCCTTACGCCGTCCTCGCAGGATCGAATCCTTCAGCTCCGGGCCTTGCTCGCGAAGCTCGGGCACACGGAGCCTCAGGGGGAATGATGGACGCTCATGACGGTTTGTCCGATCGCAGTCGGAAGCGCATCAAGGACAAAATCGAAGTGCTCAGGGAGGAGCAGACCAGCGATGCCGTGCGGGAGATCATGGAGTTCGACAAGACCCCCGCTCAGCTCAAGGCCGAGATGGACCGGTTCATCATCGGGCAGGAGAGGGGCAAGAAGATCATCTCCACGGCCATCGCCTTTCACTACAAGCGTCTGGGAGCCGCCCTCCGCAAGGGCCTGGCGGAAAACGGCGGCGACGTCGACCAGGCCCTGCGCGGCGCACGGTCTCCCCGGGCCAACGTGCTGCTGATCGGCCCCAGCGGCTGCGGCAAGACGTACACCAGCGAGGTGACCTCCAGGCTTGCCGGAGTGGCCTTCGTTCACGAGGACATGACCCGCTTCAGCGAGGTGGGCTATGTCGGGCAGGACGCCGCCGACATCCTCGTCGACCTGCTCATGGCCGCCGGTGGGAACGCCAAGCTGGCCCAGATGGGGATCGTCTACCTGGACGAGATCGACAAGATCGCTTCGGAAATGATGGCCTTCAAGGACGTGTCGGGAAGGGGTGTCCAGAAAGGATTGCTGCACCTGGTGGACGGCTCGGAGAGCACGGTCCAGGTCGGCAAGGAGAAGGTCACCCTCTCCACCCGGCACGTTTTCTTCATCGCCGGAGGTGCTTTCGAGAATCTCCGGGGCCTGGTGAGCCAGCGCATGGGTCGCCAGGGGGTCCAGGGAGACTGGAGGGACCACCTCCTGACCGATGACCTGGTGACGTTCGGCATGGAGCGGCAGCTCATGGGGCGGTTTCCCGTCAAAGTCGTTTATGATCCGCTCACCACCCGGGACCTCAAGGACATCATGACCCGGAGCGCGGACAGCGTGCTTCTGGCCTACGTCAACGATCTCCAGGCGTGGTCCATCGACCTTCGGTTCACGGACGATGCCCTGACGGAGGTGGCCCGGCACGCCGAGCGAGAGGGGACGGGGGCGCGGGGGCTCATCAGCGTCATTCACCGGGTGCTCCTGGAGGACATGTACCGTCTGCCGGGCACTCACACGGGTCCTTTCGTGGTGGACGTCCAGGATGTGAAGGAGCGGCTGGGATGAGACTCAGGAGCCTCTCGACCCTCAAGCGGCCCGAGCCCAGGGAAGTCCCCCTGGCTGCCCTGCCGCGAGCCATCACCATGGCGGCCCAGGCCCTCGAGAAGGCCTTCAGGATCAACGAGATGGTCCTCGCCGTACACGGAGAGAGCCTGGAATGGTACGGCTTCACCCTGGGGCTCGTCGAGCAGCCCGACTTCGTCGCCGACATCGGTCTGCCGCAAAACGACCTGAATCTGACAGTCTATGCGGGGCTGAGCGCCGAGACGATCGCCCGGTTCCAGGAGTCGCTCCCGAAGGGAACGCTCATCAACGGCTGGATTCACTCCCACGGGGCCCTGACGGTCAAGGATTTCTCCCGGACCGACGCTCGGAACCATGAGGTCGTGCTCGATTTCGTGGGTGCCAGCCTGAAGCGGCCCGTGGCCAAGCGTGAAGTGCCGGTGCGGGACCTGGCTCTCCTGGTCAGGGATCGTTACGCCCCACAGGACCTGGCCAAGGGAACCGTGGCCATCATCACCGACGCTCCCATCACCGAAGCCGTGATCCTGGAAACCGTTTACGGGAGCTGGTGCTTCGCCGTCGTGGTGGGAGACGATGGCTGGCACCGGCAGGAGATCCATTACCGGGAATACGGAATCCTCTCGGGGCAGGCACGGGTGAGCCATGGGGATGCGGAGCTCGTGCTGGTGGGTGCAGGCGGCGAGTGGAGCCATTCGGACAGCCGGAGCCTGAGGGAGGAAGTGGAGCGGAAAGTCAGGCCCAACAAGAATCCACCCCTGGAGACCCTGGAGAGGATGTGATCCTTCCCTGAAGCCATGGGCTTCCATTCGCCGGTCCGCGGGCCTGGACGTTTCGCATCGGTTGCGATAACCAGACAGAATGATTAAAAAATTGGCATATGGGCATGATTTCTCGCCCTGAAAGCGATGCACACGGATCCGCGCCATGGGTCCATCAAGGGAGGATAGAGCCATGAAGTGCGATGAAAGAAGCTGTTCCTTCGAGGGCAACTGCTACTCGGAGGGCTCGGAGGTTTGTGGGGCTGAGATCGATTTCGGCCATTGCTGGGTGTGCAAAGGCGGCGAGCTGGAGTACAGCCCGCGGCTGGTGAGTCGGAATTACCCCGAGCGGCTGTAACGACCAGCCCCTGTTGAACCGTTCTTGAAAATCGTGGGCGGCGACGGGCCGCATCGTGGCCGCCCACCTGCCGTTCGCGCTGGATTGGCTGTTGAGCCACCATCCCGGGCTGCTTGTCTTCCTGGACCTGGTCATGGGCGACGGATCCCATGCGCCACCTCTCTTCTCCGCCGAACAACCTGGATGGCCCTGGCTGCAAAGCAGGTGAAGCCTCTCATCGCGTCAGGAGGAGGGACTTATGGAGGTGTCTCGTCAGCTGGCCGCAAGGCTCACGACCAAGTACCCCATGCTGCAGCATTTCACGGACCGGCCTTTCGGAATCGAGATCGAATTCTACGGCCTGAAGTACTATATGCTGCCGCCGGATAACGGCATCATCAAGCCTTACAACATCCATTCCCGGGCCCGGGACGGAAGGGATGTTCCTCAACTGCTGAGGGATCGCGGGCTCGAGCTGGGCGTTGACAGCGGCTCGTGGCATTTCGAGGAGGATACCTCCATCGTGCACCGGGGTGGAGTGGAGCTCGTCAGTCCCATTCTTCGGGGTTTCGATGGTCTGATTCAGGCCCACCGCTTCTTTGAGCTGCTGGGGGAGATCGAGGGCGTTGAAATCGATGCCTCCTGCGGCTTTCATGTCCACCACGGGGTGGATGCCGGAACCTTCGGGTGCCCGGAGCTGAAGCAGCTGGTCAGGATCGTCTACGCCATCGAGGATTACGTATTCATGCTCATCGGGGGAGGCCGGGCCGCCAAGGACACGTGCCGCCCCATGGATTTGAATATCAAGGATCTTCTGGAGCTCAAGGACTGCGAATCCGAATGCGGGGCGGGGGGATGCAGGATCAAGCAGCTCTGGTACTCCCCCGACAACCGGTATGATCCGAGCCGCGGCAGACCCGATCGGTACGATATGACCCGTTATCACGGGCTCAATCTGCACTCCTACTGGTATCGATCCACCATAGAATTCAGATATCACTGTGCCGTGCTGGATAAGATCGACGAAGCCATGCAATGGATCATCTTCACCCAGTTTCTCGTGAACCTGAGCGAGGGACGCGTGCCCATCATCGATTATCATTCCACCGGAAACAAATGGCTCAAAACGATTTACAGGGTTTATCTGGCTTTTGGACACATGAAGCGCATCAGCGGTTGGAAAAAGGCCGAGCCTGGTGTATCGAGGGAAGTGGCTTAGCCGCGGGAGGCGCGGCCGTCTGAGCTGGTGAACCACAGAGCGGGGGAATGGTCGAGGATGTGCGACATATTCGCGCTGTCGGCTGGAGTCAATTACACGGCCCAGCAGTACCTGCCCATCTTTGCCGAGAAGGGCAAGCAGAACATGAGCGGCTGGGGAATCGGCTTCTTCCGGGATAAGCATGCCCTGGTGGAGCGGTCTTCGGAGAAGGTCTACGAGAGAGATCAGGTGCATGAGAGCTTCCAGCGGCTGGCGCGGGTGGTGGACAGCCGCATCATCGTGTCCCACATCAGCTGTCCCCTGAGCGGGGGGAGTCATGCACATCATAATCATCCGTTTTCTCTGCCTTTTCTGGATCACGAATGGCTCTTCGTGCATGTGGGCATTGTGAAAGGCATCGAGAGCTATGAAACCCGTAACGAGCCCCGGATCGAGGTCGAGGCTTATCCAGCCCGCATCTTCGAATACCTGAGGGATCAGCTCGTTTCGTACCTCCGCTACACGCCCTACGCGAGCCTCGGCCGATCGCTGGTCAAGGGGATCAGAGCCATGCTGGGGGAATACCCGGGCCGGTACTCCTTTTTTCTCGCCAATGAATCCATGCTCTTCGGCTTCTCCAATTTCCGGCAGCTGATGCTCCTGCGGGAGCTGGAGAGCTTCGGAAACAGCCTGGTCCTCACATCGATCAAGGAGGGGCTGAGCGACAAGGAGTGGGCGGCCATCACACCGGACAAACATTCGCTGGGAAAGCTCATCGCGGTGGCGGGGCCGGATATACTCTATCTCGGAGACATACCGGAGACTTCCCTGATCTAACGCGGCCTGATGGCATGCCACCCCTTTGAAGCCGGTCTCTCATGTGCGACTTATTCGCTCTCTCCGCCTCGACTCATTACTCCGCCCCCAGGTCCCTTCCCATTTTCGCTCTCAAGGCAGGTCGAAACATGGATGGCTGGGGCATCGGCTATTTCAGGAAGGGCCAGGCCTATGTCGAGAAGTCGGCGGAGCGCGCATACCATGAGGGAAGATTTCACGATAGTTTTCAAAGACTGGCTCGAGTCATCACCAGTAAGTTCATCATCGCCCATGTCCGACTCCGAACCAGCGGTCCCATCGATGAATGCCATGCCCACCCGTTTGTCGCTCGAGTGAGGGGGCAGGACTGGATTTTTGCCCACAATGGCAAGGCCCCCGCCATCGAATCGTATCGGGGCCGAACCGTTCATCTGGATGAGGCTGTCAGTGATTCGGCTCGGGCCTTCGAGTATCTTCTGGACGGAATCTGGAGCCGCTATGAAGACCTGAGGGGAGTCCCGGGCCTGTTTTCGGCCGTGGCCGAGACCTCGAGCCATCTGGTGCGCGATTACCCGGGGTCCTATAACTACTTTCTCACCAATGGATGGGTCCTTTTCGCCTTCAGCAACCATCGACAGTTCATGTTGCTGAAGGACAGCCGGAACCTGGAGGGGGGATTGCTGGTGACCACGGTGGAGCGGGGCCTGAGCGGGGAGAATTGGGAGAGGGTGGCCCGGCAGCCGCAATCCAGGGGGATGCTCATGGCCATCGTGGGGAGCGACATCGTGATGAGGGAGGACGTCCCCTGAGAGCGAGGCTGTCGGAAAACACTTCGCTGTCATTTCCAATGGAGCGTTGCCTGGAGAGAAATCTCGAAAATTGGGAATGTTCCTGCGAGCACAATTTCTCTCTATCGATCGGAATGACAGTTCCTGGACAGCCTTCCGGGCGAAGCGCCCGAAAACCCGTTGAGGCGGTTCCGTCAGTGGACTTCCATGTCCGTGTCGTGGCTCATGCAGTCCCAAACGCCCTTGGGGTCGCATTCCCGGCAGTGGAAGTGGTCGCCGTAGAGCAGTCGATGCTCGTAGCGGATGGAATCCTCGAGAGGCAGTCGGACTCCGCAGTGGGCACAGGTGACGAACGTGGGGCTCTTCTCGTCCATGATCATGGCCTTGGTGTGAATTCACGACGGACCGCGGCTTGAAAGCCGCCAACGAGCTGACGGGCACGCGGCGACCAGCGAGCTCCATTCATACCTGCAGCCTGCCCCCGCGCGGGCAAGCACCCATGGCGATGCTACGGCCTGGTGGGGCTTTTGGGCTTGTGCAGAGGCAATCCGTAGAGGGTATCGATGTAGAACAGGCAGTTTTCGGGCCCCAGCTCGGCCACTTCCCGACGAAAGCGCCTGCAGATGGCGAGGCCTTTTTCCCGCGCTCCTTCGGGAAACCCCGGCTCGTCGGACAAATAGCGCTGTTCAATCTGGTCGAGGGTTTTCATGTACTCTTCGTAGGTGATTTCCTCGAGCGCCACGGCACCTCCTCCAGGGGCGCGGCAGGCCAGTCTGCCGCGCCTCATCTCACTTCAACGGGCCTTTTCACTGAACCTGCGCCATCCACATTGGATAGGGATGCACGGGCTCAGCTGCCGTCCTTCATGGCATCCTCGAACCGCCCGAGGGCGCTCCTCGCTTCGGCAATCAAATTGTAGAAAGCCTCCGACTGGTGATGGTCCACGCCGCCACAGCCCATGCTCCCCACCTTGTCGAAGACGTCCTCGGAATCGATGTAGGTGACGAGCGCCCTGGAGGCCTCATAAAGCTTCAAGGTATGGTCGTTCATCTCCGTCTGCTCCCACAGGCTCATGTCGTTTGGCCGGGGCCGCCCCCCTGGCGTTGGCGTGCCCCTTGATCCACCTCGGTCTTGAATCGAGCCAGAAACTCGGATTTGAATACGTCGATGGCCATGGCCTCGGCATGGCGACCCAGAAAGAAGAGCGCCATCCCCTTGAAAATGCGGGCTTCGGTCAGATCCGGGCTCAGGGCCAGGGCCTTGTCGAAGCAGGGAAGGCTGTCCTCGTGCCGGCCCATTCCCAGCAGGGCCTGCCCCCTGGCCGTCAGGACGTGGGCGTCGTCGGGCTGCCGGATGAGGATTCGGTCCAGGATGTCCATGGCCTCGGCGCACCGGCCCATGTCGTTGAGCGCCAGGGCTTTCAGCTGCAGCGCAGGGGGGTTTTCGGGCCTCAGGAGGAGCTCCTTGTCGCAGCAGTAGACCACCTCCTCCAGCAGCCCCCGCCCGGCCAGGAGCCTGGCCCCTTCCATCCAGGTCATCCGGCCGTCCTCGGGGACCTCGATGATCTTCATCATGACCCCTTCATAGGTTTCCTCCACGGCGCGCCGACCCGTCATCGCCACGGGCACGCCATGTCCCGGGAGGACGTGAGCGATGTCCCGCCTGAGGAGCTGTTTCAAGCCGTGGAGATAGTGGTCGAGCTGCCCACCGGCGGACTTGTCGGCGTCGCCGATGGCTTCGGCCAGGACGGTATCCCCGGTGATGACCGTTCGCGTCGGCTCGTGATACAGGCAGATCCCGTCGATGGTGTGGCCAGGGGTGTGGATCACTTCCCACGGGAAACCGCTCAGGTCGACGACTTCTCCGCCCTTCAGCTCCGTGGGGGGGAACCCGACTTCCGTGACCATCTGCTTGAATTCCGCCGGCCCGCCAGCGTGCATGAGGATCTCGATCCCCTTTCCTTCCATGATGGGGGGATAGCGCAGAAGCTCGAAAACCCCCATGCAGTGATCGCGGTGGCCGTGGGTGAGCACGATCTTGCGGATGTCGAGGGGGCTGTAGCCCAGTTTTTCCAGCTCGGCGAAAATGGTGTAGTCGTTGCCGGGGTCCACGAGAGTCAGGTAGCTCCCCGCCAGGACATAGACATTGCTGGAATGATGGTAGCCGATGAGAAACCTGCTGTTTTCGAATACCGGGTGCTCAACCTTCAATATGTGACCGATGGAGAGCCAGCCGGGGTGGTTGGGCTCTTCCTCGGGAAGCTCAGCGTTTTCAAAGAGACCGTGGAATCCGTGGGGGTTGTCCCGAGCGTCCTCGTCGTTCCGATGCTGTGTCATGTCGCGTCCTCGATCCCCGTGGTTGGTGGCTGCCTGCATGCCGGCCGCGGCCCTGACGCTGCAAAACCTGCTGGGCGGTCGCCCTCCGGCAGCAAGGGGTTTTCGGTCGGCGAACCTTTCATCCCATAGCACAAAAGACCCCCTCCCCGGCAAGGCCGAAAAGGGGGCTGGATGGTCAAGGGCCCTCCAGCCATGGCTTCATGAGGGGAGAGCCCCGTGAAACCCACATGGAGCGTCTAGCCGATGTAGTCCAGGGTGTAGCCCATCTTCATCTTGTCCGTGGGCCACCACTTCTTGCTGATCTTCACCTCGCCGGGATAGACCGCCTTGCCGTCGATCTTGTCGATTTCCAGCTCGATGAAGTGGAACTCCGTCAGCATGTATTTCTTGATGATTTCGGCGGGGATCAGAACGACGAGTCCCGTCTCCTTGCCGCACTCCCATTCGAAGGCCTCATTGGGCACCGCCACCTCCTGGCCGGTCTTGCCCGAGTAAATCTTGAGCAGCGTGCCCTCGACCTTCATTCTGGGCTTCATGCCGAACTCGGCGTACAGCTCGTCGGATATGTGCCACCAACAGGCTCTGGCATTGGCGGCGGTGTATGCTTTGACGAGCATGGGGTCAAAGCCGCAGACCACCACACGGCATTTTTCAGGCATAGATACCTCCTTTTCAGCTATTTCCGGTCTCCACTCCCGACAACTGGACGCGAAGAACCTCGACCTGGCCTAAGCAGTAGACCATGAACTCAGTGGCCTCGGAGCTGGTCAGGTGGTTGGTCTCGTACAGCCTCCTGACGTAGGGATAGAGGTTCGTCTGGATCTCCTCCCGGAGCTCCAGCAGAACGTGCTCATTATCCCCGTCGGGCTCGGCCCAGCTCATGAAACTGTCTTTCCAGTTGTTCAACATCCCCCTGAGGACTTCGAGCTCCCTGACGACTTTTTCATCCATGCTAGGTCTTTTTCCTCGCTTCAAACGCATAGCATTTCCGGACCACGTTGAAGTCCGCCACGCACCAGTAATGGGGCCAGTGGATCTTCTTGCACCAGCCGATGATGTCCGCCGGCGGGAACTTGGAGTCCTTGAGGACCGGCTTCAAATGCTTGCAGTTCCAACAGACATGGGAAGTCTGTTTTTCCGGGATCAATACAGTATCCAGGAATTCTTCCGGGGTCAGGTCCTGAGTCATGCAATGCTCCTTTCTTCAGCTACCAGTCCTTGACTTCGCCCGCGGCGAGCTTCTTCTGGTACTCCTCCCAGACTTCGGGCGAGAGTTTCTGGATGTCCCAGTTGAAGCCGAAGCTTCCGGCCAGGCCGGCCGAAGGCGGCTGGGGCCGCCATCCCCGGACGGGCCTTCCCCGGATGCTGAATTTCACCATGTCGGCGACGCCCTTGAGCTGCGCCCTGGGCTTGCACTCGTAAGGCCGCGTCCGCCCCTCGACGCCGGGCCGGTAGTTGGAGTAGCCGTCATAGGGCTTGTCCGCGTAGAGCGGCATGATGTCAGGCTTCTCGCCGAGTCTTTCCTCGGGACCCTTGTACATGAACCCCTGGATCATGTGGATGTAATAGACCGTTCCACACTCGGCACAGTTGATTTTGCCCTCCCAGTTCCAGAAGCAGTAGGGATCCAGGTAGTTGATGGTGTCGCAAGGCTTTCCACCCACTTCTTTCTTGCACCAAATGATGTCACACACGGTCGCCTCCTTCTAGATGTAGGCCTTGTCGTACCACTCTTTGATCTTGGAGAGCGGGATGCCGAGCATGTCGTGGTAGATCTTCTTGTTGTCGGCTCCCACGGGACGCCAGTGCCAGTTGATACGCCTCGGGGTCTTCTCCATGTGCCCGCAGCTGTAGCCGGCCTGGAGCAGCATATCGCCGAACAGCGGGTCGTCCAGCCAGCGGACGGTGCCCCTTTCCCGGTAATGGGGGCTCTCGTAGGTCTCCCGGTCGTTTCGCACCGGCTCCGCCAGGAGGCCCGCATCGTTCAGGACCTTGCAGACCTGAGAGCGGGACTTGTCGGCCGCCCAGCGCTCCAGGGCGCCGTAGATCTCCACCTGGGCCTCACCCTCGACGCGGTCCTTGTGGGCCCTGTACTTCTCGTACAGGTGGCTCATGCCCGTGATGGCGCACAGCTCCTTGAAATCCGCATCCTGGAACGCGCTGACCATGGCATAGCGCGCACAGAACTTGTCCTGCGGGTTCTCGGCGTCGGGGAAGTCCGACTTGCCGCACAGGATGATGCCGTGCACCGCCAGCTGCGTATCCCAGTTCCCCCAGCGCTGCCGCACGATGCCGAACTTGCCGTACATGGTCGTGGTGTAGCCCAGCATGCGGGTGGGCACCTGCACCTGGGAGAACTCGATCATGGTGCCGAGGCCGGTTTTGCGGCGATGATGGATGGCCGCCAGGATGGAAGCCGTGATCATGTTCCCCGACTGCCAGTCGATGACCCAGTTGGAGTGCTTGGTGCAATGGCCGCCCATGAATTCGTGCATGCCGGTGACCGAAGCCAGTCCGGCGTGGGCCTGCCCCAGGATGTCGTAGGAGCCGCCGAAGATCTTGGGCCCGTACCCGAAGCCCCCGCCCCAGACGTAGATGAAGCGGGGATTGATCTCGCTGAGATACCGGTAGCTCATTTTCCATTTGTCGAGGGTCCCCGGCCGATAGAGCTCCGTGAGACCGTCGAACTTCTTCACCAGCCCGTAGAAGATCTCCACCATCTCGGGGATGTGGTAATCCATGGTGATGAAGTACTTGTTGGGGTTGGCGTTGGTGAATCCCAGCCCCGTGCCCGTCATGGGGCGGGTGTCATGGAGGGGATAGAGGTAGCACTCGTTGAAGGGAGAGGTGTGCCGCATGGCGTCCCCCATGCGGGGCATCTCGATCTTGACGCACTCCGCCCCCAGCTCCGCCAGGTTGGCCACCGAGTGGGGAGTGAAGATGTACATGGTGCAGCTCAGCCACTTGACCCCCTTGAGGGCCGTCGGCTTGGTGTGCTCGTTGCCCACGTCGAAGATCTTCTTGCAGTACTCCTCGTAGGGCATCTTCCATTCTTCCATCTCACCCTTGCTCTTGGGGCCCGGCAAATCTTCGATGTTCGTGACTCTGGGATCTTTTGCCATCAGATCACCCCCTTCTGTTTCATTTCATTCACCTTGTTCTGACCCAGTCCAACCCATTTCAGGTAGATCTCGTAGTTGTCCTGACCCAGGTCACGGCCCATCCATTTGCAGCGGAAGGGGGCGCGGAGCTGATACGACGACGGGCTGGATGCGATCAGCAGCGGGCCGTAATCGGTCTCGTGGACGTAGATCCAGGGTCGATACTTGAAGTGGGGGAACTCGCAGACTTCGTCGATGAACATGACCGGCCCCGCCGCCAGCTGGTATTCGAGAAGCTTCGTTTCCGCCTCGACCCGGTTGGTGTCCCGGAGCCAGCGGGACGTCAGGGAGTAGGTCTTGATGAGGGCGTGGAGCGCGTTTCTGGCCCCCATCTCCTTGAGGAACGGGTCTTCGTGGATGAGACGGCCGAACTGGGTGAACTCACGCTCCAGGCAGAAGCCGATATTGTACCAGA
This sequence comes from Syntrophobacteraceae bacterium, assembly GCA_025453975.1. Taxonomy (GTDB): domain Bacteria; phylum Desulfobacterota; class Syntrophobacteria; order Syntrophobacterales; family Syntrophobacteraceae; genus JALOOX01. The sequence continues at coordinate 89,155 of JALOPI010000002.1, forward strand.
GCTTGTCCGTCTGGCCGCCGATCATCATGTAGCCGTCTTTACAGGGATTCCAGGCGTACTGGTTGAGGTTGGGGTCCCAGCCGCCGGACCGGGCCTTGATGCTCGCGTTGAATCCGTACCAGGTGATGTCGAAGTCCAGAATGTCCATGAGGGTCTCGGCCCCCGTGACCTCGATCATCTGGCCCGTCCCGCCCAGCTCATCCCTCCAGTAGAGGGCCGCCAGGGCGTTGACGAAGCCCTGCCCGCCGGCGACGTAGTCCGCCAGCCAGATGCCCGATCGCGTGGGGTCCCCACCCCGTCCGCGGGGGAGCAGGTCCTGGGCCAGACCGGTGTTGTGGATCCACGAGTTGGCGCAGCTCGCGAAAGGCTCCAGCTCCCACTGGCCGAACTTGGACTGCTTGTCCTTCCAGGGGCCCCACTGGCCCATCATGCCGACCCAGATGTAGACCATCCGGGGATTGGCTTCCTTGAGCTGCCGGTAGCCGATGCCGAGGCCATCCATGTAGCCGGGGGGCATGCCGTCGATGAGGACATCCACGTTCCTGGCCATCTTCTTGAAAATCTCGCGGCCGTCCTCGGTCTCGACATCCAGGGTGATGGCGTACTTGTTGACCATCTCGTTGACGAACTCCATGCCGCACTTCTCGCCCGTATCCCTGTTGGTCAGCATGTACTCTTCGCGGCCAAACGGCGTCAGCTTCCTGAGGGGATCGCCTCCGGGCGGCTCGATGGCCACCACCTCGGCCCCGGCCTCGCCAAACATCGAGGCGCAGAACTTGTGCCCCAGTCTCCAGAGCCCGATGTCCAGAACCTTCAGGCCCGAAAGGGCTTCATCCTTGGCATACCGCTTCTCGAAGCGCAGGTTGTCCTCGGCCCAGTCACAGAACTCCAGCGCCTTCCTCCGCTCGTACACCGGTTTGACCTGGTCGTAGGAAGGCGGCGGGGTGACCGGGTAGGGCCTGACATCCATATCCATCAGGCCAATGGTGTCGGCCCGGCTGTTGATTTCGATGTCTCGTTTTTCTGGCATACCTTACCTCCACTGTTTTGAACCCAACTCAAGCATTGATCCAAAGCTCTTCTCGGTCACAGAGGAGAACGGACTCCTCTCGAACAAGGCTTTTCACCTCCTTTCTGGCTGAAAGACGGCCTGGATCGGAGTCGAGGCACAAACGACCATCTCCACGCATCATTGGCATGCCTCCCCCTGGGGTCCTTGCAGGCCTTGAATGGCCTCGCTTATGGCTTTCACTTGCGGTCTCAGACCACGGTATGGGGCGATGAAACCATTGTCAGGCTACCAGCGGGTCGTTTGCTTTCCGCAGCAGTGAGCAATGAGATCGATTGGGCAGATGGAGCTCGCAGAGGATTGGATTGATCCAGAGCAAAATCAATTTCCCGGGGAGATCGTGAGCGCTCCCCTTCAACCAGCCTTTTCACCTCCTTTCCAATCGAAAACGATACCAGGGGTGGCGGATTATGAAACGGCCGTATCGCGGCCCGGCGGTGAAGCGCGCACCTCCCCACCAGCGGAAAAAGGCCGCAATACAGGCTATCCTGATCCGATAAACTGGTACCTGTAGACGACTCAGACGGGCATGGCGCGCATGGTCAACCTGCCAGCGGAATCACTTGCATGGCGCAGCGCTGAGAAATGAGATCACTTGAGCGAGCAAGGCTCGGAGGAGAGGTCGATCTTGGATTTCAGCTCGATGAGATGAGCCAATGTAGGTCTAGCGTCTTCAAAATACCCGACGGCATATGCATGTCAAGATAAAATGGAACTTGTGATCCTTTTCCTAAATCCCCGGTCATCCTCGATGGGCAATTTGCCTGGATCCGCGAGAATGCCCCCCAAAAAGGTGATTGATAATGATGCATTATGCGGGGCTTGGGCTTCCTTTCCGTGAATGGAGACAAAACCAGCGGGACGCTGATGAACGCTCATGCGCTCTGATCTTCTGTGATTTCATCTTTCCGTTTCATTCATCAGCGTGAATCCGTCTTCATCATGAGAATCAACGTCCCCTCGCCGTTCTGATGCGATACTCCCGACCCGGCCCCCATGAGCTTCAGACGCTCCTGTCGATGAGCACGTCACGCCGAAGATGTTCCCTCGAGTCGGTCCAGGGACCGAAGGCAGCGGGATGCATCATCGTAGGTGGGGCACAGAGCCAGAGCCCGCAGGTAATCCTGCCTCGCCCGATGGAAACGGCCCAGCCTCTGCCATGCCATTCCCCGATTGCAGTGGGACTCGCACGACTCCCCATGCAGCTGGATGGCCTCGGTATAGTCCGTTATGGCTCCCTCCATGTCCCCTTGAAGGAGCTTCATATTTCCCCTGTTATTCAAGGCATTGGCGTAGCTCGGATGGATGCCCAGGGCCCGCTCATAGTCCGCCCTGGCGTCGGTGAGGCGTCCCTCCCTTTCATGCCTCAGTCCCCGGCTGTTGAGCACGCTCGCCGTGAGCATCATCAAGGGAAGCTCCTGGAAGCCCGCCGGGCTTTCCCGGTCGAAGCCCAGGGAATCCGTATGATCCATGTCGATGATCCGGGATCCCACCCTCAGGCGGCTCATGAGATGATCCGAATCCGCCAGCAGCGAGAGATGGAGCCCCATGCGCACTGCAAGCACGGAATAGAGGGAGGTGAGCCCGATGCAGTTTCCGACGGTGCGGGTCGCGTCGGGATCGAGGTGGGCATCCACCACGTCGGTGAGCAGAAAATGCTCGCCGAATCGCCTCGGCTTGCTGGTCCAGAGATACTCAAAGAGATTCCGGGCGATGTCGGCTTGGAGGTAAAGGGGCGGAGCGTTCGGGGAGGCCCGGCGAGCCAGGCCGCAGCCCCGCAGGAATCGCCCGTGAATGTCATCGATCCGCCCCGCATGGCGGCGGATACCCTCATCCGCTGCCAGACCCGACAGGAGGAGCAGCTCCTCCTCCAGGGGGGCTGCCGCTCCCCCGACTTCATCGCCGCCTGTGAAATGGTCGCGGTCCGGGCCCACGGATCCCCTCGTCATGCGGGTGATGCAAGGCTCCACTCGCTGGCCACGAAGCTCCCGGCCTCATGTCGCGACGGGCCGAAAAAAGCTTGCCATCGGCCTGTCATGGCCAGACCCTCCGCAGCTCCCTTGCGGCCGGGCTTGATTCAATGCCCGGTTCTCCGGGGAGGGACTCTCAGCGTTTCAGGATACCGACGGCCGTTTCATACACTTGGTCCGGATCCAGCGGCTTCGTGAGAGAGCCATCCGCGCCGGCATCCAGGAAGTCCGCGTCTTCGTGCCCCTCACCGGACGTGAGCATGACGATGTGGGTATCCCGGACGCCGAGCTGGGTCTTGGCGGCCCGACACACTTCGATCCCGTTCATCTTGGGCATGAGGACGTCCAGAAAAGCCACATCCGGTCGATGCTGGCGAATCGCCTCGACCGCTTCCATGCCGTTACCCGCCAGAATGAGCTCGACGCCTTCATCCTCAAGCTCCTGGAGCGTTTCTTCCATCATCTCCCTCACCTGGGGATCGTCGTCTGCAATGAGAATCTTGGACATGCTCCCACCTCCCGTGATCGTGTTGTCCTGGACGCCGTCACCCGAGACTCCCGTCATGGAGCCTCCGGGATCCACCGGCCTCCCAGCCGTGCCAGGCTCACTTCCCCCAGCGCTCGGAGGAGCGCCAGGGCATCAGCAGCTCCTTGCACGGGGCCGCGTTGGCTCGCTGGACCGCCTTGTGTTAATCGGGCGCGCGTGGCGAGGCGCACCTCTTCCCGAAGGCATGGAATCCCCAGCGAGATCCTCATGCTATCAGAATTGAGCCGCGCGGCAAGGGTGCTGAAGGGATGAAAGCGGTCTTGAGCCCCAGGGAGCCCGACGTCGGCTGGAATCACCATGGCGCTGGCTCACACGGCGCACCCCCGCCCGGCATGGGGCTGACTGCTTCCCTATGGCTCACCAGCGGTTCGATTGGGATTACCTATTGGAATCACGGCGCATACCGAGATAAAGACATCTTCGTACATGGGGAGTCCGGGCTCGAACGGAGCATCGGCCGATGGCGATGGTACAGGAAGGAAAGCTCATGGCGGCACCCAAACTGGCTTTGTGTAACTTCATCCCGGACGTGGAAGCCCTCAGGCGGATGGCGTTGTCCCTTGGCTTTGACGGGGTGGACTGGACCTTCATGGTGGAGGGGCTGCCGTCCAATGAGGCGGAAGAGCGGGAACTGCGCCGCACGATTCAGGCCCTGAGCCCCCTGGAAGTCCGTTATCATTGCGCATTCAACGGTGTCGACCTGGGTGATGTCAGCCAGGACCGGGCTGAATCGGCCGTGGCCCTTTTCAGGCGAGCCTGTGAAACGGTGGCGGGCTTGGGCGGCCGCTATATGACCATCCACCTGGGCCTGGGACGGGTGGACTATGAGGATCTTTCGTGGGATCGCAGCGTGAAGCGGCTGGAGAGACTGGTCGCCCATGGCAGGGCGCTTGGGGTCCGCGTGTGCCTTGAAAATCTCGCGTCGGGGTGGTCCAGCCGGCCGGAGCTCTTCGAGAAGCTGGTCCGAAAATCGAACGCCTCCGTGACACTGGACATTGGGCACGCCCGCATGAGCCCTTCGGTCCAAAGCCAGCGCTTCGACCTCGAGGACCTGGTGACACCGCACCATCGTAAAATATGCAACGCGCACATCTATCACGAAGAGCGTGCTGGTGGTCACACGGCCCCCGACTCCCTGGCGGACCTGGAAGACCGTCTCCACCTCCTCACGTGCCTTCCGTGCGACTGGTGGGTCCTGGAGCTTCGGGAGGAGAGCGCCCTGCTCAAGACCCTCCAGGTGGTCAGGGAATTCCTTGGCTATGGTCCCGACGATTCCCCGCCGGCCGGCACCCCCATCCCCTCCCCTTGCAGCAATCAATTAACGGGCTCGCTCAATCGTTGAACAATCCGGCCGAGCTCGCGGCCATGCCGACGCGGACCGCGGGAACGTGTGGTGATCGACCCCGACGCGCAAGCCTCTCCCGGCGTTGTATGTGGCATGGGTGAGAGATGCGGGGGACTTCGATCTCCGCCTCATTGGGTGGAAAGGTTGGGAGAAGAAGCCAATCTTCTTCGGCGAAAAATCCCGTGTGCCTGTTGATTGGCGCCTGGGGCAGGAATCGAGCCCGCACGGGACCAAGCCCCAAGGGATTCTGCGCCCCTCCATGGACCCTCCACCGTGCCTTGCTCAGATACGCGAGAACATTGACCCAACAAGGTTTTGTGGATAACCTGCCTTCATGTGAAAGCATCGAATGGTTCAGATGGCCATGATGCGGTATGTGCACGGGAACGAAACCGCGATGGTGGCGGCGCTCTCCATGTTGGGTGTGGCCCGGGGTCGAGCGACGTGCTCCCTTTCAGAATGGTCAGCGAAGCCAGGCCATAACGTTCAAGGAGGTACGAAGCCATGAACGGAAGCGAAGCAGAACGGATCGAGGGGCAGTCTACGCCCACCCTGGAGGCAGCCGAGGTCTTGATCAAGGGTAAAGGGCTGATTCACCCTGGATGGGGGTAGGGCGGCCACTCGACGGGGAGGATTCCTGAAGGCTTCCATCGCTCCGAAGGAGAAGGTTTTATGGACACATCGTATGACAAGGATTTCTATGAATGGACCCGGAAGAATGCTCAGCTCTTGCGCGAGGGGAGGCTTTCCGAGATCGATGCTGACAACCTGATAGAGGAACTGGAAGCCATGGGGCGAAGCGAGAAGAGAGCCTTCGTGAATCATCTTGCCGTGCTCATCGCTCACCTCCTCAAGTGGGAGCGCCAGCCTGGGCTGCGGTCGAAGAGCTGGCGATACACGATCCGGGAACAGCGCTCTCAGGTGACGGATATTCTGGAGGACAACCCGAGTCTCAAGCACTCGATGGGAGATCTGCTTTCAAAGGCATTCGGGAAAGCGATCCTGCGTGTTGCCAAGGAAACGGGCCAGGATGAGGATGCCTTCCCGGCTGCATGTCCCTACAGTGCTGGCGAGATCATGGATGCCGCATTTTACCCAGGTGAACAGACCTGAGTACGTGAACTGGTGCCTGGGGCGGGAATCGAACCCGCACGGGGGCAAGCCCCAAGGGATTTTAAGTCCCTTGTGTCTACCGGTTCCACCACCCAGGCGTCGGTCCCTGTGGGAGCTTCTAGCACAGGGAATTCGGCGGACTCAAGAGAAAAGGCATGGGATGGCTTCGGCTCATCGAATGATTACACCATATTAGCAATGACTGGGGTACGCGCCCCCGCCCGAGCGCCATCGGGCCCGGGGCATGGAAAGTCAGAGCCCCGGTCCTCTCGCAGCCGCCGCCCCTGCCTGGAACCGCAATGGAATCAAGCCAGCTGCGGCTGTTCGAAAGCCTTGAGCACGATCTCGTCCGTTTTCCCATCGTTCCGCGCCACGGTGGGAATCAGGTGCTGGGGCTCTCCCAGCAGGAAGGCTCCCTTCTGGATGGATTCCTTGAGGATGGAGGCGATCTCCCGGGCCCTCACGTAGCTCGAAAGGGGCACCGTCGGAACTTCCTTCCCCTCCACCGTGATGACCCCGGAGCGGAGCTGAGCATACGTCACCTCGCACAGCGGGTCGGCGCGGCTGAAGCTGTAGTCCTTCACCTGAGTCACGATCTCGTCATCGGAAACGCCGGTACTGCAGGCCAGGTCCTCATCCAGGATCGGGATGGGTATGCCGATGCCCAGGGCCAGGGAGCACCCGTAGCCCTGAAGACTCACCCCGATGAGCCACCTGGGATGCATCTGCTTGAGGTCGCCCAGCACCATGAGGGTGCCCGCGGGAGCCCTCGGAACACCGTTGGGCAAGCGCGGTATGCTGGGATTATGCTGGGAGCCATGCCAGACAATGTAGCCCTGCCCCCCCCCCAGAAAAATGCGTGTTCCCAGCCCAAGGGTCCGGTAGTAAGGGTCGTTCAGGAGGGGGCTCAGCTGCCCCGACGTGGAATAGTTGGCGTTTCCCAGGCGTGGCTTGAGGGTTCCCATGTAGGTGAAAATGGTCCGGTTGGACAGGTTGACGGCACAGTTGTAGTTCTGATAGGCGTTTCTGGGATTACAGAGGACGGCATAGGGCAGATCGTCGAGGGTGACGGTCATCTCCACGGAGCGGTTGGGATAGCAGTCCGTTCCGTAGGCTTCCGCCTTGAGGCTCACGGACCTGCCCGCCACCAGATCGTGCAGCACATGCCCGCCGCCATATTCGAAGGCTCCGGGGCGGACCTTGTTGAGGGGGTCCTCCCGGGTCGGCTCCGTCGCTCCGATGTAGATGTCCACCGCCGCCAGACCGCCGTAGCCAGGCACATCGTTCAGGAGGACCTTGGCCGCCTTGATGGGAGGCTGGGTGTGACCAAAGTTGATGAAGGCTCCCGAGGAGCACATGGGTGCGAAAGTCCCCGTCGTCACCACATCGACATCGCGAGCTGCCTGGGCAGGGCCCTTTTTCCTGACAATCCCGGTCATTTCCTCGGCTGTCACCACGACAGCCTGGCCTTTTTTGATCTTCTCGTTGATTTCCTGATAGGTTTTGCTCACTGTCCCCTTCCCGTCCGTTGATCGTGCACGCGCACTCCATAAGATACCCGCGTGGCGGGTGATCCCCTTGCCTCGCTCGACCCATGCAGGAGCCTTCAAGGGCTCACGATTGCTGAACGGGGGGCAGATAGGGCTCAAGCGCCTTCCGCAGCCTCTCGGGAAGTGCCCGGGACTGCCAGCTCTTGTCGATGGTGACGACGGTGGCCTGACCCTTGGCCACCAAGTCTCCCGACTCGGAATGATAGAAGTGAAATCCAAATGTTACCGCCTTGCTCTTGGCCTGGATGACGAACACGGCCAGTCGCAGCGTTTCGCCATACCACACGGGGCGGTAGAAATCGCACGCAGCACCCGCCACCGGCAGGCCGTAACCTTCCTCGGAATTCCGGAAAAGCTCCTGAGGCGGCAGGCCAAGGACCCGGAGGAATTCCTCGATCCCGTGATGGCAGTAGCGGAAGTAAGAGGCGAAATAGACCACTCCGTAAGGGTCCGTATCGCCAAATCGGATCGTGACAGGGATCTCGACGCACTTCCCCGGGACGGCAACGGACGGCTCTCGGCTCATGGCTTCCTCCTCGTGGGTCGTGGATGCAATCAGCTTGCTGGCCCGAAAAATTATAGGGGATCGGCCCCGGGGTTACAAGGTTTTAGCCTGACGAGGATTCCGATGGTGGGTGTGGCTTCGCTCTCCAGCGTCAGTAAGACTGGGGAGCCTCATGGAAATGGCGGCCGGGGTTGTCGTCCGGAGGCACTACCCTGTCCTTTCCGCGATGGAAAGACTCGAGGGCGGCCGAAGGAAGGTGGCTTCCTCGGCCCGTGGGCTCCTTGGTCGCCATGGCCTCCCTATGCCTGCCACGGGGCAGGGCTCACCCTCGGCCGAGGCCGACGGCTTCCGACCCCCTGCCTCCCAAGAGTCTTGTCCCGTGAAGCGTCAGGGCAAAAGCCCCAGCTCCGTGAGCTCGGAGCGTATGTAGCGCAGGGCGAGCCGAAGCAGGGCTTCGTCATTTTCGACCGCCTCCCGCACCGTCTCATCGTCCACCTCGACGGAGGACCGAAAATCCTCGTCGTGAATCATCTGGGCGAATCGATCGAGATCGTAGGCCAGGGAGAGAATGGAAGCAAGCGCCTCGCCGCGCATGCTGCCCGGTTGAGCATTCCGCGGCAGGACGGCCTGGAGCGCTTCGTCCATTTCCGCGTATGTCGCATCAATGCCCTGACTCTGGAGATAGAGGTCCACGCGCCGGGGGGTACCCTCTTTCAGCCCCAGGCATCGCTCCCTGCCGACGATCGTGCGATATTTACCCGGCTCGCGGGCCAGATCGAGAGGGTAGATCCGGCAGGCCCAGGGGCGATTCTCGTAGACGGAGCAGCCGTCCTCGGTGACCAGCCCGCACCGCAGCGTCTCCGGGTCCATGAGGAGCTGAACGAAGGGAATGTGAGAGGGAATGGCCAGGAACGACCGGGTGTATCGGGCCAGTACCTCACCGGATCGGATGCCAAGGGCGCGGCGGAGGCGCAGGATGTCATAAGGGGTCAGGTAGATGTTCACATCCTTGCAGCACTGGGTGAAGCACGGCAGTGTGTCGTGGCAGGAAAAGGAAAAGGTGCTCTCGGGGCTGAGAAGAGTCTCTTCCGTTTGTGGCTTTTCGTCTGCATTCATGACGGTTTCCCGTTGATGGTTCGCGGATCATGATCATTGGAGGCTGGAGGGCCCGACCGGCGAGCTGGGCAGGCCCTCTCTGCTCAAACGCGGGGCTGAATGAGCTTCCCATGGCTGGCGGCTCATTCAGCCCAAAGGATGATTCCCGTCTCCAGTGGCTGTTGTGCCCTGGTACCACCGGGCGCCGGGCTCGGTATTTTTTTCGAGTGGGGGGTTCCACCGCACGTCGAGGCGTCGGCTCCCCCCGGCGTGCTGACTATGGCAGGCTGGCGGCCAGCAGCTCGCACAGCTCGTTGATCTCCAGGGTGTCCTGCTTCTCCAGGCTGTTGCATGCGTCCGTCAGCATGTTGAGGCAGTAAGGACATGAGGTGGTCAGCACGCTGGCTCCATTCTCGATGGCATCGGTCACCCTCAGCTCGCCGAACCGCTCGCCCATGGGAACCTCGGCCCAGATGCGCCCACCGCCCCCGGCACAGCAGAGGCTCAGCTCGCGGCGGCGCCCCAGCTCGACGGTCTCGGCTCCGGCAATGCCGCCGAGCAGCTGGCGCGGCGCATCGTAGGTGCCGCTGTGACGCCCCAGGTAGCACGGGTCATGGAAGGCCACCTTCTTGCCCAGAGGCTTGGGAAAGGAAAGCTTCCCCTCGCTCAGCAGGTGGCTCAGGAGCTCGGTGGTGTGGATGACCTCCCACTCGCCGCCCAGCTCCGGGTACTCGTTCTTGAAGGTCCAGAGGCAATGGGGGGACGTGGTGATGATCTTTTTAACCCCTTTGCCGTTGAAAAGCTCGATGTTGGACTGGGCGAGCTTCTGGAACAGCTCCTCGTCCCCGAGCTTCCGCATGCTCTCGCCGCAGCAGCTCTCCTCGGCCCCAATGACTCCGAAGCTCACCCCCGCGTGCTGCAGCAGCTTCGCCACGGCCCTTGCCACCTTGGTGCTGCGGGGATCGTAGCAGGAGTGGCAGCAGACGAAGAGGAAATACTCCGTGTCGGGTCCAAACTGGGGGATGCCCAATCCTTCCTGCCAGGCGGTCCGATTCTCCCGCGCGCCCGACCACGGATTGCCATTGGCGTGGGCGCTCCCCAGGATGGGGCGCAGATTGGCCGGGACCATTCCCCCGCCCACGATGCTCGAGCGCATGGCCCGGACATTGTCCACGATCTTGACGCCGCGCGGGCAGTTGGACTGGCACATGCTGCAGGTGGAGCACGCGAAGAGGATCGTCTCGTCCTCAAAGCCCTCCATGCCCATCTGCCCCAGTCGCTGCATGTGGCGGATGTTGAAGCTTTCACTCGTTTCGCCGGGCACCAGCCGCCAGGGGCACAGATTCGTGCAAAGCCCGCACTGCATGCACCAGTTGACGGTTTCGGCGCCCATCTCCACGATATACTCACGCATCTCGAGAGAAACAGCTTTCGGTTCCATGGGTGATCTGACTCCTCTATGAAGCAGGCCGCGCGCTCATGCGCGGGCCCTGTCGTGTCCGAACCTAGAACCCCTTGTACGGGTTGGGATCCATCCCTTCAATCCGGGCGGCAAAAGCATCCAGGACTTCCGGAATCCGGTTGTACTCGGAAATGGAAAGCTGCTCGAGATGCACCCGCTCCGACTCCAGGCGGAGCCGGTCCAAGGTCTCCTGGATCTTCGTCATGCGGATGTTGGCCAGCTCGCTTCCCTTGACGAAATGGCACTGGTAGTCGTCCCCGTGCTTGCACCCCAGGAGCAGAATGCCGTCGATGCCCTTGGACAGGGCGTCGGCGATCCACACGAGGTTCATGGATCCCAGGCAGCGCACCGGGATGAATCGCATCCAGGAGTTGAAGGTGAGTCGGCGGATGCCCGCCATGTCGATGGCCGGGTAAGCGTCGTTCTCACAGGCGAGGACGATGATGCGGGGCTTCTCGTCGTACTCGTCGGGTACGTTGATGTTCTTGATGACGTTGCCGATCATGGCGACGGAGTAGTTCTTGAACGAGATGATGCGCTCCGGGCATGCCCCCATGCACACGCCGCAGCGGCGGCAGCGGGTGGGGTTGGGGAGGGGATTGCCCTTCTCGTCTTCGTTGATGGCGCCAAAGGGGCATTCCTCCGTGCACCGCTTGCACTGGGTGCAGCGCTGCATGAAGAATTCGGGATAGCTCGTGTCTCCGGCCCGCGGGTGAAGGGCTTTTCCCTGGGAAACCATCTCAACGCACTGGATGGCCTTGAGGGCCGCCCCGGTGGCGTCGTCCACGGCCCGTGAGTAATCCATGGGGGCGCGAACCGACCCGGCGGGGTAGATGCCCGTCCGACGCGACTCATAGGGAAAGCAGACGAAATGGGAGTCGGGGTAACCGTATTTCAGGGCGGGCAGCTCGGGGCCCTGGCGATACTGCAGATTCAGGATGTTGGAGGCCAGGATGGTGTCGGCGGGAACTTCGGCCGCTTCCTCGCCTTCCTTGGGCGCCGTCGCCTTATAGGGCTCACCCAGGGCACTGGTGGGGACCATGCCCGTGGCCAGCACCACCAGGTCCACGCTCTCGGACAGGATGGGCGACCGGGTCAGCTCGTCGTCGGCCGTGATCACCAGAGCACCGGAGCCGTCATCCTCGACGGAGGTGACCGTGCCACGCACGAAGAAGACACCGTCCTTCTGCAGCTGCTTGTAGAGCAGCTCGTAATTGCCGTTGGCTCGAATGTCCTTGTAGAAAACGTAGACCGGTGTTTCGGGATTGGCTTCCTTGAAGTACTTGGCCTGTTTGAGGGATTCCACGCAGCAGGCAGCCGAGCAGTAGGGAAGGTGCTCAGGATCGCGGGAACCGGCGCAAAGGATGAAAGCGGCGCTGGTCACCGGTTCACCGTTGGAGGGGCGCGTCACGGCGCCGGCCTTGAACATGGCCTCGAGCTGCGGCGCGGCGATGACATCGGCGTGCTTTCCGAATCCGAGGCCTTCCAGGCGGGATGCATCATAGGGTACGGACCCCGTGGCCATGATGATGGCGCCGGCCCGCTCCACAGCTTCTCCCCCGTTCTGCCGGATCTTCACGTCAAAAAGGCAGGGAGCCCCCGAGATCTCCGCGATGGTGGCCTGGGTGTAGACCTTCAGGCCGGCTCGGCCGCTCACTTCCCGGGCCAGCTCATCGAGGGGGCTCGCGCGCAGCTCATCGTAGGGGGGCTGAGAGGATGCCAGCTTGTAGACGTCCTTCAGGTAACCGCCCAGCTCATCGGTCTTCTCCACAAGCACGACTTCATAGCCCGCCTTGGCCGCTTCGTTGGCGGCCGTCATGCCGGCAAGGCCGCCGCCCACCACCAGGATCCGCCTGCTGAGGTCCTCGGCCATGAAAGGCTCGAGGGGCTGCATCTCGCCGGCCTTGGTGAGTCCCATGCGAAGCTGGTCCTCGGCCATCATCTGCGTGTCCTCGTCATTGGGCGGGTGGGACCAGGCCACCTGCTCCCGCAGGTTCACGCGCTCCATGACCTTGTCGGGGCCAAATTCGAAAACATCCGTCATCACCCGGGGCGAGCATGCCGCGATGACCAGGGCGTTGACCCCCTCCCCGGAGATATCCGACTGGATCCGCGCCACGCCCTCGGCACCGCACAGGCAGGGGCTCTGCCTGCAGATTGGAGCCTTGTATTCGCCCGTGGCCACCCCGGCCAGTGCATCGATGTCCAGCGCGTCGCCGAGCCCACACCCCGTGCAAATGTAGACACCCAATTTCGTTTCCATATGAGCTTACCTCCTGCAAGTCGCCTGAATGGCCTTGAGAGCTGCCGCAGTCGCATCCTGGACGCTGGCCGATACATCCACCGGCTTTCTCACGCACCCCGCTCCGACGATTCCAGGAACCGGCTGATCCGCAAGAACGAAGCCATGGTCATCGTAAGCGGCTTGGACAGGGATCTTCTCCGCTGCCGTGCCGGGGACCATGCCCGTGGCGAGCACCACCAGGTCGAACTGCTCCTTGAGGATTCTCCCCGTAGACTGGTCTTCCACCTGCACGGTCACCATTCCGGTCTGGGGATCTTCGGTGATCTCGCCGGCCTTCCCCTTGGTCAGGGTCAGACGGTCGCTGGACTGGACCCGGGTGAAGAAATCCTCGTACTTTCCGAGGGCCCGAATGTCGATGTAAAACATCGTGACCTGGGCTTCAGGATCCTGCTCCAGCACATAGGTGGCCTGCTTGAGGGAGGCCAGGCAGCAGATGCCCGAGCAGTAAGGCAGGTGGTTCTCGTCCCTCGAGCCGGCGCATTGGACGAACGCCACTCTCTTGACTTCGCCACCGTCCGAGAGCCTGCTGATCTTTCCGGAGGTGGGGCCGTTGGCGGAGGCCAGACGCTCCATCATGACGTTGGTGATCACGTTCCTGTTCCGGCCGAATCCGTAATAGGGGATCTTTCCGGCGTCGTAGGGCTCCCAACCCGTGGCCCAGACCACGGAGCCCACCTTGAGGTCGAACTGATGGGGCTTCATATCGAGGTCGACGGCATCGTAGGGACAGGCTGCCTTGATGGCGGCGGCTTCCCCGGTGCCCATGACCTCGGGGGCGACCACGTAGCGGAAGGGGAAAGCGAATTCGTGAGGCAGATATGCCGCTTTCACGGTGGTGAGGCCGTAATTGAATGCGTCGGGGATCTCGGTGGATGCGGCGGAGGCGCACAATCCGCACCCAGTGCACTTCTCGTTGACATAGCGCGGCTGCAGGGCGACCGTGACGCTGAAATTGCCGGCTTCCCCCTGGATCTTCTCCACGCGAGCCATCGTGAAAAACCGGATGAGCGGGTTGTTCTTGATACGGCGAAAATTGATCTCCAAGCCACAGCTCGGTGGGCACAGCTTGGGGAAATACTTGTTCATTCGGGCCACCCGGCCTCCGAGATAGGGCTCTTTCTCCACGATATAAACCTGGAAGCCCGCCTCGGCAGCTTCCAGAGCGGTGCTCAAGCCGCTCATGCCGCTTCCCACCACAAGAATGCTCCGGTTTCCGTCAAGCGCATCAGCCATAGAATCTCCTCCGTGGTCATTGGGATTGTCCCCTACACCTTGCAACGGCATCCTGCAGAGCTCTCGCCCGTTCCAGCGGAAAGAGCGCATGATCTCGCAGTGAAACCCTCTATTAACTCAGTTGTGAAAGAACTTTCAACCCGATTTTCCAGTCGGCCCGGGCCAAAGGGCGGAACTGCAGGGTCTTCAGGTGACTAATGCCTGAGATGTCCCGCTGCATGGTCAATGCTCAAGAATTTTCAATTGATGACCGGTTGACTCTCAAGAGGAGTGGACATAATTTCGTGTCAGCAGATTTAAGTATTGGATAAAAGCTCAGTAAGGTTTGAAAGAGGTGACAGCTTCCGACTATATATGAGGAGTTAACGATGAGGGACGTTCAAGGTTATTGTGACAACGTGGTTGCCGAGCTCAGCGTATGGAAATCAAAAATTTATGATGTGCTGAGAAGAATTGACAAGCTTTCCTCTGGTGACAAAGGGAAATTGGGTGACCAGGTGAATGATCTTCACATGTATGTGGAAGAGCTTGAGAACCGAATCGGCAGGCTCAGAACCGAATGCCCTACAGATTGGAAATCCGATCAGATTGAAATGGAAGCAAAGTTCGACCACCTTAAAGGTAAGTTGAACGATATCCATGCCAATTTCTCTCCTGGTGATATTGGAGGGTAGGTAGATTTAAGTTCAGATTCTGAATTCTGAGAAAAGCAGGCTTTGGATATGTGAATCCTAGCCTGCTTTCTTTTTTTGATGCAGCTCGTGACTGGTCAGAATCGAGTTCATCGGAAGCATTGCAGCGCTTCGTCTGAACGATAGCATTTAGTAACTATCTCAAAACCTCTTGAAGACACAAAGCCTGCGAAACCAGAGCAGAGCGCAGGCCAGTTGGATCAGGCCGAGGTAGTTCTGTGATTTCTTGTCGTACCGAACGAGGATGGCCCGGCACTTTGAAAGCCAAGCCAAGGTACGTTCGACCACCCATCGTCGGGCTGGACGTGTTTTGTTTCTCGCTTCATCAAATTTCTCTTCGCCGATACGGCGGATATGAGGGATGTAGTTTCTCTTCTCAACGGCCTCGTGCCCTGTGGGGTTGTCGTAGGCTTTGTCCAGGCACAGGTGTTGAGGCTCTTCAGTTGTTGGCTGAGGCCGCTCCAGCACAATGGCATCGAGGGTTTCGGCAAGGAGCTTCGTATCATGAACATTGGCGCCGGCAGTTACAACACTCAAAGGACCTCCCTTCTGGTCGGTGAGGACACTGATTTTGGCTCCAGCCTTTCCGCGGTCAGTGGGATTTCTGCCGATTTTGTCTCCGCCAAACCGGGCTTTCCCCATGCGGGTGTCAGCGGCTTGCCATTCCCAGAAGACACCCGCGAGTTCGTCGCAGTCGGTTGCCAGCACCGACCAAACCTTGGTCATGATTCCATCCTTGCACCAACGTTGGAACCAGCGATGAACAGTGCTGTCATCCCCGAATTCCTTTGGCAACCTGTTCCATTGTGCACCGGTGCGCATACGATAGATGATTCCGTCGAAGATCTTGCGAAAACACGATCTGGGGCGGCCCCCTTGCTTACCCCGGGGATAGGCTTGGATCAGAATGTTGGAAATGACTGACCAAAGTGCACAGGGAACCTCCCAAATGGTCGGAAGTGCCTTGCTCTGGACTGGGCTTGCCATTGTTGCCTCCTATGCTGGGTTGTCAGTTCCGGAACTTCCCAGCATAATTTAGCGAACCTGTAAGTCTTTGTCCAGAGCCAGTTTAATGGGTTTTGAGATAGTTACTTAGTCCGGTTCGTGAAGGGAGCCGTCTTCGTCGAAGTCGTCATCCGGGCTCGGCGTGACAGGAAAGTCACTTGACGTGGTGGGATGACTGATTATCAGGATGTTAAGGATCGGGTTTGTTTGGGGAAGGTTTGACCATGACAGGCGATTGCGAATCGAGAGTCGATCTCGGAGCAAACCAGGTTCCAGGGGAGAATGAGATGGATGGACTGGAGAGCTATTGTGAAAATCTGACTGTCGAGCTTGGAGTATGGAAAGACAAGATCTCCGACGTGGTGAGCAGAATCGACAGACTGAGCTCGGGCGACAAGGCGAGAATAGGAGATCAGGTGAACGATCTCCACATCTTTACCGGGGAGCTCGAAAACAGGCTGGAGAGACTGCGGCACGAGTGCTCCACGGAGTGGCGGCCAGAGCAGATCGAAATGAAGGCCAAGCTCACTGAGAAATATATCTATTGAAATTGACCCTGACGAATTCGCGCCCAAAAAACTTGGACCGAAGCGGACAAGGCCGTTTAGGAGAGCGAAGAAAGGCAGGGGAGGACAACGTCCTTCCCTGCCTCATATGGAGCTATGGATGAAAGAAAGTCCACGCACGCCCGGGGTGGTATAGGTCCTTACGTGGCTTGAGCGGCGTCGGGCTTCTTGAGATGCTCATCCTTGATCTTGAGGGTCTCTTCGAGCATCAAGATATATTTGAGGTACTTGAAGGCAAACTTCATCAGTGCAATTTCGTCTGTCTTCAGCTTCTCAATTTCTTCCGGGTCTACATCGAACATGTTCAAAAAGCCGCTTTCAAAGACAAACCTTCTGAAACGGTCGAGATCATAAGTTGCCATATAGATCAGGGGTTGCTTGCTCTTGTCAAGCTTGGGCTTGCCAGGGTTGTCGCGTCTCAGCTGAATCTCCGCCCATTCCCGGTTCATATCGTCATAAATGTCGACTCCCTGAGCTTTTCTCCAGGATTCGATGGTCCATTCCTTATCCTGGTCGTAGCCTGCGCAATTGGGCTCACGGATGAAGAAGAAGAACTCTTCGGGGACAGGGCCCTTCTCGGATTCCCTCATCATGATCCCTTTGCCAACGGGGTAATACCTGCAATTGGCGGGACGATCCTCATAAATGCCGCAGCCTTCATCGGTAACGAAAGGACACCTGCCGTCCTGTTCGTCCAGCATTTTGAGTACCGCAAAAGGATGGGATGAGTTTTCATCGATGTGAACATAAGTGTACTTTTTGAGGAATTCGTCGGATGATAGACCCAAGCGCTTCTTCATCCGTAGAATATCATAGGGAGTAAGAAGCATATCGGTATGTCTACAGCATTTATTGAAGCAGGAGATCTCTTTAAAACAGTTGAACTTGAAGGTGGAATCCAAGGTGCGCTCGACAGGCTCCACATACCTCGTGCTCGGCAACATGATGAAATCCTTTCTATGAGCTTACGATTCTTAGCTGAAAAAGTGTCGTTAACCAGGACTTTCACCCGAAAGCAGGCATACATCCTGGCTACTGGTGCGATTCAACGATAAGGCAAGACAGGCCGGGTCGGGGTATCCTGTCATTCTCCTGTTCTCCGGGGACCGGCCGCATTATAACCATCCCAAAAAAATTGGCCATGGCTTAGTCTTCAGGAATAAATCTTTTTTTGGGAAGGCTGTGGGCAGTGAGGCACGGCGGCGGCAGGAGGGCAGACGGTCAGGAGGGGAAAGCACCGCACGATGCGGCAGCCCTATGCATGGAGCTGAGCTCGGGGATCGGTCCCACAGCGGGACAACGCGATGAAGGGCGGAACATCTGTGCTCGTGGGCTCCCGGAAGCCTGCGCGAAAAAGATCAGGAAGGCGTTTTGGCCTGGGACTGGAGGAGCTTGTCCATGTCGCGATCCTTGAGCCTCAGGGTATCTTCGGAAAAAAGTGCGAATTTCACCCACCGGTAGCTGAAGCTGAGTAGCTCCTCGTCGTCGTTTTCCATCTTGTCGATCAGGTCGGCCTCGACGTCATATTTTTCAAAAAAGCGACTTTGAAAGAGAAATTTTCTGAATGAATCGAGATCATAGCAGGCCGTATAGATCAGCTTGGCTCTGCCCGCATCCAGCTTGTTGCCCATCTGAAAAAAGTGATGCTGAGTGATTTCGCGGTAGGCTCGGTTCATGCTGTCGTAGAGATCGATGTTTTGATGGTGTTTCCACTCTCCGACCGTTTGCTCTCTCTCTTCCCCGAATCCGAGGCACGAAGGGATCTCCTCGATGAGAAACTCCACTTCCTCCGAGGAGGTGGGGGAAACGGGATACATTCTGCAGGACCAAGGCCTGTTGGGGTAGATGGCGCAGCCTTCCGATGTGACAAAAGGGCACGCCTTTTGGGCGTCTTCCGAAACCTTGAGGAGCACGAGAGGGATCCCGTCGTCAGCCAGGAACGTTATCGTATATCGTTCCAGAAACTCACCCGAGGACATTCCCGATCCCTTCCTCATGCGAAGCACGTCATACGGGGTGAGGAAGATACTGATGTCGTGGCAGCACCTGTTGTAGCAGGATAGGCCGGGGTGGCAGGCGAATTGGAACGGTTCATGGACGGTGAACAGGACTTTCTTGGGATGGTGTTCGTTCATAAGATATTCCCGAAATGAATAAAGTGGTTCAGAGCCTGGGGGTGTGCCATGTCCATTGCTGCTGAATGGATCGCAGGCTAACAAAATTCATAGGGGCGACCGAAAAGGTCGCCCCTAGATCATGCTAGACTCACAACAAGCTGGATTACAGGATGCTGATCATGGGACGTTCGAGAACGCTCCACTCATTCTTGGCCTTGTCCCACTTGACGTTGAGGAAAACGTTCTTGCCGGTGTCAAGCTTCAGGTAATCATACTTGTAGTAGTACCCAGGCCACCTGGACTCTTTGCGAGCCAGACGGGTGTGGGCGCAAGCCATGCCAACGATGGCGCGATGGTAAGCTTCCCAACCACGCATCAGCTCGTGGGAATCCTTGGCAGCCAGCTTCTCGGTGTCTTCGAGCAGCATGCCAAGCTTCCAGATGCCGATCTCGAGGAGCTTGTCGGACGTGCCGTAGTTGGTCTCCCAGCCTCCACAGTACTCGCCCATGATCTTCTGCAGGCGGAACAGGTAGTTGTGGGGCACGATGTAGTTGGGGTTGACGTCGGCCTGGGTCGTGAAGCCCTTCTTCTCCTCGAAGAGTGCCATGGGCTTGAAGACGGTTTCCTTCAGCTTGGCGATCTGGGCATCGGACACGGCGGGGACATAGTCCTTGTGGTCGTTGGCATACTTGACAACGGCCTTGCCGACGATCCGGCCCTGAACGTGCGAGCCGCTGGAGAACTTATGGGCGCAGGCGCCCACGCCGCAGCCGGCCGTGAAGAGACCCTTGATGGTCGTCATGCAGTTGTACTGCTCGGGGAAGGTTTCCGCGTATTCCTTCGGCATCAGGTCGGCGGGACCACAGCACCAGGCGCCGCTGGAGCAAGCATGGGAGCCGATGAACACCGAGTCAGACATCTGCAGTTCCATCGGCTTCTCGAGAGGATCGATGTTGTGAGCGGCCCAGTTGGTGGCACCCTGGATGCTCATATCCAGGAAGTCTTCCCAAGCTTCGCTCTCGTACAGCTTGATCTTCTTCTTCAGTTCCTTGGGATCGGTGATCTCTTGTTTGTAGCGCTCGACAACCTTCTCCGTGTGCATCAGGAAGGGAAGCTTGCCTTCCTTGGCGCAGAGAACCATTTCATAGTTTCTCATGGGGGTCGGGGTCGGCTTGGCCGATGCATACGGATCCCACGCCTTCAGCTCGTTGGGATAGCCGCCCACGTAGGGCTCGCCGTAGCCGTTCAGCGCCGGGGTCTTGAACAGCAGGAAGAACGTGCCGACGGGACCGTAGGAATCTTTGAAGCGCGGCGGAACGAAAGTGTTGTCCATCTGCGTCAGCTCGCCACCGTTCTCGAGGACGAGAGCGTAGACGGAGCCGTTGACGAAGGGGGGCATCCAGGAACGGCCGAAGCCTTCACCCTGGGAGCGCGGACGGAAAACGTGAACGGCGCCACCGAGGAGGCAGATGGTCACTTTGGCCTTGAACACGAAGAACTTGTCTTCGCGCACGCTGAAGCCAACAGCGCCGGCGACCTTGTTGGGCTCCTTCTCGTCCATGAGAAGCTGCGTGATCATGACGCGCTCAATGAGCTCGCCTTTGTCGCCGAGGGCGCCCAGGGCGGACTTGGCGGCTTCGGCCACGAGGATCTTGTAGCTTTCGCCGGCGATCATGACCTGCCACTCACCGGACTTCACGTAGTTGCCGGCCTCATCCTTCCAAATGGGCAGACCCCACTTGTCGAAATGCTTGACGGAGGAGTCGACGTGACGAGCAACATCATAGACCATGTCCTGGCGCATGAGCCCCATCTGGTCGTTGGTCACGTACTCGACGAATCTTTCGGGCTGGCGGGGATTCATGGTAACCTTGCCGTCCAGACCCATGTAGGTATTGATGGCGGAAAGACCCATGGCCACAGGACCACTGCGGTCGATGGCCGCCTTGTCAACCAGCGTCACTTTCATTCCCAGCGGCTTCGCCCAGTAAGCGGCTTCCACCGCCGCACCACAGCCAGACATACCACCACCCAGGATCAACACATCGGTTTCGACAACCGTTGTCGCGAAATCTCTCATTTGTAACCTCCTTAGTTATTTCTTAAGCGTGCAGAGCTCTTTTACGCCCATGATGTCGGGCTCGCCGAGGAGAAACTGATTGTTGAGATCAGCGGGGTTGGCCTCGGGGAATCCATCAAAAGGCTTGATCGAACCCTCTGCTGTCCTTCTGGTGGGGTACTTGAAGCGTTTGATGCGACCATCGCGGTACGTGATGGTCCACATGATGTCCTCGCTGCCTCTGAGCGGAGTGGAAGCGGCGCCCATGGGAGCGAAATCCTGGTAGCTGCGGACATCCATGGCCTGCTGGGGGCAGATCTTGACGCAGCAGTAGCATTCCCAGCAATACTGGGGCTCCTGGTTGAAGCCCTTCATTCTCTCCTTGTCGAGCATCATGAGGTCATTGGGGCATATATACATGCAAGCAGTCTTGTCCTGCCCCTTGCAGCCATCGCACTTGTCAGTCATTACGAAACTTGGCATAGCCTTACCTCCATAAGAGTTTATTGCGTCTTGCATCAGCCGAATTTGCTTCTGTTGCTTGAATCCCTTAGCTTTAAGCCTTACACCTCCCTTCTCGAGACTGGGCCCGCCCCCTTTTCGGGGCCGCAAGCAGCCTTCAGGGGGCAAGCTTTTGCGTGATTCGTGTGTTTCTGTAGGTATCGACTTCGACTTCCTTCGTAGGCTATTTCTTCACATCGCCCGTCGCGGCTCCGTGAAGCTTGATCTCGACCTTTTCTTCCAGGCCCTGATAATATTCCTGAAGGACCTTGACCACTTCCGCGCGCGAGAATTCCTTGGGCAGCTCGCCGCCCTCGGAGAGGGTCTTGCGGACCATGGTGCCGGAGAGGAGCAGACGGTCTTCCTTGCCGTGGGGGCATGTTCTCATGGAGGCCATGCCGCCGCACTTGAAGCAGTGAAAGGTCCAGTCGATGTTCAGGGGCTGAAGCACCAGGGCTCCCTCGGGAATGTCGAGGAAGATCTTCTGAGCGTCGAACGGACCATAGTAGTCGCCGACACCGGCATGGTCGCGGCCCACGATGAGATGGCTGCAGCCGTAGTTCTGGCGGAAAACGGCGTGGAGAAGGGCTTCGCGGGGACCGGCGTAGCGCATTTCCGCGGGGTAGCCGCCCTGGATGACCGTGTTCTTCACGAAGTAGTTCTCGACGAGAACATCGATGGCCTTGACGCGAACGTCGGCGGGAATGTCACCGGCCTTCAGCTTGCCGATCAACTGGTGGATGTAGAGACCATCCATGACTTCCACGGCGATCTTGGCCAGGAACTCGTGGCTGCGGTGCATGGGGTTGCGAAGCTGCAAAGCCGCAACCGTTCTCCAGCCCTTTTCCTCGAACAGCTTGCGGGCTTCGGCGGGACGCTGATAAACGTCGCCGAATTCCGTGGGGTAGAAGCTCTCGCTGACGACCTTCACGGGGCCGGCCAGATTGATCTCTTTCTGGGCCATGACTTTCTGGACACCGGGGTGACCCTCGGCATCGTTGGTCCAGAAAACCTGCTTGCACTCGAAAGCCTTGTCGATGGTGTATTTCTCGGTCACCTTCATGGTGCCGAGGATTTCGTTGTTCTCCTCATCCAGCAGGGCCACTTCCTCGTCCTTGCCGATGCTGTCGGCCAGGGCCTTGTCCGCCGAGAGGGTGATGGGGATTGGCCAGAAGGTGCCGTCGGCCATCTTGTATTCGGCGCAGGAGCCTTTCCAGTCATCGTAACCCATAAAACCATCGAGGGGGGTGAAAGCGCCGATGCCGAGCATGATGAGGTCGGAGGCTTCACGGCTGGTCATGGGGACCACTTTGAGCTTCTTGGCTTTTTCCTTTTCCGCTGCGAGCTCTGCACCTTGCAGCAACAAGGGCTTCAGTTTCTTTTCCTTACCATGGGGAGGAACCAGCTTCGACATCTTTTCGTCTCCTTCGGGGTGTAAGGGTTACTCACGGCAAACCGCACGAATCGGCGGCAAAGCATCCCGCTTGTGCAATATGTTGCAAGGTGATTATAGGAGGGCGCCGTTTCTTGTCAAGTGAAAAATCATGCAAGGGTTGAGGGGTCTCGATGTCTTTGGGCCTTCTATTTGGGGAGCCTGAGATGGATTCGGCTCCCTCATGCGTGATAAGCGGCACATTTTGCCCTGCGCTCCGGGAATGATGGCGGTGCCGAGCTCGGACGGCAGAGCCGATACCTCACTAGGCAACTCTTCCCTTTTGCCGGATCCATGATCAGTTGTCAATGTTTTTGATGCAATCACGGCTAAGGAGGTGTTGCCTTAGGGACACCAACTTCTATATCATGGCTTCAAAAGTCGGCAGGGCGCAAGGGGCGAAGGCAAACCAGGATCGAGGCAGGCTAAGGCGATGCGGCACAAAATCTTGCTGGTTCCCATCTTGACCCTGATGCTCTTCTGCGTCGGAATCCTCGGGTTCATGCTCATCGAGCACTACAGCTTCGTGGACGCGCTCTACATGACGGTGATCACCTTGAGCACGGTAGGGTTCCAGGAGGTGAAGCCCCTGGACCAGGTGGGGCGGATTTTCACTATTTTTCTCATCCTTCTGGGTGCGGGGCTCGTGGCCTTCAATGTCAACCTGCTGGCCGGCGCTTTCCTGGATGGGCATTTGGTCGAGATGTATCGGAGGAGGCGATTGAGCAAGCTGCTGGAGGGCATGGCGGACCATTTCATCGTGTGCGGGCATGGTCAGATGGGGCAGATCGTGGCGCAGGAGCTGTGCCGTGCGAGCCTGGGTGTCGTGGTCATCGACAAGGAGCCCTCGGTCATCCAGAAGGTTCTGGAGTCGCGCATCGTCCATCTGGCCGCGGATGCCACCGAGGAGGAGACACTGCTGGCGGCGGGGGTGCAGCGTGCCCGAGGGCTCGTTTCGCTGGTGAGTCGGGACACGGACAATGTTTTCATTGTCCTCACGGCCCGGGATCTCAACAAGAACCTGCAGATCCTGGCGCGTGCCGGGACCGCGGGTTCGGAAAAGCGGCTGATCAAGGCCGGTGCCAATCGCGTGGTGTCCCCCTATGCGAGCGGTGCCATGCGCATCGCCCAGAACATCCTCCAGCCCACCGTGACGGACTTTCTCGAGCTGGCTCTCTCGGGGGAGGGCATGGAGCTCAGCCTGCAGGAGACGGAAATCCCCGCCGGGGCTCCTCTCGTGGGCAAGGACCTCATGAGCTCGGGAATACGCAGTCAGTACAATCTCATCATCGTCGCCATCAAGCGAACGGATGCGCGGATGATTTACAACCCGTCTTCTCAGGAAGAGCTGCGCGAGGGGGATGTCCTCATCGCCATCGGTCCCAGCGAAAACCTGGCTCGCTTCAGGACCTACCTCCTGGGGCAGCCCTTCCCGGGAGCCCGTGCCTGCAAGTGCTGAAATGCCCCGTGTGACGCTGCCCTCAATTGGATTTGACAATAGAGCACCCTTTCTATAAGTAACAGAATTTGATGACAGGAAACCCCATCCACGGTTCTCCACCTCGTTCTCTTTCCCTGCGGTTGGGGGTGACACCATTCCCTTTTCCCAGCTCATTTTGGAGGTAATTCTATGAAAAATGCGGTTATTGTGAGCGCAGTGCGCACTCCCGTCGGCAGCTTCGGAAAGTCTCTCAAGGACATCCCCGCGGTGGATCTCGGTGTGATCGCCTTGAAGGAGGCCCTCAAGCGTATCGACCTGCAGCCGGAACTGGTGGATGAGGTCATTCTGGGCAATGTTCTTCAGGCGGGGCTCGGACAGAACCCGGCCCGGCAGGTCTGCATCCGCGCGGGACTGCCCCAGGAAGTTCCCGCTTTCACCATCAACAAGGTTTGTGCCTCGGGGCTGAAGTCGGTGTTCCTGGCTGCCCAGGCGGTCATGACCGGTGATGCGGAAGTCGTGGTGGCCGGGGGCATCGAGAACATGAGCGCCGCGCCTTACGCGTTGAAGGGCGCCCGGTGGGGACAGCGCATGGGCGACGGGAAGCTGGTGGACCTCATGATCCTGGATGGGCTATGGGACGCCTTCAATGGCTACCACATGGGGAATACGGCGGAAAACGTCTCCGAGCGGTTCAAAGTATCACGCGAGGAGCAGGACGAGCTCGCCCTGGCCAGCCAGCAGAAGGCCGAGGCGGCCATCAAGGCCGGACGCTTCAAGGATGAGATCGTTCCCGTGCCGATTCCCCAGCGCAAGGGAGACCCTGTTCTTTTCGACACCGATGAGCACCCGCGCTTCGGCACGACGCTGGAAGCCCTGAAGAAGCTTCCACCGGCCTTCAAACAGGGGGGGTCCGTTACGGCTGGCAATGCCTCGGGCATCAACGACGGCGCGGCCATCATCATCGTCATGAGCAGCGACAAGGCAGCCTCCCTGGGGCTCAAGCCCATGGCGGCCATCCGCTCCTACGCTTCAAGCGGGGTCGATCCCGCCATCATGGGGGTGGGGCCCGTCCGCGCGAGCCAGAAGGCACTGGCCCGTGCCGGATGGAAGGCTCAGGATCTGGATGTCATCGAGGCTAACGAGGCTTTTGCCGCCCAGGCCATCGCCGTCAACCGCGAAATGGGGTGGGATCTCTCCCGGGTGAACTTCAACGGTGGGGCCATCGCCATCGGGCATCCCATAGGCGCCTCCGGGGCTCGCATCCTGACGACCCTCCTCCACGAAATGCTGAAGCGGGACGCGAAAAAAGGCCTCGGCACACTCTGCATCGGCGGGGGACAGGGATCCGCCATCGTGCTCGAGCGTTGATGAGCCGTCACCCTTTCCGAAGGAGGATTTTTCCATCATGGCCTATGAAAATATTCTGTTCGAGGTGAAGGATGGGGTTGGCGTGCTGACCTTCAACCGGCCCAAGGCCCTCAACGCTCTGAATCCCGCCACCATCGAGGAGATCAGCGATGTCATCGATCGTGTGCGAAAGGATGACTCCGTGCGCGTGCTTGTGCTCACCGGCGCCGGGGAGAAGGCCTTCGTGGCGGGTGCCGACATCACCCAGTTCCCTAAAATGAATCCTCTCGAGGCTCGTGCCTTTGCCGAAAGGGGCCAGGATGTTTTTGCCAGGCTCGAGCAGCTGCCCAAGCCCGTCATCGCGTGCTGCAACGGGTTCACCCTGGGCGGGGGATGCGAGCTTGCCATGAGCTGCGATTTCATCTACGCCTCGGACAAGGCGAGGTTCGGGCAGCCCGAGATCAATCTCGGCATCATCCCCGGTTTTGGCGGAACGCAGAGGCTCTCCCGACTGGTGGGCCGCGCCAGGGCCAAGGAGCTTTGCATGACCGGTGAGATGATCGATGCCCAGCGGGCCAGGGAGATCGGCCTGGTGGCCAAGGTCTTTCCGGCGGACCAGCTCCTGGACGAGACGCTCAAGGTCGCATCCCAGCTGGCTGCCAAGAGTCTGGTGGCTCTCCGGACCATCAAGCTCGTGGTCGACAGGGGTGCCGACGTGGATTTGAAAAGCGGATGCGCCATCGAGGCCGAGGCCTTCGGAGCGAGCTTCGCCAGCCAGGATGCCAGGGAGGGCGTGGCTGCCTTTCTCGAGAAGCGCAAGCCGGAATTCAAGGGATCCCTCACCAGCTAGGAGGCTGCCCAAGTACCGTCATTTCGAGCGTCAGCATGCATGATCGATTTTCGCGATCACCGGTGTTATTCGGGATTTTGCTCCTCCCTGTGCTCCGCTCGAAATGACAAAAAGGAATCCTCGGACAGCCTCCTGACGCGGCCATGCCGCGGCAGGGTCCGGATGATCCCCCATGAGGCCTCCCGTAGACACAGCTGTCCGTCGAATGGAAGCGGTTGATATGGATTAGCCCGGAATTGCGGCGGATTTTCAGGAATCTATTGATAGCGGAGGAATGGCAATGAATTTTGAGCTGACCGAAGAGCAAAGAATGATCCAGGACATGGCTCGCAAATTCGCCGAGCGGGAGATCAAGCCTGTTGCGGCGGAGCTGGATCGCACCCACCAGCATCCGGAAGAGATCGTGAAAAAGATGGGCGAGCTGGGCCTGCTGGGCGTGACCATTCCCGACGAGTACGGCGGAGCGGGGATGGACTACGTGTGCTACGTCCTCTCCATGATCGAGATTTCCAAGGCCTGCGCCTCGTGCGGCGTCATCATGAGTGTCTGCAACAGCCTCTACAACTTCCCCGTCCACGCCTATGGCACGGAAGAGCAGAAGCAGAAGTACCTGCGCCCCGTGGCCAGCGGCGAAGCCCTGGGCTGCTACGGGCTCACCGAGGCGGGCGCCGGGTCCGACCCCGCCAAGATGGGCACGACGGCGGTCCTGGACGGAGACGAGTGGGTCATCAACGGTTCCAAGAAATTCATCACCAACGGCAACGTGGCGAGCTACTGCGTCCTGGCGGCCGTGACGGACAGGGCGGCAGGCTACAAGGGCATCAGCTCCTTCATCGTGGATCTCAAGAACACGGCCGGCTTTCATGTGGGTGCGGTGGAGGACAAGCTGGGCATCAACGCATCGGGGACGGCGGAGCTGGTCTTCGAGGATGCCCGCATTCCCGGGGAGAATCTCCTGGGCAAGCCTGGCGAGGGGTTCAAGCAGATGCTGACCACCCTTGACGGCGGGCGCATCGGCATTGCCTCTCAGGCCATCGGCATCGGGCGCGCCACCCTGGAGGAAGCCATCGAGTATTCTCAGACGCGGGAACAGTTCGGGCGACCCATTTCAGCATTCCAGGCCATCCAGTGGAAGCTGGCGGACATGGCGACGCAGCTGGATGCGGCGGAGCTGCTGACGCTCCGGGCTGCCTGGCTCGAGCAGAACCACCGCCATTATGAGAAGGAAGCCGCCATGGCCAAGCTCCTGGCTTCGGACACGGCCATGTGGGCCGCCGTCGAGGGTGTTCAGATCCTCGGAGGATACGGGTATTGCCGTGAATACCCCATGGAGCGCCATATGCGCGATGCCAAGATCACGCAGATCTATGAAGGCACCAATGAGATCATGAGGCTGGTGATTTCGCGCAACCTCCTCAAGCAGCGTTGATGGCAGGGGGGGGCCATTTTCGAGGCATACCGAAGGATTCCAAAGTCAAAAGCCCCGAGCTTCCAGCACTGGAGGCTCAGGGCTCTGATTTGCCTGGTATCGGGGATGGAGCAAGCAGGCAGGCCAGATCATCCCTTCGATCGAGCAGTTCTTCGTTCCATTTTAAGCCCTTGTTCGTGTCGGTGATCACGCCATCGAGTATCGCGGATCGACCACCGACTCTCTACGCCGAGCGCAGAAGACGGCGCTCACGCCGCTGTATCCGCTTGATCGCCTTCTTTTTCTTGATCCGTCGCCGTTCTCCCTTGGAGAGATAGTAATTGTGGCGACGCAAGACAGGCTGGACGTTCTTCTGAAAATCCTTACGAAGCTTGCGGATCTTTTTTTCTATGCTTTCCCGGGTTTCACCCTCCGCCATTCAGTACTCACCTGCCTTTCGTGGTCAACCTCTTTCTCATTTCGCCAAAACCAGGACCATCGGGGCGTCGATCAGCCCAGCGATTCCGCGGGTGCCGAGCGACGGCCGCGGTGGGAATGACCTGGCCGCCTGCATAGACTCCAGAATTGGAAATTTCTAAAGCAAAACGGTCTGGAAATCAACACAACAAACGACAAACTGAAAAAAACAATCTCCCGAGGGGAGGGTCATGACTGGGTGCGGGGCTGGCCGGCCTCGTTCCAGCGGCAGTCATCGTGCCCTGTCCGCTCGCCGAGCAGGGAATGCTGGAAGGCGTTGTGGATCCTGACGGTGACGAGCTGGCCCACGAGGTCCACGGGGCCCTGGAAGTTGACGATGCGGTTCTGCTCGGTTCGCCCGGTGAGCTGGTTTCCGTCCGACTGCTTGCTGAAGCCCTCCACCAGGACCTCCCGCTGGCCGCCGATCTCGGCCCGGTTCTTGTCCAGGACGATATCCATCTGCAGTTTTTGAAGCTCCTGGAGTCGGCGGGCCTTAACGTCCGCCGGTATCTTGTCTGGGAGCTGCGAGGCGCTGGTGCCGGGTCTGTCCGAGTAGCTGAAGGAAAAGAGGTTGTCGAAGCGAATGGCGGCTATGAGCTGCATCGTCTGACGGAAGTCTTCCTCGGTCTCTCCCGGAAACCCGACCATGACGTCCGCCGAGAGTCCCATGTCCGGGCGCAGGGAGCGGAGTCGGTCGATGAGGCTCATATAACGGGCGGCCGTGTAGCTCCGGTTCATCTGTCGCAGGATGCGGTCGGAGCCCGACTGGAAGGGCAGGTGGATCCAGCGGCACAGGCGGGGCAGCTCGGCGAAGGCGCCCATGAGGCTCTCGGTCAGATCCTTGGGGTGGGACGTGGTGAACCGGATTCTGAGGACGCTCGTCCGGTCGTGGATCCGCCTGAGCAGCTCCGTAAAGGTCAGCCCCTCCTCCAATCCCTTCCCGTAGGAATTGACATTCTGCCCGAGGAGGAGCACCTCCTTCACGCCATGGCGCGTCAGGAGATCGATCTCATGGAGGATGGCGCCGGACCGCCGGCTGCGCTCGCGGCCACGGACATGGGGGACGATGCAGTAGGAGCAGAAGTTGTCGCATCCCTGCATGATGGTGACGGGGGCGACCACGCCGGGAATGGTGAGCTCCCCCTTGCACAGGAGGGATTCCCAGCCCTCCTCCTCGGATTCGGGGAGGTGAGCCAGCCGCTCGGACCGGGAGACGACCCGCTGCAGCAGGGAGCCGATGGACGGAATGGCGCGGGTTCCCAGAACGAGATCCAGGTGCTCGAATCGTCGGAGGAGGTCCGGACCCAGCTGCTGCGCCACGCACCCGGCCACGATGATGATGAGCCGGGGATTGTCCTTCTTGAGGCGGCGGAGGCGTCCCAGGAAGGAGTGAACTTTCTGCTCGGCCTTGGCGCGCACCGAGCAGGTGTTGAGGAAGATCACGTCAGCCTGCCGAATGTCCGTCGTCGGAGTGTATCCCTGCGCCCCCAGGATGTGCTGAGCCCGCTGGGTGTCGTACTCGTTCATCTGGCAGCCGATGGTGTGAGCGTACAGATGGAGCGGCCCGTGTCGGGCGATGGGGGTGTCGGGGACAATGGGCATGCTTGCGCTTCAGTGCAGGGTCTTGGGTTTCTTGAGATTGGGATCCGACAGCCGGCCCACCAGGGCTCGCATCATCTGGAGCACCAGCTCGGGGTTGTCCTTGGCCACGGCATCCATGTCGCTGAGCTCGTACACTTCGACGGTGCTTGGCCCCAGGCTGGTCACGGTGGACTGGTGGGGCGCGTCGAGGAGGCACGCCATTTCGCCGAAGATCTCGCCCGGCTTCCGTATGACGGCGATCTCCTCGCCGTCGCTGGTGACCCTGAGTCCCCCCTCGCTGGAGACGAGCCGGAAGAAAACCCTCGCCATTGCTCCCTCCTCGATGATCTTGTCCCCATCACCGTAGTAATGGACCCGGACGCCCTCGATGGAGAAATCTCCCGACTCGTCGGCGAGGGTGCGCGTCGTGTCCTTGAGCTGATGGAGAAGCGACTTCAGGATGCTCTGGGCCATGCGGGGATTCCCGCGGATGAAGCGGTCCAGGGCATCGGGCCCATAGGACGCCACGCGCGTCTCCGTGATGGCCCTGGCCGTGTAGGAGCTGGGCTTTTTGAAGACGACGCTCTCCAGTCCGAAAGT
Organism: Syntrophobacteraceae bacterium; assembly: GCA_025453975.1. GTDB lineage: Bacteria > Desulfobacterota > Syntrophobacteria > Syntrophobacterales > Syntrophobacteraceae > JALOOX01. The sequence continues at coordinate 119,425 of JALOPI010000002.1, forward strand.
GTCATGGGGGCTCAGGACTCGAATGTTTCTCCCCCGCTCGCTGATCTGAACCTCTCCACTGAGGACGACATAGAAGACCTCGCAGTCGTCACCTTCCCGGACGATGATGCCTCCGTAGGGATAAGCCCTGACTTCGAGGGCCTGCTGCCGTGAATGCTGCTCCATAGCTCCGGCCTTTCACCCTTTCTGGCGTACCAGGCTGTGCCCGGCGCGGTCATCCCTTGAACTCGCCCGCCTGCCGTGGCGAGCAGCTCCCGAGCCTGCGCCCGTGGGTAATTCATGCGTCTTGAACGGCCAGTTGCCGGAGGCCCAGCCCCTCCTGCTCGGCTGCCAGAACCTCCCGGGCTTCGACCTCAAGCCCCGGGGCCATGTGGATCTCGACCCAGCCCAGTGAAGCGTCCCGGGTCGTCACGGTGGCCATTCCCTCGTAGGCTTCAAGGATGAAGCGGAGGTAATGGATCCGTGAAGGCTTCACCAGACGATGAACAATGGTGCAATGGCCAGGCTGGCTCTCCAATTGAATCTCCTTCCGTTAGCCCCGAGACTATGATACCAAAGGAGATGAAAGGATGGAAGGGAAGTCCTCGCGTCCGCTCGGGAATCCTTGTGGCTCGGTTTTCGTGGTGCCATCGAATGCGGCAGGCCCGCCACCGGACGAGGCTGGCCATCCAATGGGCAGCTGTTGAGTGCCGGAGTGGGGGAGTCGCTTTTGGGGACCGCTCCCCAAGAAAGGATGAAGGTCATGCATCAAAGCCATCCCCCGCTGGGACGATGTGCAGCCAGGTGGGGAAGCCTCGGGGTGGGGCGGCATGGACTCTCCAGCCTGGCTTGCGCGTTCGTCATGGGCTGGCTGCTCCTGACCGGCTTTCTTCCGAATCCGCTCTGGGCTCAGCCCCCCCAGAAAACGGAAGTCTTCTTCGCTCAGGGGCGGTCCATGTATCATCCCAACGACCGACCCAGGAGCCAGCTGGAGGCAGCTCAGGACCTCATGTCCAGCGGAGTTCTGCAGGCGGTTGCGGGGATTCTGGGACCTGCCGGAGCCCAGAGCCAGTTTGGGCAGATCCAGGAGAAGATCCTCTCCAAAAAGGAGAAATACATCGACGGCTACCAGCTGGCCTCGGAAGGGCTGGCCAATGGCCTTTACCAGGTCACGGGGCAGGTCACGGTGTCGAGGGAGCTGCTGCTGCTGGACCTCAGGGATGCGGGCTTTCAGGTGCCCGCTCCAGCACAGGCCCGCGTGGGGGATCTGGTCCAGGGCAAGGTGCCGCGCGTGGTGCCGGGCTCGGCCCATCAGGAGCTGGAAAGCGGGAGGCCCGGCCGGGAGACTGGGCCGGCCAGACCCATGATCATCTGGGCTGTGTCGGAGAACTGGGAGTCCAAATGGGTCCTGCCCGACGATGCGGCGGGAGGGGGGCTGCCGCCGCTGGCCCGGTGTGTCCTGGAGAGCTCCAGGGGGCTGAATTGGACGCTGCGCTTCGTGCCACCCCAGTCGCTCCAGATGGACAAGGACGGAAGAATCAAGCCCGAGGAGGTGCTCGCCCTGTCCCGGCAGGCGGGCCTGGAAAAGGCGATCATCGGGCGGGCCTGGCTGGATGTGTCCCAGCCCGGCAACCATCGTGTTCTGGCGCTGCTGGAAACCATGGATGTGGCGTCGGGGAGCTTGCAGGGGGAGATCGGCCGTGAGCATGCCCTGCAGGGGGAGTCCGTGGAGGAGGGGATTCTTCATCTCGCGGAATCGGTGTCGCCGTCCATGGATCGGATCCTGTCCAGCGGGGAAGCCATGAGGCAGAATGGGGTTTCAGAGGCCCCCCGTGGACTCGAGACCTGGACACTGACCATACGGGCCTCACACCCTCAGAGCGCCTGGGAAATCGTTCGGAAAGAGATCGAGTCGCTGTTCAAGGATGCGAAGACGACAGGCTTCGAGATGGCGGCTTCCCAGATCACCGTTCAGGTGGAAGGGATCCAGGGGCAGGCCGTGAGGGATGCCCTGGACGGCCGTGAGATCTCGCCGGATATTCCTGCGATGCGGATCGAGGGATACTCGGAAGCCGAGCGCTCCATGGTGGTGAGCCTCGGGGCCTCGGAGGAGACGCACTAGGGGCATCAGCCGATGACGATTCCCAACCTGTTGACCCTTTTAAGGATTTTTCTGACTCCCCTGCTCGTCTGGTTCCTGCTCGACCACAAACTGAGCCATGCTCTGGTGGTGTTTTTCATTGCCGGGCTGACGGACGGGCTGGATGGGCTCATCGCCCGTCTGCTGAATCAGAAAAGCAGGCTTGGGGCCTACCTGGACCCGCTTGCGGACAAGCTCCTCCTGGTGAGCAGCTTCATCCTGCTGGCCTGGCTTTCCAAGGTTCCCAACTGGCTGGTTGTCGTCACGGTGAGCCGTGACCTGATGATCGTGATGGGGATCGCGACCCTCAAGTTTCACGAGATTCCCTTTGAAATGAAGCCCACTGGGGTCAGCAAGATCACGACCCTGTGCCAGCTGATGACGGTTCTGGCCCTGCTGGCCTCGGATCTGTTGCCGCTGCCGGGATGGATCTATTCGCTGTTCTTCGTGGCGACGACGGCTTTCTCCGTCGTGAGCGGCGTGCAGTATGTCGCCGCGGGAGTGGCTCTCTTCGAAGGTCGACACCGCAACCACGAATGGCGCCGCCATTGAAGCTGCACGTCATTTCTCTTGACACCCTCCGGGGACATCGCTATAGATGCTCGCAATCTGTAGGCACGTAGCTCAGTGGGAGAGCGCTACCTTGACGCGGTAGAAGTCGGCGGTTCGAAACCGCCCGTGCCTACCAGAAACGAAGAGCCGAAGCGGCCGCGTTCAACTCTGTGGTGTAAGGATCGCTCTGAATAAGGCGCCTGTTCGCTTTGTTGATATTCGATCGATCGAGCTGTAGCTCAGCCCTGAAACCAATCGAGCCTTTCGGTTGACTTCCTCGATGAATAGGCATCCTCCCTCGGAACGAGGCGCGGTGCCTTTTTTTATTAGGACTCACGGTCTGACTTCCCACGGCACATGAAGCCAGCACAGGACGCTGCACATGCAATCGGAAACGATTCAGGTCACATTTCAGGACGGAAATCGGCAGGTTTTTCCCAGGGGTATCTCGGTGGGGGAAGCCCTGCGGAGTCGAGGCGAGGGGATCAACGGAACCGTTGCCGCGTATTTGAATGGGCACCTTGTGGATCTCAGCCGGACGATGGAAGAGGATGCGGAGATCCGTCCCGTGAATGCGGACACCCCGGAGGGGCTGGACATCCTGCGCCATAGCGCGTCTCACATCATGGCCCAGGCGGTGAAAGCCCTCTTTCCCGAGGCCAGGGTGGCCATCGGCCCGTCCATCGAGACGGGGTTTTACTATGACTTCGAGGTCGAGCGGCCGTTCACCCAGGAGGATCTCGAGAAGATCGAGACCAAGATGGCCGAGATCATCCGACAGAAGCTTCCCTTCCAGAGGAAGGTGCTCTCGCGGGAGGAGGCGGTGCGGTTCTTCGATGCCTCGGGGGAGAAATACAAAATCGAGCTCATCGAATCCTTCCAAGACCCGACGGTGTCCATGTACGAGCAGGGGGGGTTCGTGGATCTTTGCCGCGGGCCGCACATTCCGGACACTGGCTGCCTCAAGGCTTACAAGTTGACCAGCGTGGCGGGGGCGTACTGGCGTGGGGACGAGCGCAACGCCATGCTGCAGCGGATTTACGGGACGGCCTTTCCCGACAAGGAGGCGCTCAAGAAGTACCTTCAGTTTCTGGAAGAGGCTCAACGGAGGGATCACCGCAGGCTGGCCAGGGAGCTGGACCTCTTCAGCTTCAGCGATGAAGTGGGTGCGGGCATGGTCATTTACCATCCCAAGGGAGCCCTGATCCGCCACATTCTGGAGGTCTTCGAGAAGAAGGAGCATTTGCGCCGGGGCTACCACCTGGTCCAGGGACCCACCCTGCTCAAGACGGAGCTCTGGAAGCGGTCGGGACACTTCGACCACTACCGCGAGAACATGTACTTCACGGAGATCGATGAGCAGTCGTACGGTATCAAGCCCATGAACTGCCTGTCTCACATGCTCATTTACAGGTCCAGGGTGAGGAGCTATCGCGACCTCCCCCTGCGTTACTTCGAGCTGGGGACGGTGCATCGGCACGAGAAATCCGGCGTGCTGCACGGCCTTCTGCGGGTGAGGCAGTTCACCCAGGACGACGCTCACATCCTCTGCACCCCCGATCAGCTGCACGGCGAGATCCAGTCCATCATTGACTTCGTCATCGATTTCATGGGGATCTTCGGTTTTTCCTACGACATGGAGATCAGCACGCGACCGGAGAAGGCCATCGGGACGGATGCCGACTGGGAGCGGGCGACCAGCGCCCTGGTCAGCGCCCTCCAGGCCAAGGAGATCCCCTACAGTCTCTGCGAGGGGGAAGGGGCGTTCTACGGCCCCAAGATCGATGTGAAGCTGCGTGACGCTCTGGATCGACGGTGGCAGTGCGCCACCATCCAGTGTGATTTCACGCTTCCCGATCGTTTCGATCTCACCTATGTGGGAGACGATGGCAACCGGCATCGGCCGGTCATGGTGCACCGGGTGATCCTGGGGGCCATCGAGCGATTCATGGGGGTGCTCATCGAGCACTATGCCGGGGCATTCCCGACGTGGCTGGCGCCGGTGCAGGCGATTCTGGTGACGGTCACCGACGCGCAGCACCCCTTTGCGCGCGACGTCCACGACCGGCTGCGGAATGCGGGGATGCGCGTCGAGCTCGATGACAGAAACGAAAAACTGGGGTACAAGATCCGCGAGGCTCAAACTCAGAAGATCCCTTACATGCTTGTGGTGGGGGATCGCGAGGTTCAGGCGGGGGGGATCAGTCCGAGGCGTCGTGACGGGGTGCAGCTGGAGCCGATGAGCCCAGAAAGTTTCGTCGCCCTGGTCGAGAAGGAGTGCCTGGAGGCCAGTAAGGGGCGTGTGGGCCTGGGTATTGCCTGAGGGAAATGACCGTTCAGGAAAGGAGACGCGAATCTGGAGAAGCAGGTCAACGTCAATGAGAAAATTCGGGCGCCGGAGGTTCGACTCATCGGGCGTGAGGGACAGCAGCTGGGGGTCTTGCCGCTGAAAAAGGCGCTGGAGCTGGCGATGCAGGACGAGCTTGATCTGGTGGAGGTGGCACCCAACGCGGCGCCTCCGGTCTGTAAGATCATGGACTACGGCAAGTTCAAGTATCAGCAGAGCAAGCGGAGCCAGGAGGCCAAGAAGAAGCAGACCGTGATCCAGGTCAAGGAGGTCAAGATCCGCCCCAAGACGGATGAGCACGACCTCCAGGTGAAGATCAAGCACATCAGGCGCTTTCTGGGCCAGAAGGACAAGGCCAAGATCACCATCCTGTTCCGCGGCCGGGAGATCGCCTATGCCGATCAGGGGATGAAGGTGCTGGAGCGGATCCAGGAGGAGCTCAAGGACGAGGTGGTCGTTGAGCAGGCGCCCAAGATGGAGGGACGCAACCTAGTCATGGTGGTTGCCCCCAAGTCCTGATTCTGCGTGCTGAAGAAAGAGCTTGACAGCTGCCGCCGGGGCAAATAAATTTCGCATTTTGTGTCGTGGCGATTTCCCGGTGGGGCAACGGTGTGGCTTTTCCGGGCCCGTCACGCGGGAAATGTATTGTTGCGCCTTGTGTAGATCGAAGTGCTGGGAATGCGTCGGGTTTTGAGATAGTCCCTTGGGATCCGGCGACGGAGGGTGGGATGCCGAAGTTGAAAACCAATCGAGCCGCGGCCAAGCGCTTCAAGAAGACCGGCAGCGGCAAGTTCGTCCGGGCCAGAGCCAACAAGAGCCACATTCTGACCAAGAAGCCGTCCAAGAGGACGCGACGCCTGCGCCAGAGCACGGTGGTGGATGCCATCAATGTGGGCGCCCTGAGGCGCATGCTGCCATACCTTTAACCGTTTCGTCCCCGAGCGGACTGGTAGTCCCCTCGGGATGTGGAGCGGGGTGGGTGACATCCGGGCCACCCGTCGGCTCGACTGGAAACCTGAAATTTCAAACTCAGCGCGGCAGTGGGAGTCTTGAGCAATGCCAAGGGTAAAAAAAGCTGTCAAATCGCGGGAGCGCCGCAAGAAGATACTCGGCCAGGCCAAGGGCTTTCGGGGCGGAAGGTCCAAGCTTCTCCGGTCGGCCTCGGAAAGCGTCGATCGCGCCCTGAAATTCGCCTACAGGGACCGGAAGGTTCGCAAGCGCGAATTCCGGAGCCTGTGGATCATGCGCATCAATGCCGCGACTCGCGAGCATGGCCTCAGCTATTCACGTTTCATGAGCGGCCTGAAAGCGGCCCGGGTCGAGCTGGACCGGAAGGCTCTGGCGAGCCTTGCCATGACGGATCCGCCTGCTTTCGCCAGGCTCGTTGAAGTCGCCCGACAGGCGGCTTAGGCAGCGGCAGGGTTGATGGAGAGCGAGATCCGATCGATGCTGGAGACGGCATCACGACTGATCTCCGGAGCCGGGGGGGATATGAAGACCCTCGATCAGCTCCGGGTGCGCTATCTGGGGCGCAAGGGGGAGCTGGCTGCTCTGTTCAAGGGGCTGGCCTCCCTGCCGGAAGAGGAGCGGCGCGGCGCCGGGAAGGCTCTCAACGAAGCCAAGGATGAGCTGGAACGGTTGTGGTCCGCCGCGGTGGAATCCGCCCGTGAGAAGGTCCAGGGGCGCGGGGAGATCTTTGACGTCACCATTCCGGGAAGGCGGCCGCTCCGGGGTCACCTCCACCCCATCACGCAAACGGCCATGGAGATCGGCAGGATCTTCGGTGGGCTGGGATTCGAGACGGTGGAAGGGCCGGAGATCGAGCTGGACTATTACAATTTCGAAGCCCTCAACATCCCCAGGGACCATCCCGCTCGCGACATGCAGGACACGTTTTACATCACCGATGACGTGGTCCTGAGGACGCATACCTCCCCCATCCAGGTCCGCGTGATGGAAAAGCGCCGTCCCCCCTTCCGGATCATTGCCCCAGGCCGCACCTATCGCTGTGATTCGGACGTGACCCACACCCCCATGTTTCATCAGGTTGAGGGCCTCATGGTGGGCGAAAGCATTTCTTTCGGGGACCTCAAGGGGATCCTCACGGTATTTGTGCACCAGATGTTCGGCCCCCATGTGGGGCTTCGATTCCGGCCGAGCTTCTTCCCGTTCACCGAGCCCAGTGCCGAGGTGGACATTCAGTGCGTCATGTGTCGCGGCGCCGGCTGCCGGGTCTGCTCCCAGACGGGGTGGCTGGAGATCCTCGGCTCGGGGATGGTGGACCCCGAAGTGTTCAGGATGGTCGGCTACGACCCGGAGACCGTGACCGGATTCGCCTTCGGCATGGGCATCGAGCGGATAGCCATGCTGAGATACGGCATCGACGACCTGCGGTTGTTTTTCGAGAACGACCTCCGGTTTCTCAGACAATTCTGACCCCGCCCTGCAATGCCGCACCATCAGTTCCCAGGTCACTCCAGCAGACCCTAGAGGTCGATGAGCTTGGACGGTCATGAGATCATCGTCGGACCGGACGATGCATGCACCGGGTCCTCAGACCACGGAGTAAGGACAGGAAATGAATATCAGTCTCGAGTGGCTTCGCAGCTGCGTGGACGTCCCCTATTCGGTGACCGAGCTGGCTGACCGGTTGACCATGGCCGGCCTGGAGGTCGACGCCATCCATGATCGTCACGAGCATCTCAACGGCGTGGTTGCAGCTCGCGTGGAGAAGGTCGGCCGTCACCCCAACGCGGACCGGCTGAGCCTGTGCACGGTTTCCGACGGGACCCGGAGCTACCAGATCGTGTGTGGGGCCCCCAACGTGAAGGAGGGCATCGTTGCGCCCCTCGCCCTCGAGGGCGCTGTCTTTCCTGGCGGGCTGACCATTCGCGAGACGACTATCCGGGGTGTCGCATCCCAGGGAATGCTCTGCTCCCGCATGGAGCTGGGGCTGGGGGAGGAAGCATCGGGCATCTGGATCCTGCCCGATGACACCCGCGTCGGGGCCTCGCTCCGGGAGGTCCTCGAGATCGAGGGGATCGTCCTCGAGATCAGCATCACGCCCAATCGCGGGGATTGCCTGTCGGTCATGGGCATCGCCCGTGAGGTGGCTGCCATCGGTGGCGCGCGGGTGAAGATACCGCCCGTGGATCTGCCGGAAAGGGGAAGGCCCATCCACGAGATCACGTCGGTCCAGGTGGATGACCCCGTGGGCTGTCCCCGCTACTCGGCCCGAATCGTCGAAGGCGTCACCATCGGCACCTCCCCGGCGTGGATGCGCCGGCGGCTGGAGGATTCGGGGCTGCGGTCCATCAACAACATCGTCGACGTGACGAATTATGTGCTGCTGGAACTGGGGCAGCCCCTCCACGCCTTTGACTGGAACCGGCTCCGGGAGCGGCGAATCGTCGTCCGAAGGGCTCGTGCCGGGGAGCGCATGACCACCCTGGACGGAGTGGAGCGAACCCTGTTCGACGACTCGCTCCTCATCTGCGACGGGGAGGGGCCGGTGGCACTGGCGGGGATCATGGGCGGACTCAATTCCGAAATCGACCCCAGCACCACCGATGTGCTCATCGAGAGCGCCTGCTTCGATCCCGTGTGCATCCGGCGCACAACCAAAAAGGTTGGACTGAGGTCGGAATCCAGCTACCGCTTCGAGCGCGGGGTCGATCCCGAGGGCGTGATCCGGGCGCTGGACCACGCCGCCGAGCTCATGGCTCTAACGGGGGGCGGAAAGATCGCCCGGGGCAGGATCGATGTGTACCCCAGCCCGTTCCGTCCTCCAGTTCTCACCTTGCGTGTCGGGAGAGCCAACCGTTTCCTCGGTACGGCTCTGACGGGAGGTCAGATGGCCGGAGCCCTCCGGGCTCTGCACATGCGGGTGGAGGAGCTGGACGGGGGTGAAAGCCTCAAGGTGATTCCCCCGTCGTTTCGACCCGACATCACCCGCGAAGTCGACCTCACGGAAGAAGTGGCTCGGATCACGGGCTACGACCAGATTCCCGTCACCAGCCCCCAGGCGGCCGTCCATGCCGAGCCCGTCAGCCCCTATCTCCAGGCCCGCCAGGCCGTCAGGGAGACCCTGTGCGCCGCCGGATTCGACGAGGTCATCAACTATGCCTTCATCTCGGCCGCGGCCCTCGCCAGACTGAGGCTTCCCGAGGGGGATCCGTGTCTTTTCCCCGTGGCGGTCTTGAATCCCCTGAGCGAGGAGCAGGGTGTGATGCGGACGAGCCTGGTTCCTGGGCTTCTTCAGACGGCCCGCCACAACCTGGACCATCGGAACGAGGACATGCGGATCTTCGAGCTGAGCAAGGTGTTCCTCCCCCGCGCCGGAGAAGCCCTGCCCCAAGAGCCGCACCGGCTGGTGGGGCTCATGTCCGGCATGCGCCAGCCGGACGTTCTCCATGGGGAAGCGGGTGTGGTGGACTACACCGATGTGAAGGGGACGGTGGAAGCTGTGCTGGCCATGTTTCACCTGGAAGGGATCACGTTCGCTCCTGCTGAGATTCCGCCCTATTTCGACCATGCGGGGTCGGCGTCGGTGTACAGCGGGGCCTCGCGGCTCGGGGCTCTCGGATCCTTGCACTCGGAGGTTCAGGAGGCATTCGATGTCAAGCAGAAGGTGTTTCTCTTCGAGCTGGATTTCGACCGGATCTTCGAAATGAGGTGCCCGCAGCCCCTTTTCAAGCCCCTGCCGCGCTATCCGTCGGTCATCCGCGACATGGCCCTGGTGGTGGAGGAAAGCCTGCCGGTACAGGAGCCCCTGGATTACTTGCAGCAGCGGCGTATCTCACTCCTGGAGAGCATCGACGTGTTCGACATCTACAGGCACCCTCAGCTGGGGGCTGGCATGAAGAGCCTCGGCTACCGCTTGACCTACCGGGCAGCCGATCGCAACTTGACGGATGAGGAAGTGAACGAGGTGCACGGCGAGCTGGTGGCGAAAGTGCTGAAAACCTTCAAGGCAGAGCTTCGCTGAGATTCGGCCATGACAGAAAAAGAAAATCAAGCTCAGACCAGGGAAAAGAGCGGTGAAAAGCCGGCGCCCTGCCAGGTGACCTTCGCTTCCGAAGGCCAGGGCGGTAAAGGGACTTCCATGCATTTCAGCGAGCGGGGAGTGCTGATCGAGTGCCAGCAGCCTCTGCCTCTGAACAGCAAAGTGAAGGTCGTGCTGCAGTTTCCCGGCTTCAAGAATACCATCGAGCTCCAGGGAGAGGTCGTCTGGACCAATATTTACGGACCCAACGATGCTCTCTCGCCCCGTGGGATGGGAGTCAAATTCCTCACCGTAGAGCGCGACACCGAAAGACTCCTGGCCGACATGGCAGGCAAGTATGACGCCACGGCCAGCATGTACAGCTGCTATTACACGTAACCGCCGTCGGGTCGAAGGATGCGCGCGGCTCCGATGCTCGTGCTTGCCTGGGGGAATCCGCGTCGGCGCGGTTTCATTTTGAATCCATCGAGGTGATCCTTGCAGCTGTTTGAAACAATCCTCATCGCCATCGCCCTGGGATGCGACGCCTTCGCCGTGGGCATGGGCGTGGGGACCCGGTTCTGTGGTCCCCGTCAGGTGTTTCGGCTTTCCTTTCATTTCGGCCTGTTCCAGTTTCTGATGCCCCTTCTGGGCTGGCTCATCGGAGTGAGCGCCTTCGGGCTGGTGCGCCAGTGGGGGCCCTGGCTGGCCTTCGCACTGCTGTTCTTCATCGGAGCCCGCATGACGTATGAAAGTCTCCGTCCCGTTGAGGAGTCGGCGGAACAGTGCAAGGATCCGACTCGCGGGATGAGCCTGGTGGTGCTGTCCCTGGCCACCAGCATGGATGCCCTGGGAGTGGGGTTCAGCATCGGGGTGCTCGGTCACAGCCTTCTGGCCGCGGCGGTCTGCATCGGGGTCACCGCCTGCGCCATGACCTGGACTGCCATGAAGCTGGGCAGTCGGCTGTCCAGCAGGTTCGGGCAGCGCATGGAGATAGCGGGGGGAATCATCCTCATGGCGATCGCGGTGAAGCTGCTGGTTGCCTAGGAGCGAAGACACAACATGGCGGAGCGGCTTGAAATCACTCTGAAGCCCCATCTCTTCGATGCCGAGGGTGCGGGGCTTTGCCGGAAGATTCGGGATTACTTCGGGTGGCAGGTGGGCCAGGTTCGGGTGATTCACGTCCTCACCCTCGATACGGCTCTGGACGCCAGTCAGCTGGAGGGGGTCCGTAGGGAGGTTTTCACCAACCCCGTGACGCAGCAGTCGAGCTTCAAGCCTTTGGCTGGGGATCTGGACTGGGCCGTCTGGGTGGGCTTTCGTCCCGGTGTCCGTGACACGGCGGGGAGCGTGGCCATCGAGGCCATCGGAGACTACCTGGGGCGGACCCTGTCCAGGGATGAGACCGCCTACACGTCCAGGCTTTACCTCCTGGCGGGTGCTCCATGGGAGCGATGGCAGGTGGAGACCGTGGCGCGTGAGCTCCTGGCCAATGATATCATCCAGCAGTGGAAGGTTTTTTCGCGGAACGAATGGGACCCGGAGCAGGGCGTGGGGCTGATCCTGCCCCGGGTCATTCTGGAGCATGCTCCCGAAGTCCGCGAGCTTCCCATTCCGTCCGACGAGGCTCTCATGGCCCTCAGCCGTGAGCGGAGCCTGGCTCTCAATCCCCAGGATGTTTCCGTCATCCGGGGCTATTTTCTGCGTCCCGAGGTGCTGGAGGCCCGCCGGGCCGTCGGCCTCTCCCTCCCCACGGATGTCGAGCTGGAGGCCATTTCCCAGGCCAGGAGCGATCACTGCAATCACAACACGTTCCGGGGGAAGTTCCACTACCGTGACCTGTCCACGGGTGAGATCCTGGAGGTGGACAATCTCTTCAAGACCTGCATCGAGGCGCCGACCCTGGCCATCCAGGAGGAGAAGGACTGGGTGGTCTCGGTGCTTTGGGACAACGCCGGGGTGGCCCGCTTCGACGATCACCACGATTACGTGATCACCGGTGAAACGCACAACAGCCCGTCCAACATGGAAGCCTACGGCGGGTCCCTCACGGGCATCGTGGGCATTTACCGGGACATCATGGGCACGGGCAAGGGGGCCCGGCTGGTGGCGGGTCTCTACGGGTACTGCGTCGGTCCCCGCGATTATCCGGGGCCGTTGAAGCCCCACCTGCACCCCCGGCGCCTGCTGGACGGCGTGGTCGAGGGGGTCAAGGACGGGGGAAACAAGCACGGCGTTCCCACGCCCTTCGGAAGTCTCTTTTACCATCCCGCGTACCTGGGGAAGTGCCTGGTTTTTGTCGCGTCGCTGGGAATCATGCCCCGCGAGATCGGTGGCGAGCCCACGGCCGAGAAGCGCCCCGAGCCGGGGGATCTCATCGTGATGTGCGGTGGGAGGGTCGGCAAGGACGGGATCCACGGGGTGACCGCGTCGAGCGAGAGCTACAGCGAGCACACGCCGGCGGGCCACGTCCAGATCGGCGACCCGTACACCCAGAAGAAGATGCACGACTTTCTCCTGGAAGCCCGCGATGAGCGGCTGATCAGCTTCATCACCGACAACGGCGGCGGGGGGCTCTCGTCTTCCGTGGGCGAGTCGGCCCGCTTCGCCGGGGGGGCCGTGGTGGATGTCGACCGGGTGCCCCTCAAGTACGAAGGGCTGGATGTCTGGGAGATCTGGGTCTCGGAATCCCAGGAGCGCATGACGGTGGCCGTTCATCCGGCCCGGCTGGATCGATTCATGGAGCTTTCGGCTCGCCACGAAGTGGAGAGCACGGTCATCGGACGGTATGAAGCCTCGGGCAGACTGGATCTGCGCTATCGAGGCAAGACGGCGGCCTGTCTCGATCTCAGCTTCTTTTCCGAGGAGTTCCCCCAGTGGGAGTTCGAGGCTCACTGGACGCCGCCGGAGATGCGGGGACTCCACGAGCCGGTGCTGGCTGAGCCGATGGATTACGGCCGCCTGCTGCGGGAGATGCTGCGGCGGCCCAACATCAGCTCCCGGGAGTGGATCCAGAGGCAGTATGACCACGAGGTTCAGGGGGGGAGCGTCATCAAGCCCTTCGTGGGGCGAGGCCGGGATGTGCCCGCGGACGCCGCCGTCCTGCGGCCCGTGCTGAGCGGTAGCCGTGGGCTGGCCGTGGCCCAGGCCCTCCACCCCACTTATTCGCTCATCGATGCCTATGCCATGGTGGCCGCCACCATCGATGAATCGGTTCGCAGGGTTTTGGCTGTGGGGGGCAGGCTCGACGAAATCGGCGGCGTGGACAACTTCTGCTGGCCGTCGATCCAGTACGATCCCGCCGATAACCCCGACGGCCGCCACAAGGCGGCCCAGCTGGTCCGGGCCAACTGGGCCCTGCGGGACGTGTGCCTGGCTTTTGGCATTCCGCTGCTCTCGGGCAAGGACAGCATGTATGTCGACGGGCGGCTTCCCGGGCGGTTCGGCGAGCGCCACAAGGTGTCGGGGCTCCCCACGATGCAGTTCACGGCAACGAGCGTGGTGCCGGACATCTCCCGGTGCCTCACCCTTGAGCCCCAGATGGCGGGGGACCTCCTTTACGTGCTGGGAGTGACCCGGGACGAGCTGGGAGGCTCGGAATACTACGATCTGCTGGGTTATACGGGGCTTCATGTACCCCGGCTGGATCCCCGGGCGGCGCGGTCCCTCTATGAAGCCCTCGAGGGTGCCGTGGCCGGAGGGATGCTGGCCTCCTGCCACGGCATCTATCGAGGCGGCCTTGCCGTTCATGCCGCCCTCATGTGCTTTGGCAGCGGTCTGGGGATGCGCCTCGACCTGGCCCGGGTGCCGGTCGAGGGAGATCTCCGGGACGATGTGGTTCTTTTCAGCGAGTCCTGCGGGCGCTTCATGGTGACCGTTGCCCCCTCCGAGAAGGCCCGGTTCGAGAAGCACTTCGGGGAGCTGCCCCTTGCACGGGTCGGCGAGATCCTCGACGAGCCCAGGCTCGTCATCCATGGACGGCAGGGGCGCACACTGACCGGGGAGGACGTGGGCGGTCTGAAGACCGACTGGGCTGCGGGGTCCCACGGGACGCAAGAGCATTGATCAATGGGGGGCATCCCCCGCAAGGATGGTGAGGAGTCTCCCATGAGCCCTGTGCGAGCCCTGGTACTGACGGGCTTTGGTCTCAACTGTGACCTGGAAACCGCCTATGCGCTGGAAGTGGCGGGGGCGGCTCCCGACCGTGTTCACCTCAACGATCTCATCGCGCGCCATCGGAGCCTGGGCGACTACCAGATTCTGGTGGTGGGAGGCGGGTTCTCCTGGGGAGACGACCACGGCGCGGGCGTGGTCATGGCCATGCGCATGAAGTACCGCCTGAAGGACGACATCCTGGATTTCGTGGAGCGCGGCGGGCTGGTCCTGGGGATCTGCAACGGATTCCAGGTCCTGGTCAACCTGGGGCTGCTCCCGGGCTTCGAATCAGGTCGACTGAGTCGTGAGGTGGCCCTCATCCACAACGACTGCGGGGGCTTCCGGGACCAGTGGGTCCACCTGACTGCCGACAAGGGCTCTTCCTGTGTCTTTACCCGGGGAATCGACGGGATCGAGCTTCCCGTCCGTCACGGCGAGGGGAAGTTTCATGCCGGGGCGCCCGTTGTGCGGCGGTTGAGGGATCACGGACAGGTCATCCTGAGGTATGCGAGGGTCGACGGATTCCCCGCCGGCGGGGAGTTTCCCGCCAACCCCAACGGCTCCATCGACGACATCGCCGGCATCTGCGATACCACCGGGCGGATCGCCGGGCTCATGCCGCATCCCGAAGCCTACAACCACTGGACGAATCACCCCGACTGGACGCACCATCGCGAGATCCGCCGGCGAAAAGGGGAAGCTCTTCCCTCCGAGGGAGGCGGTATTCGGCTGTTTCGAAACGGCGTCGCCTTCTTCGGATAGCACCCCGGGAAGAAGCTCGCGAAAGCTCATGCCATGATGAAGATCCACGGAGATTTCCGCCAGCTGCGTGTCGCTGTTCTCGTTTCCGGGGGAGGCACCAATCTCCAGGCCCTCATCGATCGCGCGGCGCAAGGCGATTGGAGTGCCACAATCGTCGCCGTGGCCAGTGACCGGGACGGCGCGTACGGGCTGGTGCGTGCCGAAAAGGCGGGGATCCCTGCCCACGTGGTGGATTACGGCTCCCTCCTGAAGGGAGGGTTCGGCGCGGGCTCCTGGGAGCCTTCCAGTGCCGAGCTGAAGGAACTGGACAGTGCCCAGAAGATTCTGCGCATCACGGATGAGCATGCGCGGCTCCATCGCCTGAAGCGCCTCGTCATGGCCGAGCACCAGCTCATCACCCTGCTGGATCCTCATGAGCCTGATCTTGTCTGCCTGGCCGGCTTCATGCGGCTGGTCAGTCCCTATTTCCTCCGTCACTACAACGGCGATGGCGGCTGGCGGGTCTTGAACATCCACCCCGCGCTCCTGCCAGCGTTCCCGGGTGAGCATGGCTATGAGGATACCCTCGGCTACGGGTGCCGCTGGGGCGGGGTCACGGTGCATTTTGTGGACGAGGGCGAGGATACGGGACCCATCATCGCG
This sequence comes from Syntrophobacteraceae bacterium, assembly GCA_025453975.1. Lineage (GTDB taxonomy): Bacteria > Desulfobacterota > Syntrophobacteria > Syntrophobacterales > Syntrophobacteraceae > JALOOX01. Next base: position 134,986 of record JALOPI010000002.1, read on the forward strand.
CAGGCCGTCTATCCCATCTGGCCGGACGACACGCTGGAGCGCGTTCGCAGGCGGGGACTGTCCCTCGAATACTCCGTTTATGCCCAATGCATCCAGTGGATCGCCGACGGGCAAGTCCAGGTGACCGGCACGCCTTCACGCCGCACCACCACCATCAAAGATCCTCGCTACCCCGAAGTCCTTCGGGGCTGGACCCACCGGGCCCTTGCCAGCGAACCGCCCCTTTAAGCCGCAGTTTGCCCGTACCCACCTTCATCCATGCCTCAGAATCGGAAATAGAAGCTCATCCCGGGCCAGAAGAATGGCCATCCATACGCCACCGGAGTCCCATAGTAGGGATAACCGTAGTAAGGTCCGTAATAATAGGGTCTGTAGTGGTATGTCCTGTGGTACGGGCGGTAATAGTAGGGTCTGTAGTAGTAGGAGCCGCGGAACGGAGCGTAAAACGGCGCGTGGAAGGAGCCCGTTACATAGGACCTGTGACCCCAGTGGCGGTGGCCGTTGTGATATGATCGCCTGGCATCGCTGGGAACGGCCGAAGCCAGCACCCACATGAGAGCGACCACCAATGCCAGCAAACCGATGGTTCTTCTTTTCATGGCCGTTACCTCCTGTATCACACGAAATAATCATAAGCATGAGAACGGCTGATGAAAAGCGGAGCCGTCTCCCGGGACAGGCCCAGGGCCGCCCGGCCTGCCAGACCGTGGCTCGATCATTGCTTATGTCATCGTCCGGACCACGAGACAGCCGGAGCACGAGCCACGACGCCATGAAAGTCCAGTCGCCCCCCGCCTCAATCGCGCTGCCCTCCAGGGACTCCGCCGTCCGCATTCCGGGCCGGAGCTCCAGTGGCGAGGTGTTTTCGATTCCCGAGGACGGGACGGCCTCTTCCTTGTCCGCGGGCCATTCCTGCCCCATCCCTCGGAGCCCGCTCCCTCCATTCAGCAGCCGGACCGGAGGAGCGGAGCCGCGCAAGATGATGGGGGCCTCTCCCGAACGGGCAGCTTCAGCCTACCAGCGGGCGGATTCCCTGAAGAGCGAAGGCCTGCTGGACGACATGGGCAAGTACAGGGACGACCAGCTCCTTCGAAATCCGGGGGGAGATG
>JALOPI010000057.1 GCA_025453975.1 Syntrophobacteraceae bacterium
ACAAGTGGGTTGAGGTGGGACAACTCGCCCGAACGAAGCCCACTGCCAACCGACCGGCCACCCTCTACCGTGCGGCAGAGTCTACGGTTACCCTCCATGGCAACGAGTATCGGGCTGTAGTGGTTCACTCCAGCGCCCACGACAAGAGAAGACAAAAGAAGATCGATCGTGAACTGGCCCGGGAGAAGACTTCACTTGAGAAGAGCTTCACGTATTCTCTTGCAGGCTGCGCTTTCTTTATTGTGATGAAACGGCTTCGAATCTGAACGGCTCTGACCTTTGATCAGCATTTCGTACAGGCAGGATTCCACAGGAAGGCTGAAAGCGCAGGTACCGTATCGGCCTGACTTGTCGCTCAATCTTCCTTGGGGTGCGCAGTCCGCGGCCTTGCGCTTGCGAGCTGAATCACCACCAGGTAGAGGGTGGCCAGGGCGTAGGCCAGGATCGTGCCTGCCGGGACGCCGAGGGACGGGTAAAAGGTGGATACGGCCAGGGAGTAAACCACCAGGGAGCCGAGACCGCGCGGGACGTTTTTGAGAATGGCATGGGCGTGGTCGGAGGCGTAGGTGTAATGGATGATGGCGACAAACGGCAGCAGGGTGATGGGGAAGGCCGCGAAGATTCCCGACCAGGCCGGGCCGACCCAGCGTGCCGTCGACGTGATGGCAATGATGGCGGTGGCTGCAAAGAAGGCTCGCAGCAGGAGCGTCTTCACACTGAGGGCCGACCTGTTCCGGATCTTCGTGTTTTCCACGCGGCGGAAGAGGCGAACGAAAAGCAGGATGAACAGGGTCGGCATGAGGACGGCCAGGGTGGGATCGACCTCCAGGCGGCGGAGGAGCGATGCGGCCAGTCCATAGGCCAGCAGTCCGCCAAGAGATGCAAGGACGACTCGGCCCACCCGCCCGGATGGGAATTGGAGCAGCGATGTCCGGTAATACGAATAGGCAAAGGCCTGGGTGGCGATGAGCCCCACCGACGTGTGCAGGGCGCTCTGGGCGGCGAATTGCGGGCTGATTTCATAGCCCATGAAGAAAAGGCTGATGGCGGCACCCAGGGGATAGCCCGAGAGGATCCCGGCGAAGCGGGTGCTGACCACCTCGGCCAGCACCGAGAGCATGACCACCATGCCGACGGCCGTGAGCGCTTTGACCAGGATCAATACGGGAAACGTCTCGTTCATGGCTGAGAAAAGGCCACCAGGTGCGTCCGCCATGGTTCGGGTATGCTTGAGCACCCGGATGCAAAATGCATTGTCCTTTCCGATACCTTCAACGGTCATGTCTCCGACCTCTCGCGCCCGACGAAGTGGTATCGGTTTCCCCCCCCGCCTTTCAGCTCCCATGATAACATCGAGACGATGGAAGCACACGGCGGAAATCCGTTCGGTCTCGATTCCAGCTCCCCTGGCCCATGCCATGCCGGGCAGCGAGGGGGACCTGCGGGATCGAGCTGCTCGAGCCGCTTCCCGGACGCTGGACGTGGGGCGCGGCTCCTGCTCCAGGTGGAGGTCGCGAGGTCCGCGAGATCTCAAATCACTTGACAGGCCGGGGTTCCTTGAATAGGCTGGCAGCGGCTCTCATCGTACGAATAATCATTAATTTCCTGAGGTTACCCCGGGCAGGGTTGCCTCCGAACGAGGAGGACGGCATGAGAAGAGGAATGGGTCTCTTGATGGTTGCTTTGCTGGTTGGAGCTCTCGCCCTGGCGCTGCCGGTGGAAGCCGCCGAGTACAAGGCGGAGTATAAGCTGTCCACGGTGCTCGGAAAGCCGTTCCCGTGGGGTGTGGCCGGGGAGCGCTGGGTCGAGCTGGTCAGAGAGAAGACCAACGGCCGCATCAACATGAAAATGTATCCCGGCACCAGCCTGGTGGGTGGCGACCAGACCAAGGAATTCACCGCCATCCGTCAAGGCTCCATCGACATGGCCATCGGGTCCACCATCAACTGGTCCCCGCAGGTGCAGCAGTTGAACCTCTTTTCCATGCCTTTTCTGATGCCCGACTACAAGGCCATCGATGCCCTGACCGGAGGCGAGGTGGGGCAGGAGCTCTTCAAGATCCTCGAAAGCAAGGACGTGGTTCCCCTCGCATGGGGTGAAAACGGGTTCAGGGAGCTCAGCAACTCCAAGCTGCCGGTCCGAAAACCCGAGGATCTCAAGGGGCTCAAAATCCGCGTGGTGGGCTCCCCGCTTTTCCTGGACACCTTCACGGCCCTCGGCGCCAACCCCACCCAGATGAGCTGGGCCGACGCCGTGCCGGCCCTGTCGAGCGGCGCGGTGGACGGGCAGGAGAACCCCCTGACCGTTTACATGGCCGCCAGGCTCCACACGACCGCAAACCAGAAGAACCTCACCCTGTGGGGCTACGTGGCCGACCCGCTGATCTTCGTCGTCAACAAGGATGTGTGGGCCGGCTGGACTCCCGAGGATCAGCAGGCCGTGAAGGATGCCGCCATTCAGGCGGGCAGGGAGAACATCGAGGCGGCCCGCAGGGGACTGGTGCCGCCCGACGACAGCCTGGTCAAGGAGATCGAGGGAATGGGGGTGACCGTGGCTCGCCTCTCGGATGCCGAGAAGGGCGAGCTCAAGAAGGCGACCCGGGAGGTCTTCGACAAGTGGGCCAGGCAGATCGGTCCCGAGCTGGTCAAGAAAGCCGAGGACGCCGTGGCGAACCGCAAGTGATCCCGCGGCTGGAGACCATTTCTTGATGTTGCATGAAGGCGCGCAGGCGGCATGGTTCACGCCCGCGCGCCTTTTTCCGTCGCAGCGGCCGCCATTGTCCAAACAAGGTCGACAGCAGTGCCCCTCCAGGGGCATGGTGAAACGCCTTCCGCATAGAACCATCCGACAGGAGAGGTCATGGACTGCCAGACCCCCGGGCACACCCCCGGGCCCCGAACCCGAATTCCCGTCAAGATCGAGGAGAGCCTGGCGGGCATCATCATCGCCGTGCTGGCCCTTATCACCTTCGCCAACGTGGTGGTCCGGTACCTGACCCATTTCTCTTTCGCCTTCACCGAGGAGATTTCCATCTTCCTCATGGTGGTCATGACCCTCGTGGGGAGCTCGAGCCTCATGGCCAAGTCGAGCCACCTGAACATCACTTATTTCATCGACAAGCTCCCGCCGAAAGGGCGACGCCTGGCAAGGCTGGCGGCCGCGGCCCTCACGGCCCTGACATTCCTGCTGCTCGCGATTCTCGGGGGGCGGATGGCCTGGGACGAATACCGGTTCGAGGTGACCTCGCCGGGGCTCGGGATCCCGACGTGGGTCTACACGGTGTGGCTCCCGATCCTGTCTCTCGTGATCGTCGGGCGCGCCGCCGGCCTGATGGCGCGCATCGCCAGGGGAGAGGATTGATGCTCTCGGCGCTGATTCTCTTCGGGTGCTTCTTTCTGCTCATGTTTGCCGGCGTACCCATCGCGGCCTCCCTGGGCCTGGCGGGCACCCTGAGCATCGCCCTGGCCAAGCTCGGCATCATGGCCGTGCCGACCAACGTTTATGCGGGCATCGCCAAATACCCGCTCCTGGCCATCCCCATGTTCGTCATGGCGGGCGCCATTTTCGACCGGTCGGGCGTGGCCGAGCGACTGCTGCGCTTCACGACGTCCATTGTGGGCCGAGGCCGCGGGTCCCTGGCGGCGGTCACCATCCTGGTGGCCATGATCATCGGAGGGATTTCCGGGTCGGGGCCGGCCTGCACGGCTGCTGTCGGAGGCGTCATGCTGGGGGCCATGATGCGGGCCGGATACCCGCCGGGATTCGCCGCCAGCGTGACGGCGGCGGCCGGCTCCACCGACATCCTCATTCCCCCGTCGGTGGCCTTCGTCATTTACAGCGTGCTGGTGCCTTCGGCCACGGTCCCCGCGCTCTTCGTGGGGGGAATCGTGCCGGGAGTCCTGGCCTGCATCATGCTCATCATCCCGTCGGTGCTCCTGAGCCTGCATCACGACTTCGGGGTCGAAGCCGCCGACGCGGGTCGACCGCCCTTCTGGAAATCCTTCAAGGAGGCCTTCTGGGCGCTGATGGCGCCCGTGCTCATTCTCGGCGGCATGCGCACGGGCTGGTTCACGCCCACCGAGGCGGCCGTGATGGCCGTGGCCTACGGGCTGGTCATCGGGGTCTTCGTCTATCGCACCCTGAGCCTCCGGGATATCCACGAGATGCTCATCGAGTCCGCCGAAACCTCGGCCGTCATCCTGATCGTGGTGGGACTGGCCAGCGTCTTCGCCTGGGCGTCCAGCACCCTCGGGATCGTGGATCCCCTGTCGAGGAGCCTGGTGGCCCTGGGCGGCGGCAATCCCACCGTCGTCATCGGCATCCTCATGGTCTTTCTGGTCGTGGTGGGGATGTTCCTGGACGGAATCTCCATCTTCCTGATCTTCTGCCCCCTCCTCATTCCCGTGGCGCAGAGCTTTCAGTGGGACCTCGTCTGGTTCGGGGTGCTCATGACCTACAACATCGCCCTGGGGCAGTTCACTCCCCCCATGGCGGTGAATCTCATGGTGAGCTGCCGACTGAGCGGGGCGCCCATGGAGGCCACGGTGCGATGGGTCGCCTGGCTCCTCGTCTCCATGTTCGCGGGGCTGCTGCTGCTCATTGCGTTCCCGGGGCTGGTGCTCTGGCTGCCCCGGGTCCTGGGATTCATGTAGGGCGGGATCTCAGGGATTCTCTTCGATGATGATCTTGTGATCCACCAGGGACATGCTCCGGATCTGGCCCTTGACGGTCTTCTGCTCGCCGAAGATGCTGGTCACCCGGATCTCCTGGCCTGTATTCTCGAGCACATCCACAGACTCCAACAACAGGACTTCATTGCCACCTTTCAACAGGTATGCGTTGGCCTCGCACATGGTTCATCTCTCCATCTTCCGGCTGTCTGCCGTGGGCAGTTTCGAGTTTCGGGTTTCGCGTTGGCCGTATCCTTCTTCATGGTTTCGAGTGGCTCAAAGGGGTTGGAGAGACCGCCCTGATGAGCACCGTGCCTCCAGTCCCCCGGCTCCGAGGTTCCCGCCCATGAAGGCAGGCTCCCTCTGGCTTCAAGCGTAATACAAACGCGACCGTGGTTCAATGCATAAGGCGCGGGAGGCCGCGGAGGGAAGGCCATTGCCGAAATGAACATTGCACCCGGCGGCTTTTGAGCTATCATGAGGCTCAGTGAGGGAGACGGGCGTTTCCCGAATCAAGGGCTCATGGGGCGGCTTCGGTCTCGGGCGTTTGCATTCCAATGGAGAAGTGAGGGTACCTATGCAATTCATCGATCTTGCGGCGCAGCAGCGGAGAATCAGGGACGGCATCGAAGAGCGCATTCGGCGTGTTCTGGATCACGGCCAGTACGTCATGGGGCCGGAGGTCAGGGAGCTCGAGGAGCGGCTGGCCGACTACGTCGGCGTGAAGCATGCGCTCTCCTGCGCATCGGGGACCGACGCGCTCCTGCTGGCCTTGATGGCCCGGGGGGTGGGGCCCGGGGATGCAATCCTCACCACTCCCTTCACCTTCATGGCCACGGCCGAAGTCATCGCCCTCCTGGGAGCTGTCCCCGTCTTCGTGGACATCGAGCCCATGACGTTCAACCTGGATCCCGCGTGCCTGGAGCGCGCCGTGACGGCCCTCCGGTCGCGAAATGCAGCCCTGTCGCCACTGCCGCGCCCCGCCCTCGAATCGCCCCTCCGCCCTCGCGGCATCATTGCCGTGGATCTTTTCGGAGTGCCCGCGGAATACGACGCCATCCAGGCCGTGGCCGACCAGCATGATCTCTTCGTCATCCAGGACGCGGCGCAGTCCTTCGGGGCCGAGCGCTACGGGCAGAAAGCCTGCGGCATGACCTCCATCGGCTGTACGTCGTTCTTTCCGGCGAAGCCGCTGGGGGCCTACGGTGACGGCGGCATGTGCTTCACCGACGACGCAGGGCTCGACGACTGCATGCGATCGCTGCGGATCCACGGCCAGGGCCACGACAAGTACGACAACGTGCGCATCGGCATCAACGGGCGCCTCGATACGATTCAGGCGGCCATTTTGCTGGTCAAGCTCGGGATTTTCACGGAAGAGGTCGAGCTTCGACAGGAGGCAGCCCAGCGCTACACGGATCTCATCCTGAGGCACGGCGCCCCGGTGGAGCCGCCGAGACTTCCGGAAGGCATCGTCTCGGCCTGGGCCCAATACTCGGTCCTTGCCAGGGACGGCGCCCACCGGGCGGAGCTCCTGAACCGCCTCAAGGAGGCGTCCATCCCCTCGGCCATCTACTACCCGAAACCGCTCCACTTGCAGACCGCCTTCAAAGAGCTGGGCCACGAGCCGGGCACGTTCCCCGTGAGCGAATCCTGCGCCCGGAGGATCTTCAGCCTCCCCATGCACCCTTATCTCACGGCCCCGGACCAGGAGAAAGTCATAAAAGCCCTGGCCCGGCATTGACGCGCGAGGGCATCCCTCCGATCGTGAAGGTTTCGAGAGGGAGCGATGGTGGACGGGGCATTTCGGTCCCAAGGCTGTCGAGCCGTGGGAGGCAGGGGGGACGAGAAGAGCACGACCCATGCGGCCTATGAAGCCCGGCGGCTTGGCATCATTGACCGACTCATCGCCATGTGTTCTGATCACCAGGGCCATTAGAGAGGTTATTCCCTTACCGCGGAGGTGCCTGGTGAAAACGACACGCAGAGATTTTCTGGCGGGGGTCTGCGCGGCGGCGGGCTCCCTTTTCCTAAAAGCCTGCGCCAACGCCGCGGAGCAGGAAAGTCAGCCTGAGTCCTGGCAGCCGGCCTACGCCAGGCTGGAATCGGAGGGCCGCCTGGCCGAGCGCGTGGCGCAGGCCTGCCTGAAGATGCGGGAGTGCAGCCTGTGCCCTCACCGCTGCGGCGTGAACCGCCTTGACGGCGAAAAGGGCTTCTGCAATGGCGGCGCGAAAGCCGTCGTCTACAGCCACGTCCCCCATTTCGGCGAGGAACTGCCCCTGGTGGGCCGGGGGGGATCGGGAACCATCTTCTTTTCCAACTGCAGTCTCCGCTGCGTGTTCTGTCAGAACTGGCCCATCGCTCACCTGGGCCGGGGCAGCGAGGCGGACGACGACGCCCTGGCCGACATGATGCTCGACCTGCAGGGCATGGGCTGCCACAACATCAACCTGGTGACGCCCACCCATGTGATGCCCAACATTCTGGGCGCCACGCGAATCGCCCTCAAAAAGGGGCTGCGCCTGCCCTTGTGCTACAATACCAGCGGCTACGAAACGGTGGAGAACATCCGGCTTCTGGACGGGATCGTGGACATCTACCTGCCGGATCTCAAGTTCATGGGGAAGGAGGAGTCGGCCAGGTACGCTGTCCGGGGGGCGGGAGACTACCCGGAGATGGCCCGGGAGTCCATCATCGAGATGCATCGCCAGGTCGGGGACCTGGTGACCGACGGACGCGGGATCGCGCGACGAGGCCTGATGGTCCGCCACCTGGTCATGCCCAACCGGGTGGCCGGGACCAGGGCGTTCGTGGCCTGGGTGGCGGAAAACCTGTCCCGCGACACTTACGTCAACATCATGGCCCAATACCGGGTGGAGCACATGGCCTTCGATTACGACGAGATAGCCCGGGCCATCACGTCCCGGGAATACGTCGAGGCCATGGAGTGGGCCATGGAGGCGGGGCTCGGGAACCTGGACCAGCGGTCCCTCTCCCAGCTCGAGATCCATCGGCGCAGGCTTTCCTGAGGCGACGACGTGTCGTCTCGATTCGGGGTCCGTCAGGACCAGAGTCCCGGCACCCGCCGGCCGCAGTGGCCGCACGCCCCGTTTTCCAGCTCCACCCGGTCCACGAAAAAGCCCAACCGCTGGATCACGATCTTTCCACAACCCGAACAGAAGGTGTTTTCCCCCTCGTGGCCCGTCACGCGTGACACGTAGACATGACGCAGTCCCGCGTTGATTGCCGTGTCCCTCGCCTGGCTCAGGGTCGAGACGGGGGTGCGGGGCAGCGCGGACAGCTTGTACAGAGGATAGAAACGGGCGAAGTGAAGCGGCACGTCCGGTCCCAGCTCCTTCACGATCCATTGGCACATGCCGCGAATGATCGGCATATCGTCGTTCAGGGTGGGGATGACGACCTGGGTGATTTCCAGGTGCACGCCCGCCTCCCTGATGATCCTCAGCGACGTGAGCACCGGCTCGAGCTCACCGCCCACCACGTTCCGGTAGAAGGCAGGGTCGAAGCTTTTCAAGTCCACGTTGGCCGCGTCCAGGACGGTGCACAGCTTCTTGAGCGGCTCCGGCCGGATGTAGCCGGCCGTGTGGACCAGGTTCAACAACCCCGCCTTTCTGGCCAGGTGTGCCACGTCGCTCATGTACTCGTAAAACACCACGGGCTCGCCGAAGCCATAGCTGACCGAGCGCACCCTTGCCGCGAGGGCATGGGCGATCACGGCTTCGGGGGGCAGGTCGTAGGCATGGACCTCCTCCGGCCGAACCAGGGCCATGTCCCAAACCTCGCAGAACCGGCAATGCAGGTTGCACCCGGCCGTGGAGATGGACAACGCCCTGCTCCCCGGCATCACGTGAAAGAAAGGCTTGCGCTCCACCGGGTCTTCCTGGATCAGCACCGGGTTGCCGTAGGCGAGGGTGTGGCCCTCACCGTCCCTGTTTTCCCGGACCCGGCAGAGGGACCTTTGGCTCCGGTCCAGCTCGCATTGGCGGGGGCAGAGCTCACAGCGGACCATCCCACCATCCAGGCCGCTGAACCAGGGCGACTTCTCCGGCCTGACAAAACCCAAGCGGGCCGCCCGGGCGGGAGCCCCAGCCGGGGCGCTCCCTTCGGCTCCCGGATTGAAAAGGCCTCCGAATCCCAGGGCGCAGACACTCCCGGTCATGAGACGCAGGAATTGCTTCCTGCTGATCTTCCCGTACGTTCCCTGATTTTCAGTCATGAGGTCTCCTGACGAGCAAGATGCAGATGAAAGCCGCGCCGTTTGCGGCTGCCGCAAGATGGAAGCAGGCCCCGAGACCCAGGATCGGGGCCACCACGGCGCTGGCCAGGGCGGCCCCCGCGCAGGCGCCCAGAAGCTCCAGTCCATAAATAAGCCCGGCTGATTTTTCCGCCCTCCCCGTGTGGGCCATGGAGCAGGCGGTGGCCAGGGGGAAATCCATGCCGTTGATGAGGCCGGCTCCGACGGTGAGGACCGTGAACAGGCCAAGGATGGCCGGCGATGAAGTCAGGCTTGCCGTCCTGGGGAGCATCAGGGCCATGAGGCAGGCCAGAAGGGCCATGATCCCCTGGACCAGGGCCAGCGTGCGCATGCTGGTTTTAACTTTCACGATCTTGAGGGTCAACCAGGCCCCGGCCGCCAGCCCCAGCATGAAGATCGCCACAATCAGGCCCACGGTTTCGTAAATGAAGCCATAAATGCTCTGAAAGGAGAAGAGCAGGGCCACCTGCATGGCCATGGTGGAGAGGCCCGTGGTGAAGACCGCGAAAAGGACGGCGAATGACGCGTCAGCGTGCCGGGAGGTGCCGGGCCAGGGAGATCGCAGAACGAGGACCGTCAGCACGGGGAACAGCACCAGGGGAGCGATCCACCAGGATTGGACCTGCAGGAGGTGTTTGAGGGCGCCCCTGTGGTCGCCGCGGGTCAGCTCGTCCCAGAACATGAGGGTATAAAAAGTGACGACGGGCTTGAAATCCGAATTGATGAAAGCTCTGCTCTGGACGGGCGGAAGGAGTGCCTCGGCCTGGACTTGATCCTCGACGGGATCGGGAAACAGAGGGGCGGGCGGGGGCCCCTCCAGGTGGGCCCGGGGACTGCGCCCATGATTGCGGACCACCCAGTTCACTCGCCTCACCTGCTGCTCCTGGAGCAACAGGACGAAGTGGAGATCCGAAAAGCCCTCGGCCTCGATGCGACGCTCCCGAAAGCGATGCCGGAGCGTGGGTATGTCCACGGAAACCTGGCCCGGAGCGTCGCTGGCGAAGAAGAACAGAAACCTTTCGCCCGCCAGGAGGACGTGGGAAAAGACGCCGGCCAGGGTATGGTAGACGGCGGCATTGCGGTTGGCCACCGCGGCGCCTCGCAGGTCGGGGGTCGAGGTGACGCCCGTGACCAGCACTCCGCCGGGTTTGAGGAGCTTACGGGACTCCTGAAAGAATTCGCGGGTGTAGTATCGGTTCAGAACGGCGGTGGTCGGATCGGGCGCGTCGATGATGATCAGGTCGTATTCTTCGTCAGTGCCTTTCACGAACAGCCGGGCATCGCCGTGGATCAGGCGGACCCTTGGGTCCTGCAGGACCTCGAAGGTTTGGGGCGGGACAAACGCGCGGGCCGCTTCGGTCAGGACTTCGTCCAGCTCGATGGTGTCGATCCTGTCGACGGGGTGGATCGCGATTTCTCCAAGCATGCCCCGCAGGCCGCCCCCGATGAGCAGGACCTGCTTCGGGTCGGGATGCTGGACCATGGCAAGATGGGCAAAAGTCACGGCATCCTGTTCTTCCAGCGCGGGAATCGCGGTGTCCGGACCGGCGGAGGTGAAGACCAGGTGACCGCTTTGAAAGAAGCTGAACTGGTCCTCCCGCCGGAGCACGGCGATACTCCCGTGCTTGGACTGGTAAATTCCCGCGAGCTCATGGTGCGGGGTCATATACCGCCACAGGGTTTCATGGGCGCTGCGGTCCAGTCGGTCCAGGAAGGGAAAGCCGTGGAAGCTCAAAACGACCGCGGCCAGGGCCAGCGTGGCCGGAATCCAGCTTCGGGAGGTTCTGTCCCGTCCCTTTTCACGCCGATGGGCCATGAACCCCACCATGATCAGCATGACCATGGCCACGAGCACCCCCGTCTGAAAGGGGTTGAGCTGGTGGACCAGCAGGAAAGTGAACAGGATGCCGCCCATCATGCTGCCCAGGGCTTCCCCCACGTACGTCTTGCCCGCGCCGGAGGCGTCCTCGGCATGATCTTCCTCGCGCCAGGCTCGCGAAAGGAAGACGAACTGGGCCCCCAGCAGCAGGCAGACCGGGGCCACGACCAGGAAGCTCGAAAGGACCATTTCGAGGAGGGACAGGTGTGCGCCGGGGAGCACATCGAAGAAGCCGCGCAGGGACCGAATGAGGAGAAGGGTACCCGGCAGGGCCGGCAGCATGGCCAGGGCGCTGAGGACGAGCAGCAGCAGGGGGCGCTCGAGCCGCTCGATCGCGAAAGCTCCCAGCCGGCTGCCCGCTCCCACCCACGCCAGCCAGGCCGACAGGATGATCCCGATGGCGAGCTCGTTTCCGTGGAAGACCATGAGGAGATCGCGCAGCAGGAGCACCTGGCCGATCTGGGAGACCACCCCCAGCATCAGCACGGCAAAGAGGAGAGGGGGGATTCTGTGCTTCATGAGCCGGCGCCCTCTGACGATCCGGTGGTCCGGCCTGCCGGGCGCAAGTACAGCGCCACACCATAAGAGACTATCTCAAAATTTCCCAATGGCCACCCACCGTCATTCCGGCGAAGCTTGTCCCGGCATGCTTCAAGCCGGGAGCCGGAATCCAGTGTCTTTCAAAGTCCTGGATCCCGGCTTTCGCCGGGGTGACGACGGAGCGGAATGTCGAGCCCGGGAGCCGGCTGCCCCGGGCAGTCATTTCCGCCCGAGCGCAGCGGGGGGATCCGGGCCGAGGCGCGCTCGATATTCCTGGATGCGCTCGCGCCCGCAGCGCAGCTGCCGTCCGGGGATCAGCCCGCCGGGCGGAAAATGGGGGCCGTAGACCAGCAGTCTTCCAGGCCAGGAGCCGAGGAGCTCCTCCAGGGCATGGAAGGGCTTGTCGGGATAGAGGTACAGGCAGTCGGCCCGTCGCAGGTTCATGGTCAGGTAGTCACCGCGGACGATCTCGACCCGGTGGCACAGCTCCAGGTCAGCCACCGCATCGGTCGCCGTCCTGCAAAGATCCGGGTCGGCCTCGATGCCCACCGACCGGGTGAAGAGCCCCGCCACACAGGCCACGAGTCCGTCGCCGCTCCCGAGGTCCACGAAGAAACGATCGTTCTCGATTCCCAGACGTTTCATGAAGTAGTAGACGTGGGCGGGCCTGGAGGTGGCCCAGGCGCCCCGCGAAGTGATCCGGTAAGCTCCCGGACCGCTTCGCTCGAGAGCCTCGTGCAGGCGGCGGTAGTGGCGGAGTATCCCGACGAGCCTTCGGGTTCTCTCAAGGAGCTCGCGGGGCACTCAGCGGACCATGCTTTCTGGCGGGTAGTAGCCGGCCCTCACGGAGCTCACGGGCAGAACCATGGCGGCTTTGCCGAGGAGGGTTCCCGGGTTGGTCACGGCGTTGCACCCGATCTCGACGCCGTCACCGATGATGGCTCCGAACTTGCGCAGCCCCGTGTCGATCTTCTCACCGCCCACCTTGATGATGACGGGGGTGCCCCCGATCTTGAGATTGGCCAGCTTGGTGCCCGCTCCCAGGTTGGTGGAATTCCCGAGGATGCTGTCCCCGATGTAGGCGAAGTGACCCGCCTTGGCGCCGTCCAGCAGGATGCTGGATTTCATCTCGGTGGTGTGGCCCACCACGCAACCCCTGCCGACAATGCATTTCCCGCGGATGTAGGCTCCCTGGCGGAGGTCGGTGCCGCCGCTGATGAGCGTCGGCCCCTTCACGAGGGCTCCCGGCTCCAGCACCACGCCCGGCCCGATGAAGATATCCTCGTCCCACAGGACGCTCCCGGCGTAAAGAACGCTCGCGTCGGCGACCTCGCTCCCCTCCACCCGCACCCGGAGGGCTCCCTTGATGGGGTCGCCTCCGAGGACCTCGAACCCTTTCCTCCAGACCGCACCCTTCCACAGGATGACGGTTTCCGGGAGCGGCTTCCTGAAGCACCGGACACCGGCCACGTTGGGCCGCAGCTGTCCCTGGAGGTAGGAGGAAATGCGTGTCAGCGCTTCCCAGACGGGGTTGGAGCCCTCAAAAAGACCGGCATGCTCATAAGAGCTCAGATCGAAGAACGCCTCCGGGCGCAAGAAGTCCATCCGTCGTCTCCCATACTGCTCCAATAAGTTTCAAGTCTCAGGTTTCAAGTTTCAAGTTGAAAACCAGGCCGGCAGCGGGCTTTTTCATGGTTTCGGGAGTCCCGGAGGGCCATGAGGAACTGCCATGGGGAGCCTCACTGGCACAGGCGATGGTGCTCGATCTTGATGCACTTGTTCATCACCACCGAAAGGCCCGCCGCCCGGGCTTTCTCCGCGGCTTCGTTCTGGGCGAGGCCCAGCTGCATCCAGACCGCCCCCGCTTTCACGTCGATAGCCTCGTCCACGATGCCGGGAATCGCCTCGATGTTGCGAAAGATATCCACCACGTCGATGTGCTCCGGAACGGACCGCAGGTCCGGATAGCAGGTCTCTCCGAGGACCTCCTTGTATTTCGGGTTCACCGGTATCATCTTGTAGCCGTGCTCCTTGAGGTATTTGGCGACCTTGTGGCTGTCCCTCTCCTCCTTGTGGGAAATCCCGATGACGGCGATGGTTTTGGACTCCTTGAGCAGGCTCAGCACTTCGGGATCTTCGGCGTTCTTCTCGGGGAACTGGCACTCGACCATGGTTGCACTCCTTTTGGGTCGCTCCTTCTCTTCCGGTTGCCTGACGGGGTCGAAGGGCTGCGATATTGGTGGATGACAGCGATGAACCTCCACATCATTCCCGCCATGATTTAAAATAGATGAGGGTGAAGGCAGGGTCAAGCAATGGTGAAGCTCCGAGGGTCTCCTGGCTCCTCGTTTCTGGTTCCTGGCTCTATCTCCTTTTCATGGTTCAGATTGGCCCGACGGGCCATGAGAAACTGCTCGAGGCTGTTTCGAGCTTCGAGTGGAGAACCATTCACGCCATGAGCCTGTTCATCGTTCGGAGTGGGCCCGGGTCCCCTGGCTTGTCCGTACTCTGCTTTCATTCCACTCGATATTATTGTATACACTCAGGTTACTTGACGCAGTGCGTTGCTCCTCCACACGGCCCCATGACGCCCGGGGCCTGGGCAAGTCAGCGTGGACAGCGCCTCAAAGGAGATCCGATGCCCCCCAGGAAGACCAACGAAGATCAGAATCCGGTGGACAAGCTGCTGGGCCGTTTCAAGGGAAAGCAGGGCGATGGAAATCCTCAGCCGAATGACCCGTCGCAGAAGCGCATTCATTTCTCCCTCTGGTACTTCCTGGCCGCGGTCATCATGCTGATGCTCTTCCAGAGCTACCTGGCCGAGCCTCAGCGGGACCCCATCCCCTATTCACAGTTCAAGCAGCTGGTGCAGGATGACCGGGTCTACAACCTTGTGCTCGGCTCCGAGCGCATCCGTGGGGAGATGAAGGACGAGAGGGTTCCGGGGAAGCCCTTCGTGACCATCCGCGTCGAGGATCCGGGGCTGGTGAAGCTCCTGGATGAGAAGGGCATCCAGTACCGGGGGCACGCCGAGAACAAGTGGATCGGCCTTCTCCTTTCGTGGCTCGTCCCCATGGGGCTGCTCATCCTGTTCTGGACCGTCCTCATGCGCCGCATGAGCGGCGGGCCCCAGGGCGTCCTTTCGGTGGGAAAGGCCAGGGTCAAGATCATGGCTGAAAAGGACGTGGGAATCTCCTTCGATGACGTGGCCGGGATTGACGAGGCCAAGGGGGAGCTGCAGGAAATCGTGTCCTTCCTCAAGACTCCCGAGAAGTATCAACGTCTCGGTGGCAAGATTCCCAAGGGGGTGCTGCTGGTGGGGGCGCCGGGGACCGGCAAGACGCTTCTGGCCAAGGCCGTGGCCGGTGAGGCGGGAGTCCCCTTTTTCAGCATGAGCGGCTCCGAGTTCGTCGAGATGTTCGTGGGAGTCGGCGCCGCCCGGGTCCGGGACCTCTTTGGGCAGGCCAAGGAGCATGCTCCGTGCATCATCTTCGTGGATGAGCTCGATGCCCTGGGCAAGGCCCGGGGCCTGAACCCCATGGGAAGCCACGACGAGCGGGAGCAGACCCTCAACCAGCTCCTGGTGGAAATGGATGGGTTCGATTCCAACGCGGGTGTCATCATCATGGCGGCCACCAACCGGCCGGAGATCCTGGACCCCGCCCTCCTGCGTCCCGGGCGATTCGACCGGCACGTGGCCATCGACAAGCCGGACATACGGGGGCGGGAGGCCATTCTCAGGATTCACACCAAGGGCGTCAAGCTGGGTCCGGACGTGGACATCACCAAGATCGCCACCATGACCCCGGGGTTCGTGGGCGCGGACCTGGCCAACCTGGTGAACGAGGCGGCCCTCTGCGCCGCCAGGCACAATCGCGAGCATGTCACCATGGCGGACTTCCAGGAAGCCGCGGACAGGATCATCGGGGGGCTCGAAAAGAAGAACCGGGCCATGAATCCCCACGAAAAGGAGGTCGTGGCCTACCACGAGTCGGGGCACGCCCTGGTGGCCATGATCGTTCCCCACGTGGATCCGGTCCACAAGATCTCCATCATACCCCGGGGGATCGGAGCCCTGGGATACACCCAGCAGCTGCCCACCGAAGACCGGTATCTCATGACCCGCCAGGAGCTGGTGAACCGCCTCCAGGTTCTGCTGGGGGGCCGGGTGGCGGAGGAGATGATATTCCGGGACGTTTCGACGGGGGCCCAGAACGATCTCCAGCGGGCGACGGACATCGCGCGCAGCATGGTGATGGAGTACGGGATGAGCGAGGAGCTGGGACCCATGACGTACACCAGCCCCCCGCGGTCCCATTATCTGGACATCGGGTCCCGGTCTTCCGAGCGGGAGTACAGTGAGCTCACGGCCCAGAAGATCGACGAGGAGGTCAGCCGGATCGTGACCCAGGCCCATGAAAGGGTGATCCTCATCCTTCAGGAGCACAGGGAGTCGCTGGAGTGCCTGGCCAAAACGCTTCTGGAGCAGGAAGTCATGGAGGGTGAGGAGCTCCAGAAGTTCGCCGAGGCCGTGAGGGAACGGGTGAGCCTCTCCAGTGAGGACGCGGAGGGGCTGGAGCCCGTCTGCAAACGGGTGCACAAAATATCGTTTGAATGATCAAGGGTGAGCTTCCATTCACCGCGAAGGATGCCTGGGAAATGGGGCAAGAAGCCTCTTTGCGACCTTGGCGCCTTTGCGGAGCGTGGTTTGACATCCAAGCTGCAACGAATCCGACCAATCGGAACGGAAACGGCGTCCCATGCTGCCTGAAGATCTGCTGGAATCCCTTCGAAAAAGGGTGGCCGAATCGGAGCATCCGCGCGAGCTGCTGATCGACGTGCTGCTCGAGCTGCAGGGCCATTGCGGCTACGTCAACGACGAAGCCATGGAGGCGGCCTGCGGTCTCTTCGACATGACGCCTCTGGAAATCGACGAGTTGGCCACGTTCTACGATTTCATTTACCGGGAGCCCGTCGGAAAGCACGTGATCCACGTCTGCGACAGCGCCATCTGCTGGATGAACGGGTATGGCTCGGTGCTGGATCACCTCACGGCGCGCCTCGGCATCCGGTTCGGGGAGACCACCCCCGACGGCCTCTTCACGCTGCTTCCCGCCTGCTGCATCGGCTACTGCGACCGGTCTCCCGCCATGATGGTGGATCGCAGGGTCTACGGCGGCCTGACTCCTGAAAAGATCGACCGCATCCTGGAGAAATGCCGAAACGGCCGGCGGCCCGATGACATGGACGAAACGGAAAGATGAGCCCACATGGTTGAGCAGGTGCTTTTTCGGAACCGCAGGGCGGACCGCATCGCCACCCTCGAGGAATATCGGGAGTCGGGAGGCTACGAGGCCCTGGCCCGGGTGCTCAGGGAGAGCACACCGCGCCGAATCCCCGGGATCATCGACGCATCGGGCCTCAGGGGCAGGGGCGGCGCTGGATTCCCTTGCGCGAGGAAATGGATGGCCGTTCCCGAGGACGGAAGCTTCCCGCGCTACGTGGCCGTCAATGCCGACGAGATGGAGCCCGGGACGTTCAAGGACCGCGTGCTCATCCACGCGGACCCCCATGCCGTCCTGGAAGGCCTGGCCATAGCGGGCTTCGCCATATCGGCCGAAAAGGGCTACATTTTCGTACGCCCCTCGTACGAGAACTGCGCGCGCATCCTCGAAAGGGAGGTGGAGCGGGCCCGGGAGGCCGGGCTTCTCGGCAGGAACATCCTGGGGTCGGGCTTTTCCTTCGACGTCATCGTCCACCGGAGCGGCGGGCGCTACATCTGCGGGGAGGCCTCGGCGCTCCTCAAGGCCCTCATGGGCAGGCGGCCGAACCCCGTGAAAGCACCTCCGTTCCCGACGGACAAGGGGCTTTGGGACCGGCCCACCCTGGTCAACAACGTCGAGACCCTGGCCAACGTGCCCCTCATCGTTCGAAACGGCCCCGAATGGTTCAAGGGGCTCGCCCGCACGCCCTCGGGCTCCGGAACCAAGCTCTACTGCGTGAGCGGGCGGGTGAATCGCCCGGGATGCTTCGAGCTTCCCATGGGCACTCCGCTGAGCGAGATCATTGAAGAGCACGCCGGCGGCCTGCCCGAGGGGCGGCGGTTCAAGGCCTGTCTTCCCGGAGGCGCCTCGACGCGCTTCATGGGGGCCGAGCATTATCACATCGAGATGGATTTCGACCCGCTGGCCGCCGTGGGCCACCGACTGGGAACGGCCGCCATCATGGTGTTCGACGACCGGACCTGCCTGGTGGGCGTGACCCTGAATCTCATGGAGTTCTTCGCCCGGGAGTCCTGCGGGTGGTGCACGCCCTGCCGCGAGGGGGTTCCCTACGTTCGGGACCTGCTGTGGCGCATCGAGCACGGCGAAGGCCGCGAGGAGTACATTCCGCGGCTCCGTGAAATGTGCCGCCACCTGTGGAACGCTTACTGCGCCTTCGCTCCGGGGGCCGCATCGCCCGTGGAGAGCCTCCTCACCTTTTTCGAGGACGAAGTGCGCGAGCACATCAGCCGGAAGCAGTGCCCGTTTCGTGGATAAGCCACAACGAGCCATGATCCGAGCATTGTCAAGGGAATCCCATGCCCCGATTGATCATTGACGACCTGGAGATCGACGTTCCCGCGGGAACCAAGGTGATTGACGCCGCCGAGATGCTGGGGATCATGATCCCTCGGTTCTGCTTCCACGAGGCCCTCGGCTCCGTGGGGGCCTGCCGCATGTGCGCGGTCAAGCTCCTCGATGGCCCCGTCAAGGGGATCCAGATGAGCTGCATGGTGGACGCCCTGGACGGCATGGTGGTCTCGACGACGGACGAGGAGGCCGTCGCCTTCCGCAGGTTCGTCATCGAGTGCCTGATGCTGAACCATCCCCACGACTGCCCCGTCTGCGACGAGGGCGGGCAGTGCCTCCTCCAGGACGAAACCGTCTCGGGTGGGCATGGGATGCGGAAATACCTCGGAAAGAAGCGCACCTACCGCGACCAGTTCCTCGGGCCCTTCATCGCCCACGAAATGAACCGCTGCATCCATTGTTACCGCTGCGCCCGGTTCTACCAGGAGTTTGCGGGCTATCGCGACCTCGGGGTCATGCAGATCGGGAGCCGGGTTTTCTTTGGACGCCACGGCGACGGCGCCCTGGAGAGCCCCTTCGCCGGAAACCTGGTGGATCTTTGCCCGACGGGGGTTTACACCGACAAGGCCGCGCGATACCGGGTGCGGCACTGGGACCTGGAGCGGGCGCCTTCGGTCTGCATCCATTGCAGCCTGGGGTGCTCGACGGTGGCCAACGCCCGCTATCGGGAGGTGCTCCGCGTGGAGGCCGGGCTGAATCGCGCCGTGAACGGTTATTTCATCTGCGATCGGGGTCGTTTTGGCTACGGGTACTCGAGCCACCCCAGCCGGCCGCGGCAGGCGAGGGCAGCGGGCAAGGGGCTTCCCGTGGGGAAGGTGCTGGAGTGGGCCGCGGGACAGCTGAAAACCATCATGCACGATTCCGGGCCTCAGGCCGTGGCGGCCGTGGGATCGGCCAGGGCATCCCTCGAGACGCTGGCTACCCTGAAGACCCTCTCCCGGGCTCTGGGCTGGAAGGCTCCCGTCTTTTTCGCGGATGACACGCAGGCTGAGGCGACTCGGCGGGCGGTTTCCCGGCTGGACCGGCGGCTGGCGGTCTCCATGAAGGACATCGAGTCGGCGGATGTCGTGCTGGCCGTCGGTGTCGATCCCGTGCAGGAGGCTCCCATGCTGGCCCTGGCCATGCGTCAGGCGTGCCGCAAGGGCGCCGCCGTCGGGGTCCTGGATCCCCGCCCCGTCTCGCTTCCCTTTGCCTTCCGGCACATCCCGGCTCCGCCATGGCGGATGGAAGCGGTCCTCAACGCCCTGCTGGATTCAGATGGTGCCGGCCCCCAGTCCGAGGGGCCGGACTCTCCACCCTCGGCCTGGAGGGAGGATATGGCATTCCTCAGGGAGCGGCTCGGCAACAGCCGGCGGCCCGTCGTGGTGTGCTCAACCTCGGTCGCGCCTCGCGGGATTCCGGATTCGGCCGCCGAGGCCGCCCTCAAGCTTGCGGGCGCCGGAAAGGGTGCGGGCCTGTTTTTCGTTCTCCCCGGCCCCAACAGCTTCGGGGCTGCGTGGCTCGGTCGGGGCATGGCGTCGTCGTTCGCCGAAACGCTCGGAGCCATCGAGGAAGGGTCGCTCAAGGCCCTGATGGTGGCCGAAGCCGATCTTTTCAGGGACTTCCCCGACAGGCCCCGTCTGGACCGCGCGCTGCAAAAGCTGCAGCTGCTCATGGTCCTGGACTATCTTCCCACGGAAACGGTCTGGAGATCCCACGCCTTTGTGCCCACGACGACCGTTTTCGAGTGCGATGCGGCCTTCGCCAACCAGGAGGGACGCATCCAGAAAACCTTCGCGGTCCATGCTCCGGGAATGCCCATCCGGCAGGAAACGGGCGGGGGCCATCCGGTTCGCGAGTTTCGGGCGGAGATCCCCGGGGGCGACCCCGCGCCGGCCTGGAGGCTGCTCGGGGACCTCCATGATGCCCTGAGCCCCGAAGGCGCGCCCCTCATGAACCCTTGGAAGGTCCTCCAAACCGAGTTTCCGGGCCTGCCCTCGTCCCTGGAGCATGACGCCCATGCCGACGGCTGGCAGGTGGCTTTCGACTCCCCGGAGGCTGCAGAGGCAATGGACCTGCCGGGGGCGGGGGAGCCGACCTCGGACATTCCGGCGCCGGCGGCCGATCAGTTCCTCCTGCTCCTGGTGGATTGGACCTTCGGGACCGAGGAGCTCTCCGGCTATTCACCTTTCCTGCGAAAAACGGAGCCGAAGCCCGTCTTGTGGATGCACGCAGCCGATGCGGCCGAGATGGGATTCGCGGAAGGAGACTCCCTTGAAATTGCGACGGAGGACGGCCCCGTGACAGCCACCCTCAACGTGTCGCGGAAGATGGCCCGAAGCGTTCTCGTCCTTCCCCGGCACATGCAGGTCGACTGGCACAAGCTCAGGGGCGGCCGAAGGCTGCTCCTTCGCGGGGACGTCAGAGAGGCGGGCTGAGGCCAGGCTGCTCTGAAAAGTTTCAAGTTTAAGGTTTCAAGTCTAAAGTTAAAAACAAGTCCCGGTAGGCCTTTTCATGGTTTCGGGTGCCTACCGTTATTGAGAAGTAACGAAAAATCCTTCACCCCTGCGATCCATGAAAATGAAGATTTATACTCGTTGAGGCTGAAAACCTTCGTTTTTGAATTCACCGCAGAGACGCAGAGCTCGCAGAGAAAGACTGCACTAAGCTATCTTCGTAACCTCTGCGGGCTCTGCGTCTCTGCGGTGAGAAATGTAATTT
>JALOPI010000058.1 GCA_025453975.1 Syntrophobacteraceae bacterium
TCGTCTCGGGTTGCTTCCCACCCCGCCTCGCGGCGACGCAGTTACCTTTGACTACCGGGAGCGGGCATCTCCCGGAGGAGGACTTGCACCTCCCTGTTCACGCCTGCTCCCAGGCGCACGGATCCCGGCCTTCGCCGAAATGACGCCCAGGGCTTAAGTCAACGATATGGTCCCGGGCGGCTGCATGGGCGGCCTAAGAGATGTTCGATGAATCATAAGCCGGCATGACGATGTGAAGACGCCTCAGTCCTCGCCCAGGGTGTATTTGTCGAGGTAGCCCCGCGGGGTGACCATGCGGCCTTCCCAGACGTAGGTGCGGCTGTTTCCCACGATGACGACGGACTGCATGTCCACCTCCTCCATGGGGATGGCCCCGAGGGTCGTGAGATGGATCCACTGCTCCTCGCGCATGGCGCGCCGCACGATGGCCACGGGCGTATCGGGGCTCCTGGAGCGCAGGAGAACGCTGCAGGCCTCCGCCAGGAGCTGGGGGCGTGATTTGCTGCGGGGGTTGTAGATGGCGAGGACGAAATCCGCTTCCGCCGCGGCCCCAAGGCGCTTCACGATGAGCTCCCAGGGAGTCAGGTGGTCGCTCAGGCTCACCGCGGCGAAGTCATGCATGAGGGGAGCGCCCACCAGGGACGCCGCGGCGTTGAAGGCCGGAATGCCCGGCAGGACCTCGACGGTCAGGTCCGCATCGCCGTCCGGGTATGGTCCATGGCCCGCCAGGCGCAGGCCCCGCTCGCGACACAGGTCGAAGACCAGCCCGGCCATTCCGTAGATCCCGGCGTCTCCGCTCGAAACCAGGGCCACCACCTTTCCCGCCAGGGCGTTGTCGATGGCCGCATTGCACCGCTCGATCTCGCGACGCATGCCGCTCGAGACGAGCAGCTTTTCCCGGACCAGGTCCGAGACCAGGTCGAGGTAGACCTTGTAGCCGACGACCACTTCGGCGCCGACGAGGGCCTCGCGGGCAGCCGGCGCCATGTAATCTTCATGGCCCGGCCCGATGCTCACGACGACAAGTCGGCCCGCACGACGGCCAGCGTCACGTTGCGTGTCTTCCGCTTGGGGACGATCAGCACCCCTTTCCGGGCGCTCAGGATCGCGGTGGCTTCGCATACACTTTGAACTCCCACATGGCTCATCACCTGGGTGGACGGATTCGGCACGACCACATTCTCCACCTGGCCGCGCGCGTAAAAGTAGACGGGCCGCCTGAGATAGGCCGCCGTCTCCAGGAGACCCCGCTCGTCGGACTTGAGATCCAGGCTGGCCATGTTCCGGATGGCCTGGATCGCGAGCCCCTGCTCCTCGAACACCGTCCGAATGAGCTCCAAAATCTCCTCGGCGGGGGTGTTCCTGTTGCAGCCGATGCCCACCACCAGGTTCTTGGGCCTGAGGATCAGGCACGACCAGTCCCGTGGAGCCGTCCTCTCGGAAGCCCAGACGCAGGGACCTTGAGGTCGGGAAGCGGGGGAAACGGGCTCCTCGATCCAGGTGATCCGCGGAACCCGGGACAAATCCCGCCTCAGGATGGCGTGGGGATCGAAGACCATGAGGGGCTCGCTTTCCAGGATGGCGCGCGAAACGGTTTTGAGCTGCGCGATGTTTTCCATCTCGAGCCCTCTATTCTGGGCGATCAGGTCGAGGGCCGGCTTCCCCTGCACGTCCGAAGCGGTGGTGATCACGGCCTGGCCCCCGGTGAAGGCGGCGACCCTGCGGGCCAGCTCGTTGGCCCCTCCCATGTGGCCCGAAATGAGGCTGATGCAGAAGCTGCCCCGCTCATCCAGGACGACCACGGCGGGGTCCACCGTCTTGAGGCGCATGAGGGGGCCAATCTGTCGAACCACGATGCCCGTGGCCATGATGCAGATGAGGGCCCGGTATTCGACCCACAGTTTGGGGATGATGGATCGAACCCGGTCGAATCCGCGGGCGCCCATGGCCAGCGCAAAATCATGGCGTTCGGGCACGTAGCACACGCTCCCCGGCATCCTGGACTGAATTCTCAGGGCCAGCCCCACGCCGTTTCTGGTCAGAGCGACAATGGCGATGGACGACTCAGGAATCTGGGCTCCCACTTCGATATCCATGGCTGAAGGTCTCGTCGTAGAGCTTTGACCGTGTCTTTTGCTGTCGGTCCCGTGCTCCAAACACTTCTCCAATCATGATGATCGCCTGCCGCTTGATGCCGGAGGAGCGCACCCTGCCGGCAATGTCCTCCAGCGTGCCCCGCACGACCTCCTGGTCCGGCCATCCCACGCGATAGGCGACAACCACGGGGGTCTGGGGAGGATAACCCGAGGAAAGGCGTGAAACCACCTCCTCGATGCGCTGCACGCTCAGGTAAATCACCAGGGTCGCCCCGTGGGAGGCCAGCGATTCGAGGGATTCGGACTCCGGCACGGGCGTCCTGCCCGCCATGCGGGTGAGGATCAGCGTCTGGGAGACCTCGGGCAGGGTAAGCTCCTGCCCGAGGGTCGCGGCCGCCGCAAAGACCGCCGAGACGCCGGGCACCACCTCGTAGGGGATGGACTCGCGATCCAGGAGATCCATCTGCTCCTGGATGGCCCCGTAAAGGCTCGGGTCGCCCGTGTGGAGCCGGACCACGCGCGCCCCGCTCCGGTACCCGTCCCGGAGCAGGCGATGGGTCTCCTCCAGGCTCAGGGCTGCGCTGTTGTGGACCTGTGCCCCCGGCTTCCGCTCCTCCAGCAGCGACTCCGGTACGAGGGAGCCCGCATAGACGATGCAGTCGGCCTCTCGGACCAGCCTTCTCCCCTTCACCGTGATGAGCTCGGGGTCGCCCGGTCCGGCTCCCACGAAGCTTACCGGGAATCTTTCAAGGTTCTTCATGACTCTTCCTTGTAACGGTCCAGAGGGTGAACGGCCGTTACGACAAACACCGGATTGAGGGCCTCGAGTCGCTGGGAGCGCCCGATGGGGACGGCCCGGCTGACCTGGAGCTGCACCAGGTCGAGCTTCCATCCCCGCTCCCTCCAGAAGGAGCGCCCCTCCTCGAAGGTGTCGAGGGTTACCGCCGTCTGGACCACCCGCCCCCCAGGACGAAGCTTCGCGGCCACCTGTTCGAGGATTTCCCGGAGGTCGCCGCCGCTGCCCCCGATGAAGACGCGATCGGGCTCCGAAAGATTCCCGAGCAGCTCCGCGGCATTCCCCGAAAGAACCTCGATGGGGCTTCCCCCAAGCTTTCGGGTATTCTCCAACAATTGGCGATGCCGGTCCACATTTCTTTCGATGGCGACGACCCGCTTCAAGGCGGCGAGTCGCGAGGCCTCGATGGATACCGAGCCGCTGCCCGCCCCGATGTCCCAGAGGACATGGCCCGCCCGAAGCTGCAGCTTGGCGAGCACCACGGCGCGGACCTCGAGCTTGGTGATGAGGCCCGCTTCATGGGCGAAAAGCGACTCCTCGATGCCGAGAACGGGCGCCGACTCCAGGTCGGATTCGAATGGTCTTCCATCGTCCAGCCTGTCAGCTTCCGCCGGGAGAACCATGCAAAGATTCAGGGGGGAAAAACGCCCTTCGAGGGCCTCGCGAGGCGAAACCTCGCGCACCATTTCGGTCTCCTGCCCGAGGTCCTCGCCAATGACCATGCGGCAGCGGTCCAGACCCGCCTCGATCAGACGCCGCGCGATCCAGTCCGGCGACCTGTGCTGGTCCGTGAAGAGCGCCACGGAAACGTCGCGGCGAACGGATGAAAGCCACTCGTTTTCGCCTTCGCCACGCCCGTGCAGGCTGAAGACCCGCACGTCATCCCAGGGAATCCCTGCTCGGGCGCAAAGGGTCTGGACCGTGGTCACCCCGGGGATCACCCGGACCCGGTCCCTTCCGAGGGACCGGATGAGGCGCCTGCCGATGCCGTAAAAGAGGGGATCCCCCGAAGCCAGCACCGCCGTTCGGCTCCGACGGGAGACGGCATCGAGCTCGGCCAGGAGCTCATCCAGGGATTTTCCCAAAGGGATTCGGCGGCCCGCATGCTCCGGAAAGCTCTCCAGGTGGCGCTTTCCCCCGAAGAGGACTTCCGCCCGCCGGATGCATCGCAGGGCGGCGGCGCTCAGATCGGCGACCCCCGTGCCCATGCCGACCAGGAGAACCAGGGGAGGACGCCACTCTTCAATATTGAAACGGCTTCCGGATGTCCGCATCATGGCCTTCGCACATCCGCCAGCAGGCGGCCGTCATAGTTGAAGAGCAGCAGGCGAATGCTCATGCCCTCCTCCGCGATGCGCCGGGATGCGGCCACGGCCCCCTGGGCCACGCTGAGCACAAGGTCCATGGCTCCTGCCCGGAGGAGGATTTCCAGGGCCTGCCGCGCCGTGTTGGCCCCCTCGATCTCGTCACACAGTCCGCCGGGATGGCTTCCGTCCCGGCAGAGGGCCGCCAGGGAGCCAAGGTCCATGCGATTCTTGTGGGCGTGGGTGTATTCGTGCCCCTGCGCCATCTTGACCGCCTTCCCGAAAAAAACGCTGTGCACGACACCGCTGCAGCCCATGCGACGGGCCTCCCGAACGGAAAAGGCGAAGAAATCGGCCACCTGCACAAAGGCCTCCTGCGGCCAGGAGCCAAAGTACTCCCGAGCATAGTGCTCGCTCTTGCCGCCCGTGCTGAGCACCACGGTTCGGCACCCGTTGGAGCGCGCCACCGAAAGCTCCGCCTGGATCGTCTCCTCGTAGGCTTCATGGGAAAAGGGGCGGACGAGACCCGTTGTCCCCAGGATGGAGATGCCCCCCAGGACGCCCAGTCTCGGATTGAGCGTGTGCTGCGCGAGGCGCTCGCCTTCGGGCACCTCGATCTCGACCTCGATAACCCACTCCCCGGGCGGCTCCCCCATGAGGACATGCGGAGCCGTCGGCGGATTCCAGGGGACGGCCGCATGGAAAGGCAGAGGCCCCGTTTCGGAAGACCGGAGCAGCTCCTCCCGGAGGTTGATCGTCATCATCTCCCGCGGGCCCGGATTCACGGCCGGCTCCCCGGGCACGACCGGCAGGCCGGGCTTGGTCACCCGCCCCACGCCTTTTCCTCCGATGAGGCAGATGAGGGGATTCGTGGAGCGCCCGTTGGCGCTCCCATGCACAAGAGTGACCTCGGAATCGGACGCGGAATCCACGGGAATCCCGATCTCCCGACGGGGCAGGCATCGCAGGCGGGCGATGATTTCGGCCCCGTGGGTCACGTCCGGATCGTCCCCGCCATCCTTGACGACGGAGGCCCAGGTCTCCCGTTCACTCCGGCCTCCGTCGGCGATGGGCACGGGCAGGTAATACCCCGCATTCAGGCGGACCGCGACGGTCGAGGGGCGACTGCCGTTCTTCCAGAATCGAAGAGCCGCGCGCGCGGCGGCCACCGCCGCCGTTCCCGTGCTGAACCCCAGCCGCAGCGCTCCCTTGCGACGGCCCGAGGCCGGCTCCGATTCCGACATGGCTGCATGCTCCCGACCTGTCATCCTGCTTCGGTGGTCCCCCATGGAACCGCGCTCAACGAAAGATCTCCGGGTAGATGGCCCGCGCCAGCTCCTCCACCGCGTCCACGGACCGCGGCCCCGGGCGCGACATCATGAGCTCGTCCACGAAGATCACCCTTCCCTCCCTCACGGACCGGAGGCGGCCAAAATGGGGCCGCTTTTCGGGAGGGATCGGGCTCCTGTTCATGGGGCCCTTCTGAACCACATAGACATCCGGGTCCGCCAGAAGCAGCGCCTCGAAATTGAACTGCACGATGCCCCTCTCGCTGGAGACGGCATTACGGGCTCCGGCGGCCTCGATGATCCTGTGGACGATGGAGCCCTCGCCGGCGGTGGTCAGGGGCTCGGCCCGGGTTTCGAAGAAGACGCTGCGGGGATTCGGCACCGCGGCCACTTTGCCTCGGACCTCGTCCAGCCGCCGGCGCAGCTGCTGGACGACCCCTGCCGCCGAATCCTCGTTTCCCGTCAGCGAGCCCAACCGCATCATCGTCAGGAAGATGTCCTCGATGCTTGCGGGGGAAAACACCGCCACCGGGATGCCCGCCTCACGCAGCCGATCCATTTCGGGTATCGCTTCCCTGCGGCTGGCGCTCTGAACCACGAGGTCTGGCTTGAGACCGATGATGAGCTCAACGTTGGGGCGCATGTGCGTGCCAACCGAAGGCAGTCGCTCGATTTCGGGCGGGATTCGATCGGCCTGGGTCCTCGCCGCCACCTGTGCGCCGGCGCCCACCGCGTAGAGCATCTCGGCAAAGGCGCCGTAAAGCGGAATCACGCGGCGAGCCGGCTCACGGAGCTCAATGGGCTGGCCCGCATCGTCCGTCACCCGGATCGCGGCGGCGGTGGAGACGGCGGGCACGATGCCCGGCATGATCAGCACAGCGAGAATCCCGAGCCGACCCATGAACTTGAAACCGTCTCCCATTTCCTCCATACCTCACATACCCCGCCCGGCGCCGGCCGCTTCAGGACGGTAGAAAAGCCACCTGAACCCGGCCCGTGCCGGGGATCTCCTGGACCACCGCCTCGGTGCGGTAGACCATGGCCAGGGTTTCGGGCGTCAGCACATCCCCCGTCGCCCCCTGGCGCGCCACCTCTCCGTCCTTCAGGAATATCAGCCTTCTGCAGAACCACGCGGCCAGGTTGACATCATGCAGAACCGCCACGACGGTCAGCCCCGCCTCGCGGTTTCTCCGCTCGAGCAGACTGAAAATCTGGAGCTTTCGATGCACGTCCATGGACGAGGTGGCCTCATCCAACAGCAGGATCGGAGTGGCTTGGGACAGGGCCCGCGCCATCATCACCCGCTGCCGCTCCCCTCCACTCACGTCCGTGATGGCACGCCGGGCCAGCGCCAGGGTGTCCGTCGCTTCCATGGCGGACTGCACCACCGCCTCGTCCGCGGCATGATCCACCCGCCAGGACCGCTGGTGCGGATAGCGGCCCATGCGAACGACTTCGACGCACGAAAAGGGAAACCGCACCTCGCCGTCCTGGGCCACAACGGCCATGCGCCTGGCTCGCTCCTTGGGATTGAGGGAGCCGACGGCGTCCCCCATGACCTCGGCACGCCCGCTTTGCGGAGGGAGCACCCCGCTCAGCACCCTGACCAGGGTCGTCTTCCCGGACCCGTTCGGTCCCAGGACGCCGACAAAATCCCCTGCCCGCACCTGGAGGGAAACCCCGTCCAGCACCGTACGGGATCCGTAGCCGGCGGTGAGATCGACCGTCCGGATCACAACCGGACGTGGCTCTTGCGGTGGAGCATCAGAAAGCAAAAAAACGGTCCTCCCAGAATGGCCGTCACCACTCCCACCGGGAGCTCCTCGCCGTGGGGAAGGATGCTCCTCGCCAGGGTATCCGACACCAGAACCAGCAGTCCCCCCGTGAGCAGGACCAGTGGCAGCAGGCGGCGGTGCACCGGCCCCACACTGAGCCGGACCAGGTGCGGGACCACCAGGCCCACGAAACCGATGACGCCGCTCACCGCCACCGCCGCCCCGGTGATGAGGGACGCCGCCAGCAGGAGCCTGAAGCGCACGCGCCCCACATCCACTCCCATCTGCTGGGCCTGGACATCCCCGAGACTCAGCAGGTCGAGCTCGCGCGCGTGAAACAGGATCACCGCGCCGCCAATGAGCAGATAGGGCAGCACCAGCGCGCAGTGGGACCAGGTCCTCCCCGAGAGGCTCCCCATGATCCAGAAGACAATGGTCGAGACCGATTCCTCGTTCAGGCTCTTGAGCAGGCTGATCCAGGCGGACAGGAACGTTGAGACGATGATGCCCGCCAGCACCAGCGTGGTGCTCTGGAGCCTTCCGTCCATGCGGCCCAGCAGGTACACCCCGTACAGCGCCCCGAGAGCCCCCGCAAAGGCGGCGCCGGGCAGCAGGCTCACCCCCATCCAGCTCAGGCCGCCCCATCCCAGGAGGATGGCGATGGACGCTCCAAAAGCCGCCCCGGTGGAAACGCCGAGGGTGAATGGGTCCGCCAGGGGATTCAGAAGCACCCCCTGGTAGACGCCGCCCGCCAGGGCGAGCCCGGCGCCCACGGTCACCGCCAGGACCACCCTGGCCAGCCGAACGTTCAGAGCGATGTATCGAACCGAATCGTCGATCTCGTGGGAAAAGGAAGGCACCAGAGGGGAAAGCCACAAGCGGGCGAGGGTATCGTACGAGATGTGGAACGGGCCAATGCCGGAGGTGAGGAACGCCGCCCCGATGATCAGCACTCCGAGCGAGACCCCGCAGGTGATTCCTCTGTCCACCTTCACGCTTGGGCGGCCTTCTCCTTGAAGCCCATCGCGACCGCCGGCTCCGGGATTCCGACCACGCGCAACCTGTCCCTGCACGCGGGCTTTACCGGCGCCGGAACATCCGCCGGATTCCCGACCAGCTGCCCTTCCATGCTTTCGAGGGAGCTGCGGGAACGGACCGTGGATTCCAGTCCACGCCTTTTGATGAGCATGAGGGACAGATAATTGGGCCGCTCCATCTGGAGCAGCTTGTCGAAATCCCGCTCGATCACCTCGCCCTCGAGGCCGCAGCGGCTGATGAAACAACACGAATCCTGCAACCCCGCCTCCTCGACCTCGGAGAGAATCTCGGGCAGATACTTGTACGCCTTCATGAGAACGACGCTGTCCGAAAGGGAGATCACGTCCTTGAGCCGCTCCCCCCCCTTGGCCCCCGAGATGATGGACACGATTTCCTCACCCTCCGCCAGGGGCTCGCCGGCACAGGCCGCCGCCGCCTGAAATGAGGTGATGCCCGGAACGACGGAGACCCTTGCGCCTGGAATACGGCTTCGCACCTTGCGCATGAGGTAGATGAAGGTGCTGAAGGTCAGCGGATCGCCGAGCGTCAAAAAAGCGACATCCTTCCCCTGCCGAAGCACCTCGACGACCTGCTCACAGTTGGCCTGCCAGGCATCCTCGAGCTTTTCCGAGTTGAAGGTCATGGGGAAGGCGAGCTGGTCCACGGGGGTGGAGGAGGGGATATGCTCTCTCACGATGTCGTGGGCCAGGCTGTAGTCGTTCTTGCTGGAGGCAGCCGCGAAGACATGAGCGACCCGCTTCAGCACCTTGACCGCCTTGAGAGTGAGGAGGTCCGGGTCTCCCGGTCCAACCCCGATGCCATACAGAATGCCCAGCATGTTCGTGCTCCTTTCAGGAGGTCAAAAGGTGCGCTGTGGATTTAGAGATTCCGATCCATTCCGGCATGCTCCAGAAGCGCGTGCAGGATGGCCACGGCAACGGTGCTGCCCCCCTTTCGTCCCAGCACGGTGATGCTCGGGACGCTTTCAAGCCGATGGAGAGCTTCCTTGGATTCGGCCGCCTGCACAAAACCCACGGGCACCCCAATGACCAGGGCCGGCCTTACGCCATCCTCTTCCACGAGCCGAATGACTTCCAACAGGGCCGTCGGAGCATTGCCGACCGCCACAATCTGACCGTCCATCCGCCCGCCCACGTGCCGAAAGGCTGCAACGGACCGCGTGGTCCCCATCTCCTCGGCCCATCGCTGGCTCTCCGGCTCGAGCACCGGCGTCAGAACCGGATTCCCGAACCACTGGAGGCGCCACGGCGAAAGTCCGACCTGGATCATTCGTGTGTCGGTGTAAATGCCGGCCCCGGATCGAAGCGCCTCCGCCGCCGACTCGAGCGCCAGCGTATGGAAACGCATTCGACTGGCATAATCGAGGTCTCCCGTCGTATGGATCACGCGCCGGACCACGGCCCAATGGTCGGAAGGGAATCCGTGGCCGTCCATCTCCTGGTCGATGATCCGGAAGCTCTCCCGTTCGATCTCCCGGCCGGCGGGCACCAGGCCGGGGCGGTCCTCAATGGATGACGACGCATTCATGCTTCACAATTCCTTCTGCGCTCAAAAGCGTCGCGGCTGCACGCTCCCGGCAAAAAAAAATCCCCGGGCCTCGCGGGAGCGAGGCGCCAAGGATTGCACCCTGTCTGACTTGATCCTTGTATGAGGTCAGGGAAAACCCTCGTTCCCCCCTGAGCCGGACGGTCCAGCCGCCCATTCCATGCATGGACGGCCGAAACGTCACTCCTGACCGCGACGGCATCAGGCAGGTTTTCTGACTCACGGATCATCCTACTCGCCGCACCTTCCCATCACGCCCACGGCGCGACAGTGGCATCCTGCGGCTTTCGTCCCCGATCACAGCGGCGGGACCGCGACGGAATTGCACCGTCTTCCCTTTTGAATCCTTGTGGCAACGGATACCTGAGCCTGTTCATTTTCAAAGAACTGATTAATTTCCGGTATCTTTCTGCTATGTTCCTGCAGCACCTCCCCGGCGGTGACTGCGGAGGGGATGCGGGTCGTCGGAGGCCGCCCGGCAAGGGCCGGACATACGCCTTGACCATCGTGGCGATTTCTACAGCATTTGTGGTGCTCCGTCAACGAATATGGATTCCGCCGCGTTTCATCGAGAATCCCGAGGCGCCGCCGCGGGAGCAGGGCGTAAGGTCGGCAAGGCTTGCCGGAGGATTGTTCACGGTGGAGCAACAAAAGCTTTGACCGAATTCGCCGGGCTGTGGTTAGATTTATAGTTGCAAAGTTTGACGGGGGGAGTCTCCGACTGCCGCCTCTGAGGGATACGAGGGAGGATGTTACATGGTCAAGCTGAAAAGCGGGTTTTCTATTCTCATCGGGGCCGCCATTGCGTTTTTGATACTGGTGCCTGTCACAGGACTCCTGATCGTGGACTTCCTGGTGGACATGTGGTGGTTCGATTCGCTGGGCTACGCATTCTACTTCTGGCAGCGGCTTCTCTATCGGTACGTGGTCTTCGGGGGCGTCACCCTTCTTTTCTTCCTCATCTTCTTCCTCAACTTCTGGGTGGCCTCGCGCTTTCTGGGCACGGCCCAATATCCCGAGCCCAAGGAGCAGGAGAAGCGACGGGCATACAAGGAGATTCTGCAGCTTTTCCGCACGGGCTCCATGAGAGTCTACACGCCCCTGTCCCTGGTCCTGGGCGTCCTCGTGGCCTTTCCGCTCTTCGAGCAGTGGGAGGCGTTTCTCCTGTACGTTTTCGGACCCGCCAAGGGGATCACCGATCCCGTCTTCTCCAAGGATATCAGCTACTACCTCTTTTCGTTCCCCATCTACACCCTGCTCCAGCGCAGGATCCTCATCGCCTTCCTGGGACTTCTCGCGGGAATCCTCCTGCTCTACTGGATCGAGCGGCGCCTCCTGCAGCAGCAGGAGCAGCGGATGCCGGCCGGGGCCAGGCTGCATGTCAGCATCCTCATCGCCATGGTCTTCCTCATCGAAATCTGGAAGTTCATCCTCCAGAGGTACGAGCTTCTCTACACGGGATTTCATGAACCGCTCTTCTCCGGGCCCGGCTTTGCGGAGATGAACGTCGTGCTCCCCTTGATCTGGCTTTGCCTGCTGTCCCTGGCCGGCCTGGGCGTCTCCCTCCTCAGAACCATCCACAAGGGCGGGGGATGGAAGCCTCTCGTGGCCTTCGCCGTCCTCTTTGCCCTGGCCCTGGTCGGACGCTATTCGGATTTCCTGCCCGCCCTGGTCAACGAGTACATCGTGAAGCCCAACGCCATTACACGGGAAAGCCCATATCTCCAGCATAATATCGCTTCGACCCTCGCCGCCTTCAAGCTGAGCGAGGTGGAGGTGCGGGAGATCGCGCCGGAGCGCCTGCGCGGAGAGCCTTATGGTCAGAAAACCGAGGGGGTTTTCCGCAACATCCCCATCTGGGACGGCGATCTCCTCACAGACGTTTTCAAGCATCTCCAGGAACTGCGCACCTATTATGATTTCTCACCGGTGGACGTGAGCCACTATACGGTGAGGGGGCACAATCAGCAGGTTTATCTGGCTGCCCGGGAGCTGAAAGCCACTGAGCTGCCCGAGGGCGCCCGAAACTGGATCAACCGGCATTTGAGCTTCACGCACGGGTACGGGGTCGTCATGGTGCCGGCCGGCCAGGGTGCCGATGAGCCCATGACCTGGTTCATCAAGGGAATCCCGCTGGAATCCGACTTCGGCTTTCAGGTCGAGCAGCCCAGCATCTACCACGGACTCCTCGATGATTACTATTACGCCATCGCACCCAACGACGCCGGGGAGTTCGGATATCCCAAGGGAGACACCAATGTCATCGTGGACTATACCGGTGAGGGCGGAGTCCCCATCAATACCCTCTTCAAGAAGCTCTTGTTTGCCTATTACTTCAAGGCCAAGGACATCTTTTTCACCCTCAAGACCAACGAGAGGAGCAGGATCCTCTTCCGCCGCAACATCCGCGAGCGCATCAAAATCCTTACCCCCTACCTCATGCTCGACAACGATCCTTACCTGGTGGTGACGCCCAAGCGCCTCTACTGGATCCAGGACGCCTATACCTACTCGGACTTCTATCCGTATGCCGCCAACTATTCCGTTGGCGACCAGAAGCTGAACTACATGCGAAACTCGGTCAAGATCGTTGTGGATGCCTACGACGGCAACGTTACCCACTACGTGTTCGACAGGCAGGACCCCATCGTCCAGGCTTACGAGCGCATGTACCCTGGACTTCTCAAGGATCAGAGCGAGATGCCGCCGGAGCTGAAATCCCAGGTCCGCTATCCTCAGGATTTCTTCAACACTCAGATGGAGGTCTACTCCAAGTATCAGCAGACAGACCCCTGGGTTTTCTACCAGCAGGAGGATCTCTGGGAATTCGCCGTGGCGGCTTCTGTTCGCGTCCAGGACATTCCGCCGGTCAAGTCCTATTATCTGACCCTGGAGATGATCGAACGGGGGAGGTTTGACTTCCTGCTCCTCGCTCCCATGACCCCCAAGGGCAAATCCAACTTGAGGGCACTGGCCGTCGCCGGATCGGACGAGCTGAGCTACGGCAAGCTCATCGTCTACAGCTTCCCCAAGGGCCAGCTGGTTTTCGGCCCCGCCCAAATCCACGCCCTCATCAACCAGGATACCCAGGTCGCCCAGCAGTTCACCCTCTGGGACCAGGTGGGCTCCGAGGTGGAGAGAGGCAGGATGATCATTCTGCCCATCGGGCGCGTGGTCTTCTACATTCAGCCCATCTATCTCAAGTCCTCGGCGGAGCTGAAGATTCCCGAGCTGAAGCGCATCATCATGAGCGAAGGGCAGTTTGTGGTGATGGAAACCAGCCTCGAGGATGCTTACGCGAAGCTGGTGGAACGTTCGAGGGAGGAAATGGAGAGAATCGAGCGCCGTTACGCGCCCGTGCCCCAGGCTCAGCAGCAGCCCCCGCCGCAGCCCGCACCCAGGGTCCAGCCGGAATCAACGCCGGCGGCTCAGGCACCCCCGGCGGCCCCGGCCATGCCGGAGCAGCAACCGCCCCCGGAGCCGAAGGCCGAACAACCGGTGGAATCACCGTCCTTCATCCCGCCGCCGGCTCCGGCTCCCGAGCCGGCCCCGGCCATGCCGGAGCGGCAACCGCCCCCGGAGCCGAAGGCCGAACAACCGGTGGAATCACCGTCCTTCGCCGCGCCGCCGGCCCGGGAACCAGCCGGGGAGCAGCCTGCTCCAAACGCGACAACCGAGGGAAATGCAGACACATCCCGGGGGGAATCGCCAAAAAACTGACATTGCCGGAACGGGGGGAATCAGTCCTTGTTCCCCCCTCCCTTCTCTCCCAGCCTGTCGAGGACCTTTTCGTAATACACCTGGTTTTCCTCGAGAACCGCCGAAACCCGCCGAGACATGTTGTATTTCATGATGAGGAAGTTGAGCTTCTTCATCTGCCGGTACTTCTCCCGTTCGTCCTGGATGCCGGCGAGCAGCTCCTCGGTGGTGCGTATCTCTTTCTTGAGCTGGATTTCCGCGGGAAGACAATCGGCGTTCTTGAGGATCTTGTAGGCAACGCGCAAATCCGGAGGAAGATGGCTGTCATCCTCCATTTCCAGGGGCCTGCCCTTACCCGGAAGGTCGTCGAATTCACCCCGGTCCATGGCTTCCCGGATGCGCTCATCCGCGATTTTGTCCATAATGGCAAAGAGGTTTCCCATGGGGTCCCTTTTCAGTGAACGGTGCCGCGCACACATGGTCCCAGCCGCGGCTCCCATTATAATGTCGGTCCCTGCGAAGGAGAAGCAATGAGTCGGAAAATTTCCGGGATGCCCCACCCTTTTCACGCCGAAGGCATCTGGATCCTGGGAGCGGGAAGGTTCGGCCGGATCGCCGCCGAGAGGCTGACCCGAAGGTTCACGGATATGGACTTCCTGGTCATCGATGAGCGACCTGACCGGCTGGATGCCCTGGCCGAGGATCTCGGGGTGAAGACCTTCACGGCCGCCGCCATTCCCTTCATGAGTCGGCAGGATTTGCCCGACGGGCTGTGGATCGTGCCGGCCATCCCCGTCCATGCGGCCTTCCAGTGGCTCCTGTCGGGCTCCGGGCTCGCTTCCCGCGCCGCCCATGCTCCGGTGCCGGAATCGGTGGATTCCCAGGTGCCCAACCCCATGCGGGTGGCCGACGGGACCGTGTACGCCAGCCACGCCACTTTCCTCTGCCCCGACGCCTGCAGCGAGCCGGAGGAGCGCTGTACGCATACCGGCGAGCCGCGCCCGGGCAATCTCTTCGACGATCTTTCGAGGATCTCGGTGCCCGGCTTCCAGGTGGCCGTCCTGAGAAGCTGGCAGCTGGCTCCCGGCGTAGGGGGCTACTCCATGGCGCAGCTCAGGCAGCTCGAGCGGGACGTTCTCCGGCAGCCGGGCGGCCACATCGTCGCCACCAGCTGCCGGTGCCACGGGGTGCTCAACGCCCTCCACTGGTCCTGAGGACAGCTCGCCGGATCAAAAGTCCGTGGATCATCGTGGATTAGCGTGAGGCGGACTCCCTCTCCACCCTCCGGGGGGGAGAGGGTCGGGGTGAGGGGGGCTTACAGAATCAAGATCTCCCCTCACCCTAGTCCTCTCCCTGAGGGAGAGGGAACGAGCTTCACGCTAATCTGCGATGAACCAGGTCCATTCCGTCAGGTGTCATGCTGGCGGCTTCTTGAGCCGGCATCCCGTTTGTTTCCGTGGATTCCGGCCAGAAGACCGCCGGCACGGCGACTCGAGGGGTGGACACTCCATGGTGCCGAGTCGTGCCGAGGACCAGGCCGAGGCCGTGCTTGTTGGAAACCGGGCGGCCCGATTTGGAGCTGGCAGATATCTTGCAATTGGCTCAGCTCGCCGCCTCCCACAGGAGCCCGTGCGAAAACCGTCTTTTCGAGCGGCAGCAGGAAAACAGCAGTGACGACCCTTTGGTGATTTCCCTTCAAGAGACTCGGACGAAGAGGGAACTGAATGAAGCCCCAGCCGATAGTTGAGGGTTCGTGCCCCCTGGGGTACGGCGAATGCCCCGTTCTCCTGGAAGTTCAGGCGCTCCGCGACGAATGCAGCCGCCTCACCGAGCTTTCCATCACCGACCCGCTCACGGGCTACTTCAACTACCGGTACATGCTTCAGGCCCTCGATCAGGAGATGGAGAGATCCCGCCGCACCGGGCTTCCCACCGGGCTCATCATGGTGGATCTCGATCGATTCAAGGACGTCAACGACACCTACGGACACATGGTCGGAGACGCCGCCCTGCAATGGGCCTGCAGTCTCTGGCGGGAGAACATACGCCGCATAGACATCCCCTGCCGCTACGGCGGAGAGGAGTTCGCCATCATCCTGCCGGGCACCGACCTGCCCCAGGCCACTCTGCTGGCCGAGCGACTGAGGAGGGTCCTGGCCGATTCCCCGCTGCAGCTGGGTGAGCTCACCCTGGAGCTCACCGCAAGCTTCGGAGTCAGCGCCTTCCGAGGACAGACCTCGGCAACGCCCCAGCGCGTTCTCGACTGCGCCGACCACATGTTGATACGCGCCAAGGCTCAGGGCCGCAACCGGGTCTGCAGCGATCTGCAGCCCAAAAGACGGTCGCCCACCGAAGTGACCTTGGACGAGCGATCGGCGCTTTTCAACACCCAAGCCAGGGAAGATTTCGTCTCGCCGTGTCTGGACGGATTGGAGGATGACTGTCAATGAATATGGACAACAAGCTGTTGAAACGTCCGGTTACGGTTTCCATGACGAGCGGGAAGGGGGGGGTCGGCAAGACCAGCCTCACCGTGAACCTGGCCGTGGCGCTGTCCCGGAGGGGGAAACGGGTCCTCATCGTGGACGGCGACCTCGGGCTGGCGAATGTGGACGTCCTGCTTCGGATTCAAGTGGACAAAAACCTGAGGGATGTCATCGAAAACGGTGAAGATCCGTCGGACACCATCGTGGCCGTGAGCCGGAACCTCGACGTGCTTCCGGCGAGCTCGGGAGTCCCGGCCATGCTCAACCTCGGGCAGCGCGAGCAATCGCTTCTGGAAAACCTTCTGCGGAAAGTCTCATCCGGCTACGACATGGTCCTGGTGGACACCGCGGCCGGCATCGGCCAGTCGGTGCTGTGGCTCAACAACTTCGCCGATCACCCCGTCGTGGTGGTGACGCCCGACCCGACCTCCATGACCGACGCCTACGCCCTCGTCAAGGTGATGGCCCGGGACTACCATCGGGATGAGCTCCACGTGGTCGTGAACGGGCTGAGCAGCTCCAGGGAGGGCCGGGAGGTCTTCGCAACCTTGCAGAGCGTGGCCGAGAGGTTCCTCCAGGTCAGGCTCCATCATCTGGGGTCGGTGCCCCAGGATCCCGAAGTGGCAAGGGCTGTGCGCCGCCAGGTGCCGTTCCTGGAGACTTCGCCGGACAGCAAGGCCGCCCGGGCCGTCCTTGAGCTGAGCGCTGCCGTCGAGAAGCTGCCGCCCCGGGGTGGCCAGGCGGACTTCCAGGCCGCTCCTCCATCCCCCCGGGAGAAGTCACAGTCCGCCCGGCGGGCATGAAAGCATTCCAATGAAGGGGGGCGGGACATCCGCCCCCTTGACAAGACCCGGCTCCAGCCGCTGGACGGCCTGATGAAGCAGGACATTCATCCCGCTTCACCTTCATCGATCTCCCGGACGGGAAGTCGAATCACGAAGAGCGTGCCCCTCCCGGGCTCCGATTCCACCTGGATCGTTCCCCCGTGCTCCCGCACGATCTTTTCCGTGACCATGAGCCCGAGGCCGGTCCCCTTGGTTCCCTTGGTGCTGAAAAAACCCCGAAAAATCTGGCTCCGCGTCTCCGGGTCCATTCCGGAGCCGTTGTCCTTGACCCGGTACTCCACGGCCCAGCCGTCCCGGGGACCGGATGCGAGAACCACCTCGCGAGGCCCCTCGCCGCACGCATCTCCGTTGCAGCAGGCGTCCACGGCGTTGGTCACCAGGTTCAGAAGGCACGTGTAGATTCCTTCCGGGTCCAGGACCACTCGCCCCAGACCGGGGTCGAGGTCGAGCTTCAGTTCCGCTCCGCACTGTCGAGCCCTTGCCGCCATGAGGTGATAGACCTCCCGCGCGGGAATGTTGGGGTCGCACAGGTCGTACTCGGGCTCCCGATCCTTGGCGAAGCGGAGCAGGTCCAGCATGAGGGTCTTGATCTTCTGAACGTTGCGCTTGATCATCTGCCAGCCCTGGAGCAGGTACCTGCGGTCGTGGAGCTCGATGCCGCGCTCCAGCACGTACATGCCTCCGGTGAGCCCGCCGATGATGTTCTTCACTCCATGGGCGATGGCGGCAACCGTCTGCCCGATGGCCGCCATGCGCTCGGCCTCGATGAGCCGGTTGGTCTTCTCCTCGACGAGCCGCTCCAGGTTTTCGGTGTACTCACGCAGCTGCGCCCGCATCCAGGCTTTCTCCCGGACCCGATTCAGCGCCACTTCCAGGGCGGCGTAACTGATGGGCTTGGTGATGAAGTCCGCCGCCTCGTGCTGAAGGCTCCTGACGGCGAGATCCAGCTCCGCGTGGCCGGTCATCATGATCACCTCGGTGTCGGCATGCTCGCTCTTGATGCGCCTGAGCAGCTCGATGCCGTCCATGCCCGGCATCCTGATGTCGGCCAGAACGATCTCCGGAAGCACACGTGCAACCTCATCCAAGGCGTCCGGCGCGTTGGCCGCGGTGAAGACCTGGTAACCGGCGGCTTCCAGGGACAGGCTGAGGACTTTCCGCACTCCACCTTCATCATCGACGATCAGAATCTTGCCTGGCATGAACGGTCCCCGAAACTGGTATCTGAACGATGAAACTTGCTCCTCCGTCCGGCACGCTTTCCAGCTCCATGTGCCCGCGGAAATCCTGAACAATGCCGTAGCTGATGGGAAGACCGAGTCCGGTCCCTTTTCCCGCACGCTTGGTGGTGAAGAAAGGCTCGAAAATGCGCCCTTTCACCTCCTCGGAGATCCCGATGCCCGAATCCCGCACCTCGATTCTCACGTGGTCGCGGTCGAGGGAGGTCCTGACGACGATCCGCTCCCGCGGCTCCACCCCGGTCTGCCTTTCCTGCTTTTCCTCGATGGCGTCCCGGGCATTGATGAGGAGGTTGATGAGCACCTGCTCGAGTCGATTGGGATCGGCCTGGACGGCGGGCAGATCCGGGGCGAGCTCGCGCACCACCTCGATCTGGCGAAGGCTGAGCTGCTGGCTGAAGATGTCGAGGACGCTGCCGATGACCTCGTTGACCCGCACCGGCTCCAGGGCTATTTCAGACTTGCGAGCGAAATCCCTGATGTGGTGAACCATGCCCGACGCCCGGTCCACGTGGCCGTCGATTTCCTGGATCATGGCCCGGAGAAGCCCGGGCTGGACGGCCTCGCCCCTCTCGGCCCGGGTGAGGAGAAAACTGCTGGCGGTCTTGATGACCGAGAGGGGCTGGTTCAGCTCGTGGGCGATGCCGGCCGTCATCTCCCCCAGGGTGGCCATTTTGCTGGCCTGGATGAGCTGCGGCTTGACCATCAGGATGCTGATGATGTCGGATGCCGTCACCAGCAGGGCCGGCCTCTCGTTGTAATGGCTGCGGGATGTGCGCAGGTTGACCAGAATGCTCCGCCCCTCCCGGGTGACCTGGCTGATGTGACTGAGCATGCCCGACGTCCTCAGCTCCAGCGCCAGGTTCTGCTGCTCCGATTCCTCGAAAAGGTTCAGGAACGAAGTCATGAGCAGCTCAGCGCGCCGGTAGCCGTAGACCTCTTCAGCACTTTCGTTGCATTCCAGGATCTTGAGGTTCCTGCGATCCAGCACAAAAACCGGGATCGGGATCGTGTTGAACAGGAATCGACAGTTCTCGTCGGAAAGGTCGAGGGTGGACAGGACGTCGTCTCGATCGTCTCGAGCCCCGCGGGAAGTCATTGAGCGGCTCCCTGAGCAATCGATTTGGTCACGGCCCGGCGCTCCCTTCCGAAGCCGGCTGCACGGGGCCGACGGGGCCTCCCGTGGAACGGCCGCAGCTCTCAACCTTTCGAAAATACACCACGATCCCCGTCTGCTCCTTCTCCTCGAAAAGCACCGTGGCCGACAGGACCACGTCTATGGCGGAGCCGTCGCGGCACAACAACCGGGTTTCGAAGGGGTAGAGCCTCGTCAACCGGGGATCCTCGCCCCCCCTGTAGAGCTCATCCTGGAACCTGCCGGCCTCCGGGGGCGGAAACAGCTCCATGAGGGACATTCTCCCCACCACCTGGTCCCGGGCACGGCCCAGCAGCTCCTCGGCGCTCCGGTTGAAGAGCACGACCTTGCCGCGGCGGTCGCAGGCCACGACCGCGTCAATGGAGCTTTCGATCAGCAGCCTCTGGAACTGGAACATGCGGGCCAGCTCCTCGGCCGTGTCCATCCAGCGCTCCTCCATGAGCGTCGTGTAGGACTGCTGGTCGCGGCGCTGGAGGCAGCGCTCCCTGGCCCGGGCGAGAGCGCCCGAGAGGGCCGCATCGCTGAAGGGCTTGGTCACGAACCCCGTCGCGTCCAGCTGCATGGCCCGGATGGCGAGAGCGATCTCCGTGAAGGCGGTGGTGACGATGACCTCCTTGTCGGGATCGATCTCCTTGATGCGCCGAAGGACCTCCAGGCCGTCCATGCCCGGCATGCCGACATCGGTGATCACGATGTGGGGGCTCCACTCCAGGAAAAGCCGGATCCCCGACTCCCCGTCGGGGGCCGTCATCACCTCGTAGCCCGCATCCTTCAGGGCGAGGGCGGTCACTTTGCGGATTCCCGCATCGTCATCGATGACCAGGACTTTCCACGACTCTTCCATTTCCGATATGCAATCCTCCTCGCACACCTGCGGCCGCCCCGGTGCCGCCGAAGCAAGCCCTCCGCATCGCAACGGGCAGGGATGCCATGGGCCGGGCAAAGCTTGCCCAGCCATGCTCAGGCAGCCATGGGCGCTCCCGATTCTCTCGGGGCTCGCCTGCACCAGCCGCGGCGGCAGCGGCACCCTGCGGCCGAAAGGGTCATTCTCAAGCTTCAAATAACCTCACCTCCGGTGGTTTGCAAGAAATCTTGGATCATCGTTGATTAGCGTGAGGGTGACTCCCTCTCCACCCTTTGGCTGACAGTTACCCACACATGCGCCCGTGGCATCGTAGCTATGGGCCGAGCTTCGATTGGGGGAACAGAACGCGATAGATGGCGGTGGCGGATGCCAGG
>JALOPI010000091.1 GCA_025453975.1 Syntrophobacteraceae bacterium
GCGATGGGTGATGTACATGGAAACGTTGCAGCCCTCCTCGATGTTGCGAACGGGAATGCCGGCGGCCATGAGCGCATTCTCGAAGCTGAAGCTGCATCCCAGCAGGAAGGAGACCAGGTCGGGGCTCCAATGGGCCCGTATGTCCTGTGTTTCGGCCAGCAGCTCGCCGTCCTTCCACACCCGGTAGAGGGGGATGTCCGTGCGGATGTCCGCCCCGGGGGCCGTGATCCTGGGCTCCCAGACCCCCGGCTCCATGACCTCGAGGATGGGGCATGGCTTGGGGTTTCGAACGCAGAAAAGCAGAAGCTCGAAGGCAAGGCTCCGATCCAGAATGACCAGGTTGGCCTGGGCGAAGGCGGGGGCAAGACCGCTCGTTGGCCGCCGCCACTGGCCCTTCCGGATGATCTCCCTGATTTCACGCGGTGTGGATTCCGGATTCACAAAACCTCCTGAGCTGATATTCACGTTTGAGATAGATCTCCCGAGCCTCGAGGAGCGACACGGCTGTGAAGCGCACCTGGGTGCCGGGCGTCAGCTGAGCGACCAGGGGCAGGTCGGCGGTGATCACGGTGGCGATTTTGGCATAGCCGCCCGTCGTCTGGCAATCGGCCCCCAGAAGCATCGGCTGTCCGCTGCCCGGAACTTGCACCGCGCCCGGAATCGTACCGTCGGAGATGATGTCCGGCCCATCCCGGTGCGTGATCCTCGGCCCCTGGAGAACGATGCCCATTCGGTCGCAGCGGTCCGTCACGGCGTACGGCTGTTGGAAAAACGTCTCCATGCCCTGGATGGTGAAGAGATCCTCCTGGGGGCCCGGCACGCAGCGTAGACCGGGGCGGCAGTCATGAGGCGGAATGAGGCGGTCGGGGACGCTCCGGATGGACGGCGGCGGATCCGGGGCCGGCCCGGCTTCGAGGAGATCCCCCCGGACCAGGGCACGTCCCAGGAAGCCGCCAAACTGCCCTCGAGTGTAGGTGGAGCGGCTTCCCATCACCAGTGGGACGTCAATTCCCCCTGAAATTGCCAGGTAGGACCTGAGGCCAGTGGAAGCGAATCCCAGGGTCAGGATGTCCCCCCGGGAGCCCCTGCACGTCGTCCAGAGAGGAACGTGCCTTCCGTTGAGGGCGGCGTCGAGGGCGGCCCCGGTCACGGCGAAGTGCAGATCGGCGGCCAGCTCGGCCTTGAACCCTCCCCAGGTGATCTCCACGGCGGCGGCGCCCCCTCCATTCCCCACGAGAGCATTGGCGAGGCGGAGCCCTTGCGGGTCCATGGCACCGGAAAGGGGGACTCCCCGATCGCGATGGCCCCAGCGGCCCAGGTCCTGGATGGTGGCCAGCGGACCGGCCTCAAGGATGCGTAAGGCTATCAAATCGTTCTCGCGTGATGGGGGTGAACCGCAGGCGGTCTCCGGGCTTCAGCAGGAAAGGGTCCGTCCTGTGGAGGTCAAAGATGCCGAGGGGGGTCCTGCCGATGATCCGCCAGCCCCCCGGGCTGTCGATGGAATAGATCCCCGTCTGGCCGTCCGCCAGGCCGACGCTTCCCGCGGGCACGATCAGGCGCGGCTTTTCTTTCCTCGGGGTGGCCAGGCGGGGGTCCAGGCCGCTCAGGTAGGGGAACCCCGGGGTGAAGCCCACCATGACCACGTCGTAAACCGGGGCCGCA
The DNA here is from genome assembly GCA_025453975.1 of Syntrophobacteraceae bacterium. Lineage (GTDB taxonomy): Bacteria > Desulfobacterota > Syntrophobacteria > Syntrophobacterales > Syntrophobacteraceae > JALOOX01. The sequence continues at coordinate 1,663 of JALOPI010000091.1, forward strand.
TGCAGGACTGCGATCTCCGATGGCGTCATGCCGTGCATGGAAGCCACTTCCTCCAGGTCGGGACCGAGATCCGCCCCGTAACAGACGGGTATTTCAATGATATCAGGCTCAGGCCCCCCCTCATCCACGGCGGAGGCCAGGCTTTCCTCGATCTGGAGGAGGAGCATCTCGTGGGACAGCTCCCACGGATCGTACTGGACCAGAAGGGACCGGTACGTGGGGCTCAGCTCCAGGATCCCCCGCAGGTTTGCCGTTCTGAGCGCCCGGGCGAGGGCATGGACGCGCCGGTGTGTCCATGGGTCGATGGCGTTCCCGAATTCGATGCTGAGCGCCGTCTCGCCGCAGGGCAAAATGCGCGGAGTGGAATGATGGCTCATGCTCCACCGCCGGTAAGGCTCATGTGTGCGCTGATTCTCCTCGTCACTGGCCGGACACGAGGTCTCTATAATGGTTTTGATTGGCGAACTCAACCGGGTCGTGGCATAATCAGATCCAAGAGACGGTATCACATCCTTCTCGGAGGACCTCGACGTCATGCCCACCCCGGCACGGTTCGACCATGAAGATGCCATGGTTCGCGGCCGGGGCATACCATCAGCACTCGACCAATGGATTCGACCACAGGGTCCGATTGCCCTTTCCCCCACCGGTCAAGGAGGGGGTGATTGGCCGCGATCCCTTCATGAGGCGCTCGCGGGGGCTTTCGTTCCGGCCACCCATCTGGAGATCAGGCAGTCACAGGGAGAAGCGAGATGAAACCATCGGCGGGTTGGATTCTCCATGCAGTGATGTGGACGACAGTCCTTGCCGGGAGCCAGGGCCTCGTCAGGGCCGAGGATCTGCGCATCACCGTCGCCGAGGGGGACAGCCTGGCGACCCTCGCGGAGAAGTATCTCGATGAGTCCGGCGACTGGCCCGCGGTGGCCCGCGCCAATGATCTGAGGGATCCAAACCTCATATACCCCGGACAGGAGCTGGTGATCCCGGAGCATCTTCTCAAGGGACTGCCTGCTTTGGGGACGGCGGTGTTCGTGAAGGGCGATGTCCAGATCATCCACCCTCATGAGCATGTCTGGGAGCCTCTGGAGCCGGGAGAGGAGATCGCCGCGGGGAGCCGAATCCGGACCGGGGCCGACGGTGGACTGGAGATCAGCTTCGAGGATGGCTCGGTGTGCTTCCTGAAGCCGGAAACCAGCTTGAGGATCACCAGGGCCAGGAAGCGGGGCATCGATCACTTCGTCAGGGACTTGTTCATGGAGCTGGGTCGGATCATCACGCGACTCCAGAAAGCGGCCGGAGGCGGGTCCCGATTTCACATCCGGACACCCTCGGCGACCGCCGCCGCCAGGGGAACCGACTTCAGGGTTTCGGCGGACCGTCGCCGGAATACGCGTGTCGAGGTGCTCCATGGGACGGTGGGCGCGGCGGGGCGGGGGAGGGAGGTGACCCTGGAGGCAGGAGAGGGGACGCTGGTGCGACGGGGCGGGGCGGCCATCGAGGCGCGAAAGCTGCTGGAGCCGCCGGTCCCGGAGGGCCTTCAGGCGGCCTACAACAAGCTGCCGCTGGAATTCCGGTTTCAGCCGGTTTCCGAAGCCGCGAGCTACCGGGTGATGCTGGCCGTCGGGACCGGGCTCAAGGACGTGGTGAGGGAGGTTCGGATCGAGCCCGGGGATGCCGCTCGCATGACAGACCTGGAAGACGGGCAGTATTTTCTCACCGCCCAGACCGCGGACAGGCTGGGGCTCGAAGGCCCCCCGTCGGATCCCGTGCCCGTCAGGGTGAGGACGAGTCCCGTGCCCCCTTTCATGCAGTATCCGCCGGACCGGGGCGAGCACAAGGCCACAGCCGTCGAATTCAAATGGCTCAGGGTGGGGGATGCCGCAAGTTATCACCTGCAGGTGAGCCAGGAACCCGACATGGCTCAGCCGGTTGAAGACCGGGATGGCATGGGGGGGGTCGAATTCAAGACCGACAGGCTCTCCCCCGGCCGATATTTTTTCCGGATTCGATCCACCGCCGCCGACGGATACCGTGGCGCCTGGTCCGACATCCAAGGCTTCACCATCCTGCCACCGCCCCCCGCTCCCCCCGCGGATCCCCCCACCAGCGACCGCGGGCGCATTTTCATGCGCTGGCAGGACCTGGGGCCCGGCATGACCTATCATTTTCAGATGGCCCGGGATATGGAGTTCCGGACGGTGGTGCACGACACCACGGTGGACCGCCCCGAGATCACCCTGGACAAGCCCGGGAAATCGGGCACCTATCATGTCCGCGTGAGCGGAATCGCCCCGGATGGCTACGAGGGCCGCTTCTCGCCCTCCCAGAGCTTCAAGGTCAGGAGGTTTCCCTGCTGGATCGCAGGAGGCGTCGCCACCGTGACCGCCATCATCCTCATCATTGTATTGTAGCGGTCCGCCAATGGTGCCAGGTCGGCTGAATTCTTTCGGGGAGACTCCACGGGCTCCCGTGACGAGGGCGGGGCGGCTCCTGCTTTCCGGCCTGGCCGCCACGCTGCTCCTGGTCGTCATCGAGCTTTTTGGGCTCTTCGAGGGGCTGAACCTCTACGCCTATGACCTGTTTCTGAGGATCAGGGGGCCGCGGGAGCCGTCGGAAAAGGTGGTTCTCGTGGCCATCGACGACAAGACCCTGCAGCGGCTGGGACGCTGGCCCATCGGCCGAAGTTGGTACCCGGAGCTTCTGGACCGTCTGGGAAGCCCGGCGGTGGTGGGATTGAACGTCATCTTCTCCGACCCGTCGCCCGAGGATGAGGCGCTGGCCCAGGGCCTCGGCCGCTATCCCAACGTGGTGCTGCCCGCCTACCTGGATCCCCAGCGGGGCTGGGTCGAGCCCAGGGCCACGCTGGGAGCCCATCGGGTGGGGCACATCCACCTGGAGCCAGGCGTCGATGGGGTGGCTCGGCAGGTCTTTCATGAGATCACCCATCGCGGCACTCGCCTTCCATCCTTTGCTTCCGCCATGAAATTCATCCTTGATGGAAAAGGGAGCCTGGAGCGCGCATCGCCTGCCCTGCCGGAGCCCTCCACCGATATCATCCAAACCGCCCCCATGTGGATCAACTATTACGGAGGCCGGGGTGCCCTTCGCACCCTCTCTTTCGTGGATGTACTGGATGGGAAATGGTCTCCCGCATTCTTCGACGGACGCGCCGTTCTGGTGGGGCTCACGGCGGCGGGTCTGGAGGAAGGGGCTCTGACTCCCCTTTCCCCCGAGCGGAAAAGGCTTTCCGGTGTCGAAGCCCATGGCCAGATCCTTCTCAACCTTCTGGACGGCAGTGACATCAGGCCCCTCCGCGGGTGGCTGCTCTGGACCACCATGCTGCTGGCGGCCTTCGTCTCCTTCTGGTGGATGGAGCGGAGGGATCCCCTGGGGATGCTGCTGGTCCTCCTGGGGGGCATTGCCCTCGCATTATCGTTCTCCTACGCCGCACTGGCCTTGGCGAGCCTGTGGATTCCGCCCGCGGGCTATCTGGGACTCATGGGGACGGCATGTGTGGCGGGCTACGTGTCACGCATGCGGCAGATGCACGAGCTCCTGCGACAGGCCGGCAAGGACTGGGAGGAGTCGTTTCACTCCCTGGATGAGGCCATCATCCTGTACGACAGGAGCTGTCGCATCGTCCGGATGAATCGGGCCGCGTCCCAGGACCTGGGTGCCGAGCTTCTGGAGATGCTCCGGGAGCGATGCCACTACTGGGTCCTCGGCAAGGGTGGTCATGAAAGGGATGGGGCCCGGGATGAGTGGAGTGCGCGGTGGTCCCCTGGAGCCGAGGAAGTGAGCGTGTCCCATGGCGACCGTCAGTACGAGCTCAGGTCACTGCCCAGGGTCGACGAGAACGGGGGCTTCCACGGCTTCATTCACGTGGTGCGTGATGTCACCTATCGCAGGCGGCTGGAGACCGAGCAGCGGGATCTGCAGGCGAGGCTGGCACAGGCTCAGAAGATGGAGGCTCTGGGCACGCTGGCCGGAGGCATCGCCCACGACTTCAACAACATCCTCTCGGCCATCATCGGTTATGCCGAGCTCATCGAGGCGTCGACGGGGGGTGAGTACAGGGTTCACGAAAAGCTGGCGAGAATCACCCAGGCGGGTATGCGCGCCCGGGACCTCGTCAAGCAGATCCTCACTTTCAGCCGGCGAACGGCGCGGGACCTCAAGCCCGTCCAGCCGGGGCTCATCGTCGAGGAGTCCATGCGACTCATGAGACCGGCACTTCCCTCCACCATCGAGATACGGTGCCGCGTGGCCAGCGAGGCCTTCGTGGAGGGGGACGAGACCCAGATTCAGCAGATCGTGATGAATCTGTGCACCAACGCCTACCAGTCCATGAAAACAGGAGGCGGTCTCCTGGAAGTGTCCGTCGAGGACGCTCTCCTGAGCAACGGCATCGAGCAGGACAACTGGCTTCTGCCTCCCGGTCGCTATGTCGCCGTTCGGGTGCGCGATACGGGGCATGGGATTCCCGAGGAGATCCGCAAGCGCATTTTCGAGCCATACTTCACCACCAAGGAAGTGGGCGAGGGAACGGGCCTGGGTCTGTCCACCGTGCACGGCATCCTCAAGGCCCACGGGGGCGGCCTTTATCTCGAGAGCGAGGTGGGGAGGGGGACGACCTTTCACGTCTATCTTCCCACTCTGGATCGGGTGGTGCCGCCCGCTGAGCGGAGGAAGTCAGGCGGGTCCCCGAGAGGATCGGAGCACATCCTCTTCGTGGACGATGAGGCGGCCCTCGTGGACATTGCCAGGGAAGCCCTGGTGGAGCTGGGGTACCGGGTCACGGCCATGACGAGTCCAGTGGACGCGCTGGAATGCCTGCGCCGGGACGCTTCCAGCTTCGACGTCCTCATCACGGATCTGACCATGCCGAGGGTTACGGGGATTCAGCTGGCGGCTGAGGCGCGACGCATCAGGGCCGACCTGCCCGTGATCCTGTGCACGGGGTACCGCCAGGTGGCGAAGCCGGAAGACATCGAAGCGGCCGGCATCGGGTGCATCGTCCCCAAGCCCGCCACCTCGAGGGATCTGGCCGAGGCCGTGCGC
>JALOPI010000022.1 GCA_025453975.1 Syntrophobacteraceae bacterium
AAACCGGTCGTTGAACTCGATGCAGTCGATGATCTGGATGCTGCCATCTTCCTCGAGATAAATGTGGTCAGTGCGCAGATCGCCGTGTCCGTCGCGGATACGCCCCTCGGCGACCCGACGGAGCAGCAGCCCCTGGCGATCCCTGAAGAAGGCGCGGCTGACCTCGCGGATGACCTCCCAGCGATCCGAGGGGATCAACGATCCGACGAACGGGTCGACTTGCTGGAAATTCTCCTCCATGTTGAAGGCCACTCGATCCGGCATGCCGAAGGCGTCGATGACCGGGCTGCCCTCGCTACGCTCGTAAAAACGCCCGAGGCTCTCACCCAGCGCCTCCAGGGAGGTCTCGAGCCTCTTCGACGAGGAAGCCCCATCGACTCCCGATTCAGTAAGAATCGTCTGGAGGCACCAGGCATCGGGTAGCCTTCTCATGCGCACGGCTACCTCCACCACCTCTCCCCGGCTCCCCATGCTGAAGGCCCCCGGTGCTTCTTCCCGGATCTCCACGACGGAGTCGTAGACACCGTGGCTCAAACGCTGGTTGAGAGCCACTTCACGCTGACAGAACCGTCGTCGGGCCTCGAAGGTGGTGAAATCCAGAAAGCCAAAATCCACGGGCTTCTTCAGCTTGTAGACCCAGCTGCCCGCGAGGAAAACCATGGAGATGTGCGTGTCCCGGCGCTCGATTCCGTCAACGGGGTGAGGATAAAACCCGGCATGCGCCATGGCCTGGCCAATGCGCTCCAATCGCTCCATGGCGTCCGTCATCGATTCCATCCTCCTGGGGGACCTGGGGATTGGGATACGCCCGGCGGAAGCGGCCCCGCCCGTCCGTGAGGAAGGGCTATGCACGCCCCGCCCGGGGAAGTCTGAATGAGAGAGGGATCCACAAGGATGTCGTGGGCTGAAGGGGGGAGGACCATGAAGCCCCCGGCGGGTCCCCTATTTCCTGCGCTCGATGCAGGCGTAGGCGCTGTGGTTGTGAATGGACTCGAAGTTCTCGACGTCCACCATGAACCAGAGCACATTGTTGTCCTGCTTGAGCTGCTGGGCGATGTCCCGGACCACGTCCTCCACGAACTTGGGATTATCGTAGGCCTGCTCCGTGACGTATTTCTCGTCCGGCCGCTTGAGCACCGAGTAAACCTCGCACGAGGCCGCCGCCTCGACCAGCCGCACCAGGTCCTCGATCCATATGAAGCGCCGGAAGCGAACCGCCAGCCGCACCATGCCCCGCTGGTTGTGGGCTCCGTGCTGGCTGATTTCCTTGGAGCACGGGCAGACGGTGGAGATGGGGACATTCACTTCGAGGATCAGGTCGTAGCCGTTCTGATGGTCCAGGGATCCGGTCACCCGGCAGCCGTATTCCATGAGCCCCGGGGCTTCCGTCACGGGGGAGAGCTTCTTCATGAAATAGGGGAATGAGATCTCGAAGTGGGCCGACTGGGCCTGCAGCCGATCCTGCATGGCCTCCAGGACCATGCTGAATTCGCGGATGTCGAGCCGGCCGTGGAATTCATTGAGGATCTCGATGAAACGGCTCATGTGAGTGCCCTTGAACTCCCGGGGCAGGTTCACATACATGTTGATGGACGCCACGGTGTTCTGGACGCCGCAGTTCTTGTCCATCACCGTGATGGGATATCGAATGTCCTTGACGCCCACCTTGTCGACGTTGATGTTGCGATGGTCCATCAGACTTTGTACGTCGATCATGGGATCGCTCACGGCTGCACGTTGGTCGTTGGGGCTTCGGAAGCCAGATTTCGGGCGATCTCCTCCAGACCTTCCCGTGTCCTCGCATCGATGTTGTCCGCGAAGACCCCCTTCAGATCGGCGTCAATGATCCCCTCATCATAGGGGATGAAGCCCAGGAAGCGGTATTCGGCCAGACTTTCCGTGAGAAACTGGCGGTCCTTGTCGGAGCGCACCTTGTTGCCCACCAGAGCCACGTTGGAGAGGCCGATGTCGCCGGCCAGCTCCTTGATCTTGAGGGCCGTATCGATGCTCCTCCGGCCTGGCTCGACCACCACGATGAGGCAGTCCACGGCCTGGGACGTGGCGCGCCCAAGATGCTCTATTCCCGCCTCCATGTCCATGATGACCACTTCGTCGCGTCGCAGGATCAGATGCTGCACCAGGTTCTTGAGGAGGATGCTCTCGGGGCAGACGCAGCCGGTGCCGCCTTTCTTCACCCCCCCCATGACCATGAGCCGCACGCCTTCGCCCGATGGGACGGCCAGCTTCTCGGGAAGGTCGTCCACCTTGGGATTCATCTTGAAGAAGCCGCCAAAGCTGCCCGGCGTCGACTCGGTTCTTTCGGCCACGAGCTCCTTCATCCTGGAGATGGGCAGGATGTCCCTGGCGCCCCTGACGCCCAGACCGTGGCCCAGGTTGGCGTCGGGGTCCGCATCGATGGCCAGGACCTTCTTGCCCTGGGATGCAAACCATCTCACGAGAAAAGCCGAAAGCGTCGTCTTGCCGACTCCGCCCTTACCACTGATTCCAATTTTCAAGTTGACTTCCTCCCGCAACGAACAGTCTCAGGTTTCAGTTTCACGCTGGAGTCCGGGCCGATGCCGGATCCATGAGCAAAAAGCCACAAGCAGAGTCATGGCCCCGCATCGCCCGTGGCGATCGGTGCTCCTCATGGAGCCCGGGATGTGCCGGTGAGTGGTGGATCGCTGCTGTCGCCTCCGATGCCGGTGCCTGTATTATACGTACCGCTAAGGATTTAAATCAACCGTTGATTCCCGTCACATGACCCCTGCACGTCGATCCTCCCGGACACCTGAATCCACGATCTGGAGCCCGCCCCTCGGCTTGCGACGTCCAGGCAGGGTGATTATTCGAATGAGCAATGGTACGCGCGTGACGGCAAGGTTTGAATCCAAACCTGAAAGGATCCAGCATGAGTCTCTCCTGCAAGCCCTTTTCCATAACCATGATCGACAGTCCACGGGAGCTGAGACTGGACGATGTGGACCTCACTCTGGAGTCGGCCAGGCGGGCGGCGGACGCGGCGGCGCGAGCCCTGGACGACGACCCCATGCTCATCTCCTGGTATGAGGCCCAAAGCGGCCGTCATTCACCACGGGTGGAATGCTGTCGCGACGACAAGCCGGGATGGCTCGCCTATGCCGAATCCCGGGGTGGCAGTCTCGTTTTCAGCGTCAACGATGCGAGCTACGTCTTCGTCTACGCTCCATTGGTGGCCATGGGGCTCGAAACCGGAGGGCGGCAGTGACGACCCGGCGGGTCATCGTCGGCTGCGCCCATTGCGGCTCCCGAAACCGGGTCCCGGGGGACCGTTTGGGGGATCGTCCGTTGTGCGGCCGATGCAAGAATCCATTGTCCATGGACGGGCAATACCCCCCACAGGCGGTGCAGGCCGTTGACCAGACCCTGGCCCGCGAGGTTCTGCAATTCCCGGGGCCTGCAGCGCTTTACGTCTATTCACCGGGCTGCCCGTACTGCCAGCGCATGAGCCCGATCTTCGAGGGTTTGGCTGCCGAATATGCCGGACGAATCAAGTTCGTGAAGATCATGATGGAGCAGAATCCGATGACGGCATCGCGATACGGAGTGGACAGCGTGCCTGCGCTGATTCTCTTTCGCCACGGCAAGGTGGTTCATCAGTTGAAAGGGCTGCTTCCCCCGGATGAGATCCGTCGCCACATCCAGTCCATCGCCTGACTCCGCGCGGCCCCGGCGACCCGGCCGTACGGTCACCCGTCGATGGCCGCCTGACCGCTCTCGAGCGTGCAACCTGAAACCCGAAGTTGAGTACCCTGAATCAGGAGAACCGACATGGCCAAGCTGCTGCACATCCAAACCAGTCCCATGGGAGACCTTTCATTCTCGATCCGCGCCGCCCAGGCCTTCCTGGACGCCTATGCCGCAACCCACCCCGGCGATACCATCGAGGTCCTGGATCTGTGGAAATCCGAGCTTCCCCATTTCGATTTCACGGCCGCCTCGGGAAAGTACAAAATCATGCGGGGTCTTCCCCATTCGGGCGAGGAGGCCCGCGCCTGGGAGTGCGTCACCCGTCTCATCGATCACCTCAAGTCGGCGGACAAGGTCGTCGTCTCGACGGGAATGTGGAACTTCTCCCTGCCCTACCGTCTCAAGCACTATCTGGACATCATCGTGCAGCCGGGGCACACCTTCGCCTTCGACCCGGAGAAGGGCTACTCCGGGCTGGTGACGGGAAAGCCGCTCCAGCTCATCCTGGCCAGCGGAGGGGAGTATCCCCCGGGGTCCCCCGCCGCCGGATACGACTTCCAGAAGCCTTACCTGGAGATGATCTTCGGCTTCATCGGATTCACGGACATCCGGACCCTTCGGGTCGAGGGCACATTGACGGCCCAGGCGGATTTGAGCCTGAGCCGGATCGCGGATCAGGCCCGGGCCGCCGCGCGGGAGTTTTGATCCGAGCCGCCGAAGGCCTCTCAAACGGGGTGGGTGGGAAACACGATCTCGAAGGCGGTCCCTGTTCCCGAGCGGATGGTGAGCTTCCCCCCCAGCTGACGGGTCAGGGTATGAACGAGCAGCAGCCCGAGGGTTTGGGACTCATTGGGGTCCATGCCTTCCGGGAGGCCGATGCCGTCATCGGTGACGGTGAGAGCCACGTGGCCTGAATCCACTCCCGTGAGCTCCACGAGAATATCTCCCTCCCTTCGGCCGCGGAAGGCGTGCTTCAGGGCATTGGACACCAGCTCGCTGATGATGAGACCGGCCGGGATGGCGCGGTCGAGATCCAGGCTCACTTCGCTGATCTCGGTCCGGAGCCGGATACTGGCGGCGTCGGAGGCGTACGACTGGGCCACGTGCTCGCAAATGCTTTTCACATAGTCGGGCACGCTGACCCTGGCCAGGTTGCCGGACCGGTAGAGGGTCTCGTGCAGCAGGGCCATGGCGCGCACCCGGTTCCGAGTGTCTCTCAGGAAAGCCTGGAGCTCGGGGCTCTGGATCTTTCCCGTCTGGAGGCTGAGGAGGCTGCTGATCACCTGGAGGTTGTTCTTGACGCGGTGGTGCACTTCCTTGAGAAGCAGCTCCTTCTCGTGAAGCGAGCTCTGGAGGGCCTCCTCCGCTCTCTTGCGCTCCGTGATGTCCATGAAGGTCCCGACGAGGCGGACCACCTTTCCCCCCTCGATCACCGGATTCCCAATGGTTCGCACCCAGAGATCCTCGCCGGTGGCATTGGTGAAACGGCACTCCAGGTCGTAGGGCTCGCCGTTCTTCACCGCCCTTCGAAACGAACTGTCCACCACGGGCGAGTCTTCCGGCGCATAGAATCCGATGTTGCGGCCCACGTCACTCGGATCGTATTCCGGCCCCACCCCGTAGATGCGGTACACCTCCCGGGTCCAGGAGAGCCTCCCCGGTTCAACCTCGTATTCCCAGCCTCCCAGCTTTCCAATGGCCTGGGTTTTCTCCAGGAGCGCGTGGGCCTTCAGCAGCTGCTGGTCGGCCCGCTTCCGTTCCCGGATCTCTTCGTCGAGCTGCTCGTTGGAGCGGCGCAGGCTCTCGATGGTATCCCTGAGACTCCCGTAAAGTACATTCAGCGCCGACACCAGGTAATCCAGCTCGTCGGCCGCCTTTCCGGCGCCCGGGTGACGCTTGAGGTGAAATGGGGGCCGGGGCCGCTCGAGATCCAGACTTCTGGCCTGAAGACCCAGGCTCCTCAAGTGGTTTCCGGCCTCGAGCTGAAAGAGGATGAAGACCAGGAGTCCGATCACGAAGATCTTGCTGGCCTCCCCCAGGGAGAGAATCACGGCCTCTTCCAGGAGCTCCCGGCGGACCGCCTCGGGAGTGGCCTGTATCCTCAAGGCTCCGATGGCGATCTCCCTGCCCCGATGCGAGAACACCAGCGGGTAGACCCGCTCGATGCGGTCCCCGGCCACCGGTGTACCCTGAGCGATTTTGCGCCCCTCGACGCTCTCCACTTCCGCGAAGCTGATGTAAGGCAGGTTCAGGATGCCTTCCAGGTCGCTCTGCAGCAGCGCCTCGTCGGCAAGCCAGAGGTGCGTCGCGATGCTGGTGCTCCGAGAAACCTGGATGCGGTCGATCTCCTGCTCTATGGCCTCGAGCTTCTCATGGTAGCGGAAATACAGCTGAAGAGCGCTGATCAGCACCGTCGCCATCAGGCTGAGGAGAAGAATCCGCACGAAGAGCCGGCGTGCAATGGAGCCCCCCGATGGTTCCCGGGTGCCGATGTCGATCACGGAGGTGCTCCCTCCTTTCTCATTCTGGGTCACGGTCCATGATCCTCTGGTAGGCTCCATCCTCCTTCATGTTCCGTAAGGCCTCCGATACGGGCGCAACCCACGCGGCGTGCCTGTCATTCAGGTAGAGAAACATCTCCCTCCGGGCCAGGGGCGGCTCCAGCACCTTGACACCTTCGAGTCCGAGCTCCTTGATGACGAGCATCCCCCCACGCCTCGAGTAGATGACCAGGTCCACCCGGCCCTTATCGAGGAGGTGGAACAGGATTTCCTGGTCCCTCACCTTCTGAAGGGAGCGGGCTCCGGTCACATTTTCCTCCAGGATCTTCCAGCCTCTCACGAAGGCGACGTTGAAAGGACGAAGACTCTCCCACCCCGCCGTCGCCACGCCGACGTGCCTGCTGAAAGCCACGAAATCGTAATCCACCAGCTTTTCGGGCACTTGAATCAAGCGGGGGTATTTTTCGCTCAGGCCGGCGATCCTCAGGAAGTTGCCGTCCTCGATGCCTTCATTGGCATTGATGAGGGCCCGCTCGGCCGGAACCGAGATGATGGTGACCTCGACCCCCACCCGTCGAAACGCCTCCTTCAGAACCCCGTCGACGATTCCGGACCCGTCGGGCATGGTATAGGGTGGACCATCCTCACTGCTCAGCACCAGTCTCGGCGGCTCGCGGCCCGGGGATGGGGAAGTCGCGCCGGGAAGGTCGGAAGGGGGAGATCCGGTGCCGGCGGCCAGCCTGTCCGCCCCGTCCGGCAGGAGGAAGCCCAGGGCCAGGATCGCTGCCAGCAGGCAGAGGGCGTGTCTTCGCAAGGTCATGATGGCCACTCCCCGGCAGGCCGTCATGCGATGGGGCCGGCCAATGCATGGAATTCCTCCCCGTCCATGGTCTCGACTTCGAGAAGTCGGCGGGAGACTTTCTCCAGGATTTCCTGCTTTCGGGTGAGAAGAGCCTTCACGTGCTCAGCCCGCTCGGTGATGAGGGTTTTCACCTCCTCGTCCAGGCGGGCCGCCGTGGCTTCACTGTATTCCTTGCCCGCCAGCGACGCCTGCTCTGGGCTCAGGAAGACCGGATGCCGCTGCCTGGGGTAGGTCGAAAGCCCCAGGGTCTCTCCCATGCCGTATTCCGAGACCATGGCCCGCGCGATGTCCGTGGCACGCTGGAGGTCGTTGTGCGCCCCCGTGGAGACGTCCTCGAAAACGACGGTCTCGGCCATGCGTCCGCCCAGGAGCACGTCGATCTTGCCGAGCAGCTCCTGCCGGGTCATGAGATACCGGTCCTCCGTCGGCAGCTGCTGGGTGTAGCCGAGGGCGCCGATGCCCCGGGGGATGATGGAGATTTTGTGGACCTTGTCCGCTCCCGGCGTCGAAGCCGCAACCAGGGCGTGCCCCGTCTCGTGGTAGGCCACGATCTCCTTTTCACGGGGATTGATGACCCGGTTTTTCTTTTCGAGACCCGCAATGATCCGGTCCACGGCGTTGTCCAGATCCTCCATGGCCACGGCCGAGCCGCGGCGCCGGGCCGCCAGGAGAGCCGCTTCGTTGACCACATTGGCCAGGTCGGCTCCCGAGAAGCCGGGGGTCTTGCGGGCAATGATCTTGAGGTCCACATCATCCGCCAGCTTCACCTTACGGGCGTGAATCTGGAGAATGGCCTCCCGGCCGTTGACATCGGGCCGATCCACCAGGACCTGCCGGTCGAAGCGGCCGGCTCTCAGGAGGGCGGGGTCCAGGGTCTCGGGACGGTTGGTGGCCGCGAGGATCACCACCCCCACCCGGGGGTCGAACCCGTCCATTTCGACGAGGAGCTGATTCAGAGTCTGCTCGCGCTCGTCGTGCCCGCCCATGTTCATGGGGCCCCTGGACTTGCCGATGGCATCCAGCTCATCGATGAAGATGATGCAGGGAGCCTTGTCCCGGGCCTGCTGGAAGAGCTCCCTCACCCGCGCCGCCCCGACGCCGACGAACATCTCGACGAATTCCGAGCCGCTGATGCTGAAAAACGGGACCGCGGCTTCCCCCGCCACGGCACGGGCCAGGAGCGTCTTGCCCGTTCCCGGGGGCCCCACCAGGAGGATCCCCTTGGGCATGCGGCCCCCCAGCTGCTGAAATCGTCCGGGCTCCCGCAGGTAGTCCACGATCTCCTGCAGCTCATCCTTGGCCTCGTCGGCCCCCGCCACGTCCCCGAACTTGGTGTCGATCTCCTTTTCAGCGTAAACCTTGGCACGGTTCCGCCCAAAGGACATGATCCCCTGACTCGCCCCGGCGCCAATCTTTTTCATGAGAAAATACCAGAGCCCAAAGAACACCAGGGCCGGCACCACCCAGGACATGAGATCCCTGAGGAGCGTGTTCTCCGGCTGGCCCCTGAAGATGACATTGTGCTTCGAGAGCTCCTCGGAGATCTCGGGGTCCACCCGGAACGTCACAAAACGGACCTCCTGGGTTTCACCCTTTTCCGTCATCCTCATTTTCCCCGCGATGGTTCCCTGGGATATGACCACCTCGGTGACCTGATCAGCCCTGAGTGCCCGCAGAAACTCGCTGTAGGGAATGTGGCGGGGTCTGAACTGCTGGGCGATGAAGTCCTGGATGAGGAGAACGCCCCAGACGGCCAGAAGCACGTACCAGATGGAGAACCGGGTTGCTTTTTCCATGAAGTTCCTTGCCTTTCGGCCTCGAGCCAGAGAGACCTTCAGAGGTCGTTGAGGGTTGTTCTTCAGCCACCGTTGCCTGATGACCCCATTTAAAGCACAAGATCATTCACATTCAAGAGATGATAGCCCTCATGATCAAAGTTTACCGGGTGCCGGTCCCTTGATCCCCAAGTCGTTCGGACCTATCTAGACACAATAGTGAACGATCATTGGTCAGGCTCGCGCCCGGCGGCCTCATGGGACATGACCTTTCAAACCCTCCACGCGCACCGGCAGCACCCTCGTGCCGCGCGGCTGGAGAACCTGGCAAGGGAGCGACGAATCCATGGAGACTCTTATCGGCAAGCACTGGCACCATCTTCCATCGGAAGAGGTGCTCGATCTGATGGGGAGCAGCTCTGAAATCGGACTGGATCTTTTCGAGATTGAAAATCGCCAGCAGCACTTCGGGCCCAACGTCCTCACCCAGCGAAAGGGGCGAGGGCCCATCGTGCGGTTTCTCCTGCAGTTCCACCAGCCCCTGGTCTACATTCTTCTGGCCGCCGGCCTCGTGACGGGCATTGTGGCCGAATGGGTGGATGCCAGCGTCATTCTCGGCGTAGTCCTGGTCAACGCCCTCATCGGCTTCATGCAGGAGTCCAAAGCGGTTCGCGCCATCGAGGCACTGGCCCGCTCCATGACCACCGAGGCCACCGTCCTTCGTGGAGGCGAGGTGGTGAAGGTTTCCTCGGCGGAGCTGGTGCCGGGGGACATCGTGCTCCTTCAGTCCGGGGACAAGGTTCCCGCCGACATGCGGCTGCTCTCCACCAGGGAGCTGCGCGTCGACGAGTCGGTTCTGACAGGGGAGTCCCTGCCGGTCAGCAAGACTCCCGAGGTCCTGGGGCACGACACGGTCCTGGCCGAGCGCGGGAACATGAGCTACGCGTCTACCCTGGTCACCTACGGGCAGGGCCAGGGCGTGGTGGTGGCCATCGGTAACGGCACCGAGATGGGGCGCATCTCGCAGCTCCTCTCCGACGTCCAGAGCCTCGAGACCCCCCTGACCCGCCGCATCGAGGCCTTCAGCCGCGTCCTCCTCGTCTCCATCCTGCTCCTGGGAGCAGCCACCTTCGGGGCGGGTCTCCTGCACGGCGAGGCCATGATCGATGTCTTCATGGCCGCCGTGGCGCTGACGGTGGGATCCATCCCCGAAGGGCTCCCGGCGGCCGTGACCATCATCCTGGCCGTGGGCGTCTCGCGCATGGCCAGGCGACGCGCCATCATCAGAAGGCTCCCCACCGTCGAGACCCTGGGGAGCACCACCGTCATCTGCTCCGACAAAACGGGGACCCTCACCGAAAACCAGATGACGGTCCGCGAGGTCGTGGCCGGCCCGTATCGATACCTGGTCAGCGGATCGGGCTACGACCCCGATGGTGCTCTGACGCGGGTGGACGAGGCAGACCCGGACGATGCGGCTCCTGCGGTCGCCGCTTCCGAAGCGCTGCGGGAATGCCTCCGGGCGGGACTCCTCTGCAACGACTCCCGGCTCATCCGGAACGACGAGGACCGCTGGGCCATCCAGGGGGACCCCACCGAAGGAGCCCTCATCGTTTCAGCCAGGAAGCACGGCCTGGACGAGGTCGGCGAAGCCCGTCTTTTCCCACGGATCGACGTGATTCCCTTTGAGTCCGATTACCAGTTCATGGCCACCCTGCACCGGTCCCCCGACGGCGGGCCCCGGGTGGCCTACCTCAAGGGCTCCATCGAATCGCTGATCTCGAGATGCGAGAGCGTCCTCGATGACCAGGGCCGTCTGGTGCCCGTGGATCCGGAAAATGTCCGTCATTTCGTGGACCGGATGGGAGGACAGGGCATGCGGGTCCTGGCCTTCGCCCGCAAGATCTGGCCCGATGCGGATGAGCCTCTGACCCACGACAGCGTGTCGTCGGGGCTCACATTCCTGGGTCTTCAGGGCATGATCGACCCACCGCGCCGCGAGGCCATGGCCGCGGTCAAGGCCTGCCAGGAGGCCGGCATCACCGTCAAGATGATCACCGGCGACCACGCCCTCACGGCCGTTTCCATCGCCGGCGATATCGGCATCCTGGGGCTCCAGTCGAGGGTCCCCCGGCAGGCCAACGTGGTGACGGGACAGATGATGGCCCAAATGTCCGACGCTGTCCTGACGGAGACGGCCTTCCAGACCCATGTGTTCGCCCGGGTCACCCCCGAGCAGAAGCTGAGGCTCGTCAAGGCCCTGCAGAGCCGCGGCGAGGTGGTGGCCATGACGGGGGACGGCGTCAACGACGCCCCCGCTCTCAAGCAGGCCGACATCGGCGTCGCCATGGGCATCGCCGGCACCGAGGTGTCCAAGGAAGCCGCCGACATGATCCTGACCGACGACAACTTCGCCTCCATCGAGGCCGCCGTTGAGGAAGGCCGCTGCATCTTCGACAACCTGGTCAAGTTCATCGTGTGGTCCCTGCCCACCAACCTTGGTCAGGGGCTGGTCATCCTCACCGCCGTGTTTGCCGGCATCACCCTGCCCATCCTTCCGGTCCAGAGCCTCTGGATCAACATGACCACGGCGGGGGCCCTGGGCCTGATGCTGGCTTTCGAGCCCCGGGAGCGGGGCATCATGCGCCGCCCGCCCCGGGATCCCCGTGGGGCCCTGCTCTCTCGAAGGCTCCTGAGCCGGATGCTGCTCATGGGGCTCTGGCTCATGGCCGCATCTTTCGGGCTCTTCGAATGGATGGAATGGAGCGGCGCGAGCCACGGCCAGGCCCGAACAGTGGCCGTGAACTCCTTTGCCGTCATCTCGACCCTGTACCTGCTGAACACCCGCTCCCTGGAGCGCTCGTACTGGAGCGTCGGGGTGCTGAGCAACCCGTGGATCCCCCTGGGGATCGTGTCCATGGTCCTGCTGCAGCTGGCTTTCACCTACGTGCCGTTCATGAACCGGATGTTCCGCAGCGAGCCCATCAGCCTGGAAGCCTGGGCCGCCATCGTGGGCGCGGCCGTTCTGGCCCACTTCCTGGTGGGGCTCGAGAAGTTCATCGCCCGGCGCCTCTCCACCCGGAGGGGAGGCTCGGCCCGGACCCTCTCCGAGGGAGAAGAGGATTTGACCCATGGGAACAGCCAGGCCGGCCCGGCGGGCTCCTGAAGCCCGAATCACCAGTCTCAATTCAGGTCCGGTGGAGGCCGGGGGCGCATTCGTCCTCTACTGGATGACCGCCTTTCGGCGGGTCCGGTTCAATTTCAGCCTGCAGCGCGCCGTCGAGTGGGCGGAGGAGCTTCGGAAGCCCCTGGTCATCCTGGAGGCCCTGCGCTGCGACTACCCATGGGCCAGCGACCGGCTCCACGCCTTCATCCTCGACGGGATGAGGGAGAACCGACGGAGGCTCCAAGGCAGGCCGGTCCTTTATCACCCCTACGTCGAGGAGACGCCCTCCGCCGGCAAGGGGCTTCTGGAGAGCCTGGCCCGGTCGGCATGCGTCATGGTCACCGATGATTTTCCCACGTTCTTC
Organism: Syntrophobacteraceae bacterium; assembly: GCA_025453975.1. Taxonomy (GTDB): domain Bacteria; phylum Desulfobacterota; class Syntrophobacteria; order Syntrophobacterales; family Syntrophobacteraceae; genus JALOOX01. The sequence continues at coordinate 12,398 of JALOPI010000022.1, forward strand.
CTTCCCCGGATGATCCGCCACGCCGCAACCCGGGTCGGCGTCCTCATGGAGGCGGTGGATTCCAACGGCATCCTGCCCATGAAATCCGTCAGCCAGGTGTTCGGAACGGCTTATGCCTTCAGGAGATTTCTTCAAAATCACCTGCCGGATCACCTGAAGGATTTCCCCCGGGAGGATCCCCTGGAAGGTGCTCGCCTTCCCGCACTCCCGGGGCTTCCCCGGGAGATCCTGGAGCGCTGGCCGGCGACTTCCGAGGACTTGCTGCGCGGAGATCCCCTGGCCCTGGCCCGCCTCCCCCTGGACCACGCGGTGGGCATGGTGGAGACACGGGGAGGCTCATCGGCCGCGGAGGAGAAGCTGGACGCGTTCGTACGGGAGCAGCTCTCCCGCTACCACGAAGCACGGAATCATCCCGACGACGGGGTGGCCAGCGGGCTCTCCCCGTATCTCCACTTCGGACACGTCTCGTCGCACCATATCGTTCGCCGCGTCATGGAGCGCGAGGAGTGGTCCCCGGCTCAGCTGGCCCGGAAGGCTTCGGGGCAGCGGAGCGGGTGGTGGTCCATGAGCGACGGGGCCGAGGCTTTCCTGGACCAGGTCATCACGTGGCGGGAGCTGGGCTTCAACTTCTGCTCACGGGTCGAAGGCCATGACCGGTTCGAATCGCTTCCGGAGTGGGCGCTCAAGGAGCTCAGGGGGCACGCCGGCGACCGCCGCCCCCATGTCTACCCGCTGAAGGCCTTCGAGTCCGCCCGGACCCATGACGAGGTGTGGAACTGCGCCCAACGGCAGCTCGTCCGGGAGGGAACGATCCACAACTACCTGCGGATGCTCTGGGGCAAGAAGATCCTCGAGTGGTCGGCATCGCCCGAGGAAGCCCTGGAGATCATGATCGAGCTGAACAACCGGTACGCCCTCGACGGACGAGATCCCAACTCCTACACAGGGATCTTCTGGATTCTGGGCCGTTACGATCGTCCCTGGGCACCCCAGCGTCCGGTCTTCGGCAGGATCCGCTACATGAGCTCGGCCAGCACCCTGCGCAAGCTCAGGCTCCGGGAGTACCTGGCGCGCTTCGGCGGGAGGCCCTGATGGGTGGCTTCATCAGGCGATTGCTGAGGCTGGGACCGGCACTGCGCGTCTCCCGGGTGATTCAGGCACCCCCCTCCGCCGTGTGGGACATCCTGGTGGATACGGAGCAGTGGCCGCGCTGGGGTCCCTCGGTGCGGGCCGTCCGGTGCCCACGAAGGCGGATCGATCAGGGAGCCGAAGGTGCCGTTCAAACCACCATGGGCATCTGGCTGCCCTTCGTCATCACCGAGCTGCTGGTCGGATCCTCCTGGAGCTGGGAGGTGGCTTCCGTTCCGGCTACGGGGCATCGACTCCGTCCCCTGGGGGGCCTGGCTTGCGAGGTGAGCTTCGAGGTGCCCCTGCTGGCCGCGCCCTACCTGCTTGTCTGCCGGGTGGCCCTGCGAAGGATCGCGCGGTTGGCGGAGCGGCCCCGGCATTGACCCGCCGCCATACCGATGGTCTTGACAGCCAACACCGGCCAGGACGTAAACCGGCCCTGCCGTCATGCAGCCTTATGAGTGAAGCCGGCCTGCCGTTCCCGCACAGGCTCTCAATGGAGGAAGCAGGCCTGCCTCGATGGAAGCTTGCCTGGCCCGCCGCTGGACTCGGCCAAGGCCTCGCAGATGGCCTCCTGCATGGTGATGAGCCGCAGGGGGACCAGCTCCCGTATGCGGTGGTCGCGGCAGACGACCTTGTTCTTGAGACCTTCCACCAGGGGCATGACGACCCCCGCGGGAACCGGAGTCATGAGGTTGATCCAGAAGGAGGACAGGTATGGGGTCAGGACAGGGACCGAAAAGACCAGCCGCTTCAGCCCCCGCACCCGGGCGTAGATGAGCATGAGCTGACGGTAGGTGATGATGTCGGGGCCGCCGATGTCGAAGTTGCCCCCCGCCGTCTCGGGAATGGTGAGACAGCCCGCGATGTATTCCACGACGTTCTGAACAGCGATGGGCTCGCCGGGCGTGTCGATCCACCGGGGACAGAGCATCACCGGCAGCCGCTCCACCAGGTATCGGAGCATCTCGAAGGGAGCCCCGCCGGCGCCGATGATGTTGGCCGCCCTCAGGACCGTCGTTTTGACGGTCCCCGACTGGAGGATTTCACCGACCTTCTGCCGGCTGGCCAGATGCGGAGCCAGGTTGTCCCCCATCTCACCGAGCCCCCCCAGGTAGATGATGCGCCTGAGACCGGTGCGCTCCGCGGCCCACATGAAATTCTCGGCGGCCTGCATGTCCCTTTCGATATAGTCCATGTAGTGGACGACGCTCCGCCCTCCCATGGAATGCACCAGGTAGACCGCGGCATCCTGACCCTCCAGGGCGCGAGCCAGGCTCCCGCGGTCGAGCAGGTCGCCCGCGGCCAGCTCCACGTGAGGACCCTGGAGCCGTCCGGCCACCCTGCCGGGCGATCGGACCAGGCAGCGCGTCTGGATGGCCCGGCCCTGGAGATGGGGAAGGAGCCTTCCACCCACGAAGCCCGTAACACCGGTCAACAGCACCTTGCCCACACCGTCTTCCATCTTCCTCTCCCTTGGGTCATCGATTTCAACAGTCCCCGACAGGCTCCGGGGCGGTAAACAGCTCCGTGCGTCCCGAAAACAGGGGGCACCCTCGACCGTGCACCAGGACGGACGAGCTTCCACCCCATGGACGTCATCAGCGCTCCATGGCGGGCATGAGAATCTCAAAGGTGGTACCATGGCCGGGCTCGCTCCTGCACAGGATCCGACCGTGATGGCCATGGACGATGCCGTAGACCATGGCCAGCCCCAGCCCGGTCCCCTTCCCCACCGCCTTGGTGGTGAAAAACGGATCGAATATATGCTCCAGCGTGGCTCCGTCCATCCCATGGCCCGTATCGGCAACGATGAGCTGAACGTACCTGCCGGGCGCGAGGTCGGGCATGGCTCGCCAGGAGTCGGCATCCAGAGCGAAAGCCCGGGTCTCGATGGTGAGAGTGCCTCCATCGGGCATGGCGTCCCTGGCATTCAGGGCGAGGTTCATCAGGACCTGCTCCAGCTGGGATGCGTCGGCATGGACCTCGGGAAGCCCCTCACCCAGGTGAAGGTCGATTCTGATGTTCCTGGGTATGGTCCGCTCCAGCAGGGATTTCACAGCCATCAGAGCCCGGTTCAGGTTGACGGGCTGAAGCCTGGACTCCGTCTTTCGGCTGAAAGTCAGGAGCTGTCGGGTGAGATCGCCCCCCCGCCGAGCGGCACCGCAGATCTCCTTGAGCTCCCGATATTCAACGCCCCCTTCACCCCGTTTCAGGATGAGCAGCTCGGCATAACCCTGGATCGCCTGGAGCAGATTATTGAAATCATGGGCGATACCGCCGGCCAGCGTCCCGACGGCCTCCATTTTGGCCGCCTGCCGGAGCTGGGCTTCGAGCTTCTTGGTCTCCGTCATGTCGATGACGATTCCCCGCAGGCCCACGGCCCTGCCTTCCCTGATTTTGGCGCTGGAGCGCAGAGCGACGGGGAAAATGCTCCCGTCCTTTTTGAGCATCTTGTATTCCGTCAGGCCGATCCTCTCGCCCTCCAGGACCCGCTGGATGTTCCGCCGCGCCCTGGGGTGCTCTTCGAGGGGGAGCATGTCGAAAGCGTTGAGCCCCGCCTCGAGATCCTGGCGGGAATACCCGAAAAGATCGAAGCCTTTCCGGTTCACAAAAAGGAGACTCCCCTGGAGATCCATTTCGAAAATGGTTTCGGGGAGCAGCTCCGCCAGCTCCCGGAATCTCTCCTGACTTTCGAGGAGGGCATCCTCCACCCGCTTGCGCTCCGAGATATCGGTGTGCGTCCCGATCATGCGCAGTGGGCTTCCGTCCCCAGCGTACTCAACGACCCGTCCGATGGAGCGTATCCACGTCCAACCGTCCGCCTGGCTCTGCCGACGGTACTCCATGGCCCGCGTGTCCCCGTGCTCGAGACAGGCCCGGTAGGTCTCGAGAACGGTCTGCCTGTCCTCGGGGTGTATGGCCCGGATCCAGCCGTCCAAGTCCACCTCGAGTCCGCCGGGCTCAGTCCCGATGATGCGGAGCAGCTCCGGGCTGACCTTGATCTCTCCCGTCTGGATGTTCAAATCGAACCACCCCTGCCGCGTCGCCTCCATGGCCAGCCGCAAACGCTCCTCGTGAGCCCGCAGCTCCGCCTCCGCCTGTCTGCGCTCGGTGATGTCGCGGACCACGCTGATGAGCGTCCGCACCCCTCCTATGGCCTCGCCCCGGGAGCTGACCTCGACGGGGAAGGTGCTCCCGTCCGAGCGGCGATGGACCGTCTCGAAGAGAGCCCCTTCGCCATCCGCCCGCGCCATCTGAGCATCGGTGGCTCCTTGCTTGTCCGTGGCGCGCAGGTCGTGAATGGTCAGGCCGAGCATGGTCTCGCGGCTGTAGCCGTAGGCATGGCAGGCGGCGAGGTTGGCCTCCAGGATGCGGCCGTCGTCGCGGCGCATGAACAGGATGATGTCCCGGCTGTGGGCCGCCAGGAGCTCGTAGCGCTGAAGCAGCTCCTCCGACTGCCGGTGAACGGTCACATCGTTGCCGATGCAAAGGATCTCGACAATCTCCCCCCGTTCGTCCCGTATGGGCTTGTTGGTCCAGGCGATCCAGACCCGCTCCCCATCCTTGCGCATGTTCTCGTTGATGTTGTTCACGTAGCGCTCGGGGTGCCGCCCGATGTCCTGGACCATTTCCCTCAGGTTTCGGCCCGATCGGTCCAGCTCGGGCACGATGGTCCCCACCACGCTCCTGCCAAGGATCTCGGCGGCGTCATATCCCAGGAATCGCTGGGCAAACTCGTTGAGAAAAGTGATGCGACCGCCGCAATCCATCCTCAGGATGATGCTGTTGGCGTTCTCCACCAGCTCCCGGTAGCGTGCCTCGCTCCGCCGAGCCTCCCCCTCGGACCGCTCGCACCGAGAAACCGCACGGCGGATGAGCGCATGGAGCATCCACCCCGTTGCGGCCACATACGCCCAGCCTTTGAAAATGGCGATCTGGGTGATCGCTGTGGCATCCCGGACGAGAAATCCCAGGATCTCGTCCGAGAGCAGGATCCAAAGCGATCCGACCAGGATGTAGAGGGCGGTGATCCGAAGGGGGGATGCCAGGGATTCCGGCTTCCCGTCTCTTGAGGGACTTCTGTCCATGACCGGCCCGTCTCCAGGGAGCTCAAGCCTGCCCGTCCGATGGGGGCGTGAACGTGGGAGCGTTGGGAGGGGATTTCCCCTTGAGCTCCTCGTGATAGTATTGATAGGTGAGCGGTCGTCCTGATTTCAGCACCTCCGAGCTCAGCACGTCGCCGATGAAGATGGTGTGCGTCCCCAGGTCGATCTGGTCGAACACCCGGGCCTCGAGGATCGACAGGGCGTGCCCCGTCACGAGGGGACATCCCGTCACCCCGAGCCGGTACTCCACCTTGGCCAGTTTGTCGATGTCGCGGCCCGACCGAAACCCAAAGGGCCCAAAAAACGCCATGGGGGCTGATTCCTCCAGGACCGTCACCCCGAAGATCCCGCTCTTCACGATGAAGTCATGGGTGAGGTTCTTCTTGTTGACGATGACAGCTACCCGGGGAGGGTCCGAGGTCACCTGGATCACGGTGTTGACCACCTGTCCGTTGAATCGGTCTCCATCCAGGGAGGTCACGAGGTAAAGGCCATAGCTCAGGTCACGAAAGGCTCGACGATCCATTTGTGGAGTCATGTCCGGGTACCTCTGGGCTTGAGTTGAACAAGGGAGCCGCGGCAGCTCGGGATTTAAAGTCACCTTACCATACGGAAGCCCAGAATGAAATTGATGCTTGCGGAGGAGGCGCGCAACATGGCATGAACCCTATTTGTTTCGGGAAGCCCGAAGTGTCGTGGAGCAGAAGCGCGGAGCTTCGTAAGATCCGGGGCCTGCCGGCCAACGATCTTCGGAGCAACAGACGGTGCGGAGCAGCCGTTGAAAGATCTCAGCAGGACTGGCCGATTCTTCCTCTTTGCCGCGGTGATGCTCGCCCTCTTCCTGGGAGCCCTGGACGCTCTCGTGGTGGGGGCGGCCATGCCCACCATCGTGGCCGATGTCGGCGGGCTCCATCTCTACAGCTGGGCTTTCTCGGCCTACCTCCTGACGCGGGCCGTTTCCCTGCCCATCTTCGGCAAGCTCTGTGACCTCTACAGCAGCAGAGCGCTCTACATCGTCGCCATTTCGGTATTCATCGTCAGCTCGGTGCTGGCCGGCGTGGTGAGCAGCATGGGGACGCTCATCGCCTTTCGGGCGTTTCAGGGAATCGGAGCCGGAGGCACCTTCGCCCTGGCCTACATCGTCGTCTCGGATCACTCGGCACCCCGGGAGCGCGGGAAGATGATGGGGCTCATCAGCTTCGTCTGGGGGCTGGCCAGCATCCTCGGGCCGGCTCTGGGCGGATTTCTCATCACCTGGCTCTCGTGGAGATGGATCTTCTACATCAACCTGCCCCTGGGGGCCCTGGCCCTGCTGGGCATTCTCCTGTTCCTCCGGGACACCCGCGCGAAAAAGCCCGAAGCCCCCATCGACTATCTCGGGACGGCTCTCCTTTCCACCTCCGTCATCGCCCTGCTGGTGGCCTGCATGATGGGCGGCCGCAGCTACCCATGGCTCTCCCTGGAAATGGCGGGGCTTGCCCTGCTGACGCTCGGTTCGGGGATGGCATTTCTGTGGACGGAGGGGCGGGCCCGGGAGCCCCTCCTGGACCTGAGGTTCTTCAGGAGCCGTGGGTTCAGCACCGCCAACGCCTCGGCCTTCTTCAGCAGCGTCGCCATCTTTTCCCTGGCCGCCTACACTCCCCTCTACATCCAGGGAGCCCTGGGCAAAACCCCTGCCGAGCTGGGTATCACCATGGTCTCCCTGAGCCTCGCCTGGTCCGTGGGTGCCTTCGTCTGCGGCCGACTGGTCAGTCGGCGGCGCGAAAAGCCGCTCTCCATCGTGGGATCCCTCATGCTCGCGTCGGCCTCCGTCTGGATGCTCCTCTTCACCGCATCCACTTCGCTGGTGGAGTGCTCGGCGGCGCTGGCCCTGGCGGGAGCGGGGATGGGGCTCGTCTCCATCTCCACCCTCCTGGTTGTCCAGAACAGCCTGGACGAATCGAACCTGGGCGTGTCCACATCGGCCCAGCAGTTCTCGAGAACGCTGGGCGGGACCATCGGCATCGGCATCTGCGGGAGCCTGGTGAGCCTTCAGCTGGGGCGGGCCATGAGCGAACTGAGCCGCTCCCCCCTGAGCCACGAGATTCCGCACGACCTGGGCGTGCGGCTCAGCCAGAACATCGAGAGCCTCCTGGACCCGCACTTCCAGCAGACCCTTTCCACCGACGTGCTCGGGGCGCTGCAGGGGGCCGTGGGACGGGGCGTCGAGATGGTTTTCGCCTGCACCCTCGGCGCGTCGATCCTGAGCCTCGTCTTCTGCCTTCTGCTCCCCTCCTGGCGCCCGGCTCCGATGGATATACCCCTGCCCCCCGCACAGGCCGAGAATCCAGCCGGCAAGGGCGAGGCTCACGACGGGTGCGCATCCGAGAAGGCATTCTGATCGTTTCAACAGGGAGGCTGGAACAGAGATGAGCAAGAAGACTGCAACGATCCATGGCCGGGAGGCGCTGGCCGACTATCTTCAGAACCTGACCGACCAGGTGCGCAAGGGGCGTTTCCCGTTCGGGCCCGAGGTGGTGGAGCTTGCGGAGGATCTGGAGGTGCGGCTGAGCCTCAAGGAAAAGAAGCACAGCGTCGCGTGCAAGCTGGAATGGAGCCGTGGCGCGCCCGAAGGACAGCGGGCACCCGGCGGTCGGCCGGAAGTCCCCTCCCCGCCGGGCTCCTTCAGGCATGTGAAAAAGGATCTGGCCCGAGCATTCCGGGCCATCAAGGCGGCCGTCAGCGAAGGGGGGACTCCCGACGAAGGCCTGCTGGCGGAATTCGAGGGCCTGTCGCGGGCCTTCGCGGCCCGGGCCGAGCCGGAATGGGAGCGAGCGGCCCGGGAATATCTGGGGCACATGGAGAATCTCTTCCGGTCCCTTCGCGATGGCCGGCGCGAGGCGGCCATGCACGAGATCCAGGACCTCCAGGCCCGCATGGTCTCATGCCATCGCGATTACAAGTAGGACGGCGCTCAGGCCCGACAGGAGCACACACGGGGAGGACGGAGTCATGACGAAGATCGTTTTCGAGCAATGGCATCAGCAGGCGGCGTTTCACAACCCCCTCAAGGGTGGCGAGCTGGATCACCAGGACATCCAGGTGCGAGTGGATCCCCTCACGGGTCACCAGAGCATTTTCAACGGCGCCCTGGAGGACAAGGTCTCCATCCTCTTTCCGGACACGGATCACGTCTACGCGGCGGAGCGGGCCTCGGAGACGCTCAAGACCTGCTTTCTCTGCGAGGGTCGCTGGAAGCAAACGACGCCCCGGTATCCTTCGGACCTGATTCCCGATGGGCGCCTGGTGCGGGGAGAAACGGTCCTTTTCCCCAACCTCTTTCCCCTGGCCGCCCGCCATGCCGTGGTCATGGTCGGCAACCAGCATTTCCGCGAGCTGAGCGACTTTCCGCCCGCCCTCCTCCAGGACGCCCTCTCCGCCGCCATGGATTTCATCGCGAGGTGCCACGCCGGGGACCCCGAGATGGCCTGGTTCACCATCAACGCCAACTACCTGCCGCCGGCGGGGGCCAGCGTCGTGCATCCCCATCTCCAGGTCCTGGGATCGCCTCGGCCGGGCACGCACCACCAGCTGCTCATCGAAGCCAGCCGCGATCATCATTCGAAGCACGGCACCTGCTACTGGCTGGATCTGGTGGATACCGAGTGGGCGGAGGGAGCCCGGAGCATCGCGGCGGTGGGAGACAGCCGCTGGCTCACGGCGTTCTCGCCCGTGGGGGTCAACGAGGTCAACGCCGTCTGGACCCATCGGGAGCACTTCCTCCAGTGGACGGAGGACGATGTGAAAGCCATGGCCGAAGGCCTGTCGGGCATGCTCCGCGCCTACCACGAACTGGGCTGCTCGACCTTCAATTTCTCCTGCTTCAGCGGCGCCCTGGGAGCGAGCACCCCCGGGTTCCGCTGCATGCTTCGCCTCGTCAGCCGCCAGAACCTGATGCCCCACCACCGGACGGACGACTACTACTTCCAGAAGCTCCTGCGGAACGAGATCATCGTGCGGCGTCCCGAAGTGCTGGCGGAGCGGTTCCGAAAGTATCTGGACCGAGGGATGTAGGCGACGGGCAAAAGGACGGGGGGCGAGGAGGCTGTCCGAGAACTGTCATTTCGAGCCATAGCGAGAAATCTCGATCTTCGTGATCACTGGATTCCTGGAGATCTCTCTCTTCGCCACGCTCCGTTGGAAACCACACCCAAAATTGTCGGACAGCCTCCTATCGGCCCTGGATCCGGCTCCGCAGGAGACGGACCGTTTCGGCAATGTCGGGTGCCTGGGTGATCTCCGTGACCATGGCGACCCTTCTGGCCCCCTGGCTCAGGACTTCGTCGAGGTTCTGGGCATGGATGCCGCCCATGACGGTGAAGGGAATGCGAAGGCTGGGGCTGATGGCCGGGATGGCCTCGGGTCCCAGGAAGCGGGAGATCCCCTCCTTGGTGCCCGTGGGGAAGATGGGGCCGATGTTCACGTAGTCCGCCCCCTGCTCCTGGGCGTGGAGAGCTTCCGCCAGCGAATGGGTCGAGGCCCCGATGATGAGCTCGGGCCCGATCTTTCGGGCCTCGCCGACGGGCAGGTCTTCCTGGCCGAGATGGACCCCGTCGGCCCCGACGGCCAGGGCGATGTCGACCCGATCGTTGATGATGAGCAGGATCCCCGCCGCCGCGGTGATCTCCCGGAACCGGACGGCCGTCTCGTAAAGAGCGCGGCTCGAGGCATCCTTTTCCCTGAGCTGGACGATGCGTGCGCCTCCCCGGATCACGCCCTGCAGCACCTCGAGATTGGTCCGCCCCGCCGAGAGCTTCTCGCAGGTCACCGGGTAGAGGTCCACTGCTTCGAACATGGCCTGTCGAACCGCTCGATTCATCCCTTCACCTCGTGCTTCTCCGCCGCATGGTGCCACACTTCACCCGCCACCCACGAACCTGATGATCTCGATGGAGTCACCATCCTGGACAGACTCCTCGGCGAAGCGATCCCGATCCAGGATCACCAGATTCCGCTCCACCACCACCGCCCTGGGGCTGACCCCCAGCCCCTCCAGGAGCTCGGCCACGCTCAAGGGCCCCTGAAACTGCATCTCTTTCCCGTTCACCATGGCGCGGATGGCCATCCATCACTCCCGTCACCCGACTGTCCGCCTTCCCCGCGCCGCCGCTCAACCGCCTCGCCACGGCTCTTCAGCCCGGGGCGGCTCACCGGCAGCCCCCTTCCGGATGGAGAAAGGCCGCGTCCCAATCCTTCCACACCGGCTCGTAGCCTCGACTCTGGATCACCTCGGCGATCTCCCGGGGGGAGCGCTCGTCGGCCACCTGGAACTGGGCTTCCGCCTCGCCGTCGCGGGTGTAGCCCCCTGGCTCGGTGCTGGACCCGGCACTCATGGATGTGATGCCGAGGGGGATCAGGTGGTCGCGCAAATGGGCGGGCTCCCGCGTGGACAGCGTGAATCCCACGTCGGGCAGAAAGAGCCTCAGAGCCACCAGGAGCTGAGTCAGCTCGGCGTCCCCCACGGGATGCGGCGGCTCGAATCCGCCCGCGGCCGGCTTCAGCCTTGGAAACGAGACCGTGACGTGGGATCTCCAGAAGGTTTTCAACAGATAGCGCGCGTGCAGCCCCAGGAAGAAGCCTTCGGTCCGCCAGTCCCCGAGTCCCAGAAGAGCCCCGACGCCGAGCCGCCGAAAACCGGCCAGGCCTCCGCGCTCGGGGGTTTCAAGACGCCATCGGAAATCCCTCTTTCTCCCCCGGGGGTGGAATTCCGGGAAGCGCGCCTCGTCGTAGGTCTCCTGGTAGAGCACCAGGCCATCCACGCCATGGTCGATGAGCTCAGCGTACTCGTCCGTCTCCAGCGGATAGATCTCGATGGAGATGGACGAGAACAGGGGACGCAGGAGATCCACCACCCAGGTCAGGTATTCCAGGGTCACCACGTGGGGATTCTCGCCCGATACCAGGAGCACATGCCTGAAGCCGGCATGGTGCAGGTGGCGTCCTTCAGCCTCCACCCGCTGGGGAGTCAGCGTCAGGCGCTTCACGGGATTGGCCCGGTTGAACCCGCAGTAGACGCAGGAGTTGATGCACTCGTTGGAGACATAGACGGGGGCGAACAGGCCGATCACCCGCCCGAACCGCTGCCGCGTCAGCCGATGGGCACTCTGAGCCATCTCCTCGAGGAAGGGCTCGGCCGCGGGCGACAGCATGGCCAGGAGGTCTTCGGGTGTCGGATGCCGGGCAGCCAGGGCCCGACGCACATCATCCTCGCCGCTTCGGAGAATCCCGCGGCCCACCTCGCGCCATGGGTGGGACTTCAAAACTTCATGAAAGCTCATGGCTCACGCTCTCAAGAAACCGGTCAACGGACTCGAAGCTTCGGCCTTCCTGCTCGAGGCTCCCAGACCAGACACATAGGCCTCGCGGCCGGCCTCGACCCCCTTGCGAAACGCCCGCGCCATGCCCACCGGGTCGCCCGCCACGGCGATGGCGGTATTGACCAGAACGGCGTCGGCTCCCATCTCCAGGGCCTCGGCGGCATGGGATGGGGCCCCCAGCCCCGCGTCCACGACCACCGGAATTCCAGCTTTTTCGATGATGATCTCGATGGAATCCCGCGTCCGGATGCCTCGATTGGATCCGATGGGGCTTCCCAGGGGCATCACCGTCGCCACGCCCACATCCTCCAGCCGCTTGGCCAGGACGGGATCCGCATGGATGTAGGGCAGGACGATGAAGCCATCCTTGACCAAAACCTCAGCCGCCTTGAGGGTCTCCACCGGGTCGGGGAGCAGGTAGTGGGGATCGGGCGTCACCTCCAGCTTGACCCAGGGCTCGCACCCGGCCGCCCGGGCCAGCCGCGCCAGCCGGACGGCTTCATCGGCGTCCCTGGCCCCCGAGGTGTTCGGAAGCAGAAGGAACCGCTCCGTGTCGATGACGCTCAGGATCGTGTCCCGTGGGTTTTCGAGCTCGACCCTTCGCAGAGCGACGGTCACGATCTCGGCCCCCGAAGCCTCCAGGGCCTCTCGCATCACCCGTGACGAGGCGAACTTGCCCGTACCCAGCAGAAGGCGGGACTGGAACGATCGGCCCGCGATGACCAACGGCTTGTCGAGCATGGGATGACTCCCGAATGAAGATGGTTTCAAGTCTAAAGGCTGAGGGCTCAGGGCTCGTCATCCAACAATTCCCCGAGCCGTTTCCGGCAGACCTTGCAGCTCGGCTCGGGAGGCAGCGGCACCCGCCGAAAATCCATGGTCCGGGCATTCCACGTCAGGAGCTGCCCCGCGAGGAGCTGGCCGAAGCCCACCAGGCACTTGACGGCCTCCACGGCCTGTATGGCACCCATCACTCCGGCAACCGGCCCCAGGATACCCTGCTCTCCGCCGCCCCCGTCGCCGTCGGCATCAGCATCCGGCAAGTCGCCGAACACGCATCGCACGCACGGACTCCTTCCCGGAACCACCGTCAGGGTCTGCCCCTGAAGCCCGGTCACGCCCGCGTGGGAAAAAGGAACTCCCAGAGCCACGCATGCGTCGTTCACCGCGAACTTGGATTCCAGGTTGTCCGTGGCCTCGATGACGAAATCACAGCCTGCCAGGATCCGTCGAGCGTTGTGAGCCGAAAATCGCCCGGGATGAATGGAGATCCTCACGTCACTACGGATCCGGCGGGCCCTATCCCGGGCGCAAACGGCCTTCTCGAGGCCGATGTCGGACTCTCCATAAAGGATCTGCCGCTGCAGGTTGGAAGGTTCCACGCGGTCCCCGTCCATCACGACCATCTCACCCACACCGGCTGCGGTCAGGTAGAGCAGAGCCGGGCTGCCCAGTCCGCCCAGGCCCACCAGAAGGACCCTGCTCGCCAGCAGCTTTCGCTGACCGTCCTCTCCCATTTCCTCCAGGAGGATGTTGCGGCGAAAAAACGCGCGATCCCCCTCGGACAGGCCGCCATCCATCAACCGGTGCCCCCGCAAGAAAAGCCTTCACAAAAAGGAGCGCGTTGAAAGCCCGATGTTTAAATAGCTTCGTCGCCGGTCGCATTCCCGAGATCGTAACGCCCCGTGCGTGTCACCCAATTTCTAATCAGGCCAAGTGCTCGAAACCAAAATAAAAAAGACCGAATCCCAACAGAAACGGTCCCAAAAAACGAGGCGTCTTTTCGGCCATTTCCCTCCGCTGGAACTACCCAGATCAGGTGCTTAAGGGTGTCTTCTCAGCCCCTCTCCCCGGGGCACCCCTAACGGCTTCATCACTCATGATACTAGGTTCCGGCTGCTGGAATGTCAAACAGAGTTTGAATTGGGCACGATGGGGCGAGGTCATAAAGACTGGCGAATGCCTCTCCAGCCGTGGAGGGGCGGAGCGAGACGCCATCCCGCGCGACAACGCGGCTTCGAAGCTTCGCCTCCCCCACATCGGGAGGAGGGGGAATGCGCGGCCGGGAGCCAGCATGCCGGACGAAAAACTGCTTGCCGTGTTTCTAGACTTTAAAAGTGCCCCTCGCTTGAACTATACAGTTGCCGAAGTGTCTTCCGGGGGCGTCACGAGGTGCGTGGCGAAACCAGAATGGATTGCAGGCATGGATGCCCAGCGAAGATAATGAAGGACAGCCAATGCTCAATGAGAAGAAACCGGTAAGCCTTTTTTCCGCCACCATTCTGGTCATCGCCAACATGATCGGGACGGGCGTTTTCACCACCCTCGGATTTCAGCTTGCCGACGTTCATTCTCCATTTTCCGCCATCATGCTGTGGGTTGTGGGAGGTATCGTCAGTTTTTGCGGAGCGCTTTCCTACGGTGAGCTGGGCGCCATGATGCCCCGATCCGGGGGGGAGTACGCTTATCTGACGGAGATATACCACCCGGCAGTCGGATTCCTCACCGGCTCCGTCTCCATCCTGGTCGGCTTCGGTGCTCCCATCGCCCTCGCGGCCATGGCGCTGGGGCGGTATTCAGGGGCTGCTTTTCCCGGTGTCGACGAAACGGTGGTGGCGGTGGCCGCCATCGTGGTCATCACCCTGGTGCACCTCGTGGATGTGCGGTTCGGCTGCCATTTTCAGAATCTATTCACAGTCGGCAAGATTCTCCTCATCGCGGTTTTCATCGTGGCAGGCTTTTCCATGCCTGACCCGCAGGAGATCGTCATTCCCCAATCGCTCGGCGAGCTGGGGGCCGTTTTCAGCCCCGCTTTCGCAGTGGGACTGGTTTACGTGTCGTTCGCCTACTCGGGCTGGAACGCATCCGCCTATATCGCCGGCGAGATCCCGAGGCCCGAGCGGAATCTTTCCCTCTCTCTCTTCCTGGGGACCCTCTGCGTTTCACTCTGCTACATCCTGCTCAACGTCGTTTTCCTGTTGACCGTGCCCGCGGCGGAGCTCACCGGAAAAATCGAGGTCGGCTATTTCTCGGCCAAGGCGGTGTTCGGAGAGGGCGGTGTCCGGCTCATGACGCTGCTCATCTGCCTGGCCCTGATCTCGAGCCTCGGCTCCATGATCATGGTGGGTCCGAGGGTCGCCGCCGCCATGGGCGAGGATATCAGGGCTCTGGGCTTCCTGGCCGTGCGGAGCCCAGGAGGCGTCCCCGTCCGGGCCATGCTCATTCAGTCCTCCGTTGCGATTCTCCTTGCCCTGACCTCCGCTTTCAACTTCGTTCTGACCTACGTCGGTTTCACTCTGACTCTGTTCACGTGCATGGCCGTCCTGGGAGTGTTTGTCCTTCGGTTCAAGGAGCCTCACCGCGCAAGACCCTTCAAGACGTGGGGATATCCCGTGGTTCCGGCGCTCTTTCTGGCGGTCAACGGCTGGATGCTTTGCTACCTTGTGATCCAGAGACCCCTGCCTTCCGCATTTTGCCTCATGACCGTCGCATCTTTACTGATACTTTACCGATGGCTGACAAACAGGCAGGGCGAATCAGATTTGCTCCAGGAGGAGAAGCGATGATATCGGACGGAAACAAACGGCACGGCCTGGCGACCATCTCACTGCTATTGATGCTGACCCTTTTCCCGGTCCTCGATCCTGCCGCGGCCGAGCAGACGGATGACTCGGAAGGCCCGCCCTTGTCGACGGGGGAGAGTCCCGATTTTGGCGAGGTTTACAACCATTATGCCCGGTTCATCGCGGGGATGCCCGTTCCGGGGGGTGAGCTGGCCGCATTGCAAAAGAAGCCCGCATGGGTGGAGTATTCCCGGTACCTCGACCGAAGCTGGAGCAGTCTGAACAAGCGGCTGCTCATACCCGAGCGCCAGTGGGCCGAGAAGGAGCTCGGGGCTGCCGCCTCATGGGAAGGCAGCGTTTTCTATCCATTCAGCGGGCCGGATTTTGCCAATGTCCATGCCTTTTTCCCCCGGTCCCGAACGTACGTTCTGGTAGCCCTGGAGACCCTCGGAGAGATTCCCAGGTTTGCCGGCATGAGCGATGGGCAGTTAAAATCATATTTCGAGTCCATGAAGAATTCCCTTCGCGATCTCCTGAACATCAACTATTTCATCTCCTCCCACATGGATGCCGAGATCGAGAAAACGGAAATCAAGGGCGTGCTTCCCGTCCTCCTGTTCAAGCTGGCACGAAGCAACGCGCAGGTGCTCGATGTCCGGTACTGGACCATGGGAATGGACGGGAATGTTCGGGAATTTCCCGCACTAGGGACCACCGCTCGGGAATTTCCCGCACTGGGGGCCAGGGACCTGGACCTGAATAATATCCCTGGCATTCGGATCACCTTTCGTACCCCCGCCTCCAGGGACGCCGCCCCCCAAACCCTGTACTACTTTCGCCTGGACCTTTCCAATGGGTCCTTCGATCGAAACCCGAGCTTCCTCGCTTTTCTCAAAGGGCTGGCTCCCTTCACCACCTTCATGAAATCCGCCTCGTACGTGATGTCCAGCGACAAGGTTTCGGCCGCGAGGGAGCTCATGCTGGACCAGAGCCGCTACATCGTCCAGGAGGATTCGGGGATCCCTCTGAAATACTTCGAGCCATCCCTCTGGAGTCTCCGATTCCACGGCCGCTATGTCAGGCCCATTTCAGCTTTCAGTCAGAAGTACCAGAAGGATCTGGCCTCGGTTTACAGGTCGGATAAAAAGATAAAGCCCTTACCCTTCGGTTTTGGCTATTATTTCAATCCTGGCGAGGCCAATCTGATGTTTGGCGAGAAACGGTCCGGGGATCGAGGAAGAGATGAAGCTCCTGATGACCATTCTGATGACAAGCATTTTCTTTATATCAACAGCATACTCCAGCGCCAGCAACGGGGCTCCTGAGCTTCCCGGCTGCCTTCCCTTACAGGGTGGACCGTATCGTTCTTTCGCGGACACAAAGGATGAAGGCCTTCAGTCGGCGCTCGAGGGCGCTCTGTACAAGCATCCGTCCTGGCACGCCCTCATTGAGCAGAACAAGATGGCGGTGGGGGTGGTGGACCTTTCCAGCCCTGCCGCCGCGCGTTTTGCGAGTGTGAACGGATGGACGATGATGTATACGGCGAGCCTGCCCAAGATCGCGGTTTTGCTGGCTGCCTATCAGAGCATTGAGGACGGAATGCTCCAGGACTCCCCTGATCTCCACGAATGGCTGGTCCGGATGGTTCGCCGCTCGAACAACCCTGCCGCTTCCTTCCTCATTGATCACATCGGCCTCAAGCGCATCGGGGATGTCATCAAGGCTCATCAGTTCTATCTGCCCGAAAATGGAGGGGGGATCTGGCTGGGCGCCGGCTATCCGCCGGGTATCGAGCGAAATCCGGAGCCCCTGAAAGGCCTGTGTCATGCCGCGAATGTCATGCAGATCTGCCGCTTCTACTACATGCTTGCATACGGCAAGATCATCAGCCCTCAGCGCTCCCGCCAGATGCTGGAGATACTTTCGAGGCCGGGGCTTCACGACAAATTCGTAAGTGTCCTCGAAAAGCATGTCTCTCCAGACAGGCTGTTTCGGAAATCCGGGGATTGGGATATCTCCTATTCCGATTCGGTCCTCGTCTGTGATGACGGCTGGCGAAAATATATTCTGGCGGCCCAGATCGAGGACAAGGACGGCGAGCGCATGCTGAGGGATCTCGTTCCTGTCATCGAAGGGATCCTGAAGCCCTTAAGGATCGATCCAGGGCTCCGCCAGCAGCCGGGCAAGCCTGCCCTTCCCCGTCTAAGATTCTGGCTGGAATCGGACCTGCGCGAGCCGATTCTCAAGCCCGCACATTCCGAAAGCCTGCCCGGGCTGATCCCCTATGAACCGCCGCCATGAACCGACCCGGGCGTGCGGGGACGCCAACCGCCACCGCACCAGGATCACGGTGCTCCGCCCAGGGGCTGCCCCCGGGTGCGCCCGTGACGATCCACATGGGGCCGCGACGGATGGGTGAAGCTTTCAGCTCACGTCAAGGAAGGATTTTCACGGGAGTGCCCACGGGCGCGATTTTGAACAGCTCATCCATGGCACGGTCGTAGACGGCCACGCAGCCTTCCGTCCAGTCTTCGTGGGCTCCCCCACCATGGATGAAGATCGCACCGCCGAGGGCCGTGTTCCAGGGCGGCTTGGTCTTTTGAGCGCTGGCATCGATGATGTGTCGATACTGATCCAGGCTGATGTCCCCGCTCACCAGCGCCCGCTCGGCGTGATGGGGGGCGGGATAGCTCAGGCCCAGCGACTTGTAGAACCTGCTGTTGGGATTCTTGACGCAGATGAAGAACTCGCCTTCGGGAGTCCTGCCATCACCCTGCTGGATCTTGTCACCGAAGGTCCTGAACCCGAGACCTATTCGGTAGTCCCTCACCAGAACCTCGTTGTCCACCACCAGAAGTCGCCTCTCCCCCTTGATGACATAGAGAGTGGGATTGCAGACGGCCGAGGCGGGCGTGTCCAGTCTGACCTCCTTGTAAGGCCCCGAAGGCGGTGGGGAGATCTCGACCGGGCACGAGATCGGCTTCACGATCTTGATCTCCGATTCCGAAGCGAACCAGGATCTCCACAGAGAGCAGGAGGAAAGCATCATCACCATGGCCAGGGAACCCAGAACCGAAATGACGTATCTTCCCATCGAGACCCGCCCATTTGTCTTCATATTGCTTTTCGCTCCTCCTCAATGACGGCATGGAAACTCTACAAGATCAGATGATCCCCACTCGAATTCGCATTCCATGGCCCTCAACGCCACGGTTAGGGGCCAAAGCGCCACGGATCCTTTGCTCAAGCCGATCTAGCTGCATATAAGAAAACTTTCCCTCACAATTGTCAATAGCCACATGGGACTCAACCGTAACATTCCGAATACCCGCTGGGAACGGCTTCCAACGGAACGGGAGCCATGGCTGTCGTGGGCACGCCCCGGTGGTGCCTGGATCCTCGACACAGGTGGCTCAGCGCCTGGGGCTGCAAGCTGGCGGGCTGCCGGCATACGGGGAGTCGGCTGGCTGTGACCGGCCCCGGGAGCGAAGATGCATCGGCCGTCCTTGTCCCTTGACCGCACATTCGGTGTTGACTAAGCTGGACCTGGCTTTCACGCTACCATTCCCCCTTCGAGGAGCAGCTTCCCAGCCGCTTCTCGGGGACTCTCAACGCCGGTCATCGCGAGGGGGGGCGCGCGCCTATGATCCGCCCCTTCAACCGGTAACCGGAAACCTCTCAATAAAAGGCCCCATGCCGATGCCCCTTTCACGCTCATGCATGCCTCTTCTGGCTCTGGGCGCAGCCCTGATGCTCCTCGCCACGGGATGCGGCACGGCCAGTCCGCCCAAACCGGCTTCCACCGTCCCCCACCCTGCCGCGGACCAGCCCGCGACCATGGGCTGGTGGTATGCGCGATTTCGCATCCCATGGTCTCAGGGCGCCGAACCGCGCTGGCACATGGATGTGCTCCTGGCCACCGAGATCCTGACCCCCGTCATCGAAGCGCACAGGGACGACCTGGCACTGTGGCGCTTCCACCGGAGAGCCGCCCGCGACGCCGCGGGCCACCAGTTGAGCTTCATCTTCTACGCCTCGCCGGACGTGGCCCATCACATTTACGGCCTCGTGCGCTCGTCACCCCTGGCGGCCGATCTTCTGGCCACGGGGGAGCTTCTCGAAATCACATGCGATGACGTGGGAGCAGTGCGAAAGCCCAATATCGAGGATACCAGCGATCCTCAGTGGTCACCCCTGCTCCAGAGATCCTGGCCCTATTTCATCCGGGGAGTCAGCGAGCTGTGGCTGACCCTGGTGACGCAGGTCGTGGAGTCTCAGCCGACGGGGAGCGCCCCGAAAGATCTCGGGGCGAAGATCGATTTCTACCGGCAGGTCAACGAGGTGGTCCAGGCTCTCTGGCAGCGGGAAGGCGGGCATGCCCTGCTGCATCACCTCAATGCCGTCTTCCAGTACGAGCCGCTCATGGTGAATCGCAGGGAGGCCATGCAGTTCTGAAGGCAGGGCTCACCGAAGCGCCTGACGGATGACCGCCAGAAGCTCACTGCTGTTATAGGGCTTGAGGATGACGCTTCTGGCCCCCAGCTCCATCACTTCCTTCAACGGTCCCTCGAAAGAGTAACCGCTGGCGATGACCACACGGGCATCGGGGCTCATCCGGAGCAGGTCCATGAGGCACTGACGCCCACCCATTCCGGGCATGCTGAGATCCATGAGGATCAGGTCGATCCCCTCTTTCTCACGTGCATACATTTCGAGGGCGGTCTCGCCATCGGGGGCCGTCAGAACTCGATAACCGTACTGGGCAAGCATGTCGGACCCCACTTCACGGATGACCTCCTCGTCGTCCACCAGAAGAATGGTCTCCTGCCCCCCCGTCGGCTCCATCCTGGGGATGGCCTCGTGCGTGGTCTCCTCGATATCCGAGGCCGGCAGATGGATCTCGAAGCAGGTTCCCTTTCCGAGCTCGCTCCAGCAGCTGATGTAGCCCCCATGGTTCTTGACGATGCCATAGGCCATCGCCAGGCCGAGGCCGGTTCCCCTCCCGGTTCCCTTGGTGGTGAAAAAGGGGTCGAAGACCCTGGCGACGGTGTCCTGATCCATGCCATGTCCGGTATCGGACAGCCTGAGCAGCACATATCGGCCGAGCCTCACCTCGGGGAGCGTCTTCTGCACTTCCTCGTCGAAAATGACATTGCGGGTCTCAATGGTCAGGGTCCCTCCCTCGGGCATGGCGTCACGGGAATTCAGGGCGAGGTTCATGAGCACCTGGTCCACCTGCCCCGGGTCGGCATTGATCTTCCAAAGGTTCTCCTCGAGGCGGAGGTCCACGGCGACTGTTTTGGGGATGGTTCGCTCGAGGAGACCCCTCAGCCGCACCAGCACCTGGTTGAGGTCCAGCGTCTCCGTCTTGGACTCGATCTTCCGGCTGAAGGTGAGGAGCTGCCTGGTGAGGTCGCTGCCCCGCCGAGCGGCCCTGGCGATCTGCTGTCCCCCCCGCTGAACCCGCTCCGGGTCGCTCACCTTGAGGAGCAGCATGTCGGCATTCCCCAGGATGGCCTGAAGCAGGTTATTGAAGTCATGGGCAATGCCACCCGCGAGGGTTCCCACGGCCTGCATCTTCTGAGCGTGCAGCAGCTGGGATTCCAGATGCTTTTGGGAAGTGATGTCCCGCAGAAAGCAGAGTGTCGCTGGACGGTCCTCCCACTGGATGCGCACGGCGTTGATCTGCACCCACAGGAGCTGACCCCGCCGATCGATGACCCGGAAGCTGTAATTTTGCGGAACACTCTCCCCCCGAATCCGGCTCTGGTGCCGCTCGATCACCAGGGCACGATCCTCGGCATGTACATGCTCCTCGAAGGGAATCCTCAAAAGCTCCTGGGCCGAGTAGCCCAGGATGGTCATGACCATGGGGTTCGGGAATTTGATCACTCCGTCCTGGACGATGAAGATGGCGTCGTTGGCGCCCTCCACGACCTGCCTGTACTTCTCTTCCGATTCCCGTACCGCTTCCCGGGCCTGCCTCAGCTCGGTGATGTCGAAAGTGACGAAAAGTGCCCCGGTCTGCTGGGTCTTCTCGTTGTGAACGGGGTATGCCGACGTCATGGCGAAAAAGTGCTGTCCATCCTTCCGCGCCAGGATGCTCTCGATGCCCACTCCCACGTCATCCTCGCAGAATATGGGCCGCCTCCCCGACGGGTCGGCCTCGGTCTCGGGGGGATAAAGCACCGAAAGGGGACGTCCCAGCATTTCGTCGCGCGTATGCCCAAACATCCGCTCGGCACCCAGGCTGAACTCCGTGATGCGGCCATCCGGATTCTGGCCGTCCGTCATGACGAATGCCACTCGATTGGCCGCTTCGTAAATAGTCCGGAGGCGCTCCTCGCTCTCCAGCAGGTCGTACCGAGCCCTCCGCAGGCGAGACACATTGTTCAGCAGGTAGGCGATGAGGGTGGACTGGATGAGGAGAAAGACCAGGGCAGCCCAGATGATCCCCCGGTGGGTCTCGAAAAAGGACCTCTCAAGATGGAGGATGTCGCTGTCCGGAGGCAGTGCCGCCATGCGCACGGACCATCTTTTCAGCTCGCGGTGATCGAAGACGTAGCGGCCGAGGGGCCCGTTTTGAATGGGGATGCTCGATGCGGCCTCGCCCGCCAGGATACGGGCCACCAGCCGACCAGCCGCCTGCCCCTGATCGAAGCCGCCGGTCACCCTGCCGCCCACGGCCCCCAGCCCCACATACATCCCCGCGTGTACGTAAACCGGTACGGTGGAGTGGCGCGAAACCTCGCGGAACATACGGCGAGGATCCACGGGCTCACCGTTTCGATCCTGGTGGAAGTCCGCATAGTAGACGATGGAATCCCTCGGAGCCGCCTTGAGCCGCTCCAGGAGCCCGGCCGCCGAAAGGCCCGCGCCGAGGTCCAGGAAGTCCAGCTCGGCCGGGATCTCCCCGTTCCGGCTCAAGGCTTCCAGGGCGGCGCGGTTGAGCTGGCCCGTGGTTGTCCGGTCCGTCACCACGAGCACCCGGCGGGCTTCGCGATGAAGCTTCAGACCCAGCAGAAGGGTGTCCTTGACGTCCACGGCGTCGAGCACACCGGTGATGGCCGAGCCCGGCTCGATCATGTCGTCCTTCAGAACGCTGACCCCGCAAAACACCACGGGCACATGTGGAAAGATCTCGGATCCGTGCGAGCGGATCAGCGCGAAGGCAGAGTCATCGAGAGTGACCACGGCGTCGAAGCGCCGGTCGCCGTACTTCAGCTTGACCTGGCGGATGAACAGCTCCAGAAAGGCCTGACTGCCTCCCATGCGGCTGGCGTCCATATACTCCAGGAAGATCTCGACGTTTTCCGAAAGCACCGATTTGAGCCCAGCCACCTCATCGTCCGAGATCACGAAGCCGGGGTGATAAGAGTTGAGGATGAGGACGCGGTGGGCCGCCGGAGGTGTATCCGCTCCAGCGGCTCCGCCCCACACGACGGTGTAAAGCAAGAGCCATCCAACGATGAGCGTGGCCAGGCGAGGGCGGATTCCCTTGTACATGATTCCTCGCTGTGTGAGATAAGACCTGTCCATTTGCCTGCGAGCAGGACCCATCCTGCCCACGGCGCCGCCCTGCTCTCCCATGAATGCGCGGGCGGGGACCTCTCGTCCGCTGCCCAAGCATCAATGAGCATCATAATGTAGATGAAGGGATCCCTCAATGATGGAAGTGATCATTCCCGGATACACACCCCTGAGGCTTGGCCACCTCGCCCTGGATTTCAACGGCACCCTCGCCCTCGACGGCCGCCTCATCCATGGAGCTCGGGAGCGCCTGGCCGCTTTGAGTGAGCTCCTCGAGATCCATGTCCTGACAGCCGACACCTTTGGAGCCGTCGAGTCTGAGCTCCAGGGAACGGGCTGCTCCCTCGTCGTCATCCCCCGAAACCGGGAAGCGGAATCCAAATTTCAATATATCCAAAAACTTGGACCTGAAACGACCGCCGCCGTCGGAAACGGGCGCAACGATCGTCTCATGCTCGAGGCGGCAGCCGTCGGCATCGCGGTCATCCAGACGGAGGGAGCATCGGTCCAGGCCATCCAGTCGGCGGACGTGGTAACGACGAGCATCCTGGATGCGCTGGATCTTTTCCTGTATCCTCTCCGGCTCACCGCCACGCTGCGGTCCTGAAACCGCGCACCGCCATCACCGGAAATGGGGGGCTGTCTGGAGACGGCCCCTTGACAATTCCAGTGCCCATGACAAGTTTGGTCAAAACAACAATCTGTTAATTCGGAGTGAAGCCGGAGAGAGATCGACATGCGTTTCGTGGTGCTGGCAGGATTCGCTTTCGCGCTCCTGGCGCCTTTTCTGGTCAGGACCGGACGCGCCGCCGGATGGTTTCTCGCCTTTCTGCCCGCCGCCCTGTTCATCACTCTGGCCCGTTTCGTGCCTCGATTGGCCGACGGCGAGCGGCTGATTTTTCAGGTCGACTGGCTGCCGGCCCTGGGGGTCAGCTTCTCCCTGGCCCTGGACGGCTTGAGCCTCCTTTTCTCCCTCCTCATCACCGGAATGGGCGCTATCGTCTGCCTCTACACTCCGCGATATCTTTCGGGCCACCCCGACCTCGGCAGGCTGGCTTCTCTTCTCTATGTCTTCATGGCTTCCATGCTGGGGCTGGTGCTCTCCGACGATTTCGTGTCTCTTTTTCTGTTCTGGGAGCTCACCAGCGTCAGCTCCTACCTGCTCATCGGCTTCGACCACAGCCGCAAGGCGGCGCGCCAGGCCGCTCTTCAGGCTCTCCTGGTGACGGGAGTCGGCGGGCTGGGCCTGCTGGCGGCCACTCTCCTCGTGCAGCAGGTGACGGGGACCTTCCAGGTCTCGGCCCTCCTGAGCCATCCTTCGTCTCTGGCCGCGACACCCCGGGCCCATATGATCGTGCTCCTCTTTCTGCTGGCCATCGCCACCAAGTCGGCCCAGTTTCCCTTCCATTTCTGGCTCCCCAACGCCATGGAGGCGCCGACGCCGGTGAGCACCTACCTGCACGCTGCCACCATGGTCAAGGCGGGGATCTACCTGGCCGCGCGCCTGACACCGGCTCTGGGGGACATCGATCTCTGGCGGGGCAGCCTCATGGCCATGGGCACGGTCACCCTCCTGGTCGGAGCCATCCTGGCGCTCCTGCAGACGGATCTCAAACGCATCCTGGCCCAGTCCACGGTGAGCGCCCTCGGGATGCTGGTCCTCCTGGTGGGCATCGGCTCCGAAACATCGATGCTCGCCGGCATGATGCTGCTCGCCGCCCACGGCATGTACAAGGGGGCCCTGTTTCTCGGGGCGGGCATCATCGACCACGAAACGGGAACGCGCGAGGTGGACAGGCTCGGGCGGCTTGGCCGGGCCATGCCCATCACCTGCGCGGCCGTCGTCCTGGCCGCCCTCTCCAGCGCGGGCTTTCCGCCCTTCGTGGGGTTTGTGGCCAAGGAGCTCCTCCTTGAATCGACCCTCGCCGCGCCCTATCCCGCCGCGATCACGGCGGCCGTCGTCCTGGCGAGCGCGGCCATGGTGGCCCTGGCGGGGCTGGTGGGCCTGATGCCTTTCTTCGGCCGCCGGGCACCCTGTCCCGGCTCGGTCCATGAGCCTCCCGCGGAAATGTGGATCGGCCCCCTGGTGCTGGGTGGACTTGGGATCTTTTTCGGGGTGGCGCCGGGGAGCCTCCACCAGTGGATCCTGGAGCCGGCGGCGGCCGCTGCCCTGGGTCGGTCCCCCGAGGTCGGCCTTCCGGGGTGGCATTTGCTCGACGTCAAGATCCTGCTCAGCGGCATGGCTTTCGCTGGAGGGAGTCTGCTTCTGTGGAAATGCCAATCACTGCGTCGCATGGCCCCCCTCCCGAAGTCGCTGGCGCAGTGGACGCCGGGAAGACTGTACGACACCACCCTGAGCGGTCTCGAAGTGCTGGCCGCCCTCCAAACGCGCTGCTTCCAGAGCGGGCGCCTCCACCTGTACCTGCTCACGGTCATGGTCACCATCGTGGGCCTTCTGACATGGTCCCTCATCACGGATCCCTTCGGGCTGGCGGACCTCAGGCTTCAGCGGTGGACCGACATCCGCACCTATGAAGCCGTCATCGCCATGGTCATCGTCGTGGCCACCCTCATGGTGGTGGCCTCGACCTCCCGACTGGTGGCGGTGGTGGCCCTGGGAGTCGTGGGCTACGGCGTGGCGCTCACCTTCCTGGTGTTCAGCGCCCCGGACCTGGCCATGACGCAGTTCGCCGTCGAGACACTTTCGGTGATCCTCCTGGTGCTGGTGCTCTTCAACCTCCCGAAGTACCGGAAGATCAGCACAAACAAGGCCCGACTCCGCGACGCCGTTGCCGCCCTGGCAGTGGGGGCCATCGCGACGCTCCTGGTCCTGGTGGTCACTTCCATGGACCGCAGCCCCAGGCTTGTCTCCTTTTTTGCCGAGAACAGCTACCTCCTGGCCAAGGGACGAAACGTCGTCAACGTGATCCTGGTGGATTTCCGCGGCTTCGACACCCTGGGGGAGATCACGGTCCTCGCGGTGGCGGCCCTGGGTGTATTCGCCCTGCTCAAATATGACGCGGGACCACGAGCCGACGGCGAAGCCGAAAGCTGACCGGTCCTGTATGCGCTCATGGAAGCACAACGATGACCTCGCTGATTCTGCGAACCGCTACCCGCTATCTGCTGCCGCTTCTGCTGCTCTTGTCCATCTATCTCCTCCTGAGGGGACACAACGAGCCGGGTGGCGGCTTCGTGGGCGGGCTCGTGGCCGCCTCGGCCTACGCCCTCCACATGATCGCCTACACCGTGGAAAGCGCCCGGAGGATCCTCAGGGTCGAGCCCCGCACGCTCATCGCCGCGGGCCTCCTGACGGCGCTGGGAAGTGGAGCGGCTTCATGGGCCATCGGTGCCCCCTTCATGACAGGCTTGTGGCTGGAGCAGCCCATTCCGGTGGCGGGAAAGGTGGGGACTCCCTTCATCTTTGACGTCGGCGTGTATTTCGTCGTCATCGGCGTGAGTCTCATGATCCTCTTCACGGTGGCGGAGGTGGAGTGATGGAAGTCGAGCTGGCCGTCGTGGTGGGTGTGCTCTATGCGGCGGGATTCTACATGATCATGAGACGCAGCATCGTGAGGCTCATCCTGGGACTGGCCCTCCTGGGACACGCCGCCAACCTGCTCATCTTCGTCATGGGACGGCTGGTGCGAGGGAGCCCGCCGGTGATGGAGCTGCAGGAAGTCCGGCTCTCCGGGCCGTTCGCCGACCCCATTCCCGAAGCGCTCATCCTCACCGCCATCGTTATCGGATTCGGGATTCAGGCCTTTGCCATCGTGCTCATCAAGCGCACGCACCGGCTTGTGGGAATGGACAATCTGGATTGATCCCGGGACTGTGCGCTCGCCGTCGGGCGAGGATGCGCTGCCCCTGAAAGCCGCTGGATGTCATGAGCTTTTATCTCGTCCTCCCCATCGTGCTCCCTCTCTCCTGCGCCATCCTGTCGCTCTTCCTGTGGCGGCGGACCGCCGCCCAGAAAACCGTCGGCATCGTGGGGTCGACGGCGATGGTCGCGGCGGGGACGCTGATTTTCGGCTCCGTGCGGAGCCATGGGATCCAGGTGGTTCAAATCGGCAGCTGGCCAGCCCCCTTCGGCATCACCCTCGTTGCGGACACCCTGAGCGCGACGCTGGTTCTCCTGACAGGCGTCGTGGTCCTCGCCACCTTCGTCGCTTCGCTTTCGGAGATCGGCCCGCGGCCCATGGCCTTCGGGTACTGTGCGCTGCTCCACATCCTATCCATGGGCATCTGCGGCGCATTTCTGACCGGAGACATCTTCAACCTGTACGTCTGGTACGAGGTGATGCTCATCGCCTCCTTCGTGCTCCTCGGCCTGGGGGGGCAGCGGTCGCAGCTCGAGGCCACCATCAAGTACGTCACCCTGAACCTCATCGCGTCGGCATTCTTCCTGGCCGCCGTCGGCGTGCTCTACGGAATCGTCGGCACCTTGAGCATGGCGGACCTGGCCCAGCACCTTCGCGGGAGCTCACCGCCGCCCCTGACCCTCACGCTGGCAACGCTCTTTTTCATCGCCTTCGGCATCAAGGCCGCGGTCTTCCCCCTCTTCTTCTGGCTGCCCGCTTCCTACCCCGCCCCGGCCGCACCGGTGGCCGCCGTCTTTGCGGGACTGCTCACCAAGGTGGGCGTGTATTCCCTCCTGCGGTTCTTCACCCTCATCTTTCCGCCGGACCTGGTGCCTTCCTCCCACCGGCTGATCCTCCTCGTTTCGGGCCTGACCCTCCTGGTGGGCATACTGGGCGCCATCCCCCAGAACAACCTGAGGAAGAGCTTCTCCTTCATCCTGGTCAGCCATGTCGGCTACCTGCTGGCTGGAATCGGTCTCTTCAGCCCCCTGGCCATGGTCGGCTCCCTGTTCTACCTCATCCACGACATCGTCGCCAAAACCGGCATGTTCCTTTTTGCAGGGCTCCTGGAGCGTCTGACCCATCATTCGGACATTTCGGCCATGGGGGGAGTGTACCGGAGCCATCCGGGGATCGCCTGGCTTTTTGTCCTGCTGGTTCTGGCGGTTTCGGGCATTCCTCCCCTTTCCGGGTTCTGGGGAAAGCTGATGCTGATCCAGGCGGGAATCGCCCAGAAGGAGTACGGGATGGCTGCCCTGCTCCTCGTCGCCGGCTTTCTCACCCTCTATGCGCTGATGAAGGTCTGGTCGGAGGTCTTGTGGAAGGATCGGCCGGAGCAGCCGTCCGGAGGATCGCGGTCCCAGGGGCCCGCCGCCCATCCGCCGCCGGCCCTCGTAGCCCCCGTGGCCCTGCTGGTGGCCTTCACGCTGCTCATGGGCGTCTGGCCCGGACCGTTCCACGCCGTGGCCAGCGCGGCGGCGCGTGAGCTTCTCAATGCCGACTTGTACATTCGCGCTGTTCTGGAGGCTCGACCATGAACGTACTGCTGGGGAACATCCTCCTGGCCATGATCTGGATGGTGATCACGGGGTCCTTCAAGCCCGTGAGCTTCGCCGCGGGCTTTCTCTTTTCCTACCTGATCCTGTGGCTGCTGCGGGGAGCCATTTTTCCCGGGTCGACCTACTTCTCCAAGGTGAGACAGGTCATCGGGTTCTCGGGCTTCTTCATCAAGGAGCTCATCATGGCCAACCTCAAGGTCGCCCACGACGTATTGACCCTGCGGCACCACATGCGCCCGGGGGTCGTCGCCATACCCCTGGATGTGGAAACGGATGCCGAGATCACGACGCTGGCCAACCTCATCACCCTGACCCCGGGAACCCTGAGCCTCGACGTTTCCAGCGACCGCAGGGTGCTCTACGTCCATTGCATGTATCTCGACGACACCCGGGGCTTTCGACGCGCCATCAAGGATGGATTCGAAAGGCGCGTCATGGAGCTTCTGAGATGAACGATATCTTCAGCGTGGTGATCTTCGTGGGGATGGGGCTCCTGACGGCCACGATCTTCATGGCCTTCGTCAGGCTCTTCAAGGGGCCTTCGCTGCCGGATCGAGTCGTGGCCCTCGACATCATGTCCGTCACGGCCCTGGGCGTCATCGCCCTCTATGCCATCGACTCGGGCGAGGCGATCTTCCTGGATGTCGCTCTCATCGTGGCCCTCGTGTCCTTTCTGGGCACCGTCGCCTTCGCCTACTACGTGGAGCGTGGAGTGACCACAACGGGAGGATCCCGCTGATGCAGGAGATCGTCTGTGCCATCCTCGTTCTGATCGGAGCCCTCTTCATGATAATCGCCGGCATCGGGCTCCTGCGCATGCCGGATCTCTTCATGCGCATGTCCTGCACCACCAAGGCCAGCACACTGGGCATGGGTTTTCTCATGATGGCCGTGGCCGTGCGCTTCCCCAACCTCGAGATCATCACCCGGGCCCTGGCCGTCACCCTCTTCGTGCTCCTGACGTCACCGGTCGCCGCCCACATGATCGCCCGCGCCGCCTACGTCTCCGGCGTCCCCCTCTGGAAGAGGACCCTGGTCGATCAGCTCTGCAGCCGCTATGACCTTTGTGCCTGCACCCTGGACAGCTGCCCCACCACCGACGAGCTCACGGGCGCCCCGCCGGTCAACGGCAACAGCGCCGATGAGGAGACGAGCCCGGCCCCCGAGAGTCATTCCGGCCCGCATCGCACCTGAGGTACACCATCCGCCTGAGGCAAAACAAATGGGCCTCCCCATCGTTCCGGAGGCCCAGCCAAACCCTGTCGCGTGGAGCGTCTCGAAAGGCCGGGTCCCATGAAACTCGATCACGCACCAGCGGAAAACCGCGAGAGTCCGCCCTTCCACAATCTTCCTGTCCCCTGCTACCCCATAACCGACTGAAGGGCCGCGAGAGCATCCTCGTAGTCGGGCTCCTGCGTCACTTCCGAGACCACCTGAACGTATTTCACGACGCCCTGGCCATCCAGAATGACGACGGCTCTGGCCAGCACGCCCAGCTCGGCGATGCGCAGGCCCATGCCGAGCCCGAAGCTGTGATCGAAGTAGTCCGAGGCGGTGATGAGGTTTTCAACCATGGCGGCCTGGCACCATCTTTCCTGGGCGGGAGGCAGGTCCATGGAGGCCGTGACGATGACGACCCTTTCGCCGAGCTTGCCGGCTTCGCTGTTGAAGCGCCGGGTCTGAAGATCGCAGATGGGCGTGTCCAGGGAGGGAACCACGTTGAAGAGCCGGACTTTCCCGGCATCGGAAGCGAGGGTGTAGGCGCTGTCCGGAGCCAGGCCTTTTCTCAGGGTGAACGACGGAGCCTTCGCCCCGACCTTCAGTTCAGGGCCGAGCAAAGTCAGGGGATTTCCCTTGAAGTGTGTTGCCCCTTTCCGTTCCACAACTGCCATGAGTGCCTCCTTTGGTCGTGTGCCTACGGTTCATCCTCAAAATCGGGGAAGAGTGACTCCATCCATCCGGTGGTCTCACCAGACACGGTTAAATTAATGTCGAGGCCGGGGACGTCAATCCCGAGCGGGCCGGCGCGATACGATGGAGCCGACGTATTGACAGGCGTCGTCACTTCGTTCAGGGTTAGGGCGCTCATGTGAGGGGGCTCCGCGTGGCCTCCCGAACCCTCGCCCCTCGTCCGCTGAGTGAAGTCAAGGAGCGCGAGGCGGCCATCCAGAGCGGTATCCGAACGGGGTCCCCCGACCCCGGCTCGACGTCCCATATGATGATCAATCCAGGATCAGGAGAGGGATGCAGTCATGGCATGGATCATTCCCACAGGCAAGAGCCTCACCCTCACTCCCCAGCAGGAGAAGCTCCTGAGAGAGCTTGAGATCGACCAGAATGGCCCTGGGACGATTTTACGCGATTTTAAAATGCTCCTCGATTTCACGCGCAAGGGGGATGTGCTGGTCACCGGGGCGCAGCAGCTCCCCCTGGCTCCCCTGGCGGCGCTCAACAGCCGCATGACCCATCCCTTGAAGCATGGGCTGAAGCGATGCACTCAAAAGTCCTATCCTCACATCAACGGACTCTACCTGCTCCTGAGGGCATCGGGGCTCACAGCGGTTGAAAGCACGGGAAGGAAGCTGGTGCTCAAGGTGGTTCCTTCGGTGCTCGATGCTTTCGACGACCTGAGCCCCACCGAGCAGTACTTCATCCTGCTGGAAACCTGGCTGCTCCGGGGATGGCCCGACATCGTTCTCTGCGATTCCAGACGCGGTCTGTTTCCTTTTCCCAGGACGTTCCAGGAGTGGTCGTTTCTCTTCTCCAAAATCCCCGACGGGGGACTGGGCCCCACCGATATCCAACTGATCGAGCAGATCGGCCGTTACCATCTGGAATGGCACAATCTGGCATTGCTGGAGCTTTTCGGCATGGTCACCATCGTTGCGGCACCCCCCGTGGAGGGCAGAAGAGGCTGGAACATCCAGAGCCTCCGTCGAGCCCCCCTCGGTGATGCCTTGCTCAGGCTCATCGAGGGCTCCTTTTTCGGGCATTATGAAAGTTTCCCGGGCTCGGATGAGGAAGGGCTGTCCATGCCCATTGGGGCCATGCGCACCGCGCTCATATCCCATTTTCCCGCATGGAATCGCGTGATCGCGGCTCCTGAGAGGCGTTATCGCGAGGGGGCTCACATCTTCCGGGTATCCCTGGGGCATTTTCGCGGGCGCATCGCCCTCCCCGCGGCCAGCTCACTGGACGACCTGGCTCACGCCATTCTGGGCGCGGTCCGGTTCAGCTCGGACCACCTTTATTTGTTCAGGTACCGCAATGGATTCGGCGCGCTGGAAGAGGTGAATCACCCGTACATGGAGGATGGCCCCTGGACCCATGAGGTCCTGGTCGGTGACCTGAATGTCACCATCGGCCAGCCCATGACCTTTCTTTTTGATTTCGGAGACGAGTGGGAGCTCGGCGTGGTTCTGGAAGCGATCGAGCCAGATCGAAACATCCATGAGCCCGTCCTGCTCGAAACTCGCGGGGAGCCGCCGGAGCAATACCCGCGCTCGGATGAATGAGTGCATGTGATGGAGACCTGGCGCGATGCGACACGAGCCAGGGATGGATGGAAAGGAAGGGATGAGCCGATGGCGAGACTGGGCACGGTGAAGAGACCAGTGAGATTCCGCGTTCAAACCGAGGGGCGACTTGCGGAAATCGGGCGCCTTTGTGACGACAGGGGCTGGATATTTGTGGGAGGCTGGGAGCCTGACGAGCCGGAGGACATCAGCGAGGTGGAGTACCTGCTGAATCCTCGAGCTTTTGTGTCTCAGCCTCGCATGAATGATTCCATGAGCCAGACCATTGTTCGTGAGCAGCCGAGGGTGGGGCGAAACGATCCCTGTCCCTGCGGAAGCGGGCAGAAGTTTAAGCGATGCTGCATGACGTAGGAGGACACGGGACCGAGATCAAGCCCCGAGGCGCGCTGGAGCGAGTCGGGACAACATGAGGCGAGAGGGGATAATCACCGCAAAAGGGTCTGGCATCGATTATCCTTTCCTGGGTCCGGATGTGGAACCCAAACCACCAGCTCCATGAGCACGCGGACGGCACGCCAGGCTGACTGGCCTCCCGATTCCGCATTCGTGCTCGAGTTACGGCATGCCCCCTGCATCTTCATTGCTCAACCACGGAAAGGGGGTGTGACCATGGAACCGAAGAGAATCGTCTGTGGAGTGACCGCATCGACACGAGCCCAGCGGGCAGTGCTGGAAGCCGCCCGCCTCGCCCGGGAGCTCGGGGCCCGGCTGACTTGCGTGCACGTGATCGATCGTTCATTTCTTCAGCATGAAATAGATGACGCCCTGAGCCGCGCGTTCCTGGAAAACGCCCTCGTCCACCTGGGGATCGAGATTGTGGAGCATGCCGCGCAGATCGCCCAGATCGAAGGAATCACGGTGGACAAGCATCTCCTCAAGGGAAGCGTGGGAAAGTGCCTTCACAAGGTCGCCGGTGAGCTGCGGGCGGACCTCCTGGTCCTGGGAGGCGAGGACGGTCGCCCCGTGGTTCGGGAAATACCGAGGCCGGCCGTTGGAGACGAGCTTCCTCCCGGGTCGGCTCACTGTCCATCCCGCGGGGACCTCGACCAGTGGGCCGCTCAGGGATGAGCACCCGCGGAAGTCCGGGTCGCATCCACCCAGGCGTCCTGCCTCTCCCATGCTGAATGCGGAGATTTTAATTTCATTTCGATAATATGCCATCATCAGCGGATTGGGCTGCTCATTCCTGCTCCCCTCGGGTCTGTCACTCCTCCCCGCCGGGCTCTCTTCAGGATGCCTCCTGGGGCATGGGCACGAAGAGCTCCAGATTCGGAAAACTGCTCAGATCCCTGTCTTTCCCCGCGCGCGGAACGTTTTCACCCAGCTGAAAATGTCCTGCCGGCGGTGACGCCAATGGGCTCATTTCCGGTGAAACGGGGACCGGCAAGGCGCTCTTCGCCTGGGCCATCCACCACAACGGCAAGCGCGCCGACGGGGGAACACTGTTCCTGGATGAAGTGGGTGAAATGCCCCTTTCCGTCCAAAAGTCTTTCCTGCGCATGCCGCAGGAGCGACGCTTCCGGCAGCAGGGGGGAGGATCTGAAAAAAGAAGTGAATTCAGGCTTGTAGCTGCAACCAACCGAAACCTCGACCGCATGGTTCAGCGCCGCCATTTCCGCAAGGACGGTCCAGGTTGTATGCACTCCTCAAACAATACCAGCTGCCTTCCTGTTTCAGGAGGCCTTGATCCCTTGCCATGCCAGCCAGGAATCCTTCTGAGCAAGACTTTGTCCAATGAAACAGGATTCAGTCCCGTGAAGCGGCACTGAGCCCGGGGACTGCCGGATGGCGCCCCTTTGGAAAGACCCGACGGCGGGACGGAGATCGCCGCTTCCACCCATGGGCATTGGGAGCTCCACGGCCCAGGCTCTCGCGGGATCGAGGGGAAGGGCCTGGGGCCGGTTCACGGCGGAATTCCGGCTTCGGGAGGAGACGCGCGCCCCACGAAAACTCCCGGCCGGGGGATGGCGCCTGGTGGCATCGAGGGGCTATCCCATGGGCCCACCCGATGTGGTTCCCGCCGCCGCCAGGCCACTTGCCGCGGCTGGCACCCCTCTTGTACTCCACCGGCCCGATACCGGCTCCCGTCCTGATTCGACTTCGATTCAAGGTCGGGTGTGCTAAAATGATGTCATCGGATGGCGCGGCGCACCTCTCGAGCAAGGGGCCGCGGGCGGGAATGCGGCATCTGGCTCCCGAAGCGGCGGGGTCGGGTCATTTCCATTGCAGCCGCCATCGATGACGCATCGGAGGAGAAGCGAGTGAAGCTGAATTTGTGCTCCGTTTTCATGGCTCTGACTTTGGCGGCATCCCCGCTCACGGCCGCAGCCAAGAGCATCGCCAAGGAGGAGGTCAATGTCCGCTCCGGACCGAGCCTCAAGGAAGAGATCGTCCTCAAGGCCCCTCTGGGCTACCCGGTGAAGGTCGAGCGGTCCAAGGGCGAATGGGCCTATATCCGGGACTGGGTCAACAACCGGGGATGGGTCCACAAGGCCCTGCTCTCCGACATTCCAACGGCCGTCATCATGGTGAAGAAGGCCAACGTTCGATCCGGACCGGGAACGGACAAGGAGGTGGTGGCCGAAGCCGGCGAGGGCGAGATCTACAGGATCCTGGAGCGCAAGGGGCGCTGGCTCAAGATCGGCTACTATCAAGGTTCGGAGTCGTTGGGCTGGGTCCGGAGCGACATGGTGTTCGGAGAATGAAGCTCGCGCCTGGAGCTGGCGATGGGTCCCTGGTCGGGGGGGGGGAGGGCCTGAGGCGGGAGCCCGGGCACAAGGCTGTGAGCTGAAGGCTGACCGGTCCATCGGAATTCCTGCCTGGACTCCGGGGCTCCAGACCCACCCGCCTTTTTCCCTTGAAACTGCCGCGCGGTTTCTCTAGTGTGCCTCCACGCCGCGCGATGCCGTGCCATGGCTCGAGCGGGCTGACACGGTCTGATACCCGAAAGATGAGTGGAATTCTTGGGACCCGGAGCGTCGGACTTGACCAGGGAAGCACATCCCATCTTCTTCCGGCAGGAGGAGGGCGGCTTTCTCGTGGAGGCCATGCTGCAGCGCCTCGGCGGAGACCTGCTGGTCTCTCTCTGGGGAGGGGCGGCTCACATCGGCGCGGTGGCGATGGCTCAGCCGAGGCCCAGCCTTGCCGATCCGGGGCGCCCTTCGGCCACGGCATCGGTGTTCTGCTACGTTGGCCACAAGGAAGACGATGTGGTGAAGGAAGTCTCGGAGCGGCTGGCGTCGGAGCTGGGATGCCGGGTGGTCGTGGCCGCCGGGCTTCATTGGGATCGGCTGGGAGCGGCCGGAATAGAGCAGGTCATGCGAAACATCCGCGCCCTCGCGAGGGAGATGGTGGCCGAGGAGAGGAAGCGGGAGGCCCATGAGTGACGCATCCAGGCGCATCGTCGTCGGCATCACCGGTGCCAGCGGCGTGATCTACGGCATCGAGCTCCTCAGGGTCCTTGGTGAGCTGAACTATGAAACCCATCTCATCGTCACCGAGGCGGCCCGCAGGAACATCCTCATCGAGACCGACATCCCCGTGGAGGAGGTCGAAAAGATTGCCACCCGCGTCTACCGGGATGACGATCTGGCCGCGCCCGTCGCCAGCGGCTCCTTCATCACCGGGGGGATGGTGGTGATCCCCTGCACGGTCAAATCCCTTTCGGCCATCGCCCATTCCTTCACCGCCAGCCTGCTGGTGCGGGCCGCGGACGTCTGCCTCAAGGAGCGCCGCCCGCTGGTGCTGGTGGTGCGAGAAACCCCGCTCCATTCTGGACATCTGCGACTCATGCTGGAGGCGGCCTCCCTGGGAGCCGTCATCCTCCCTCCCATTCCCGCCTTCTATCACCGACCCGAAACCATTCAGGACCTCGTCCACCAGACCCTGGGCAAGGTACTCGACTGCTTTCACATTCCCCACGACCTGTTCCAGCGGTGGCATTGAGCCGCTGGCTTCGGGCTGGCGGGCATCCGCTTCCAGCACCCCGGCTCCATCGGTTCCATCTCCTGCCCCTTCCTATGCCTTGTCCCAAGAGCATCGAAATTACCGATTTGCCGGTCCGACCCCGTTTTCATACAAGTGAGCCTGCGGATCACAGCCTGGCCGAACCATCGGCTTTCGTCTCGTCGGGAGCGGGGACATCCCCCAAGGATTCAGGTGCGGCTGGCCAGGCTCACGGAACGGAGCCCTCCCGGCCGGGAGGCATGGCCATCAACGGCAACGCGATGGAGCAAGGAGAACTTTCGAGGTGACTCAGCGCAATGTCTTTGCAACGGGGGGGGGAATCATCGCCGTCGGGGCTCTCATCGGGGTTCTGGCGGCACTCCTCCAGAAATGGGGGAACCCGGGGAACATGGGGATCTGCGTGGCCTGTTTCGACCGGGACATCACCGGTGCCGTCGGCATGCACCGGGCGGAGCTGGTGCAGTACCTGAGACCTGAAATTCCGGGCTTCGTTCTGGGATCCTTCGCGGCCGCCCTGGTTTTCAAGGAGTTCAAGCCCCGGGGCGGTTCGGCCCCCCTGGCCCGGTTCATTCTCGGCATGACGGCGATGATCGGCGCGCTGGTCTTCCTGGGCTGCCCCTGGCGAGCCCTGCTGCGGCTGGCGGGGGGCGACGGGAATGCCATTCTGGGATTGGCCGGGCTGGCCGCGGGCATCGGGATCGGGACCCTCTTCTTCAGGCAGGGCTACAACCTGGGTCGCAGCGCCAGGCAGAGCACGGGTACGGGCCTCCTCATGCCGCTCCTCGTCGCCGGACTGCTGGCCCTGAGAGCCCTCTACGGCCCGGCGGAGGGGCAGGCCCAGAGCGGCGTGCTGTTTTACAGTCTCAAGGGACCGGGCGCCGCCTATGCTCCCCTGGCCATCTCGCTGGCCGTTGGGCTCCTGGTGGGCGCCCTGGCCCAGCGCAGTCGGTTTTGCACCATGGGAGCCATCCGTGACCTGATCCTGTTCAGGCAGTGGCATCTCTTCTCCGGACTCCTGGCACTCCTGGCGACGGCACTCCTGGCCAACCTCGCCCTGGGGCAGTTCAGCCCCGGCTTCGAGAAGCAGCCCGTCGCCCACTCCATGGCGCTCTGGAACTTCGCCGGGATGGTGGTGGCCGGGCTTTCCTTCGCACTGGCCGGGGGATGCCCGGGGCGTCAGCTCTTCATGTCCGGCGAGGGGGATGCGGACGCGGGGGTTTTCGTCCTCGGCATGCTCACCGGTGCCGCCTTCTCCCACAATTTCGGCCTGGCCAGCTCTCCGGCGGGCTTCGGCCCCCACGGCATGGCCGCCGTGGGGATCTGCCTGGCTTTCTGCCTGCTCATAGGCTTCACCAACATCCAGCGCACGCCAGCCTGATGGCTCCGAGGAGGAAACTGCCGTGAGCGAGATCGTCGATACCCGTGGTCTTTCGTGCCCCCAGCCCGTGCTTCTGGTCTTATCCAGGATGAAAGCGCAGGGGACGGGCACGGTGGAGGTCATCGTGGACAATGAGGTGAGCCGGGAGAATGTCTCCCGCGCCGCACGCACGCAGGGGTGGGAGGTGCGGGAAGAGGCGCTGGGGGACGATTGTCGGCTCATCCTCGAGCGTTAGGCGGGACGGGGCATGTTCTGGCATAAGGTCGTCCAGGTGGCGCGGAGCCTTCCGGGGATCCTGGCAAGGCAAGACCCAGGGGAGAGAGGAGAGCTTTCGGACCGGGCGATCGTGGTCTTTCACCACACCAGCGAGGTCATTCGCGGCGAGGCGCTGCTGAGGAAAGCGGGAATCCCCGTTGCCGTCAAGGGGCCGCCGCCCGAGCTTCGGACGGGCTGCGACCTGGTGATCGAGGTCCCCCTGGCCGCCCAGCTCGAGATCGCGAGGCTCCTGGCCGAGGCCAGTCTGGAGCCTCTGAGGATCCTGCCTCTCCAGGATCCCCTTCTCGAGCCCGTGAGCCTCTATCACGTCAAGGACTTCGGGGACCACCTCATGGTGCGGGCCGCCAACATGAAGATCACCGTGGACAAGGGGAGCCTGCGCATTGTGAATGTATCGGGTGGAGGCTGCCCGGATGTACCTTATCTGGCTGAAGCCCTGGTGGGGCGAACGCTGGCCGAAGCCCCTCCGCCCCGCACCCTGGGGCACACCCTGTGCGGCTATGCTCTGCAGCTGGCTTACGAAGAGCTGGTGCGACGATGTCGTGGCTGATCGTGGGGACGGTCCCGAGGGAGGACTTTCCACTCTACCGGGGACCGTGCCGGGTGGAATCGGGCTCGCTGCGGCTCGGCGGGCTCTCGGTCCCCATCCGTCGCGGCACTCCGGCGCTCCTGGCGGCCGCGTGCACCGCCGCCGGCTTCCTGGGGACGGAGCCCCCCCAGGCGCTTCTGGCGGGGGACATCGGGCGCGGGGTTGGATCCGACCGGATCTATCGCCACCTGGGCAGCGACACCGCTCTCTCTTCCCTCGACCTCCTGGTCTTCCACTATCTCCAGCCGGACGTGGACGGACACAACCGCGTCTACATGGCGCTGGAGGAATGCGATCCCAGGCCGATCCTGGCTGCCGATGCCGGCTTCATGTACGTGGCCAAGATGAGCGGCTTCGCCGCATCCTACGACCTTTTCACGCCCGATGCCGGCGAGATGGCCTTCCTGGCCGATGAATCGGCCCCTCACCCCTTTTACACCCGCGGATTCATTCTCCAGGAGGAAGACCGGGTCCCGGAGCTCGTCCAGCGGGCCTACGCCCACGACAACGCCGCTCGATTTCTCCTGGTCAAGGGGAGCCAAGACGTGGTGGCTTCCAGGGAGGGGATACTCGCACGCATCGATGAGCCCGTCGTGCAAGCCATGGAGCCCGTCGGCGGAACGGGGGACACCCTGACGGGTCTCGTATCGGCCCTTCTGGCCAGCGGTTACCCGATGTTGGAAGCCTGCTCCCTGGCGGCTCGAGCCAACCGCTGGATGGGCTTTCTGGCACGACCGACCCCCGCTTTTTCCGTGGCGGACCTCCTTCCCTTCATGCCGGCTGCCGTGGAGACGGTTCTATCGGGGGGGCGTCTCAAACAACCCATTGGACCCGCATCGATCGGTTGATCGACACTTTCGTCCCCGCACCGTTGATGGATCCTGAATGACCCCGACCGGTGCAAGTCCTGGAGGTCCGCACACTCCACCCGGGAGCGAGGCAGCCCGTATCCGGCACGGCCGGTCCCCTGCCTGGGCTTCATGAAGCGCGGGCGCTGGCGGCGGGGGGGGGCGCCGACCCATCCCCCCTCTCACCCACGAGGCCAGCCAGGCTGGCAACGTGAGCCCTCATCTGCTCGGCATGGGCATTCATTTCCTCGGAGGCCGCAGCCGACTCACCCGCGTCGGTGGCATTCTGCTGGGTCACGCTGTCCATGTCGGCGATGGCCCTGTTCACCTGCTCGATGCGGAGAGCCTGCTCCTGAGACGCGGAAGCGATCCGCCCCACCAGCTCCCCCAGTTTGGATGTGCTTTCGGCCACCTGCGAGAATTCTGCTCCAGTCTTTTGAACCAGCTCCGAGCCATCTTCGATCTTCCCGACGGTTCCTTCGATCATGCTTGCGGTGAGCTGGGCGGCCTGGGTCGCCCTCAAGGCCAGGCTCCTCACCTCATCCGCCACAACGGCGAAGCCGGCTCCGGCCTCACCGGCGCGGGCCGCCTCCACCGCCGCGTTCAGGGCCAGCAGGTTGGTCTGGAAGGCGATTTCATCGATGGTCTTGATGATCTTGGATGTCTCCTTGCTGGCATGGGAGATTTCGATCATCGAGGCCGTCAGGAGCGCCATGGACTGGCCGGCCTGCTCGACGACCTTGCACGTGCCGAGCATGAGCTGGTTTCCCTCCGAGGCATGATCGGCGCTCATGTTGATCATGGAGGCGATCTCATCCATGGAGGCCGCCGTCTCCTCGATGGAGCCCGTCTGTCGGTTGGCACCCTCGGCAAGCCGCGTGCTGGTGCCGGAGAGGTGGCGTGCCTGCTGAACCGCGCTGAGGATTCCCTGCTGAAGACCCCCGATGGCGCTCTTCAATGGAATGAAGAGGAGCTTTCCCATCATGAGCCAGACGACGCCGAAGAGCGCAAGGGAGACCAGAGCGATGGCTCCGATGAGGATGTGCACCACCCGCTGCCCCTGCGCGTGGACCTTCCGCTCTTCCGTGACCTTGAGCATCATGGCGGGCTTGCCGTGAATATCCCGGATGAGGGCGTATCCAGCCAGGGCTTGACCACCGGAAGTCTGAACCAGGATCCTCTGCTGATCGTCCAGTTTCTGGCTGGCCTCGGAAACGTCCACCGGCACACCCGAGCCGTCGAGGGCTGAAAGGGTGAGGTCGAGTCGGGTTCTCTCGGCCAGCCCCCGCACTTGATCTCCATCGAGCCTGCGCCCCATGATGAGCGCCCCTCGGCTGGGTCCCTTGAGCTCGCTGGTCAGGATCGGGCGGGAGGCCACCCCGTAGCAGCCTTCGGCCAGGCACAGTGCGCCGCGGAGTCCCTTCCCATCATGGCGAAGGTCCACGAGGCGGCTGCCCGCGCCGAGCTCCTTGGCGAGGGACTCGGAGATGGGAACGATCTGGCTCGCCTGGGCGTCCCAGCCCTTTTCCACCACCCGATCGCCCGAGGACGCCGCGTAGATCAGAAAGCTCAGCTGAAGTTTCTCAAAGGTCTGCTCATTGATGTTGGCCGTGATGTACTCTTCGTTGCGATCCTCGATGAACGCATAGGTATCGTCCCAGGCGGCCCAGTCGTTGACGGTCTTGTCCAGCGAATCGATCTCGTTTTGAAAGGCATGGAGCCCGCGGTCAACGTCGGTCCTCATGTTTTCCAGCTCCAGTTTGTCAAAGCCCTCCATGATGACCCATTGCGAGGTGACGAAAAGGATGGTGACGAGAACCAGCAAAGTTGCGGCAATAGACAATAGGAGCTTTTTTCGTACGTCCATTCTCGTCCTCCTGCTGACAGGATCGTGGATCCTTGCTTGCACATTCCAGTACCGCCAGGCGCGCTCAGGCGCTGAAAGACTGGACCTACGTTGCGTCGGGAGACTCCCCTCGCCGGGCTTGGGGCAGCGGCTCATGAGGTGAAGTGCTTCAAATGCCTCACGAATCGGCCGCCATCCGCAAGGTCTTGAGCGCTTTCTGGCACGGTCCCCAAGGGATGACCGGACGCATGGCCCCCCGGGCCGCGGCCGCCTTGGCCTGGAGTCGCACGGGCCGAATGGTCGCCCTCCTCAAGCGGACTCATACGATGGGACATTTTCGTATCCACCAGCAGAGCTTGCGGAGGAGCCTGTCCGGACGGCCGTCTGTGCGGATTTACGGGAGTCCAGCGGGCCGGCCACGGGGGATTTGTGCATGTTTCGCGGGGGAACCTCCGGCCCGACACCGGGAATCTGAAACAAATTCGTCACCAACGGGGAGGGCTCCCGACACTGTTCCCTGGTGCTCCGAGCTTCAATGGCTCTTGAGCCGGCCCCATCGGAGCCCTGTAACCATGCGTCCCCACTCAATCGATTGACATGTCACCGGGGATGTGCTTTTGTGGCTGGTACGCGCTTTGCTCTGCGTTGCTCCGCGATTTCTGCTCTCTTTTCGCTCTCCAAATGGTCATGAGGGGTCCAGGTTAAGCCACGGGGCGCGTTGATCTCGTGAAATTTTTCATAGGTACACCTGGGGCGGAAGGTCCCAGGGGCTCCAGTGCTGTTGGCTCGACGTCGCCCCGGCGACGGCCGGGGTCCGGAAAGCCTCATGAAGACTGGATCCGGCTTTCCCTGGACTGACGCCGCCGACTCTGGTCAACAGTGCTGCTCGGGGCTCCATGTCCTGGACTGAAATGGATGGCCGGGATCGGGGGGGAGCCTGCACCTGGTGATGGGGCGCGCGCGGGGCATGGCGCATGGACGCGGGGAATTGGATCGAGAATGGGGCTTGACGAGACGGGGTAGTTGAAGACGAGGGGGGAGAGGAATCATGAGGAGAGGAAGGGGGAGAAGCGCGGCGCTACTGACGGGCATTCTGGCCTTGGCTGTCATGGTCGGAAGCGCCGGGGCGGAGATCGAGATGGATCCGGGGTGCCCACTGTTCGACAAGGTGCTCGTGGGAGGGGATTTGTTCATGTTTTACCGCTACGACAGCAACCCCTACTTCGGAGCACCCCTGGCCACGACGGGGAAGGGAGAAAGCTCCTACGGCGAGATTGCGGCCAAGCTGCGCTGGGCCGCGGTGAAAAATCTCGGGTGGACCAATTTCACCCTTCAGACAGGAGCCATGTTCAACTCCACGCTGGGGGCCGACTTCTACGGCCTGGCCGAGAACACGGCATCCCTGGACATGGAGCTGGCCTACGGGAAGTTTGAAGACCTGTTTGAGTCGCCCTTCGACCTGACGGTGGGCATGCAGGACATTCGCATCGAGAAGTGGTTCCTCGTCGGCGGCACCGGGCGCGGCAA
>JALOPI010000023.1 GCA_025453975.1 Syntrophobacteraceae bacterium
CGGACTGATCCCTCCCGCTATGGCCGCCGCTCCGATGGCCTTCATGGGCTGAATGGGGATGGGGGTCCTGTAATGAATCCCGCCGGCGAGGAGGCAGATTCCAAACATGAACAGCAGCCCGAGAGGGTCGACCTTGACGATGGTGATGTAGGCCACCACGAAAGGAATCAGCGTGCCGATGTCACCGAAGGCTCCCGCCCATTCCATCTTGTTGTAAAGGTTCCTCCCCTTGGGCACGCCCGCGGCTTCGGACTGCGCGCCGCCCCCATCCTCGATCCGTCCGACCAGTCCTTCCGTTGACATGGCAGCCTCCTTTCCCCTCTTGAGATCCAGATTCACTCGCGCCCGCGCGGACGACCAGAAACCGGAAAGCTTGGATGCACAAGGAACCCTTGACCTACCTGGCAGTGATCACGAGCCGGGATGACGCGGAAGATCAGCTTGATCATGCGCCCCGACACGCATTTCAGGCCCTGTGACAGCACAGCCGGTCCACGCCGATGACTCCCCCTTCCTAAAAACACCTTCAAAGAATCCCCTTTCAATCATCTAAACCACCTGACAGGGGAAAACTTGCGCGGACCGGGAAACTTTCCTTTCCCCAGGGCGACTTTGCCGGGGCGTCGGAAGCGTGATCCACAAAGCGGCGAGACCGGCTCGAAGGCGAGGGGGGGCGACGGATCGGGCTTCCATCGTCAGGGCAGGGGGCTGGAACAGGAGGGGGATGAATCTGGGGCCTCGACCGGCTTCGAGCCAGGAGGAAGGAGGATCGGCATCCCGCCGGCCGGTGGGGCTTTCCAGCGAGGGAGATCAGGTCAGCTTCACCTGGATTCGGGCTGTGTGATGGCCGCTCGAAATCTCGACGGTCACCCCGTTCCGCGGGTTCAGCTTTTCACCCACCGAGCGGTTGAGGCAGAGCACGTTCTCAGGCATCTGCCCAGATGTTCACCAGGAGATTGTCCCCCTTGTAGAGGAATTTGAGATTGGGCCGGTTCTGCTTTTCCGCCACCCAGGTGCCGGTGTCGGTCATGAAATGACCTTGCTCGTCGTGGGCCCGCTTCGGGGTCGCCGTCATGGATCCATCTTCTCATGGCTTCCCCAGTCTTCCACGTCTCCATCGTTTTGGCGCAGGATTCCCGCCCTCGGCGCTGGCCACCGCAAGGCAATCATGACCACCGACAGCGTTTGTGGTATGTCACCTTTGATACAGCGATCAACGAAAATTCAGGGGCTTGTCCAGCTCAGAGGTCATGAGAAGGCCTTCCCGATGGTGCGAAGAGCGCCGGCAGGGCCTGGGATAAGGCGGCACGTGACCCATCACCAGCCGCCGACGCCCGCGGACTCGTTGCCGTCCGCGGCCCCCTTGCCTTCCCAGCTGGACAGCTCCTCGATGCAGGGGCGTATGCCCCCGAGGGCGTTGGTCAGGCAGCCCGTGATGCTGTAGTAGGCCTGACGCGTCATGCCCAGCTTCCAGGCGATGAGGGACTCCAGCATGCTCCGGGCGTCGTTGATCTCGCCCAGGGTGGGGATGAGCAGCTCCTCGATGAATAGAATATCCTCGGTGTGCACCCTGCACAGATTCACCTCGTTCCAGGACTCCTCGAGCTTCTGGAGCATGGAGGCGTCCACAGACCCCTCCTCCATGGTTTCGCGGCATTCCTCCAGCAGCTGGGAAGCTTTCACCAGGTGCTCCACCGCGGAGAAGAGGTCGGCGGGGGCGAGGGGATGAGAGGGCTCTGTCTTGCGGAGCAGATGGAATTGATCGAGCAGCATCAGGATCCTTCCGTTGACGTAGGGCTTCCATTATGAC
Organism: Syntrophobacteraceae bacterium; assembly: GCA_025453975.1. GTDB lineage: Bacteria > Desulfobacterota > Syntrophobacteria > Syntrophobacterales > Syntrophobacteraceae > JALOOX01. Next base: position 1,811 of record JALOPI010000023.1, read on the forward strand.
ATTTTCGACCCCAAGTTGATACTCTCTCCCGCATGAGGTTCCCGGTTTCGAGCTTCTGGCTTCTGGGCGAATGAGCCTCGGCGTCCAGATGCGCCAGTGCCGTCCGGGCGGCTGCCATGAGCCGGCACCCGGGCCATCTCCATGATCCTGGCAGCTTCATGACCCTGAATGCCATCAGAAAGGAGCACGCCATGCCCACCGTGTTTTTCGGCACCAAGGAAGAGCCTGGTTTGGAATTGGAGCAGAGCGATGACCTCATCGCCGTGCGGACCCGCAGCGGGCGCTCCATCAGGAGGTCGGCGGGACCGGTGCCCTCTCCCCTCGAAGCGGAGCTGGAGGACGGGGTCCTTCTGGCTGAGTACCCCGAGGCCGGGGTTGAGGTCTATCGGGTGCCGGTCTCCCCTGGCGGGCGCTCGCTGGAGGAGCGCAAAACCGCTCTCAGGGCTTCCCCCGACGTGCGGTTCGCAGGAGGGGTCCTGGTGGATCCAGTGACCCAGGAGCCCGTTCTCTACACCGAGAATCTCTTCATCAAGTTCGTGGACACGGCGGATCCCGAGGACTGCATGGAGGTTCTCCGCGGTGCCGGTCTGACGGTGAAGCAGGAGGTGAGATACGCGACCAACGCCTTCTTCGCCGCAGCCATGGAAGGCACGGGGCGACAGGTGTTCGACATAGCCGCGGGGCTCCTGAGGCGGGAGGATGTGGAATACTGCCATCCCGAGCTCATCAGGCCTCGAGCCCGCAAGGGCATCTTTCCCCAGCAGTGGCATTTGCGGAAGACCACCGTCAATGGGGTGGTCATCGATGCCCACGGCAATGTGGAGGCCGCCCACGAGATCAGCCGGGGTGAGGGGGTCACCATCGCCGTGATCGATGACGGCATCGACATCGACCACGTGGAGCTGTCCGGGGCCGACAAGGTCGTGGCACCGCGGGATGCAACGCTCCAGAGCAACGACCCTCGTCCCAAGGACCCCCAGCCGGGCTTCACCGACGACCACGGCACCGCCTGCGCGGGGGTGGCCTGCGCCAACGGAATCAGCGGGGCATCGGGTGTGGCCCCCAGAGCCAGGCTCATGCCCATTCGGCTGGCATCGGGTCTGGGGTCCCAGCGTGAGGCGGATGCCTTCATCTGGGCCGCCGAAAACGGCGCCGATGTCATTTCCTGCAGCTGGGGGCCGCCGGACGGCCGCTGGTGGAATCCCGGCGACCCGAGGCATGGTCAGGTGTTTCCGCTGCCGGCATCCACCCGGCTGGCCATCGACTACTGCACTCAGAAGGGACGCTCGGGCAAGGGATGCGTCGTCTGCTTTGCCGCGGGCAATGGAAATGAATCCGTGGACCATGACGGATACGCCAGCTACTCCAAGGTGATCGCCGTGGCCGCGTGCAACGACCGGGGCACGCGGAGCGTTTACAGCGATTACGGTCAAGCCGTCTGGTGCGCGTTTCCGAGCAGTGACATGGGGCACCCGCCGTTCCAGCATGCGAATCCCCTCACCCCCGGCATCTGGACGACGGACCGTATCGGCCCTCGCGGGTATAACTCGGGCAGCCTGGCCGACGGGGATGCGGCCGGAGACTACACCCACGGCTTCGGCGGTACGTCCAGCGCCTGTCCTGGAGTCGCGGGAGTGGCCGCGCTGGTGCTGTCCGTCAATCCGGCCCTGCGGTGGAGCGAGGTGAAGGATATCCTGAAGCGCGCCTGCGACAGGATCGATCCCCGGGGTGGAGACTACGACGCGGACGGGCACAGTCCCAAGTACGGTTACGGCAGGCTGAACGCCCGCACCGCCGTCGAGCTGGCCAGACCTCAGCCGCGGAGTGGAATCAGCATCAGCCGGGTTTTCGACGCGCCGATCCCGGACCTCCAGACGGTGTCCTTCCTGCTGAATGTGGCTGACGACACGCCGGTCGATCTCGTGAGTGTCGGCCTGGAGCTGAAGCACACCTACATCGGGGACCTGGTCATTTCGGTGAGACCTCCGGTCGGGACAGGCGTCGGCCCCATCGTGCTCCATCAGCGGGAGGGCGGCCCGGCCAGGGACCTGAGCAAGACCTACGATGCGGCCACGACTCCGGCGCTGGCGGCGCTGGCGGGCAAGAGCTGCAGGGGAAAGTGGACGCTGGTGGTCCGAGACGCGGCGGCCCAGGACTTCGGAACCCTTGTGTCATTCTCCCTGATGCTTTCCTTTGTCCACCCTGACCGGGCGCCGGGGGAGACTTCCGGGCCGGCGTCCTGACCCCCGGAGATCCGGGCCGGAGGAGAAACCGCGACCAGGAGGCCGTTGTCGGAGAACCCCAGGTGAGTTATCTGATGATGAGCGGGAAGGCTCGAAACCGCCCGGCGAGCACCCACGAGGATTCCATGAACCGGCGCCTGACCGCGGGCCATGACTTCAACGTCCACCCCAATCCGCCGTGGGGGGCGCACACTCGACATCAGCCGAGCGATATGCAGGAGCGATGACCATGCGGCGAGAAGGGACTGGCTTTCCCAGAGTACTCCGCGGCAGCATCGCCAGGCAGATTGTCCTTCTGCTGCTGGCCTTCGCCATCCTTCCCATGCTGGTGCTGGCCGGTCTGGTCTTCGTGATCAACGGCTCGGTCCACCACGCCGATATGGCCCGGACGCAGAGGGACGCAGCCGATCGGTTGGCCCAGGCGGTGCAAATTCAGATCCAGGGCAGCCTCAACAGCCTCCAGCTTCTCGGCGCCTCCCTCGACCCCGAGGGCCAGGACCCGTCCCGGCTGAGCCATGTTCTGTCCGGTTTCCTGACGCATCAAAGCGAATTCGAAGCCGTGACCCTGGCACGGGTGGACGGTACGGCCATCCTTCACGAATCGAGGCTTCGTGACCTCCTGGAAGGCTCGGGGGAGACGCTGGACGATCGGAAGGAATTCCAGCAGGCTCTTCAAGGCCGGGTGGTCGTGGGAGAGGCTCGCCGGGCTCCGGCGAGCCGACTTCCGGAGCTTCGGCTCTATGTGCCGTTTCAAGGTCGGCACGACCAGGTCGTCGGGGTGGTCCGCGCGACCATGAGCATCTCCCGCATGTGGCAGCTCATTGCCCGGTCGTGTACCGTCAAGGGGGCCACGGCCTACATCGTGGACCGGGAGGGTGCGCTCATCGCATCGGACGATGGCGCGGCCATGCTCGAGGGCCGAAACATGAAGGGGATGGTCGCCGTTGAGCGCTTTCTGGCAGGCGAGGGGGGTGTTTGGGAATACAGCGGCATCCAGGCGACTCCCGTGGTGGGGGTGGTTGCCGAAACGCCCCTCACCCGCTGGGGCGTGGTGGTGGAGACCCCCTTGGAGACGGTCTACAGCCATGCCCACCATATCGGGTGGGCTCTCGGTGCGGCTTCGCTGCTCCTCGTTCTCTTCACGGGCTTCTTCGGCTGGATGTTCAGCGTGAGAGCCCTCCTCCGCCCGATTCTCTCCCTCCAGAACGACGTCCGCGTCATAGCCACCGGCGACCTGACCCACCGGATCAGCCTCGATCGCCATGACGAGCTGGGCAGCCTGGCCGCCGATCTTTCCGTCATGGCCGAAAGTCTGCGGTCCCTCACCGTGTCCAAGGAGACGCTCACCCTCGAGAATCAGGAGCGCCAAAAGACCGAGGTGGCACTGCGCGAGAATGAGCGCAGGCTCGCCGATATTCTCAATTTCCTGCCGGATGCGACCCTGGCCATCGACCGGGAGAAGCGCGTCATCATTTGGAACCGGGCCATCGAGAAGATGACCGGCGTTCCGTCGGAAGCCATGCTCGGAAGCGGAAGCTACGAATATACGATTCCCTTTTACGGGGAGCGGAGACCGCAGCTGATGGACCTCATCTGGGAGCCCGACGAGGACCTGGCCGCCCGGTATCCGCACATCAGGAGGGATGGGTCGTCGTATGAGGCGGAGGCGTTTTGTCCCGCACTCTACGGGGGGAAGGGCGCCTGGGTTTTTCTCAAGGCGTCGCCCCTTCACGACCAGCAGGGCAGCATCGTCGGAGCCATCGAGTCCATCCGTGACGTCACGGATCACAAGCAGGCCGACGAGGCTCTCCAGCGAAGCGCGGAGCGGTTGAGATCCCTCATCGATGCGGCTCCCTTCGGGGCTCACCTCTATGAGCTGGACGAAGGGGACCGGCTCGTTTTCAGAGGCTACAACCGCTCCGCGGAACGAATCCTGGGACTGGACAATGCCCGGTTCCTGGGCCGAACCATCGAGGAGGCCTTCCCGCCCCTCGCCCTCACGGACATTCCCGAGCGGTACCGGCGCGTCGCCGCTGGCGGGGAAGTCTTCGAGTCCAGCCAGGTGGATTACCAGCACGACGGCATTTCCGGTGTGTTTGAAGTGCACGGTTTTCAAGCGGCACCCCGGTGGATGGCGGCCTTCTTCACCGACATCACCGAGCGCAGACGGGCTGAGGCCGAGCGGGAGAAGCTGCAGGCCCAGCTGATCCAGGCTCAGAAGATGGAATCGGTGGGGCGGCTGGCCGGGGGGGTGGCTCACGATTTCAACAACAAAATCCAGGCGATTCTCGGTTACACCTCCCTTTGTCTCAGCGAGACACCCCCGGAAAGCCAGACCCACCAATGGCTCCAGGAGATCGAAATGGCGGCGGAGCAGTCGGCGGGCCTCACGCGTCAGCTTCTCGCCTTCGCCCGCAAGCAGACCATCCGCGTGCGGGTGCTGGATCTCAACGAGACCATCACGGGAATGCTCAAAATGATCCAGCGCCTGGTGGGCGAGGACATCACGCTGGAATGGATGGGGGGCGAGGGCCTCTGGAAGGTGCGGATGGATCCCGCTCAGATCGACCAGATCGTGGCGAACCTCGTGGTCAACAGCCGCGATGCCATTTCCGGCACGGGGATCATCCGCCTGGAAACCAGAAACGTCAGCCTGGACTCGGCGTTCTGTGACGAGCATGCCGGAGCGGCGCCTGGCCAGTATGTCGTCCTGACGGTGAGCGACACGGGATGCGGAATGAGCGGCGACACCCTGGGCAGCATTTTCGAGCCGTTTTTCACCACCAAGGAGCTGGGCAAGGGCACCGGTCTGGGGCTGGCCACCGTCTATGGGATAGTCAAGCAGAACGGGGGATTCCTGGAGGTCAGGAGCCAGCCGGGTCAGGGAGCGACCTTCATGATCCATCTGCCGAGGCATGAGGGAGGGGAGACCGAGGATGGCCTCGCTCCGTCGGACGATGAGCCGCGCGGGGGAAGGGAGACCGTGCTCATCGTCGAGGATGAGGAAGCCATCATCGCCCTGGGAAGAGCCATCCTGCAACGGCTGGGCTACCGGGTCCTGACCGCGGGCACCCCCCAGGAGGCCATGCGGCTCGTGGGGGATCATCCCGCGCCCATCCACCTCCTCATCACGGATGTGGTGATGCCGGAGATGAACGGTCGTGAGCTGGCGGATGGCCTGATTCGGATGAAGCCGGACATGAAATGCCTCTTCATGTCCGGCTACACCGCCGACGTCATTGCTCACCGCGGGGTGCTGGACGAGGGCATTCACTTCATCCAGAAGCCCTTTTCCGTGAAGGACCTGTCGGAAGCCGTCCGGAAGATCCTGGAGGAGTGAAGGGGCATCTCCAGGGGACGTCATCGCCGGGGCCAGGTCCGGGAGAGCCCCCAGCGACACCTCCCGCCCGTGCCATTCCCGATGGGCATCGCGGAAGCCTGGAAGAGGGAGGGCTGGCAGCGGATCCCGCCTGCCCACGGCTTTATGGGCTCCGGTATGGAAAGAAGAGAGAAAGGAGATCGTTGGATGGTTCAACGTTCAGGGACATTTTGCTGGCTGTGCAGCCTGGCGGTGATCCTCGCCCTCGGCGGGGGATCGGCCCGGGCGGCCGGGGAGGTGGTATCCTCAACGTCCCGGTTCTTCCTGGCTGGGGACGGCCGGCTTCACATCCAAAGCGTCAAGAACGGCAGGGTGATCGATGTCCAGTTCGTCAACGGCGATGGCTCCCTGAACGAGGCTGCCCTGGCCCGCATCGGTGAAGTGCTCGACTTCTCGCCAGGGCATGGTGTCGACCGCATCTCCCCCCGGCTGCTGTTCATGCTGGATCACTTCTCGGACCGGGTGGCACCGGGCAAGGTCATTCGCCTCACCTCGGGCTATCGCAGCCCGGAATACAACGAGAAGCTGCGGAATGCCGGTGGCAATGTGGCCTCCACCAGCCTCCACCAGGACGGGATGGCCATGGATTTCCACATCGACGGGATCGGCGGGAGAGACCTCTGGAAGCTCATCAAGGAAGCGGATTGCTGCGGAGTGGGCCACTACGGCGGGGCCGACGTTCACCTGGACGTGGCCAGGCCCAGGTTCTGGGAGGCGGCCACTTCGAAGGTGAGGACCGGCGAAAGCGAGCACAATCGCCGAATTTACCTCACAACGGACTTCGACCGGTATCGGCCTGGCGACAGGGTGAATCTTTCCCTCGTCTCCATCAGTGACTTCGGATTCGGGCTCGCCGGCACGGCCTGGCTGGTGAGGGACAGGGAAGGCGAGGAGAAGGCTCGGGAGGTCCAGCTGCTGGGGCCCGCCGATGCTTCGTGCCACCCGGTCACGGACCGGGTGTCCGCCCGCGCCGTCTTCCTGCGGCTTCCCCAGGGGGCGGACGCGGGGCGCTACAGGATCCGGACGGATTTCTGCCGGCGCCCCTTCGACGACATGCCGCCGAAGGCCATCTCCAACGAGATCGAAATCACGGGAAACATCCCAGCAGGTGGAGACCCTCGCTGAAAAGGAGAGCGGCAAAAATCAGCAGCAGAGCCCCGAGAAACCTCGGGATCCATTGGCGCAGCCGTCCGCCCGCCCTCGACCCGTACTTCCCGGAGAGGATCGCCAGAAGCACCTTGGAGCCGATGAGGCAAAGGTAAAAGCCGACCAGGAATGCCGCCGATGCCGGGGGTGACTCATCCCAGGCCTTGACCATCAGGGGTGCCCCCACCGTCAGCCAGAAAAGGTAAGGGTGGGGACTGAGAAGATTGACGAGGGCTCCCCGCCCCAGCGACCGCGGGGATAGCGCGGGAAGCTGCGTCGACACCACCCCGGCCCTGAGGCTGTCGACGGCCAGGCGAAGCACGAACACCCCTCCAGCGAGGGAAATGACTCCCAGAAGAGGCTCCGAGCCGGCGAGTCTCCGAAGCACGAGGAATGAGACCAGGATGATGGGCAGGTCCGTCACGAGGGGGGCCATGGCCACCTTGACCCCTTCTCGAAGGCCGTGGCGGATCGTCTGGGAGATGACGAGGGCCAGAAGCGGTCCGGGAGAGAAGCCCGCCGACAAGCCCAGGAGAATGCCGGAGCCCAGATAGGTGGCTACAAGGGAGATCGCCATGGTTGATGACCCATGACTCGCGTGAGCGGACGGGCGATGGCAGCCGGAGCTGGGTTCCCGGCCCCGCAGTGCGAGCCCCTCGGAGGAAGGGCGTGGGGCCGGGAAGTCTCCTGGCATGCCAGGAGGCTGTCCGAGAACGGTCATTTGGAGCGATAGCGGTAGATCTCGATTTTCGCGATCACGGGACTTTTCGAGATTTCTCTCTTCCCCACGCTGCCTTCGAAATGACAGGAAAGAATCATCGGACAGCCACCTGGTGCTTCCCAAGGTTCAGAACGACAGATTTAAACCGATCGCCGATCAATATCGATTTTTGAAAGCTGGGCGCTTGGCTTTCTTACCTCCTGGGTTCGCCTGGTTGACCTTGATGTTCATGCCGTCGACGAGCTTCCCGTTCAGTGCCTTGATGGCTTTGTCCGCTTCGGAGTTGCTCGGCATTTCAACGAATCCGTACCCTTTGCTGCGCCCGCTGTGTCTATCCATGATAACCTTGGAGCTATCAACCTGCCCAAATTCGACAAATAAGTCTTTAAGGATTTCATCGGTTACCGTATAGGGCAGATTGCCAACATAAATGTTCATCTATTTACCTCGCTATTCACTGTGCTATTTATGCATAAGCATCAGTACCTCAATCAATAGCACAAAAATTGAGGACCGATGTACTTCAGTACATGAAATACCCGTGAGACGCCAACAATACTCTCGACTCAAGCTATTCGACCTGAACCGGTTCAGTCAAAAGCGTCGTGAGGCGCCGTCTGCTCGATGGTCTCTTACCGGAAGCCCGCCAGGTGCTCAAGCACCTCCCCGATGATCCCGTCAGATCCCTGATTCGAGCCCTTCCCTCGCGAGACCTCCGCGCTGGCTGGCCCGGTACGGACTCCCATGATCTTTTCCGGCTATCTTTAACATGAACCAGGGCGGACTGCCATAGGTCGTCTCACAATTCTGATGAGAAGTCCCCCGCTCGCCGCTTCATGCCAGAGGGACCGCGGGATGGGCCGGCCAGGATTGGCGACAAGCCGTGCCCGGGAATTCTCGAGACTGTGCAATTACCGTAACCAGGGTGCGCAAGAATCGTAACCCTCACGGGCCCGGCAAACAGCCCCACGGGTAAACAGGCAGGTATTTGCTTGGGTTATGGCGTGGCACGGGCCTTGCCAAGGTGTGGGTCGTGTCATTGTGCCCGGTGATCAGAGATTCCGCCCCACGGAATCTACAACATGCAACCAGCGTCGATAGAACGGAACGAGGGAAGCCATGACCCCACCAGTCAGTGGAAATGCTTATGAGCTGCAATTGGATGAATCCCGCGAGCAGACGGGGGGCGGGGAGGAGCAGGATGAAACCCTTGTCGCTCCGCGCTCCGATACCGAGAGTGTCGTGAGGCCCCTGTTCACAAGAAGTCCCAGCACACATCAGGTGGATTCCGAGAATACCGAGGCCGCTGCCGGCGAAAAGACGGCCCGGCTTTACCGCATCAAGCCCGAGGTTCCCGCGGAGCTGCCGACCATAGTCCCCGGCGCGTCCACCGCGAGCACCGTGGCCCGGTTCTTCCTCGCCCCCCCGCGAGCCATCCCCGTGGAGGATGGCGTGCGCCCCCGCGTCGCCGGCAAGTTTATTTTCGTGGGAGACGAGAAGTTCTACATCCGCGGCGTGACCTATGGTCCTTTCCGGCCGGATGAGCAGGGCTGCGAGTATCATACTCCCGAGCAGGTGGAGATCGATTTTGGCCTCATGGCCCAGTACGGGATCAACTCGGTGAGGACCTACACCGTCCCGCCGCGGTGGCTCCTGGACATCGCCCAGAAGCACGGCCTGCGGGTCATGGTCGGGCTGCCCTGGGAGGAGCACATCACGTTTCTCGACAACCGTAAGCTGGCTCAGGACATCGAGCGCCGCGTGCGCGAGGGGGTGCGGGCCTGCGCCGGGCATCCGGCCATCCTGGCGTACACCATCGGCAACGAGATTCCGGCCACCATCGTGCGCTGGTTCGGGCGCCACCGGATCGAGGCCTTCCTGGAGCGGCTGTACCGCGCGTCCAAGGCCGAGGATCCCGACGCGCTGGTGACCTACGTGAATTTCCCCACGACGGAGTACCTGGAGCTTCCCTTCGTGGATTTCGTGTCCTTCAACGTGTACCTGGAGACGCGGGAGAAACTGGAAGGCTACCTGGCGCGGCTTCAGAACCTGGCCGGGGACCGTCCGCTGCTCATGGCCGAGGTGGGCCTGGACAGCATGCGGAACGGCGAGGAAAAGCAGGCCGATACTCTCGTCTGGCAGATCCGCAGCACCTTCGCAACCGGCTGCTCGGGGGTGTTCATTTTTTCCTGGACCGACGAGTGGCATCGGGGCGGCTTCGATATCGATGACTGGGGGTTCGGGGTGACCGACCGGAACAGGAATCCCAAGCAATCCCTGGAATCTCTGCGAAAAGCCTTTGCCGAGGTGCCTTTCCAGCCGGATCTCGATTGGCCGAGCATCTCCGTGGTGGTGTGCACCTACAACGGCTCGAGAACCATCCGGGATACCCTGGAGGGCCTCCGGAGGCTGGAATATCCCAACTATGAAGTCATCATCGTCAACGACGGCTCCCGGGACAAGACCGCTGAAATCGTCCAGGAGTATCCCTTCCGGGTCATCACCACGGAGAACCGCGGGCTCAGCAGCGCCCGGAACACGGGATGGCAGTCAGCCCGGGGCGAGATCGTGGCCTACATCGACGACGACGCCACCCCCGATCCGCACTGGCTGACCTACCTGGCTGCGACGTTTCTGGAGACGGCCCACGTGGGTGTGGGCGGCCCCAACCTGCCGCCTCCCAACGATGGAGCCGTGGCGGAATGCGTTTCCAACTCCCCGGGTGGTCCCGTTCACGTTCTCCTGACGGATACCCTGGCGGAGCACATTCCCGGCTGCAACATGGCTTTTCGCAGGGCGGCCCTGGAAGCCATCGGGGGATTCGACCACCAGTTCCGCATCGCCGGGGACGACGTGGATGTCTGCTGGCGACTCCAGGCCAGGGGCTGGACGCTGGGCTTCAACCCGGCGGCCATGGTCTGGCACCACCGCCGCGGCTCGGTCAAAACGTACTGGAAGCAGCAGCTGAACTACGGGAAAGCCGAAGCGGATCTGGAGAAGAAATGGCCCGAGAAGTACAACGCCGCGGGGCATGTGCCCTGGGCAGGCCGGGTGTATTTCAAGGGATTCGAGCAGCTGCTGGGATTCTTCCGGGGCCGTGTCTACCAGGGGACCTGGGGAAGCGCCCTCTTCCAGTCCATCTATCAGCCGGCGCCAAGTCTCCTCTGGTCCCTGCCCATGATGCCCGAGTGGTACGTGGTGGTGGCTGCCCTTTCGGTGGTCTCGGCCCTGGGGGTGGAGTGGCGACCGCTGCTCGTCGCCTTGCCCTTCCTGCTGTTCGCGGCGATCGTGCCGGTAATCCATGCCCTCGCCTGTGCCTGGAGGGTCAAGTTCTCCGAGAAGACCTACAGCCGGAGGGAAAGGCTCAAGATGCGGCTCCTCACGGCTGCCATGCACATGTTCCAGCCTTTGGCACGGCTGGTGGGCCGCATGAAGCTGGGCCTCACCCCCTGGCGCCAGTGCGTGGTCTCCGGCATTTCCATGCCCTGGCCCGTACCCAAGAATTTCACCCTGTGGAGCGAGGAGTGGCGCTCCCCCATCGACTGGCTGGAGAACCTCGAGTCGGGACTGAAGGGACTGAGGGGCGTGGTGAGCCGGGGTGGCGATTACGACCGCTGGGACCTGGAGATGCGCGGAGGGCTGCTCGGGTCGGTGAGGCTGCTCATGGCCGTGGAGGAGCACGGCGGCGGCAAGCAGCTGGTGCGCTTCAAGGCATGGCCCAAGTGCGCGGCCGTCGGCTACTCCTTCGCCATCCTGTTCGCGGCCCTGGCCGCGGCCGCTGCATACGGGGGAGCCTGGATCGCTTTCGGAGTGCTCAACTTCATCGCCCTCGTCACGGTCATGCGCATGTTCGTGGAATGCGGGTCGGCCATGGCGGGCATCATCCGGGTCCTCAACCCCACGGGTGAAAAGCAGAATCACTGAAATATCCCCCGGGGCGCCCACCGCTCGGATCCTGACGACCCGAGACCCGTGGAAGCCCCGAGGCACCAGGCACGAAAGGCTCCCTCCCGCTGCGGGAGGGAGCCTTTCTGTCTGAAGCTCAGTGCACGGTTTTCCCTGTCAGTGGGAAAGAGTGCCGACGCATGAGGCCTTGTTTGACTTCCCAGACATGTGTCTCAAATCCTGGCCCGTGGTATCCAGCTTGTGGATTCGATCCGGCCACCACGTGCTCTCAACCGCCCACCATTCGGCCTTCCATCCTTCACTTCTTGCTTGTTTTCACCGGCTTGAGGTCCGACCCGCAAACGCACTTGCCGGGGTTCTGGCTGATCGTGTCGCAGCCGCACTTGGGACCGCAGGCGCACATGTACTTGCCCGTGGTCTTGAACGCCCTTTCCTGACCATTCACCATGATCATGGCCTTGTCCTTCTCGACCTTGGTGACCGTTCCTTTCACCAGGTCGGCCCCGCAGGAGCACTTGCCTTCCTTGCGGGCCATGGTGTCGCACGGGCACTTGTCGCCGCAGCCGCAAACGTAGATCTCGTCTCCAGCCTTCAGGGTCATTTTTCCCTTGTGCATCTCGGCCAGGGCCGGAAAGGACGCCACCAGGGCGAAAAGTACCATCACTGCCACCGAAAGAACCTTTTTCATCGAGTCGCTCCCTCTTGAGATTTGAGTGAAACGGGTGTCGGCAAACTGTCCCCGCCGTTCAGTCCCATGAAGATGGCGGCGCGCCACCAGGGACGATGTTCGGCACTGACTTCGGGAAGGCTCGCGCGAAGTCATCTGACACGCATTTCATAAACATTCTTCGAATGGGCCGCAATGGTAAGCCATCACAGGGAATTTCCGAATCAAAAGGCTCCTTCCCGGCTCTTGGTGAATCAGACGGTGCGGCATGTGCCATCGACGGGCAGGGTCCGCACGTGGGCGGACCATGGGTCAGAAAGCCTGGCCGATGCTCACGTAGACCTGGAACGGGTCATCGATCTCCCTTCTCCGTTCCAGGGGAAAAGCGATGTCCAGCCGCAGGGGACCAATGGGAGTGTGGTACCGAAGCCCCAGACCGGCACCCCAGAGCACTTTCTCGCTGAAATGCGGGGCGCTGGACTCGAAGGCGCTTCCCCCGTCCACAAAGGCCACCACACCGATGTCCCGGGTGACTCGAGCCCGCAGCTCGGCGTTGAGCTCGACGAGGGATCGTCCTCCGATGGGATCGCGGTTCTCGGCCAGGGGAGCCAGGGTCTGGTAGGGGTAGCCCCGGACCGAGCCGCCCCCGCCGGCGTAGAAGCGCAGATCGGCGGGGATGGAGTCGCGGCCGGCCCCCACGATGGACCCCAGGGCCCCCCTGGCGGCGAAGACCACGAGAGGCTTGTCGATCAGTCTGAAATAGTGGCTGTAGCTCAGGCCGCCCTTCACGAAGGTCGAGGATGTTCCGAGCGTATCCCAATGAGGAGCCAGCTGCAATCTGAGCCTCCCGCCGACGGTGGGATCCAGCAGGTTGTCGCTCCGGTCCCAGTCCAGAAAGGAATGGAGAGCGAGGAGGGCGACCTCGTCCGTTTCTCCGAGCTGCTCCACCCTGGCCCACCGAAGCCCGGGCCCGATGCTCCACCTGAGGGTCCTGTCGGCTTTCCTCTCCAGTGTGACGGCTGATTCCAGGTAGCGGCTCTGGTAGGCGTCCGTATCCTCATCGGCGAGCTTGGAAGACAGCCTGAGGGATTGCCTGGGCCGCAGGAAATCCGGCTTCTCGAAAGAGGCATCAAAGGCCGTGGTGAGGGCCGAGCCCGTGACGCTCAGCTGCAGTCTCTCCCCATGATGGAAGAGATTGCGATGCTCCCAGCTGAACCGGCCGCCGGGTCCCTCGTCGGTCCTGTAGCCGGCCCCGATCTTGGCGCCGCGGTGCTTCCTTTCTCCGAGATCCAGGGCGACGGGGAGCCCGCCATCCTCGTCCAGCTCCTCCCCTGGTGTGATCTGGACCAGGGAGAAGAGCTCGCTCCTCGCCAGCTCCTGCCGCGTTTCCGAGATCAGATCGCCGTTCCATGGCTCGCCCTGCCGCCAGAGGAGCCGGTTTCGAACCGTGCTCTCGCTCACGCTCTTGAGGCCGGAGACGTGGGTGGGGCCGAACTTCGCCATGGGACCAGGGGCCAGGATGTAGGTCACCTGAACGGTGCGCGTCCGGTGGTCGACCACAACCCGGCGGTCCTCGACGCGGGCGAAGGGTCGCCCGCTGCGCTCGAGGGTCCGGATGAGCCCCTTCTCGGCGTCCAGGATGGCCTGGGCGCGGGCGGGGTCCCCCTGAGCCAGGCCCAGGCTCTCGGAGGTCGGAAAATGCCGGAGGAGGTCGCGGTCCGCTTCCGGGACCGTCCATTGGATGGATTCCAGGCGGAACACCTCGCCGGGGTTGATGCTGAAAAGGACGACGGGATCCTCGGCCTCCTGGCCGATGTCGAAGGAGACATCGGCTCCATAGTAGCCGGCCGAGCGCAGCACCTTGCGGAACCGTTCCAGATCCTCGCTGGCGCGGCGGCGCAGAAGCCCGACGGTGGCGGGCGGCCTGTCCCGCCACCTCACCGTGTTCGATGCCGACTCCAGGTCGGTCAGGACAGGCCTTTCCGCCGTCCCCTCCCAACGGACCTCATAAGCTTCCCCGTGGGATGTCGGCAGCGGCAGCGGGAAAAGAGACAGAACCGCCAAAGCTGAAGCCAGCCGCCGTAATCTCATGCATCGCCTGTGGAAGAGCCATCGGGGCATCGCGATGATCCGGAGCGGGATGAGACGGGGTCCCCTCGGTCCCGATGAGAAGCCCGGGATAGCGGGGAGGAGCCAGGTCCGCCATGAGGCGAAGGCACCACCCCCGCTCCTGGGTGGGATGGAGCACATGCCGGGCACTGGAACGGAATCCCTCAGAGGTCCAGCAGACGGCGGTTGGCCGCCGAGGCCTGGCAGGAGTGGTGGAGCTCGGCGAGGGCGCTCGATAGAGCCTCCATCCCCGCAAAGCAATGGCCTTCAGGGCTCGGGACGCAAACATGGCCCCGGGCTTCCAGCCGATCCAGGACCTGCTTGAGGGTGAGATCGGCCACGGGCAGGGCAGGCTGGTAAAGCAGCCCATTCTGGCTCTCCGGACCCTGGTCCGGCTCACTCCCGCGCGGAGCGGCCCGAGCCAGAAGGCCGGCCTCCTCCAGCTCCTCCAGGGTCTCCCGGGCCAGCAGGGCGGGAAGGTCCCCCGCCGCGGCCAGCTCCTCAGCGGAACAGCCTCGCCCCCCGTCGGAAAAGCGGCGGGCGATCCGCTGCATGACCCACAGGGCCACCAGGTTTCTCGTGGCCCTGTCGAGCTTTCTCACCCCGGGCTCGAATTCAAACCATTTGGCATTCTGATGGGCGTAGCAGATCTCGGCCCCCAAAAGCACAATCATCCAGCTCGCCTGGAGCCAGGTGAGGAACAGGGGGAGGGCGGCGAAGCTCCCGTAGACGGCGTTGTAGTTGGACACCCCCACTTGAAAGTAGATGTAGGCGGCCTGAAACAGCTGATAGAGCGTGCCGCCGATGATGCCGCCCACGGCGGCCGAGCCCATCCGGACCCGGGTGTTGGGCATGAAGACATAGAGAAAGGTGAAGAGCGCCCACATGACCACGTAGGGTGAAAGCTTCAGCAGCTGAAGCAGTGTGGAGTGGAAGTAGCCCACGATCTCGTAGCGCTCGCTGGCGAACCCCAGCTGCTGAGTGACCATGACCGTGAGACTGCTGGAAATGATGAGGAGGATGGGAGCGATGAGCATGAAGGAAAGGTAGTCGCTCACCCGCCGGGAGAAGGTGCGTGGCGACCTCGTCTTCCAGATGGCGTTGAGGGAGACCTCGATGTGGTTCAGGACCTTCATGACGGTCCAGAAAAGCACCGCGACGCCGATGCCGGCGATGAGACCCCCGCGGGTGGTCTGCAGCATGGAATGGGCGAAGCTCATGATCCATCGCGCCACCTCCTCCTGGCCCGCCAGCTGCTGGAGGACCGCCCGCTCGATGGCGCTCTGAAGCCCGAAGCCCTGGGCAATGCCGAAGGCCATGGCGAAGATGGGGACCACGGACAGGAGCGTGAAGAGGGTCAGGGCAGAGGCGCGCAGGGGGCACTGGTCCTCGGAGAAGCGCCGCATGGACAGGACGGCCACGCGCAGATATCGGAAAGCCATGGTCCGGGCCGGCGGAAGGTCCGCCAGACGGACGCACCACAGGTCATGTTCCAGGAAGTGCCTGAGGGTCGATCGGTCCGGAAGCATGGCCACCTCCCTGATTCATTCCCGCGCCCAAACGCCGCGATCCCAGGGAGAACCGCGGGGGCGGCGCCCCCTCCCGATGGGGCTCAAGCACCGGGGGCGGAAGCCGCCTGGCGCTCCTGCTCCTCCCTTCGGAGCTCCTTTCTCAAGACCTTGCCGACGTTGGTCTTGGGAAGGCTTTGCCGGAGCTCCACGACCTTGGGCACCTTGTAGGGCGCGAGGCGGGTCCTGCAAAAGTCGATGAGCTCCCTCTCGGTGAGGCTCTCCCCCGGCTTGGGGACCACGAAGGCTTTGACGGTCTCTCCGCGATAGGGATCCGGTATGCCGATGGCGACGGCATCCATCACACCGGGGTGCTCGTAGAGCACCTCCTCGATCTCCCGCGGGTAGACGTTGTAACCTCCCGCGATGATCATGTCCTTTTTGCGGTCCACGATGAACGTGTATCCGTCCTCGTCCACGGTGGCGATGTCTCCCGTGTAGAGCCAGCCGTCCCGCAGTGCCGCGGCGGTCTCGTCCCGCATCTTCCAGTAGCCTTTCATGACCTGGGGACCCCTCACGATGAGCTCCCCCGGCTCGCCCGCCGGGAGATCCCCGGCCTCCAGGTCCAGCGACACCAGCCTGGCCTCGGTGCTCGGCAGGGGAATCCCGATGGAGCCGATCTTCCGAACGCCCTGGAGGGGATTGGCATGGGTGACGGGACTGGATTCCGTGAGCCCGAATCCCTCGATGATGACGCTTCCGGTCAGCTCCTCGAACTTCTTGAGCACCTCCACGGGCATGGGAGCCGAGCCGGTGATGCAGTATCGGATGGAGGAGAGGTCGAAAGTCCGGATGCGGGGATGGTTCACGATGGCGATGAAGAGGGTGGGGACCCCCGGAAAGAGCGTGGGCTTGCTCTTGTGCAGGACCTTGAGGAACTGCTCGATCTCGAACCGGGGAAGCAGGATCATGGTGGAGCCCGAATAGAGGGGGAGGTTCATGCATACGGTCATGCCGAAGACGTGGAAGAACGGGAGGATGCTGAGGAAGCGCTCCTTGCCGTATTGAAGCTCGGTGAACCACGCGGCCAGCTGCACGACGTTGGCGAGGATGTTGGCGTGGGTGAGCATGACCCCCTTGGCGAGGCCCGTGGTGCCCCCCGTGTACTGGAGCAGGGCCAGGTCGTCGGGCTCGACGGCGCAGGCGGAGGGCTCCGGCGGGCTGCTGCGAGCCAGGTCCTTGAACCTGACGGTGCCCTCGGAGACGGGAACCGCCGTGAAAAGCTTCTGCTTCCAGGCTTTGATGGGATAGAGGACACTGAGGGGAAAGGGCAGGTAGTCCTTGATGCTGGTGACGATGACCTTGCGGATCCCGGTGGCGGGAAGCACTTTCTCGACCCTGGGGTAGAGGTGATCGAGGACGACGAGGACCTCCGCCTCGGAGTCCTTCCACTGGTGCTCCATCTCCCGCTCGACATACATGGGATTGGTCATGACCACCACGCCGCCCAGCCACAGGGTGGCATGGAAGGCGATGACGGTCTGGGGACAGTTGGGGAGCATGACGGCGACGCGGGTGCCCTTCACGACCCCCAGCCGGCTCAGACCGCCGGCGAAGCGGAGGATCTGACTCCAGAGGTCACGGTAGCTGAGCTTGGCTCCGAAAAACTCCGTGGCCGTGACCGAGGCATAGCGTTCGGCGTTGGCCTCCAGGAAGCATGGCAGCGGTTTCTCGGGAATCTCCACCGTTGGTGGAACCTTGGCGTCGTAGCTGGCGAACCAGGCATGCTCCTGCATTTTCCTCCCCCCCTATTCAAGCGGGCCAATCCCGTCAAGCTCCCATCTGTAAAGGTTTCGAACGATTCTGTCCAGGGAATCCAGCGTCCGCGCAGGCTGTGAATCGTCGGACATTGGCTGAATGGTTGTTCATTCAAAAGGTCTATACCTGTATCCTCCGGCCGATGCAATGCTGAAGTGAGGGGGATGGGTGGCGCGTGAGCCTTGACAGAGGCAGGACCGGGTGCTATCTGATGATGAATGGCTATTCATTCATAAAAGTGACGGGGAATCCGATCCATGCGTCTCAAGGCTCCCGAAAAACACCAGCGCATCCTCGACGCCGCCGTCAAGGTCTTCGCCAGCAAGGGCTTCTTCCAGGCCAAGGTCTCCGAGATCGCCCGGGAAGCCCAGGTGGCCGACGGTACCGTCTATCTCTATTTCAAGAGCAAGGACGACCTGCTCATCTCCATTTTCGAGGTCAAGATGCGCAAGGCCATCGCCCGCTTCCGCGAGGCCGCCCTCCAGGAGGAAGGAGCCCTTCCGCGTCTCCGGCGCCTCATCCGGATGCATCTCGGCGAGCTCCAGTCGGATCCCCACCTGGCCGCCGTGTTCCAGGTGGAGCTTCGACAGAGTCAGCGGTTCATGCGGGAATATGCCAAGAGCGAGCTGAAGGAATACCTGGACCTCATCGGCGAGATCATCCAGGAAGGTCAGAACGAGGGAACGCTCCGGTCGGACATCCCCGTCGGACTGGCCAAGCGCCTCATCTTCGGAACCATCGACGAGGTGGTCTCCACCTGGGTCATGTCGGGGATGAAGCAGGACATGGACAGCCTGGTCTCACCCCTCCTGGATCTCTTTCTGAACGGGATCGGGAAGGGGGACGCAGCCTCCCGGCTCGAGGTCGGGGAGGCCCTTGACGGACACACAGCGAGGAGAACGGGGAATGAAGCTCCTGGTGGATGAAAGGGACGTGAAGTTCGTCCTGTACGAACAGCTGCGCATCGAGGAATTGTGCAAGTCTCCGCTCTATGCGGAGTTTTCGAGGGAAACGTTCGACTTGGCCCTGGACCAGGCGGAAAGGCTCGCGGAAAACGAGCTCTATCCGGCCAACGTCCGGGGGGACCGGGAAGGCTGCCGCTTCGAGGACGGCGAGGTCAAGGCGCCGCCGTCGTTCCACGCCCCGTACCAGCGCTATCGCGAGGGGGGATGGATCGCCATGAGCGATCCCGAGGAGGTGGGCGGACAGGGGTTCCCTTTCTCCGTGACCAACGCCTGCATCGAGCTCTTCGGGGCAGCCAACTGGTCCTTTCTCATGTACCCGGGGCTGACCCACGGATCGGCCCGCCTCCTGCAAATGTTCGGGACGCCGGAGCTCCAGGACCGCTACCTCTTGAAAATGTTCTCCGGCGAATGGTCCGGGACCATGTGCCTGACGGAGCCCGGCGCCGGAAGCGACGTGGGGAGTCTCTCCACCCGGGCCGGCCGCCTCCCCGACGGCACTTTCAGGATCAGGGGCCAGAAGATCTTCATCTCCTCCGGCATGCACGACCTCACGGAGAACATCGTCCACATGGTTCTGGCCCGCATCGACGGGGCCCCCAAAGGAACACGGGGCATCTCCATCTTCCTGGTTCCGCGCCTGCGTCTGGGTGAGAACGGCGAGCTGGTGGACAACGACGTGACCTGCACGGGGGTCGAGCACAAGATGGGTATCCATGGGTCGGCCACCTGCAGCCTGAGCTTCGGGGACGAGGACGGCTGCATCGGGTACCTCATGGGCGAGGAGAACAAGGGCATGCGCATCATGTTCGAAATGATGAACGAAGCCCGTCTCTTCGTCGGCATGCAGGGGCTTTGCCACGGGAGCAGTGCCTACCTGCATGCCCTGCAGTACGCCAGGGATCGCGTCCAGGGCTCCGCCGTGGAGCGGATGAAGGACGCGGATGCCCCCAGGGTGCCCATCATCGACCACCCCGACGTGCGGCGGATGCTCCTTTTCATGAAGAGCAGCACCGAGGGCATGCGGGCCATGCTCTACATGGCGGCCTACTGCCTCGACCGGGTCCGCGTTGCCGAGTCGCAGGAGGAGCGGGAGCTTTACCAGGGCCATCTGGATCTTCTCATCCCCATCTGCAAGTCCGTGGGCAGCGACCTGGGGTTCCGGGTCTGCGAGACGGCCGTTCAGATTTACGGCGGCTATGGCTTCACCACGGAGTATCCCGTGGAGCAGATGCTCCGCGATTGCAAGATCGCTTCCATCTACGAGGGCACCAACGGGATCCAGGCCCTGGACCTGGTGGGACGCAAGCTCACCATCGACCGCGGCAGGCTCCTCAAGAATGCCCTCAAGGCGTCCAACGAGATCCTGGTCAAGATCAAGAGGAACTTCAGCCTCCGCGACATGGTGGGCATTTATGAAGATGCCCGGGAGAGCCTCATCCAGGCGACC
The DNA here is from genome assembly GCA_025453975.1 of Syntrophobacteraceae bacterium. Classification (GTDB taxonomy): domain Bacteria; phylum Desulfobacterota; class Syntrophobacteria; order Syntrophobacterales; family Syntrophobacteraceae; genus JALOOX01. The sequence continues at coordinate 21,720 of JALOPI010000023.1, forward strand.
AAGTACTTCGCCCTGAAGAGCGTCACCGACGAGTTCCATGTGCCCGTCCTTTACGCCAAGCCCTACCTGGAGCTGTTCGGGGATGTGGTGATGGGCTTCATGCTGCTCTGGCAGGCCCACGTGGCGGACCGAAGGCTCCAGGAGATCTATCGCGACCACGGGGTGACGGACGATCGGTCCCGGCGCGGGCTCCTGGACGAGAACCGTAGCGCCGCCTTTTACTTTGGGAAGATCGCCTCGGCCCGGTTCTTCATGAGCCAGGTGCTCACCCTGGCTCCGGGCAAGGCCCGGGGGATCATGAACAACGACCTCTCCCCCATGGAGCTTCCGGCCCACGGGTTTGTGCTGGGCTAGGAGGCTGTACGAAAACGCCAGGCTGTCGACGGGTAGGGAGCGCGGCCAAAAGAGAAATCCAAATAAGGAGATCCCTCTCATGAAAGCGAGAGACGTGGTGGTGGTCGATGGAATCAGGACGGCCTTCGGGCGCGCGGGGGAGAAGGGCTATTTCTGGCTCACGCGCGCCGACGACATGGTGGTCCGGGTCATCCGGGAGCTCCTGCGGCGCAATCCGCGGGTCAGGCCGGAGATGGTGGAAGAGAACGTCTGGGGAGCGACAACCCAGGAAGGGGACCAGGGGCTGACCCTGGGCCGCACCAGTGCGCTCCTGGCCGGGCTTTCCGAGAGCTGCTCGGGCTTCTCGGTGGATCGCATGTGCGCCGGGGGGCTCACGGCCGTCACGGCGGCGGCCTCGGAGATCGCCCTCGGCGCCTGCGACATCGCCATCGCGGGAGGAGTCGAGCACATGGGGCACCATCCCATGGGAGCGACGGCCGACCCCAATCCCCGCTTCCTCACGGAAAAGCTGGTCTCCGAGGACGCCCTGGTCATGGGGAAGACCGCCGAAAACCTTCACGACCTCTTTCCGGACATCACCAGGGATATGGCCGACGAATACGCGGTCCACTCCCAGCGCAAGACGGCCCGGGCCTACGCCGAGGGCATCATCCAGAAGATGATCGCCCCCATGACGGTCTACACCCGGGAGGGCTGGATGGTGGCCGACCGCGACCAGCAGCCGCGGCCCGAGACGACGATCGAATCCCTCCGGAGCCTCAAGACACCCTTCCGTGCCCAGGGAAGAGTGACGGCGGGGAATGCCTCGGGGCTCAACGACGGAGCGTCGGGCGTGCTTCTCATGAGCGCCGACAAGGCCGCCGAGCTCGGTTTAACTCCCAGGATGCGGCTGGTGGGCTATGCCTATGCGGGCGTCCGGCCCGAGATCATGGGCTACGGCCCGGTGCCCTCCACGCGGAAGGTCCTCGAGAGGACGGGGCTCGCCATGGACGACATCGACATCATCGAGCTCAATGAAGCCTTTGCCGTCCAGTGCATCGTGTTCATGAGGGAATTTGGACTCCGGTTTCCCGACGACGAGCGGCTCAACGCCCTGGGCGGGGCGGTGGCCTTCGGTCATCCCCTGGCGGGCTCGGGGCCACGCCTGATGATGCACCTCATGCACCTCTTCGGCCAACGGCCCCAGGCGCGCTATGGGCTGACGGCCCTCTGCGTCGGGCTGGGACAGGGAGCCTCCGTCATTTGGGAAAACATGCGGATGAACGGGTCCGGGACCCGTAGCGAAGAGCAGGGGGGGAGCCATGGCTGAGCCGGTCACCAGGTTTTACACACGTTTCCATGCCTCGCCCGTGGGGAAGATCGCCGTCCTCACCATGGACAACGGCCACGACTACAAGAAGCCCAACACCTTCAGCGAGGGCGCCCTGCGCTCCCTGGACAAGGCCCTGGACGAGATTGTGCGGGAGCCCGAAGTCCGGGGAATGCTCCTCACGGGAAAGCCCCATATCTTCGCCGCTGGAGCGGACCTCACCGAGATCCCTTTCATCACCACCTACGATCAGGGCTACCAGATCGGAAAGATCGGCCACACGGTGATGAAGCGCATCATGGACCTTCCCTGCCCGACGGTGGCGGCCATCAACGGGGTGGCCCTGGGCGGGGGGCTCGAGATCGCCCTCTACTGCACCCACCGGACGGTGGCCGCGAGCGTTCCGGCCATCGGGTTCCCCGAATGCTTCCTGGGGCTGATCCCGGGCTGGGGCGGCAGTACCCTGGGAACGAAGCTCCTCGGCCCCGAGAGAGCCCTGGAGCTCATCATATTCAACGCGCTGAGCCAGAACCGGCTGATCAACGGCGTCAAGGCATTGGAGATGGGGCTGGCCGACCGGCTCTTCGATGGGGCGGAATTCCTGGACGAATCCCTGCGGTTTCTGATGGATCTCATCCAGGGAACGGTCGAGGTGGAGCGCGCCGCCGTCAGCCTGGACGGTGCGGCGCCCCTCATTCAGAAGGCCAGGGCATTCGTCGATTCCAGGGTGCATGGAGCGGCCCCGGCTCCCTACCGCGCCCTGGAGCTCATCGAGGGCGCCTGCACCTGGGATGTGGAGCGGGGGTTTGAGGAGGAGAACCGGGCCCTGGGCGATCTCATCAAAACGCGCCAGTGCAAGGCCTCCATCTACTCCTTCGATCTCGTGAACCGCTATTCGAAGAAGCCTCGAGGTCTTCCCGACGCCAGGCCCAGCCCGGTGGGGAAGGTGGGTGTCATCGGGGCGGGACTCATGGCATCTCAGCTGGCCCAGCTTTTCATTCACCGCCTGCAGGTTCCCGTGGTCATGAAGGACATTCGGCAGGAGCTCGTGGACAAGGGCAGCGCCTACGTGCGGGGTGAATTCCGCAAGCTGGCTGCCAGGGGCAGGATGACCGAGGGCCGGGCCCTTTACCTCGGGGGGCTGCTCCAGGGGACCCTGGACTACGAGGACTTCGCGGAATGCGACTTCGTCATCGAAGCCGTCTTCGAGGATATGAGCGTCAAAAAGCAGGTTTTCGCCGAGGCGGAGGCGCATGTCCGGCCTGACGCAGTCCTCGCCACCAACACCTCATCCCTCGACATCGCCGAGATGGCGTCGGCACTCAAAAGCCCCGAGCGCGTCGTGGGCTTTCACTTCTTCAACCCCGTGGCGGTGCTGCCCCTCGTGGAGATCATCCGCACCGACCAGACCAGCGACCTGACCCTGGCCACGGCCTTCGACCTCTCCAGGAAGCTCGGGAAGACGGCCGTCATGGTGAAGGATTCCCCCGCCTTCCTGGTGAACCGGATCCTCACGCGCATGCTGGTGGACTGCCTCGGCATGGTGGATGAGGGCGCGACCTTCCAGCAGGTGGACGACGCTCTCCTGGAGCTGGGCCTGCCCATGGCCCCCTTCGAGCTGCTGGGCCTGGTGGGGCCGGCCGTGGCGCACCATGTGGCCGAGACCCTCCATCGGGCCTTCGGCCCCGGGCGGTTCCCCCTCAACGCCAACTTCAGGAAGGTCGTGGAGGCCGGGAAAGCCGGCTTCTACATGCCCGGCTCCAATACGCGGCAGGTGGACCCCGAGGTGGAGGCCCTGTGGGTGAGATCGGGGGACCGGGAATTCCATGCCGAGGAGATTCGGGAGCGGGTCCTGGGCAGCCTGGCCCGCGAAGTGGACCTGATCCTCCGGGAGAAGGTCGTTCAAGGCTCCATGGACGTCGACATGGCCATGATCCTGGGAGCCGGCTGGCCCTTCTTCATGGGGGGCATCACCATGTACCTGGACATGGCGGGCGTCACGCCCAGGGTCCTCCAGAAGGTCTTTTTCAGTTTCTGACGGCGCGCGGAACGTGTCAGAAGCCGAGCCACGCCAGGGTGAGAAGCCCGACCCCCGGGGAGACGGCGATGCCGAGGGGGTGGTCTCTCCATGCCCCTCGAGGGGCGATGTCGTTGACTCGAGAATGCGTCGCATCCCCTCTCCACCCCTTGGGGGTGAGGAGCCTCGGGTCGAGGCATGGCCCTCGGTGAGCAGCCCCTGAATCGGCGTCGTACCGCGGCGGGGACCGTGACTCACACGCTTCGAGCCCTCCGTGGCGTAACGGCGGGCTTGAGGTCATCGGAGTACGTTCGGCGGGCACGGGGGATTGACTTTGTGCCCATCTTTGAGGATAGGGTCTCCCCACGCGAGGAAACCGGAACCGCCCTGAAGGGATGGACGCTTGGCGGGAGGTGACGTGCCGGCCATCTTCACGCCGAGGGGGTCACCGGCTAGGGGCAATGCCGTTGACTCAACGTCACCCCGGCGAACGCCGGGGTCCAGAAGCCCGCATAGAACGCTGGATTCCGGCTTTCGCCGGAATGACAATCGGTCCTTGAGTGAGCAGTATTGCCGGCTAGGGGAGCCCTGGAAGCCTTTCACCAAGGAGGGGAACGTTCCGTCACATGAAATGAAACCTTTGAACCTGGGGAGCATGTATGCGCTACGAGCTTCGACTGGCCACAACCACTTCCGGAGTCGGGTATTTTGCCAGCCTTCCCGTCCAGGAAGGAACCTTCGATTCCTATCTGGCCTATCTGAGAGCCTGCCCGCTGGACGATTTCATGCATCGGCATCTCGTCGAAATGCTCGGACAGCTGGACGAGGAGACGGTGAGGAGAATTCTGGAAGTGGCAAGGGATCGGGACGGCATCGTCATGGCCCTGCTGTACGAGGCGGCCCTGGCGTTCCAGCATCTGGAGCCGTTGAAGGCGTTCTTCGATGGGTCCACGGTCCCCTCTCTCCTGGGGCTGACACCCCTCATCGACATCCGATCGGCGCTGCGGGAAGACCAGCCTTTGCACGTCGCCTGGATGCGCCTTCTGGAGAGCAACAATGCCGAGCTGGAGCCCCTCCCTCCTCCGGACGCCTTGCCGCTGCCCCTTCCGTACAGCCGGGAGGAGCTCCAGGGAATGGGACGCGGCAGTGTCAGCCTGGCCCGAGTGGAACGGCCGGAGAGGCCCCGAGACACGGCTCGGCCCGTGGAGCTGCCCGCGCCCCGGGAAATGGCGGATCGAGCCCTGTCCGAGCTTGAGAGGATCGGCATCCTGGCGTCGGAGGAAGTCGCCCACGAGTCCTCCCTGAGCCCTTACGGTTTCCTGCGAAAATGGCATCTCGAAATCTCCGTCGCGAATCGAAGGCACGATTACACCCTCACGGGGATCCAGACCAGTTATGGCAAGGGGCTGACGGAGGAAGCCGCGCGGGCGTCCTATGCCATGGAGATCGTGGAGCGTTGCTCGTCTTTCGCCAATGTCGGTCCCGAGGGCCTTCTGGGGCTTCGCCATCGGTACCCTCTCCTCCATGGCTCTTTCGAGGAACTGAGGAAGAGCGGACGGAACGTGCTGGACCCCGACGCGCTGGGCCTCGAGGCTCCCTACGGCGGCGAGCCGCTCCACTGGCTGGAAGCCGAGGAGCGAACCGCGGACGGCTGCCGTCCGGTGTGGATCCCGGTCCAGGCGGTCTTCCTCTTCTGCAACCTGGACGAGATCTCTTTGTTCAGTGGTCTGGGGTCGACGGGGCTGGCCTCGGGCAGCACCCTGGAGCAGGCCAGGGTGAGCGCGCTCCTCGAGGCCATCGAGAGGGACTGCGAAGCTACCATGCCGTTTCATGCTTCCCGCTGCTTCCGGCTCACATCCGAGGACCGGCGGGTGGGTGAGCTTCTCGGGGATTATGAGGCGAGGGGGATTCAGATTCAGTTTCAGGACCTGACCCACGAGCTGGGCGTGCCCTGCTACAAGTGCCTGGTGGCGGGATCCCGTGGCGGCGCGGTCAAGGGAACGGGATGCCACCTGGACGGGCGCAAGGCCCTCCTCTCGGCGTTGACCGAAACACCCTATCCCTACCCGGTGGGGCCGCCATCGGGCCCGGCCCTGGAGGGACTGCCGACGGTCCGGCTGGAGGACCTTCCCCGTTTCGGCACGGGACATCCCTCGGAGGACCTGGGCCTGCTGGAAGCGCTCCTCATGGCCAACGGATATCGACCGATCCATGTGGACCTGACGCGCGAGGATGTTGGGATCCCCGTGGTGAAGGCTCTCGTGCCGGGGCTGAGCCTTTCCGCGGATTTCGACCGGACTTCGCGGGTGAGCCCCAGGCTCTTGAGGAATTATCTCCGGATGGCTGGGGCCTGGTGATCTGTCATCGACACGGTTGCCATGGACGCTTCCCGTGTGCTAATGACTTCCATCATCGCTGTGATGGAGGATCCCCCCAATGCCCTCCAGTCCATGAATCCCATCATCGACTTCGATTTTGGACAAGCTTGAAGATTCAACCGGATAACCATTGCTTGGATAACGACCGGGAATCCCAGTTTTTTGGCTTGATGTGTGCTTCAGGTGCGGATGAGCGAGCAGCATGGTCGGGGACGGAAGCTTAGCCCCGGCGCGGAGGAAGCCAGGGGGCGGGGCGACGACCAACCGGGCGCCCGGGCGATCCTGCCGCTGTTCAGAGTGCCGCCTGCCCGACTGATCCCAAGGAAGGGGGCTCGCGGCCATTGACTCCACGGTTCGAGAAGCCGTCGTCTACCCACGGAGATCGAGGAACATGAGTAGAGCATCGGAGCAAGGTGTTTCGGAAATCGACAGTGTACCCGGCCTGGAGACTCTCACCTCTCCAGGCGCCGAGTCGGTATTTGCCGCCATGTACGACAGCCTGATCGCCAGCACCAAGGAGCGGTATCCCGCCGCCGTCCTGGTCTGTTGTCCCAGCAGGAGGGAGGGGGCCACCACCATCGCGGCGGGACTGGCCATCGCGGCGTCGCGGCGTCAAAACGGTGACGTGCTCCTGGTGGACTGCAACACCCATCATCCCGCCGTCCTGAAAGTGTTCGGAGCGGAAAAGGGGGCGGGCTCGCCAGGCTTGCTGGCCGAGGACCGGAAGCGGCTGGTGATGGAAGCCGCCGAGAAATATGGGTGCGGAGGCAGCACCGTGGCGGCGACCGCCTATCCCAAGCTCACGGTGCTCAGCACCACCGATGCCTTGAGAACCCGCCTGCACTGCCTGGAATCCTGGAACTTTCGCAAAGTCCTGGATGAGCTCTCCCAGGTTTACAGCTTCATGGTCATCGACGGGCCTCCGGTTAACCTCCATTCCGAGTCGACCTTCCTGAGCTCCCAGGTGGACCAGGTCCTGCTGGTCCTGCACTCCGGCTCCACGAGAGCCCCCGTTGCCGCCAAGGCCGCCGAGCGCCTCACCGTCGGAGAGAGAGCCCCCAGGATCGTCCTGAATCGACGGCAGTTTCTCATTCCGTCCTCGGTCTATCGGAGATTGTAGCTCCAATGCCACAGACAGCGGTCATCCTCTCCCATGGCCCCACCCTTCTCAACGACCTCAAGGTCTCTCCCCTGCCCAAGGTGCTCCTGCCCGTCGGCGGCAGGACCCTGCTGGAGTATCAGGGGGCCCTCATGGCCTCGGTGGGAGTCAAGCAAGTGCTCGTCTGTCTGCAGGGGGAGGATGGCCTCTTGGGGAGAAGGATCGAGGATCTCCTGAGCCCCTTCCCCTTTCGCACCCGCTGCCTGGTCCAGAAGGAACAGCTTGGGACCGGCGGAGCGCTCAAACTTTTGACGCCATGGATCGACGACCGTTTTTGGATGCTGAGCGGCGACCTCTTTCTCTTTGGTGACCTTGCCGAGATGCTTTACCATCACCGGGAGAGCAGCTCATGCGCGACGGCGGGCGTGGTCCGGGTCGAGGAGAGCGGCTGGGAGATGGAGCGGGTCGAGACAGGGCCCCGCCAGGGTATTCGAAGAATCCACCGGGTTCATCCCGCTCATGATCGCAGGAGCAAGCTCCGGCCCGTCGGCCTCTATCTTTTCGAGCGTGTCGTGCTGGACCACATCCGTCCAGACGGTTACTTCGACTTGAAGGAGCAGCTTTTCGAGGATCTCCATCGAAAAGGCCTGCCCGGCTTGGCCTGGGAGCTGTGCGGCTACAGCAAGAACCTCCGCAGCCTGGACAAGTACTTCGAGCTGCAGGAGGATCTGCTCCTCAAGCGGGCGGGATTGTCGGGCATCGACCAGTGGCTTCCGCCGCCAGCGGTTGAAATGGTCGAGACGGTCGCTCCCCGGGCCACCGTCATCGAACCGGTCTCCCTGGGGGAGAACTGCTCCATCCAGGACGGAGCCATTGTCGTCGGGCCGGCCACCATTGGCCGCAACTGCGTGGTCCAGAAGAATGCGGTGGTGGCGGAGAGCATCCTTTTCGACGGCTCCACCGTGGAGGAGTCCGCCTACGTCCGCAAGTGTCTCCTGGGAGACGGGACGCGGGTGGAACGGGACCGCCGCCTGCACGATTTCATCCTCCTCAGGGACCAGGATTCGAGCACTCAGCGTGGATGGCCTCTCCCGTGGAGCTTCTACGGGTCCCCCTCACCCGGCTTCCAGTGCGTCGCCAGGATGCGGTGCGGACGAAATCATCTCAAGGCTGATTACCTGCATGCCAAGAGGCTGCTGGACGTAGTCACCTCCCTCCTCGCCCTGGTGTTCTGCGCTCCTCTCATGGTCCTCATTGCCCTGGCCATCAAGCTGGACACTCCTGGGGGGATCATCTTCAGGCAGAAGCGCTGCGGCAGGGACGGCCGGGAGTTCACCATGTACAAGTTTCGATCCATGGTGGTCGAAGCGGAGGCGCTCAAACGGGAGCTCATCACGCAGAACGAGGTGGATGGCCCCATGTTCAAGATCACCAGCGATCCCCGCACCACGCGGGTGGGTGTCTTCCTCCGCACCACCAACCTGGACGAGCTCCCGCAGTTCTGGAATGTGCTCAGGGGAGACATGACCCTCGTCGGGCCTCGTCCGCTGTCCTGGGACGAGATGCGCTACAATCCGCCCTGGAGGGACGCCCGGCTGCTGGTGAAGCCCGGCCTCATCGGCATGTGGCAGGTGGAGTCCCACGAAAAGACCTCCTTCGCGGATTGGGTGGTGCTGGATACCTATTACGTCAATCACTGTTCCATGTGGCTGGATATCAAGATCATCTTCAGGGCTTTTTTTCTTATCCTGGGCTCGGTTCTGAAGGGCGTCTTCAGGCTGATCCCATGGAGAGGGGGGCGTCATGCATCGCAGCAGGTTTAGGGGGCATTCCGGGAAAGGGCGAGGGAAAACCGCATGGCGAATCATCCTGGGTGCGATGCTCATGGTCGGCATGGCTCACCTCGCGGGGTGCTCCACGACCACGGGGCGTCGCGCTGCCGAAGGCTCCGAACCGCGGGCGCCTTTCGTGGACGCGGCTTCGGCCTCGCCCCTCGAGGGGGGGGCCGGCGCCGTGACGGCGCAGGACTCCGGCACGGTCAGCCAGGACCCGCACGGTGTGCCCCTGGAGCCCCCCTACCGACTGAGGTCGGGCGATTCCTTCGCCGTTCGCTTTCTTCACAATCCGGAGCTGAGCGGCGAAGTCACCGTGAGACCCGACGGGAAAGTGACGCTCCCCCTCGTGGGAGACGTTCCAGTGGAGGGGTACACCATCCCGGAAGTGCACGCCGCGGTGAGCGAAGACTATAAGGCTTTCATCAGGGATACTTCGTACGGGGACCTGCTGAAGGAGGGCGATTACCTCGAACTTCGATTCGTCTATAACCCGGAGCTCAATATCGGGGTGCGTGTGCGATCGGACGGGAAGATTTCCCTCCCCCTCCTGGGAGATGTCCAGGCGGCGGGTCTCCGACCCGATGCACTGCGCCAGAGCTTGATCTCCAGGTACTCATCCCACATCAGAAAGCCCGACGTGGCGCTCCTGGTCGGGGAGACCACGGCCAAGAAGGTTTTTGCAGACCCGGAGCTCATCACCGTCGCCCTGCTCAAGCATGCCAGCCACGAGATTTTCGTGGGAGGGGAAGTCCAGGCGCCCAAGGTGGTCACTTTCGAGGGGCGGATCACCACGCTGCAGGCCATCATGAAGGCTGGCGGGGTCAAGGACACGGGAGACCTGGGAAAAGTGGTCGTCCTGCGGCGCGGCCAGTTCGAACGGCCCGAGTGGATCCAGCTGAACCTCTCCAAGCCGCTGTCCGGCGAAAGCATTCACAACGACCTCCCCCTGCGGAACGGCGATGTGGTGGTCGTCCCCATGACGGGCATCGCCAAGGTCGACCTGTTCGTCAGGCAGTACATCCGGGAAGTGCTGCCCATCCAGAGCTTCTTCAACGTGACCGTGATTCCGCTGGATGCCGGTGGACTTTAACGAGACCGGCCGGCCGTCTCCGGCCACTGGAGGAGTATCGGGGGAGGTGCCTGTGAGCCCAAGCCAGGGACGACGAATGGCATCGATGGGGAAGATCCGCGGGTGCGGCGCCGGCCTGCTGCTGGCCGTCGCCCTGACCTGGACGGGTCTGTCGGCGGCCTCGGCCGGGGTGGTGGAGACCCTCCCCTTTGGAGTCGTCAACGTGGCCCGGCCGGATTTTGGATCCCGCATCGGGGGAGGCTACGATTACGGGCTGGCCAACGACCGGCCCGTCGAGATCGTCGGCGCGGACTCATCCCCCACGGAAGTGCGCATCGTGAGAACCCCGCATGAGCTGAGGCTTTCGCGGAGAAACGAGGCCCGTTTCCGGGTGAGGCTCGGTGACACCCGGATGGTCTACTTCTGGCTGGAGGCCCCCAGGGTGCATGGCCAGTGGCATGTCACCCTCACCACGGTCTACCCCGACCAGCACCGGAAAGTGATCTTCTCCCGCAACATTCAGAACAGGGTCACTAATTTTATCTATGTCGATGGAAGGACCGACCTGGAGGTGAAAGTGACGTCGGTGGAGCAGACGTTCAAGGTCAGCAAGCGGTTTCATTTCGCCGTGACGCCCGAGCGAGCCTGGACGTGGCCGGACTATCTGCCCGTGCCCCACAGGACCCTCTGGGACTGACGGCGTCGTCGGGCGTCACCCCCATCGAGCGCACGGTCACGGCGTGCCTGGTCGGAGCCGGTCACGGACGGCCACTCGAAGCTCGGAGCCTCGAGCCCCGGGCGCATGGGCTCAAAGATTTAAACCCAAGAGACAGGCGGGGCGGAAATGGCGATTCGAAGAACGGGTAGGATTCTCTTTTATGGCCTCTTCAAGCGCAAGAGGATGATCATTGGCCTGAACCTGGGGATTCTCGGAACCATCCTGCTGGGAAGCCTCCTCTGGCCTCCGTCCTACGAGGCCGAGAGCACCATCATTGTCCGTGGACGCAATTACGAGACCCCGCTCTTCCAGGGACCTCAGCGGGAAGGGCCCTGGACAGTGCTCATGAATGCCAAGGATGAGATCAACTCCGAAATCGAGGTCATCCGCAGCCGGCCTGTTCTCGAGCGCACGGTGGTGGGACTCCAGCTTTACAAGTCCGGTCTTTACGAAGACAGCGGATTTTTCGGAGCCTTGCGGACCCAGCTCGCGAGGGCCTGGTCTTCATTGACCTCTCCCCTGGAGGGGCTGGGGCTGTGGAGCCAGCCCTCGGGCCGGGAGGCGGTGGAAAAGGCGGTGAAGGCTCTGGAGCGGCGGTTGGAAGTCGAGCCCGCCATTGAATCTCAAATCATACGGGTACGGTATCGAGCGCGCGATCCCGGGCTGGCGAGCAGGGTCGTGAACCGAGTGGTTTCCGAGTACCTGCAGCAGCACCTGGCCATCAACCTCAATCCCACGGAAAGCAGCTTCTACTCCGACCAGATCAAGACCCTTGAAGTCGAGCTCCAGGAGGTACAGAGCCAGCTGGTGGCCCTCAAGACCCAGACCGGTATCGTCTCCTTCGAGGAGCAGACCAAATCCCTCCTGGACAAGCTGAATACGTTCGACGTGGCCCGGACGACCATCCAGAAAGAGCTCATCAGCCGCCGGTCCAAGGTGGAGAAGGTCCGGAACCTGCGGGAGAAGAACCCGTCCCTCCTCATCCCCCTGCCCGAGATCAAGGAAGACATCCAGATTCAGGACCTGGAAAATAAGCTCATCAATCTCCGCTACGAGCTGGAAACGGTCTCGGACCGCTACACCGACGGCAGCCGGCAGATGGTGACCATTCGTCGCCAGGTGGATGAGCTGGAGCAGCAGATCCGGAACCACGTCACGGTCCTTCTCGAGCGGGACATCGCGGAGCTGAGCAAGCTGGAAGCCGAGGAGCAGGCCCTGTCCCAGACCATCGACATCTTGAAGGGGGAGCTGCAATCGCTGCCCGCCAAGGAAATGGCCATCATCAACCTGACGCAGAAAGTGAAGGCCAAGGAAGAGGTCCTGAGCGTCATGCGCAGGAAATATCAGGAGAGCCTGGTGGCTCAGGCCAGCGACCATCGGGTCCAGAACGCCAAGGTGGTGAGCGAGGCATCGCCGCCCCTCAAGCCGGTGGTTCCGAATCTGCCCCTGAACATCATCCTGGGGATCTTCCTCGCCGCTCTCACGAGCATGAGCCTGGCCTTTCTGGCTGAATACCACGACGATTCCGTCCGCATGCCCGAGGATGTGGAGCAGGTCCTGGGGCTGGAGGTGCTCGCCTCGGTGCCGGAGCTCTGAGCCATGGGAGCCAGGGATCTCGCCAAGAGCGATGCGGGCTTCACCGGGGGGCGAAGCGCACTCCTGCCGTGGGTGCTTTCGGGGATTCCCGCCGGGCTTCTTTTTCTTGTCCTCGGCGGCCTCGAGACGCGGTGGCTCCTGCTGCTCCTGGCCGCCGCCACCATCGGGCTGTCGTCGCTCTTCTTCCAGGACAAGAAGCGCTTTTACCTGGTGCTCTTTTCCTCGACCATCTCCATGGGGCTGGTTCTGCACCTTGGCCTCAAGCCCGGCTCCATTTACCGTTCGACCCACGCCTTCCTCATCTCCATCACCCACATTCCCCTGCTGGTGGTGGTGGCGCTGCATCTGGGGCGATGCCTCCAGGATGGGAAGCCGGTTTTCACCACGCCTGCCGCCCTGGGCGCCTCGGCTTTCCTGTTCGCGGCATCCACGCTCTCCGTGCTGTTCAGCAGGGCCGCCCCCTTCGGGGTCCTGGATCTTTTCGCCCTGGCCACTTCCCTGGCGGTCTTCCTGGGCATCGCCAACCTGGTGGGCGATCGATCGGAGCTGAAGGCGGTCCTTGCGGTGATCGTCGCGTCCGTGGCCGTGCAGGGCATCATCGCGGTAGCTCAGTACCTTTCGGGCTCCACCCTGGGACTGGAGCTTTTCGGCGCTCCCAAGATTCTCCAGAGTTATGCGGGGCTGTCCAGGGTGAGCCGCTCGGGCGGCACCATGGGGCACCCCAACAGCCTGGCCCTCTACATGGACCTTTTCCTTCCCCTGGGGCTGAGTCTGTTCCTGTGTCCCAGCTTGCGAGGCAAGCGAGCCCTCATCGGGCTGGCGACACTCCTGGGGCTCATGGGACTTGGCGCCACTCTTTCGCGCGGCGGGCTCCTCGCCACGGGGTTTGCGCTGACGGCCGTTCTGCTCCTTCACTGGCGGAGTCGCATCGGCATCCTGCGCTCGTCCCTGGTCCTGCTGGCCGTTGTCACTCTGGCGGGAATCGTGATCCTCAGCACGCCCAACCCCATCCAGAAGCGTTTCTCCAAGTACGACTTCGGGACGGCCCAGGGCCGGTACAGCCTGGCCGGCGTGGCCATGACCCTCATCCGGGAGAACCCCCTGCTGGGGGTGGGGCTGAACGGCTTCACCGAAGCTGCCAGGCTGGTTGACGACACACCCGAGCGCATCGTGAGCCTCTGGAACGCACCGGTCCACAACCTGTTCCTCTTCATTGCCGGGGAAACGGGCCTGCTGGGGCTGACCGCCTTCCTCCTGCTCCTGGGATGCGTGCTTCGGGGTCTGGGCAAGCCTTTGCGCTCGGAGGACCCGTTGATCGCCTACGCGAGTCTCGGGGCTCTCATGGGACTCACGGCCTTCCTCATTCACGGCATGGTCGACTATGTCCACTGGACTCACTTCAATCCCCTCTGGTTTCTGGCGGGCCTGGCCCTTTCCCTGGGCCGGATCGCCCCGCCGGCCCCGTCGGACTGAGCACATGGGGCTTCGGTCCACTTCCAGGAGCCCTGGCTCCTTCTTTCGAAACAGCGTCCTCCTGGTGGGAATCGAGCTGGCCAGCAAGGTTTTCGGACTGGTTTTTTTCATCGTGATGGCACGATATCTCGGAGCGGGTGAGCTGGGAGGGTACGCCTTCGCCATGGGCGTCGCCAACTTCTTCGTCATTGCGCCCCGTTTCGGCTTCGAGAAAATGGCGCAGCGCGAGATCGGCCGGATGGGGCATCTTCCCCGAAGCACATTCCTGGAGCTGACGGCCGTCAAGGCGGGAATCTCGATCCCGGCCATGGCGGCTCTCGCCCTGTCGCTGTGGATGTTCTCTCCGGGCCAGGCGTGGACGGGGCTTGTGGTGGGCGCCTTTGTCTTCGCCTACGCCTACCTGGAGTTTCTGAACGCCATCTTCCGGGGGCTTCAGCGGGCTGAGTACGAAGTCGCCTCGCGGTCCCTGTTCTCCACCCTGAATCTCCTCATCGGTGTGGCCATCCTCCAGCAGGGAGGGAAGGTCCCGGCCGTGGCACTGGGGCAGACAGCCTGCGTGGCGGCAGCCGTCGCCATGTCGTTCCATTTTCTCGGGCCTTTCGTGGAGAAGTCCCGTCCAGACTACCGATGGAGCAGGCTCGTCGAGCACGTCCGGAAGGCGGCCCCCCTGGGCGGTGTCCTCGTGGCCATCTATTTCAGCAATCAGATGGGGATCCTGGCCCTGGGCACCCTCGCCGGGGATCGGGAAGCCGGCTACTTCGCGGCTGCCATGAGGATATTCGATAACCTGACGCTTCTCGCCGCGGCGGTCATGGGTGCCTTTCTCCCCAGGGCGAGCGAGCTCCATCAGGAGTCCAGGGAGGGATTCTCCCGGGCCGCCGAATTCGTCATGAGGCAGGCCGTGTTGCTGGCGATGCCCATGGGAGTGGCTCTGGTCCTGCTGGCAGAGCCCATCGTTCTGCTCCTTTACGGCACCGGCTTCGCCCCGGCGATCCCGTGCCTGAGGATCCTGGGTCTGACACTGATCTTCAGTTACTGGAACTACGTGGCGGACAGCATCCTCATCGCCGCGGACCGCGAGGGGCTGCTCTTCCGGATCACCTGCGCCGCCGCCCTGATCCATGTCGCATCGAGCCTGGGGCTGGTGCATCTCCACTCCCATGTGGGAGCTGCCCTGTCCGTCCTGGCGACCCAGATGGTCTACGCCATCCTCCTGTCCGCCGCCCTCCGTGACACGGTGAGCCTCCGCCGCCTCGGCGCCGTCCTCTGGAAGCCGGTGGCAGCCTCCCTGGCCATGGGGGGGCTCTTGTACCCACTCCGACACCATTCCCTCCTGCTCGTCACTCCGCTGGGAGGCGCGGTCTACCTGGGGGTGCTTCTGGCGACGGGGGCGCTCGATTTCCGGGAATGGCGCGGCCTGGGCCTGGCCTCCGGCCGAAAGGTGTTACGGAAATGACGGATTCGGACGGGGCTCGGACGCCAGGGGCAGCGGCACCCACGGAGAATGGATGCACGCATCGTTGGAGGGATTGGAGTTTGTTCTCAATCCCGGGTGTGCTGCTGACTCTCCTTTGGATCCTGACTTCCGCCCCCTGGTGTCGTGCCGGAGTGGTCGATGCCGAAATTCGGGTACATTGCGGAGCGGTGGGGGCACCCGTCAACGGCAGGCTGTTGGGGCAGAACGTTCCCGTGAGCATTTCAGGGCTCTGGGATTCCGCCGCCGACGGGATTCATTCCGCGTCCGAAGCCGCGGTGAGGGGGATCCGGCCGTCGGTCCTGCGTTTCCCCGGTGGCAGCATGGCGGATCTCTACCTGTGGGAGGATGGAATTTCGCAGCGGGCTCGAGACACCGTCGGCGCCGGTGCCTCGGAGATTCACCTGAAGGAGGCTCCGGGCTGGAGGTCCGGAAACGGGGCCCGCTTCCTGGGGCCATCGGCCGGTCGATATGGCGACCCGTTTCAGTTTCTCCGGGCTGACGGCCAAACGCTGCGATGGGTCCGGGGCATGGAGAGACCCCACCCGCCAGACGCTCCCGTTAGACTCGATCGCCGCAATGGGCAGCCGGACTGGCTCAACAATGCCCTGGGATCCCCGGAGATCATCAAGCTCGCCGAATCCCTGGGCTCCGAGCTTCTGCTCACGGTGAATTTCGGCACGGGGATCGACGGCTCGGGGAGCCTTTCCGTCGCCGCGTCCCTCGACCAGCGCGTCATGCGGGCTGCCGCATGGGTGGCCTATATGAACGGCAGCGTTTCCGATGAGCGTCCCATCGGGATCGATCCCGAGGGAAACGACTGGCGAACGGTGAGCCATTGGGCTCGCCAGCGGGTCGAGGAGGGCCGAAGTGCCCCGGTGGGTGTGAGGCACTGGGAGGTGGGCAATGAGCTCTTCTACGCCTCCGAGGCGGGACACACCACGGCGGAGGAGTATGCCAGGGGCTTCGTTCGATTCGTCCGGGCCATGAAGGCCATGGATCCTTCCATCAAGGTCGGGGCAGCCGGGATGTCGGACCCGGCGGGTCGCGGGGATCTGGATTCTCTCGTCCCGTGGAATGCCACTCTGATCCGGCTGGCCAAGGCGGACATGGACTTCCTGGCTGTGCATCCCTACTATCCATCGGCTTTGCGGTCCCAGATAACCTATGGCGGCGAAGACTGGTTCAGGGGTGTCATGGCGGGGGCCAGTCAGGCCGCGGCCCATCTGGAGGGGATCCGCGGGGAGCTGGATCGGACCGAGCCCGTCGGGAAGGGAGTGGAGATCGTCGTTTCCGAATATGGAATCTGGCCGGCGGACTCCAGGGATGCGCGGGACTACTCGAATCTCGCGCGGGCTGCCCATGACACCGACCTCCTGATCCAGCTGCTGCGGGCGGGGGAGCGCTGGGGAGTGACCCTGGCGACGGGCTGGAACCTCCAGAGCAGCACGGAAACGGCCCTGATCAGACACGACTGGACGACGGGGCTCGGCACGCGCAGGCCCCAGTACCACGCTTTTCAGATGCTGCGGGGACTCGACGGGTCTCGCCTGCTGCCCGTTTCCATCCAGGGCCCGACCTTCGGCTCCCCGAAATTCGGCAACCTGGAGGCACGGTCGGGCATTCCGGTCCTCGAGGCCGCGGCGTTTGTGGGAGCCCAGGGCCGAGTCAGCCTGCTGGTGCTCAACAGGGATCTTCACAACGTGGTTCAGGCTTCAGTCCAGCTGGGTGAATGCCCGCCCCATGGACCAGCCTCGGCCAGGGTCCTGGCCGGCCCCGCGCCTTCGGCCCACAACGAGGATCCTTCGCCGGCGGTCCAGCCGTTGTCCCAGCCCGTGTCTGTTTCGTCCCGGTCCATGGTCCTCGCCTTTCCCCCCCATTCCATCACGCTTCTGGAGCTGGACGGGCAGGGGGCTGGAGGGACGGAACGGCCCATTCCGGCTCCCCGCGATATTCGCAATATCGACGAAGGCTGACGAGGGGAAGCACGAGACCGGGGCCAGCGGAGCCCGAGAAGCCTGGGGACAGCTTTTGATGCGACCATCCAGTCCAGTGATTGCCTACATGGGCCGAGTGCTTCCGACGCTCTCGGAGACCTTCGTTATCCGGGAGGCCGCGGCCCTCATGGCCCTGGGGGCTTCCGTCGAGCTTTTCACCCTCTACCCGCCGGATGCTGCACACCTTCATCCCGAGATGCCCGATGCCGCTGCCAGGGCCCACGTCGTCTGGCGGCCGCGTGCCGCCGCATTCTGGAAGGCCCATGCCCGCATCCTGAGAGAGGCTCCGGACAGGTACCGCCTGGCCGTCAGGAAGTTTATCCTGGAGCCGCGGGACCGAAGGGAGCGTCGAACGAGAAGCGCCCTCCACTTCCTCATGGCTCCCCACGCGGCCGTTCTGCTGAAGCGCCTCGCCGTCTCCCATGTGCACGCGCACTTTGCCAACGTGGCGGCGAGCGTTGCCATGATGGCTGCCTGCCTCGCGGACCTGCCCTTCAGCTTCACGGCTCACGCCTACGACCTGTTCGTGGACGACCTCCTGATGGAGGAGAAGCTGCGAAGCGCCCGGTTCGTGGCCACCTGCAGCCGGTTCCACGTCGAATACCTGCGTCGGCACTATGAGGCGGGGCGCGACGCCCGCATCGAGGTCATTCATTACGGCATCGATCCTTCCCGGTACTCGCCCGTGGGGCGCCAGGCTCATGGCAGACCCCTGGTCCTGGCCGTGGGGCGGCTGGTGGAGACCAAGGGATTCCACACCCTCATCGAGGCCTGCGGGCTGCTGAGGGCTCGGGGAATGTCGGTGAGATGCGTCATCGCGGGAGACGGGCCCGAGGCATCACGACTCAGACGGCTGGCCGAAGTGCATGGCGTGGAACGGGAGGTCACCTTCACCGGCGCACTCCAGCCGGCTGAGGTCCTGGAGCACTACGAGCGTGCCGACTGCCTCGCCATGCCGTCCTGCGTGCGGAGCAACGACCGGGATGGCATGCCCAACGTCCTCCTCGAAGCCATGGCCAGGGGACTTCCAGTCGTTGCCACGCGGGTCTCGGGGATTCCCGAGCTGGTCCGGGACGGCGAAACGGGACTGCTGGTGAGCCCGGACGATCCGGAAGCGCTGGCCGCCGCCATGGGGAAGCTTCTGGCGGACCGGGACCTGGCGGACCGGCTGGGCAGGGCGGGGCGGGAGCTGGTGCGGGCCGAGTTTGACATCACCCGGAGCGCCGGGAAATTGCTGGAGCTCTTTTCATCCAACACAGCACGGGAGTAGAGACACTCGACCATGTGCGGCCTATGCGGAATCGTCCACTGGGACGGCCAGAGCGCGGATGAAGGCCTTGTCCGCCGCATGAACGGGCTCATCCGCCACCGGGGTCCCGACGACGAGGGGTATCATCTTTCCGGCGGGGTGGGCCTGGGGTTTCGGCGCCTGAGCATCATCGATCTTGCCGGCGGCGCCCAGCCCATGCCCAACGAGGACGGATCCGTCCACGTGGTGTTCAACGGGGAGATCTACAATTTCAAGGACCTCCGAAAGACCCTGACTCAGCGGGGGCATGCGTTCCGCACCCGTTCGGACACGGAAGTCATCGTCCACGGCTACGAGGAGTGGGGGGAGGACGTGGTATCGAGCCTCCAGGGTATGTTTGCCTTCGCCCTGTGGGACGAGACCCGGCGAACGCTGTTCCTGGCCCGGGACCGCCTGGGGATCAAGCCCCTCTACTACGGCATCCTTCCGGGGGCACTGGTCTTCGGATCGGAGCCCAAGTGCCTGCTGGAAGCTCCGGGAATCGACCGATCCCTCAACGACCGGGCGGTCCTGGATTACTTCTCCTTCCTCTACATTCCGACCCGACAGCGAATCTACCGGGGCATACGGCAGCTCATGCCCGGGGAATCCCTCACCCTGTCCCAGGGGGCGGTCTCGTTGCGCCGCTACTGGACGCCGCGCTGGCGCCTGGATCGGACCCGTACCGAGGAGGAGTGGTGCGAGGCGCTCCGGGAGCAGCTGGATCGATCGGTTTCCTCCCACCTGGTGGCCGACGTCCCGGTGGGGGTCTGGCTTTCGGGAGGAATCGACTCCAGTGCCGTGGCGGCATCCATGACCCGCGCGGGGCCGGGCCGAGCCCTCAGCTTCAGCGCGGGCTTCGACGTGCCGCGCTACGATGAGACCCGGTATGCCCTGGAGGTGAGCCGTCACCTGGGAACGAGCCACGAAGTGCTTCCCATGGATTCCTCCAGCATGGAGATCCTCCCGAGGCTCCTCTGGCTCCTGGATGAGCCCCTGGCCGATGCCACGGTCATCCCCACCTATCTCCTTTCCCGTCGCACCCGGGAAAGGGTGAAGGTCGTTCTGAGCGGGGAGGGGGGGGACGAGCTCTTCGGCGGCTACACTCACTACCAGGGCATGGAGCTGAACCGCTGCCTCAGGAGCGTGCCGGCTCCCTTGAGGCGATGGATGGCCGAAGCCATCCACGGAATGCGCCGCCGGGCGGGGGGGACTCCGCTTTATCGATGGCACCGCCTGGAGCGGGTCCTGGAAAGCTCCCTATCCCCGCCCTTCGAGGACTTCCTGGGGAAAGTGGCCGCTTTTTCCGGCAAGGAGATCGCGTGTCTCTTCAGCATGGATTTTCTCAAGGAAATACATGACTTTGTCCCCATGGAGCCCATGCGGGAGGCCGTCGCCATGACGCCGAGTCCGGATCCGCTGTCCAGCGCCTTCCTGGCCGACCTCTCGGTCTACCTGCACGGTGACATGCTGACCAAGGTGGATCGCATGAGCATGGCCTGCTCCCTGGAAGTACGGGTTCCGCTCCTCGATCACGACCTCGTGGAGCTGGCCCTTGCCATTCCGTCCGGCCTCAAGGTGAGGGGGATGGAGACCAAGGGGATTTTGCGCGGGGCCGTGTCGCCCTGGCTCCCGCGAAGGATCGCTCGCAGACCCAAGAGAGGATTCAATCCTCCCCTGGAGCACTGGCTCAGGGGGAGTCTGCCACGGGTGGTCGCCGACTGGGGCATGCTGGAAGCCCTTCGGGATGCCGGAATGTTCCGCATGGGATACGTGCGTGCCCTGATGGAGGAGCACGTTCGGGGGCAGGGCGACCATGCCCGCAAGCTCTGGGCCCTGCTGGTCTTCGCCGTCTGGTGGCGCCGCGTGCGCGGTGGAAAGGGGGGCTGTCCGTGAGCAGGCGACTGGTCGTGATCACACCGTGCAAGGATGAGTCGGCGTTCATCGAAAGAACTCTCGAGTCCATGGCCTCCCAGACGTCGGTGCCGGCACGCTGGGTCATCGTGGACGACGGCAGCAGGGATGCGACTCCCGAAATCGTTGCACGAAGGGCTGTGGATCACCCCTGGATGGAGCTGCTGAGAAAACCCGGCGGCGGGCCGCGGCAGCTCGGTCCCGGCGTCGTTTCCGCGTTCCGTTTCGGCCTCGATGCCCTGGGTGACGACCCCTTCGACGTGGTCGCCAAGCTGGACGCGGATCTCGAATTCGGTCCTCAAACCCTCGAGCGGATCCTCTCCCACTTCGAGGACCCACGGGTCGGCATGGCCAGCGGCACGACTTTTCTCAGGACGGATGATGGCCTCGTCTCCGAGCGGCACGCCCCGTACTTCGTGCCCGGTCAGGCCAAGTTCTACCGGAGGGCGTGCTTCGAGGAGATCGGCGGGCTCCAGCCCGTTTACGGCTGGGACATCATCGACCAGATCGACGCCCGCAGACATGGATGGGTGACGCTGCACGACCCCGATGTGACCCTCATCCATCATCGCCTCCAGGGGTCCGCGTTCGGACCCGTCAAGGGGCGGATCATCTGGGGCTGGGGTGCTTACGCCATAGGCAGCCACCCCCTCTTCGCCCTGGGCCGCGGTCTCTATCGGATGATGGAGCGCCCGCGGCTCATCGGCGGCCTGGCCTTCCTCTGGGGGTTCTTCTCCGCCTACCGGAATCCGAACATCCGCCGCATCGAGGACCCCGGTCTCATCCGGCATGTCCGCAAGGAGCAGGTCTACCGCCTGCTCCACGGGAATCGGCTCCCCGATGGAGGGCTTCAACCATGAACAGTCCCTGTGCCCTGGACATTCTCGGCCTCCCGATCCACGCGTGGAAGGCCTCGGATTTCGTGCGGAGGGTGGATGAGGGTCTTCGGGAGGGAGCGTGTAGAACGTATGTGGGGATCAACGCCCACACCCTGACCCTGGCTCGCGGGGATCCCGAGTACCTGCGGATGCTCGAGGGCATGGACGCCCTCTACGCCGAGGGGGGCTCCATCGTTCTGGCGTCGTGGCTTCTCGGGAGGGCTCTTCCCGCCAAGCTGACCACCACCGATCTCTGGCCCCTCTGCTGCGAATTGGCCTCCAGGAAGAGCTACGGCATGTACCTGCTGGGCGGGGAAGAAGGGCTGGCCCGGGAGGCCGCGGAAGCCGCCCGCCGGTCCTGGCCGGGAATCCGGATCGTGGGGACCCACCACGGCTATTTCCCGATGGATGACGAGGAGATCGTCGGCAAAATCAACGCCGTCCGCCCCGACATCCTGTGGGTGGGGCTGGGGGAGCCCAGGCAGGTCGTCTGGGCCTCCAGGAGGAAGGCCAAGCTGAATGCCGGTGTCCTCCTCACCTGCGGAGGCATGTTCCGGCTCATCGCGGGCCGCCAGAGACGACCGGGTCCCCTCCTGCACCGCAATGGCCTGGAGTGGCTGGGCAGGATCTTTCACGAGCCAGCGGTCTGGCGTCGATATGCCAGGGATTTTCCGCTCCTGGCCCGCATGACCGTGACCGGGCTTCTCGCCCGGCGGGGGAATGGGCGTGGCCGGCGGACCGGGAGGTCGTCGTGCGGATAGCCTTCCTCAACTATCATCATGACATTGAAGGCACCGCGCGAGGCGCCGCCGCGCAGCTGCGCTCCATGGCGCGGGCCCTCGAGCGCCGCGGGCACGAGGTGGAGCTGGTCTTCCGGGCGGCCCGTTCCACGGATGCCTCGGAGACAGGCCGTTCTTCAGGCGAGCCGTGGTGGCATGCCTCGGCTCCGCGCCGGTACGGCCACGTTCCCAGGCTGGTCCTTCGGAATCTGCCCTTTTACCTGGAGGAATGCCGCCTCATGGACGGAATCCGGCCGGACCTGGTGCTGGCCGTCCATCAGTACTGCAACGTCGCTCCGCTCCTCGCCGCGAAGCGGAAGGGCATCCCCTGCGTGCTCTTCGTGGAGACGCCCATGGTGTACGAGTATTCCCTCTTTTACCGGGACTATCATCCCTATCCTCGGGTGGGGGGCAGCCTCGAGGACTTTTGTGTCCGCCACGCCGACGGGGTGATCTGCATTTCCGAGATCCTCAAGGGCTACCTCACGGGCCGCGGTGCGTCCGCCGATGCGATCCACGTGATCCCCAACGGCGTGGACGAGACCGTGTTCCGGCCGCAGCCGCCCGATGCCTCCCTGGTCGATCGTCTCGATCTCCGGGGCAGGAAGGTGGTGGGATTCGTGGGAACCTTCCAGTTCTTCACCGGCCTCGCCGGATTCATGCGGGTCCTGGAATCCGTCTGCGGGAGGGTGGAGGATGCCATGTTTCTTTTCGTGGGATCGGGGAAGCCCGTGGCCGCCATCCGGGAGGAGGCATCGAGGCTGGGCATGGCGCATCGCCTGCGCTTCACCGGTGCCGTGCCTCACGAGGAGGTGCCCGGCTACCTCAGCGTCATGGACGTCGCCATCAGCCCGTATCGCGGAGATTACCTCTTTTACGGCTCGGCCCTCAAGCCCCTGGAGTACATGGCCGCCGGAAAGGCTCTGGTGGCACCTGCCCTGGGACAGATCAAGGAGCTGGTGCACGACGGGCTCAACGGGCTTCTCCATGACTGGGACGATGACCGGGCCATGGGAGACGCCGTCGTCCGCGTGCTGAAGGATCCCGGCCTGAGGACGGCCCTGGGAGCCAATGCCCGCGGAACCATAGAACAGGGGTGGACATGGGACATTCAAGCCGGGCGCATGGAGGCCGTCTTTCGGAAGGTCCTGTCGCGCGGGCCCTGAGCCGAATCCGTACTTTTCTGGCCAATCCCTACAAAGGGCGAGCCCTGTTTCACCGGGTGCTTCAGGGGCTGGAGCGGGCCCGTCTCATGCGGCGCCTGGCTCTCCTGAGCCGCGGGCCGCTGGAACAGCTCATCGCCGTTGGGGACGATGTGACGGATCATTTCAGGCGGCGGGCCCGTCCGGCATTCTTTTTCGACCCGGCCCGATGGAAGGAGACCCTGGACAGCGTGTCCAGAAGGGAAAGGGAGCGCTGCATCGCGGCGGCCGAGGGCTTCTCCTCCCTGAGCTTCACGTTTCGCGGCCGCCCCCCCGTGAGATTTTCGGGAGCCGTCGACTGGCGGTGCATGGAAGACAAAGACCCGGACTGGAATGGGGATCTGCACCGCCTGGACTGGATCCTGACTCTCATTCTGGCCGGTCATCTCTCGGGGAATGCAGGCTTCGTGAAGGGGGCGGCTCATTGGATGTGCAGCTGGGAGCAGTCCAACGGACCGGGTACCCGCCCCTGGAGCGATCCTTTCGAGGTCGCCCAGCGATCCCATACCCTGTGCTGGATCCTCTTCACGGGGCTGCATCATCCGGCGTTCACGCGGGAGGCCATCGAAGCGGCCCTCCGGGCGCTGCTCGGATCCGGCATCTGGATCGAGGGGACCCTCGAGTACAAGACGCCCAACAATCACCTGCTCATCGAATCCCTGAGGCTCGCCCAGCTGGGACTGCTCTTCCCGGAATTCCCCCTCGCCGCGCGGTGGCTCGGCAAGGGGATGCGGCTCCTGGAGCGCGAGGTCACGAGGCAGGTCTCATCCGATGGCGTGCACCGGGAGCACTCGGTCTTCTACCAGCGGATGATTGCCGAGGCGCTCCTGGAGCTCCTGCTCCTCTGCCGTCGGAATGATGCCCGCATGGCGGAATCCTTCGTGGGGCGCCTCCAGCGGATGCTTCACTTCCTCGGCGCCATCGCGCGGCCTGATGGAACTTTTCCCCTCATCGGGGACGGCTTCGATTCCGACATCCTCCTGCGCTGCGATCTGCTCCACGCCTCCAAGAGCCTGTGGGGCCGGCCCCGCTCGGTCGTCGGAGGAGGGAGCCTGTACACCACGCTGCTCATGGGGTCCTCTCACGAGGGCGTGCTGGAAGAAGGGCTGCTCAGGCCACCCCTCGAGGTCTGGAGGGAAGGGGGATACGCGACGCTTCGAAGTGGAAGCCCCCCCGACGAGAGCACGCTGCTCCTGGACTTCGGTCCTTTCGGCATGGATGCGGCTCCGGGCCACGGCCACGCGGATTGCCTCTCCCTGGACCTGTCCGTGCGGGGCCGGCCCGTCCTCGTGGATCCGGGGTCCGGCTCCTGGAGACAGGCCCCCCGCTGGCGGGGGCATTTCAGGGGGACCCGGGCTCACAACACCGTCACGGTGGACGGGGTCGACCAGACGCCCCTTCATGGATATTTCGGCGCCGGCCCCTTTGCCCGCCCCACGCTGCATGGAGCCTGGGCGAGCCGGCATCTCCACTGTATCGATGCATCCCATGCGGGGTACCAGCGGCTGCCCTTCCCCGTGACCCATCGCCGGGTGGTCCTGGAAACGGGCAGGGACGGCTGGCTGGTGCTCGACCTGCTGGAAGGAGCCGGGAGTCATGCGGTCGAAGCGGCATGGCATTTCGATCCGCGCCTTTCGGCTCACCTGGCTGATGGTGCTGCGTTTCTCCGGGATGGGGACCAGGCCGAGGTGAGAATGATCTGGAAGGGGAGCGCCTCGCTGGACGGAGCTGTCTATCGCGGCTCCCGAGAGCCCTTCATGGGATGGGTCTCCAGGGAGTGCGGCCGCCTTGAGGCCGCCTGGGTGCTGGTGGTGAGTGGAAAGGCTATCCTGCCTCTTGGGCTGGCCACGGCACTTCTGCCCTGGGCTCCAGGTCGCGAGCCGCCTGAGCTTCGAGTGGCCGCGGACGGTGACGGCTTCCGCGCATTCCTGGAAACGGAGTCCAGTCTCACCTCGACATTCGCCGCCTGGAGCGGCAGGGAGGGCGGCCACTTCGGAAGCTGGCAAACGGACGGCAGCTTTGCGGCGGCACGCGAGGGTGTCGACCCCGACGCCCTGGGCTGCGAGCGCCGCCGACCCTGACACCGGCCCGGAGCTATTCCCGCAACGTGCATCACGTGCATCCCGCGCTTTCGGCTCCCCATGGTCGAAGACCACAGCCTGGCTATCCGCGGTTTGAAATGGAGCCCGGCCCGCTGGGAGCCAGGAGCCGTGAAGCGCAGGGTCATGAAAAAAGCCCCGGTCGTTGGAGCACCGGGGCATGGTCTTACGGTGAAGGCGAATGCCGGGGAAGTCGGGCGGCTACTTCTTGGTGCCGTACCCGATCTTCCTGGCGGCTTCCTGGATCACGTCGAGGCTGGTGGGATCCTCGATGGTCGAAGGGACTTTGTACTCCTGCCCATCGGCGATCTTTCTCATGGTGCCTCTCAGGATCTTGCCCGAACGGGTCTTGGGCAGGCGCTCCACCAGGGCGGCGCTCTTGAAGCACGCCAGGGGGCCGATATCCTTTCTCACCATTTGGACCAGCTCGCCGGCGATTTCCGACGGATCACGGCTGACGCCCGCCTTGAGCACGAAAAAGCCCACGGGCACCTGGCCCTTGAGCTGGTCCTCGGCGCCGATGACGGCGCATTCGGCCACGTCGGGGTGCCGGGCCACGATTTCTTCCATGGCTCCCGTGGAAAGCCGGTGGCCGGCCACGTTGATGACGTCGTCCACCCGCCCCATGATGTAAACGTAGCCGTCCCCATCCACATACCCGCCGTCCCCGGTGAAGTAGTAGCCGGGATAGGCGCTCATATAGGATTCCTTGAACTTCTCATCGTTCTGGAAGAGGGTGGGCAGAGTCCCCGGAGGCAGGGGCAGCTTGATGCCGATGACGCCCTGCTCGTTGGCGGGCAGCTCCTTGCCGGAGTCGGGCTGAATGATCTTCACGTCGTAGCCCGGGACAGGCATGGTGGCCGAGCCGGCCTTGACCGGGAAAAGCTCCAGACCGCGGAAGTTGGCCGTGATGGCCCACCCGGTCTCCGTCTGCCACCAGTGGTCGATGACGGGGACCTTGAGGAGGTCCATGGCCCAGTACAGCGTGTCGGGATCCGTCCGCTCGCCCGCCAGGAACAAGGTCTGGAAGCAGGAAATATCGTACTTTTTAAGGAACTCCCCGTTGGGGTCCTCGCGCTTGATGGCCCGGAACGCCGTGGGGGCCGTGAAAAGGGCCTTGACGTTGTGCTGGGAAATGACCCGCCAGAAGGCTCCCGGATCCGGTGTCCCCACGGGTTTTCCCTCGTAAAGGATGGTGGTGGCCCCCATGAGCAGCGGAGCATACACGATGTAGGAATGGCCCACGACCCAGCCCACGTCGGATGCCGCCCACCACACCTCGCCGGGGTTGATGCCGTAGATGTGCTTCATGCTCCACTTGAGGGCCACGGCATGGCCGCCGTTGTCGCGGACGACGCCCTTGGGAATGCCGGTGGTGCCCGAGGTGTACAGAATGTACAGGGGGTCCGTCGCCTTGACGGTGACGCAGTCCGCGGGGGTGGCCTTGGCTTCCGTCTCCACCCAGTCCAGATCGCGTCCGGCCACGAGGTCGGCCGTCGCCTGCGGACGCTGGAAAATGACGCACTTCTGAGGCTTGCTGGTGGCCGTATCGATGGCCTCGTCCAACAAAGGCTTGTAATAAACGATCTTCTTACCCTCGATGCCGCAGGAGGCGGAAAGAATGACCTTGGGCTTGGCGTCGTCGATGCGCACGGCCAGCTCGCGGGCCGCAAAGCCGCCAAACACCACCGAGTGGATGGCTCCCAGCCGCGCGCAGGCCAGCATGGCCATGAGGGCTTCGGGGATCATGGGCATGTAGACGATGACACGGTCGCCTTTTTCCACGCCCATGCCCTTGAGCATGCCGGCGATCTTGGCGACTCTTTCCTTCAGCTCGGAATAGGTGAATTTCTTGATGGTGTCGGTGACGGGGCTGTCGTAAATCACGGCCACCTGGTCGCCGCGCCCGCTCAGGATCTGAGCGTCCACCGCGTTGTAGCACGTGTTGAGCTCAGCCCCCTGGAACCACTGGTAGAAGGGAGGGTTCTTGTCGTCCAGGACGCGATCCCATGTCTTGGACCAGGTCACTTCCTGGGCCGCCCTCGCCCAAAAGGACTGTGGGTCCTGAATGGATTCATTGAATGCCTGACTGTATGCTCCTGCCGTCCCTTTTCCGCTGATTTGATCACTACCCATGAATAGCTCTCCTCTGAATCGCATCGCTGTGCCACTGAGCCTCGGGAGTCGAGTCCGCTTGGTCGTCCTGTGATGCACGGAAGCGATGAGTCACGATTGGGATCATCTTCTGATGGAACGCTCTGGCGATCCGCCGATCGCCAGAAAGCTGCAATCTCGGGTGTCCGCCGCTGAATGGAATCAGCCACGAAGGAACAGGTAGCCAGGATCGGCCCTGCCTCGGCATGCTGTCCTGGCGAGGTTTCCCATCACCTCCCTTCCCGTTGAGATCCTACGGGCTTGATGCACCGCGCATGGGTGGAGCATGGGGGCGGCAGGAGCATGCGGATGAAGAGCCGGTGAAAGGCCACCGGTCAGGCGGTGAATGAGCTGGAGCAGGAGCGTGAGCCAGCGAGAACTGCATGCGCGCAAGTCGAAATGTCGACGACGTGGATACCAGTATCCATGCAGATTGTCAATCGGGACGGATCGCGGCGGGGTGGCACCTTGGCCGGGAGGTTCGCGGAGAGTATCGAAATATTTTGGGAAAAGACTGGAGGACCCGAGCCCGTCTCCACCGCGAAAACGGGCGCCCAAACACGCCGGTGGCATGGTGCCAGGCATTTCGGCTCCCGCTTTCGCGGCGCGGTGGCGAGGAAGCCTTACCTTTGTCAGCTCTTTTTGGGGAGCTGATCCAGGTACCACTCCATGGGGTTGAGGAGCTTGAAGCCGAGCCCCTCCAGCTTGCGCTTCACGTGGGCGACGTTCAGGGTGAGGAGGTAGGGAAAAACCGCCCGCTTGCCTTCCTCCCAGTGCCTGGCCACCAGGATGCTGCCGAAGGGGATGCGCTCCTCGCTGATGGCGTCGACGATGCGCTTCATGGTGCCGAGCTTGTCCTCGGCCAGGATGCAGAGCAGCGTGCCGGGCTCGTGAATGCCAAGCACGTTGACGAAGGACCGCATGAGGTCCCGCACGGAGATGATGCCGATGACTCTGTTTTTCTCGTCGACGACGGGAAAGGCCCCCACGGGCTTTCGCTCCATGAGGAGCAGCGCATCCTCGAGGGTGTTGGCCGGCGAGACGGTGTACACATTCTTGGCCATGACATCCTTGACCAGAACGGCGGAAGCGCGCTCCTGGGCTTTGAGAGCCTCCTCGTCGTATAGGAGGTCGGAAGGCAGCGCGCTCCGAATGTCGCGGTCCGTGACGATGCCCAGAAGGACATTTTCCTGATCCACCACGGGGAGCTGGTGAACGCGGTGCTTTTCCATGCGCTCACTGGCTTCGACGATGCTCGCCTCCGGCTGGATGGTGATGACCTCCCTGGTCATGGACTTGTCGATGAACATATCCCCCTCCATTCCTGTCAAAAGCGGTCCAAATCCGCGGACGTCCCTACATGCCCAGAAGAATCTCCATATGGTTCCTGACGAGCTCGGGGAGACGCTCGAAAGAGTATCCTCCCTCCAGGACGGAGATGAGCCGTCCCATGGAGTGTAAATCAGCCATCTCCACCAGCTGTTCGGTGATCCAGGAATAGCCATCCGTCGAAAGCTTGATGTCCGACATGTCGTCGTCAACATGGGCGTCGAAGCCTGCCGACACCAGAATCACCTCAGGCTTGAACCGGTTGAAGGCCGGGATGAGGTCCTTTCGGATCAGAGCCTTGTACTCCTCGTCCCCCATCCCGGGAAGCACGGGAGTATTGAGGGTGTAGCCCATTCCCTCGCCGACCCCCCGCTCGAACTCGCGTCCCGTTCCAGGGTAGGCGAAGGTCGGGTGCTCGTGGATCGAGTAGTAAAACACCTGCGGGTCGCGCTCGAAAACCTTCTGGGTGCCGTTCCCGTGATGGACGTCGAAATCCACGATGCCAATGCGCTGGAGGCCGCATTCATGCTGAAGGTAGCGCGCCGCAACGGCCACGTTGTTGAAATAACAAAACCCCATGGCCTTGTCGGGCTCGGCGTGGTGCCCGGGGGGCCTCACGGCACAGAAGCCGTTGTCCAGCTTCCCCTCCATCACCAGACGGACCATCTCCACCACCCCGCCGACGGCGAGCATGGCGACTTCATACGTCTCCCGGCACATCTGGTTGTCCGGGTGGCAATACTCCGTATATTCGGTACAGCACGCGAGGCATGCGTCCCGAAAACAGGCGATGTGCGCAGGCGTGTGGACCCAGCCGATCCATTCCTCCCGGGCCGGGACTGCCTTCAGGAGAACGAGCCGGTCGAGAAGGCCCGCCTCGGAAATCCCCTGGTACGCGGCTTCAAGCCGCTCCGGTGCCTCGGGGTGGTCGGGACCGGTCCGGTGAAGCAAGAACCTTTCGTCGTAAAGAAAACCCGTCCTCCGCATAGCCAGCCCTCAGTCATCTCTGTCTCGAGGAAGAGAAGTGCCGCACTCGAATCTGAAGCAGCCGCGACGCATGGTCCCGTCCGAGTGAGCTCCCGCAATTCGTCCAGGTGCCGCTGACGATGATGAGTCATTATACAGCAGATGACTTTGTGGTTGCTACGAGGAATTGTGCAAGCCCGACTCGCGGGAAGGCATTCCGTGAAACATTTTTCTCATGCCGCCCTGGCGGATAGATGATTCCTGCTCCTTGGCGGTCCCCGCACCCCATGCCCCGAAGTACCCGTGGGGCATGGGGATGTCCCCAGCGCTGGAGGGGTATCGTTCAACGGGTGGAGGGGTCCCCGGACCTGGCCCGAAACCTTTGCCTCGGCAAACGCCGGCCGCGCAGTCCTTCCGGTGGGCCTCCCAGACTATATGATCTTGGTGGGTGGCTCCCGGCCGGCCATGAGGACGATGTCCCGGGGATTGCAAAGCTGGCTCGGGAGCTCGGCCACTCGGCCGCAGGCGATGCACACGAAGTTGATGTTCTGGAGCTTGGGCTTGCAGATGTGCCTTGGATCAGCGGATGAGGCTCCGCAGTGCTCGCACACATGAGCCTCGCCCGTTTCGACGGGGTCGCAAAGGTGACCTCGAGCATCGGCTGTTCTGCCACACGTCCTGCACACACGAGCTTTTTCTTCGGCCATCGCAGGCTCCTTTCTATCAGGGGTGATGGGACGGGCATTCACGAACGAGATTAAATTAATCCTCGGAGACGTTTTGTCATCCAGGGGAGATTCCATCGTCAGCAAGGCGACGCAGTTCCGATGGACCGTGGAGACACTCGGGGGGCGGCGCGTTTTGACTGAGCTTGACACGGCGCCATCGGATTGGTCATGATTCCCATCCATGAGCGCTTCCCGGGGCAGGTCGCGGAACGGCCGCCGCCCTGGCCATCCTTTGAGGGCAGTAGACAGTCACCAGCGAGGCCTCGAAAACAGATGATCCCGAGACCTTCCACTCGAGAATTTCTCCAGGAGGCGGCCAAGAGCGATGCGATGACTCTGGTCGATCTCCTTCACGGGTACATTTACGGACGCTGGCCATATTTCTACATCGGGGTGGCCGTGGGCGAGCATCGGCTCAACCGAGCCCTGGAGCCCCTGATTCGGTGGCTCATGAACCGGCTTCCCGTGGGCGGGGCAACCGTGGGCGGAGGCGCCGACCCGGAGGCCTCCGCGCGGAAGGCCTTCGCGGACGGCTACCATGGCAAGGTCATGCCCCTGGCCCAGGCCAGCCGGCTGGTCACCGTGAACCGGTCCATCGAGCTGCGCGACCTGGAGCCCGTCATTCCTTATGCCCGCGCCAGGGACATCATTCTCCGAAGCCCCGACCACATCGTGGTCCTGGACTGCCCCTGCCGCTCGGCCCGGTCCAATCCGTGCCTTCCCCTGGATGTCTGCCTCATCGTGGGGGAGCCTTTCGCCGGATTCATGCTGGAGCACCATCCCGGTCGGTCTCGGCGCATCAGTCCCGGCGAGGCCGTCGAGATCCT
>JALOPI010000003.1 GCA_025453975.1 Syntrophobacteraceae bacterium
CGGAACAGGTGAACACCGAGTCCTTCCAGGAGCTGGCGGACATGATCGGAGAGCTCGGTGACCACGCGGTCCTTGCGCTCCATCATGGCTCGAAGATCGATGCCGGGATCTCCCGCGCGCAGGCCGTGCCCGTGAAAATGATCCCTGGCGAGGACCAGAAGCTCCGTGGAGTCCAGGAGAGCCTTGCTGGGAATGCACCCCACGTTCAGGCAGGCCCCCCCCAGTCTCGCATCCCTTTCCACGCAGGCCGTCTTCAGGCCGAGTCCGGCGGCCCGAGCCGCCGCTGTATATCCCCCAGGACCTGCGCCGATGACGACGAGGTCGTAAGCATCCCGCGATTCCATTCCTCATGCTCCCTCTCGAGCCACGGTGCGCCGTGCCTGTTCCCCACGGCGCCCGTGGCCCCTCGTCCCCCGATTCAGGCGGTACCGCAGCTCCATCCCTCCGCCAGGAGATGACAGATGCCGGCGACCTTCCCTTCCGAGACCATATCCCCCTGGTGGGCCAGGACCCGGACGTCGGGCTCGGTCACCGTCACCAGGAAGCCCAGCGGAAAGGCGGCCGGAAGGAATAGCGTCAGGGTGGCCCGCTTGGGAAGCGCGGCACCGATCATCTCACCCATGGGCGGAAGCCCGACCTTCACTCCCTGCAGGAAGAGCAGAAGCCCTGCCAGGACCAGCACGGCGCCGACGAGGAAGCGAGCAAAATCCACGAGTGGCAAATGAATGATCGAAATCTGAAGCAGGCTCATCACCAGGCTCAGGGGAGCGATGGCCCACAGGAACTCCTTGAAGCTTTCCTTGATGTCTGCCGGCATCGCACCTCCCTGGCCGGATTCTTGAGCTGACGGGCTCTCGGCAAGCCACTGGCCTAAAAAATAGTGATGACACCCTAAATGGCGTATCCTTGCCGCACCACCTCAGCACCGTAAGCCACGGAGAATGGGACCGCACCCCTGAAAGGGATTAGGGGGCTCGAGCCCCGCCTGCATGAGTGAGCTGGTTGACCTCCATCTGGATGCCGATCGCAGGAGGAGAAATGTCAGGATGGATCGTAAGGTGCACCCGCCTCTGGCTTCTGGCCTGTCTCGGCATCCTCGCGCCCCTCGCTTCCTCGGAAGGCAAACAGGAGACCCGATCCATCGAGGTGAGCGCCCTCAACCCGCACTACGGTCTGTTGGAGAAAAGCGAGAGCGTTCAGCGCAAGACGATCGAGATCGAGGAGACCTATCGCTACGTCGAGCATGTCGTCACGATCATCTCGGCCCATCCGCGAGACGGTGGAGATGAAGAGTGGACCCATTCGGACGGCGTCATCCAGGGTCCGGATGGCAGGATTCAGGCCGTCTGGGTTGAAGTGAAAGCCCGCAACAAGGGCCTTTTTGGAGAGGCTGTCCGGGTGCGCGCCCGACTCAGCGTCACTCTCGAGGAGGTGGCTCCGCCGCCCCCTTCTCCGACGAGTACCCTCCCATCGCCTGCCGAAAGCCCCGATAAAACTCCCCCGGAATGAAGCCAGGCTGTCACCGAAGTCTTATTTTTGGTACAACGCCACACAAATGAGTGTCCGATGACCAGGTGTCATGCCCGCGAGGGCCGGGTGCACGAGATCGACAGCGAGCCCCTGCGAGATTGCCAGTGAGGAGCCGAAATCCGTCGGTCCCCCTCACACGGCAAAGAGCATCCGCTCCGGGTCCTCGACGCACTCCTTGATCCGCTTCAGGAAACCGACGGCCTCGCGCCCGTCGATGATCCGGTGGTCATAGCTCAGGGCCACATACATCATGGGGCGGATGAGGATCTGCCCTTCCACAACCACGGGCCGGTCCTCGATCTTGTGCATGCCGAGGATGCCGCTCTGGGGATGGTTGAGGATCGGCGTGCTCAGGAGCGACCCGTAGACGCCCCCATTGCTGATGGTGAAGGTGCCGCCTTCCAGATCCGAGAGATCGATGCGGTTCTCGTTGATCTTGACCACGAAATCGGCGATGGCCCTCTCGATCTCCGCAAAGCTCAGTCCATCGGCGTGCCGGATCACCGGCACCACCAGTCCCCGCTCGGCGCCTACGGCCACCCCGATGTGCTGGTAGTGGTGATAGACCATGTCCTTACCGTCGATGAATGCGTTGACCTCGGGGTACTCCTTCAAGGCCTCGACGGCGGCCTTGACAAAAAAGGACATGAATCCCAGGCCGATGCCGTATTTCTTTCTGAACGCCTCCTTGTAGCGGGACCGAAACTGCTGGGCGCGGCTCATGTCGATCTCGTTGAAGGTCGTCAGCATGGCCGTATTGCGGCGGGCCTCCAGCAGGTGCTCGGCGATGCGCAGCCGGATGCGGCTCATGGGCTTGCGCGTGATTCTCTCCTCGCCGCCGGGACGCGCCTCCGGCATCGGGATGGTCGTGGTCGGCCGCTCGGCTTCCCGCGCCGCCGGGCGATGAGCCGTCTCCCTCTCGCCACGGGCCGGGGCGGATGTCCCAGGCTCCTCCGTTTCCCCGGCCCGGGCTTCGACAGCCAGGAGCACGTCACCCCGGGTCACCCTGCCGGCTGGACCGGTCCCCTGGACTCCGGACAGATCCACACCCTTTTCAGCGGCGAGCTGCCGGACGGAGGCGGCAACATCCACCGGGGACGGCTGCCCTGAAGCAGCCGGCGGAGGGCCGGGCACGGGCGACTCCGGGGCAGCGTCCCTCATCTCGCGATGCCCCTCTTTGGTGACCGGCTCCGGCGCAAACTGCTGCTGAACGGCGGACCCGGCCCCCACCGCTCCCTCGGTATCCAGAAGTCCCACCAGGCTACCGATGGCCACGGTCTCACCCTCGGGGACCATGATCTGAAGCACGCCGTCCGCTTCGGCCGCGATTTCCAGGGTGACCTTGTCCGTCTCGATGACGAAAAGGACATCGTCCTTCCGAACCTTTTCACCGCTCTTGCGGTACCACTGGGCCAGCAGGGCCTCCCTCACCGATTCCCCCACCTCGGGGATTCTGATCTCGACCTTCATAGCCTTTCCTCGCCTCCCTCCCGGAGCAGTCCTTCTCGTCTCTTCAAGCCTCTTCGCGCCCCCTCAGCTCCAGTAGCTCTTTTTTCGCCGGGTGGCTCCGGGGTCGAAGGCGCGCTCCAGGATCTCCTGCTGCTCCAGCTTATGCACGCCGTGGTACCCCGTGGCCGGGCTGGGCGAGGCCTTCCGCCCCACGTAAACGATCTTGCGGCCCGTCAGCTCCTGGAGCCACTCCCTCACGAAGCTCCACGCCCCCATATTCTGGGGCTCCTCCTGGACCCAGAGCCACTCCTTGACCTCCCTGAATGGCTCGACAGCCTGTCTCAGGGCACCATCGGGCCGCGGGTAGAGCTGCTCCAGTCGCAAAATGACGTGGCCATAACTGCCCGTTGACTCCCGCTTTTCGGCCAGATCGTAATGGATTTTCCCCGAACAGAGCAGAACGCGGCGAGGGGATTCCACCGGCGCTTCATCCCGCAGAACCTCATGGAAGCCTCCCGCTGAAAGCTCCTGCACGGACGACACCGCCCTGGGATGGCGGAGGAGGCTCTTGGGGGCCATGACGATGAGGGGCTTTCGGAAAGGCTGCTTCACCTGCCGGCGAAGGAGGTGGAAGTACTGGGCGGGAGTCGTCGGATAGCAGACCTGCATGTTGTTTCCGGCGCAGAGCTGCAGGAAGCGCTCCAGCCGGGCGCTGGAATGCTCGGGCCCCTGCCCTTCCAGCCCGTGGGGGAGGAGGAGCGTCAGCCCGTTCAGCCGCTGCCACTTGGCCTCGCCGCTGGAGATGAACTGATCGATGATCCCCTGGGCGTTGTTGGCGAAATCACCGAACTGGGCCTCCCAGAGCACCAGGGTTTGGGGGCTCACCAGCGCATAGCCGTACTCGAATCCCATGACGGCGCTCTCGGAGAGCATGCTGTCGTAGACGAAAAAGGGAGCGGCCCCCTCGCCGAGGTGATCCAGGGGCACGAAGCTCTCGCCCGTCTTCACGTCAAAGAGGGAGGTATGCCGCTGACTGAAGGTTCCCCGGCGGCTGTCCTGGCCGCTCAGTCGAACGGCGGTCCCCTCGGCGAGGAGGGAGGCGAAGGCCAGCATCTCGCCCGTGGCCCAATCCAGGGGTCCTCCGGCCTCGACGGATTCGAGCCTCCTGCCCAGGATCCGGCTCAGCTTGGGGTGGACCGAAAAACCGTCTGGAACCTCCACACACTGGCGGGCAAGCTGGATCAAGCGCTCCCCATCCACGCCGCTCTCGACGGAAGCCGGCGAGTGACTCTCGCCGAACCCTTCCCACGATTCATAAAAACCATGCACCGGCGCTGGACAGGTGTGCTCGTGGGCCGCCTTGTAAGCTTCCTCCAGGTTCCGGAGATAATCCTTCCGGGCCGACTCGACCTCCCCTTCCGTGACGACGCCCTCCCCCACCAGAACCTTGCCGTAAAGCTCCGGAACGGGCGGGCGATGCCGGATCCTCTCGTACATCCGGGGCTGGGTGAAATACGGCTCGTCTCCCTCGTTGTGGCCGTACCGGCGGTAGCAGACGAGGTCGATGACCACGTCCTTCCGGAATCGCACCCGGTAGTCCCACGCCAGCCTCGCCACGTGCAGGACCGCCTCGGGATCCTCTCCGTGAACGTGGAAGATGGGTACCATGAGCATCTTGGCGATGTCCGTCGAATATCGCGTGGAGCGGGCATCCTCGGGAAGCGTCGTGAAGCCGATCTGGTTGTTCACCACCACGTGGATGGTGCCGCCGGTGCGATAGCCCTCCAGCTGCGACAGATTGAGCGTCTCGGCCACGATGCCCTGGCCCGCGAAGGCGGCGTCGCCATGCATGAGCACCGGAAGGACCCGGCGGGTGTCCCGGTCATCCCAACGCTCCTGGCGGGCCCGCGCGATGCCCTCCACCACGGGATCCACCGCCTCCAGGTGGCTGGGGTTGGTGACCAGGAGCAGGCGCACGGGATGACCCTCGGGAGTCGTCACATCCGAAAGGTAGCCCTTGTGGTACTTGACATCTCCGCTCCCCACCAGCGACTCGGGGTCGTAGCTGTCCTCAAACTCGCAGAACACGGCCTCCATGGGCTTTCCCAGGTTGTTCACCTGGACGTTGAGCCGCCCGCGGTGGGACATGCCCAGGATCACTTCCCGGCATCCGTCCACGGCGGCGTGGCGTACGAGCCCGTCCAGAAGGGGCACCATGGACTCGGCCCCCTGCACCGAGAAACGCTTCTGGCTGAGGTATTTGTTGTGGAGAAACTGGTCGAACTGCATGGCTTCCGAAAGGAGCCTCAGGATGCGGCGTTTTTCATCGGCGGAAAACCGGGACCGATTCCTGGCGGGCTCCATTCGTTCCTGAAGCCAGCGCTTCTCGCCGGGGTCCTGCAGGTGCATGTACTCCACTCCGACGGAATGGCAGTAGGTATCTCGAAGGAGGTCGACGATCTCACGGAGCGTAGCCTGCTCCCCGGCACCCGCGAGGGAGGGGACATGGAACAGGTGGCCGAGATCTTCATCGCCAAGTCCGAAGCTTTCCAGGCTGAGCAGGGGGTGCTCCAGGACGCACGTCTCCAGGGGATCCAGACAGGCCAGAAGATGGCCCAGCTCCCGGTGCCTGGCGATGAGCGACTCCACGCGAGCCTGCCGCAGCATGTCCTCCCGCGAGCAGACGCCGCCCATGCCGGTAGCGGAGGATGCGGCGAATTCAAAGCCCTCGAAGAACGCACGCCATTCGCGGGGAGATCCCTCGGGATCGGACTTCCATTGCTGGTAGAGAGAGTCAATGAGCTCAACGTTCTGCGCTACCGCCAGGACCATCGCCTTCGCCCCTCCTCTGGATCAGTCCAACTTCACCCGAGCATCGATGTCGGCCGCCGGCCCGCGGCACGACCGCAGTCTCCCGAGCACTCCGCAAGACCTGGTATCTGGAATCACCACGAAAAGATCACCCCATCGAGGCATTTGTGAAAGACGCGCCTCGAAAAGTTAACACCCGCTCCCCAGGTTGTCAAAGCCGGTGTTCCATGGGGCGGGCCGTCTCGAAAGGCGGGAAGTCGTCCATGACCCCTCGTCTCTTTTCTGGTATAGGTCTGAAAAGCGACCTCCCGCGGCCTCGGCCCTGAAAGCATTGGAAACCCCCAGCCCAGCGTGAGACATGACAGAGCCCGCACCCCATCTCATCCGTTCATCTTTCCGACGCCGCATCGTTTACGGAACAGGCCTGCTGGCGTCCATCCTGGCTCTGATGCTGGCGTCGGGCTTCCTCTTCCTGCAGACGGGATCGGGCCGGGAATGGCTCAGGGCTCGCCTTTCCTCCCTCTTGACCTCCAAGCCCCACCAGATCGTCGAGCTGGGAGCCATCTCCGGGATCCTGCCCTGGGATATTCGACTGGAAAGCCTGGAGGTGGGGGATGCCCTGGGGACCTGGCTGAGTGTCGAAGGCCTGGCGCTGCGCTGGTCTCCGGGCAGGCTGCTCCTGGGGGTGGTGCGAATCCAGGAGATCAGGGCCGCATCCATCGAGGTGAGACGTTTTCCCCGATCCCGCGAGGATAAGCCGCCCGGTGAGCCTCGTCTTCCCACCGTCTCGTTCAAAGCGCCACCGCTCACCATCCAGATCCTGAGCTTCCCTCGACTTGCCTTCGGCCGCGACGCCCTGGGACAGGCCGTCGAGATGGAGGCGGCGGGATTCCTGGCGCCATCCGACCCGTCGAAGGCCCGGACGCTGGCGCTGCAAGTGAGGCGGGTGGACCAGGGCCCCCCCCTGGAAACCCACCTGGTCGGGCACTTCGATGAGGATGCGGAATCGCTGGCGCTGGACCTGGATGTCATGGAAGCACCAGACGGGCTCGTGGCTCATCTTCTGGGACTGAAGGATGCGGGTGACCTGGACCTGCGGCTCGCGGGCAGAGGTCCCGCCCCGGCATGGAGGGGCGGCATGGAGGCGAGGTCGTCGCGCCGCGGCTCGATCACGGCCGCCTTCTCCCTGGCCCTCGCTCAGGAGCCATCCCTCGAGCTGTCGGGTGTCGTCCATCCCTTCCCTGGGCGTCAGGCCGACAGCGGCGAAGGAGACGCTTCAAGGGATACCGTGGTTCAGCTCAAGGCACGCCGTGTCGAGGGCAAGGGGGCATACCTGGATCGATTCGATGCCCGGGGAAGCGGGCTCACACTGACAGCGGAAGGACAGCTCGACGAGAATTCCCAGGCGGTCCAGCTCGGGCTCTCCCTCTGGATTTCGGACCTGCGACCCCTGGCGGCTGACGCAGGGTCGGAGGTGACGGGCCGGGGAGAGCTGTGCATCGAGGTGGCGGGAACGACCAGGGATCCGCTCATCGACCTGAGCGTCAGCCTTCAGGACATCATGACGGGTGCGGGGGGGGCTTCCAGCGCTCTCCAACACCTGCGGATGGAGACCCTTCAGCCGGCTCCCGACGGCCCGGGCCGGTCCTGGCGGCTTGCGGGAGCCGGGCGAGCCTCCGGTCTGCGGGACCATGCCGGACACCCGCTGCCGGAGGAATCCCTGGCCTGGACCGTTGAAGCGGAGCTGTCACCCGGAAGGGACACTGTCCATCTGCAAACCCTGCGGGTGGA
The DNA here is from genome assembly GCA_025453975.1 of Syntrophobacteraceae bacterium. Lineage (GTDB taxonomy): Bacteria > Desulfobacterota > Syntrophobacteria > Syntrophobacterales > Syntrophobacteraceae > JALOOX01. The sequence continues at coordinate 7,582 of JALOPI010000003.1, forward strand.
CGGGGCCCATCATCAGCTCCAAGCGCGGGGAAGCCTGAGCACATCCACGCTGGTGGGGAGCCTTCAGGCCGACCTGCGGATCCAGGACACCCAGGCCCTCACCCGGTTGCTGGGCCACGAGCTGCCGGGATCCCTCCACCTCGCGCTGACCATGACCGGCGATGGAAGCACGCGCTCCGCCACCGGCAAGCTGGCCGGGAAGCTCTCGCCCCGGGCTGGACCCACTCACCCCCTGGCTGGTATCCTGGGGCCGGAGACCCACTTGACCTCCGACTTCCTGGTTAGCGAGGGGAAAACGGTCCAGGTGGACCAAGCCGTTCTCGCGAGCCCGGCCTTCGAGGTGAAGGGATCCGGCTCCCTCGACCTGGCGGGGGGCCAGGCCCGCGCCGAGCTTCTGGCCGACGCTCCAGACATCAAGCCTCTCTCCATCCTGCTCCGGGAGGACCTGTCGGGAGCGATCCAGTCGGGCCTGAAGGTCGAGGGACCCCTGGACGACCTTTCAATCAGCCATTGGCTCGAGGGTCGCCGGGTCCGGTGGGGGCAGCAGCCCCCGTCCGAGATCCAAAGCCGTCTGGAGGCCTCCCAGGTGCCCGGGAAAGCCCGGGGACAATGGACGTTGCGGGTGAATCAGGCCGCGGAGAAACTGGAAGCCTCCGTGGGCGTCGAGCGTGCGGGAAAGCGCCTGCGGCTGAGCGGGGTGCGTGTGGACGGACCGGGAGCCCGGCTCAACGGGGACCTGACGCTGGCTCTCGAGGCCTGGACCGCCGAGGGAGCCCTGCAGGGCCGCTTCGATGACCTCGCCCGCATGGGACGATTCCTCGGCCGGCCCCTGGGGGGAAGCGCCTCCCTGGATGCGCGGCTGAGCGCTCCCCGGGGAATTCAGAGCGTCACCGTGAAGCTCGGCGGCAGCAAGCTTTCCTCGGGGGCGGGAAGGATCTCCAGCCTGGCGGTGGATGCCGATTTCCAGGACCTCTTCAAGATCCCCCGGGGTAAGCTGCAGGCTGAGCTTTCCGGGCTCGAGGCAGGCTCGACCCGGGTTCGGACCGCCAGCCTCAAAGTCGACGGCGATCGGAACCGGCTCGCCTTCACCGGGCGGGCCGGCGGGCGAATGCGGCAGGAAGCCGAGATTCAGCTCGCCGGCGACCTCAGCCGGTCCAACGGAGCACTCAAGCTCGAGCTGTTTGATTTGAAAGGCCATTACGGATCCTACCCTTTCAGGCTCAACCGCCGGGTGGCCATCGAGCACTCGAGTCAGGGAGGGGGCCTGGAAGGGCTTTCCCTGGCCCTGGGACCGGGCACCCTGACCGCCGAGGGACGGATCATCGAAAACCGGGTACAGGGGCGGCTCAGCATAGACAACCTCCCCCTGGACCTGGTGACCCTGGCGGGCGGCCCCGACTGGTCGGGCAAGGCGCGGGGAAAGCTGGAGATCGATGGATCCCCGACACAGCCTTCCGGCTCCGTGGATCTCCACCTGGCGGAGTTTCGCATGCGCTCCACCGAGGAGCGGAACCTTCGCGCCGCCTTCATCCATGGGCAGGCGCGGCTCGAGGGCGGAACCTTCCGGGGAGCCGTGACCCTGGAGCAAGTCCTGGATGAGCCCGCTCGCCTGGATTTCGCACTTCCTCTTCGCCTCTCGCTCTCTCCACGCCTCGTCTGGGAGGTGCCGCCCGGCGGGCCCCTTCAGGCCAGTGCCGATCTCGAAGGTGAGCTGGGACGCCTGGCCGGACTCCTCCCCTTTTCCGACCAAACACTCTCGGGCCATGCCCGGGCCTCCGTGAGCGTCTCCGGAACGGTGGCCGAGCCCATCTTCCGCGGGGCCATGCGCCTCTCCGACGGCTTTTACGAGAATCTCAACACGGGTACGGTCCTCAAAGGGATCCAGGGAGAGGTGACGGCCAGGGACCGCCTGCTCGAGATCAGCCGTTTCGAGGCCACCGACGGCGGGCGGGGTCGGATCAGCCTCGGAGGCCGGATGGAGATCGACGGGGCGAGACACTTCCCCCTGGAGATCGAGGCTCTCCTCCAGGACGCCAGCCTGGTCCACCGAAGCGACCTGGATGCGACCGCTGATGGAAAAGTGAGGCTTTCAGGGACCCTCGGCGCCCCCCGGGTGGAAGGAGATCTGACGGTGGCGCCCGCCGAGTACCGCATCCCCGATCGTCTCCCCCCCGGCGCGGCGGAGCTGCGGGTCATCGAGATCGATGCCCATGGACTGCATAAGGCCCCCAAGGAGCCGGATAAGCCAGGATTGACCCCGCTCCCCCTGGACCTCAATCTTGCCCTGGGATTTCCCAATCGGGCCTACGTGCGAGGCCGAGGGCTCGATTCCGAGTGGAGGGGACGGATGACCGTCGTGGGAACGGCTGGCCGGCCAGCACTGACGGGCCGACTGGACGTGGTGCGCGGACGATTCGATTTCCTGGACCGCCGGTTCGAGCTGAGCCAGGGGGCCATCACCTTCCTCGGTGGGATTCCACCGGACCCCCTTCTGGATTTCAAGGCGGAATCACGGGCCAGGGACATCACGGCAATCCTGAAAGTGACCGGGGCTGTTTCTTCGCCCTCGGTCCAGCTGGATTCCGATCCCCCCCTGCCCCCGGAGGAAGTGCTGGCCCGCCTGCTTTTCGGCAGAAGCGTCGATAGAATCTCCCCCATCCAGGCCTTGAGGCTGGCCCAGGCCATGCGGACCCTTTCGGGAAGCTCCCGACTGCCCGGACTTGACTTCGTCGGGGCCACCCGACGCCTCCTGGGCCTGGACCAGCTGGAGCTCCGGAACACGGCCGGGGGGGCGGAGACCGGCCTTGGCCTTGGCAAGTATCTCACGGAGGATATCTATGTCGACGTGGAGAAGAATCTGGGCGGGACCGGCGGCAGGATTTCCGTCGAGGTGGAGCTGACGCCCAACATTTCCATCGAGAGCGAGGTCGGATCGGACGCCCAGACGGGAATCGGCATCAACTGGAAACACGACTATTGAATCCCCGTCCAAATGGAACGGTAGAATCAACGGACGATCAAGGCCCATCAGCATTCATCCGCGTTCCAGTGATTCTGCCTCCCATCATGGAGAAGACACATCTCACGGAGATCGGCGGGCAACGGTTTTCATGGCCGAGAGCAGCAGGTTCCGATCCCTGGGATTCATGGCCACGAACTCCAGCCCCGCACTGTAGATCTCTTCGTGGATGGGCACGTACCAGCGCACTTCCACCAGAGAATTCACCACGGCACCCGGCACGAAGAGATTGAGCTTGAGGCGCTCCTCCGCCGCGAGCACTCCGAGGAGGTCCTGCTCGGCCCCGGACTGGCGCACATGAATGCAACAGCCGCCCTCGGACACGTTCAGCACCTGCACGTCCACGGTTTCCCTGGCCTTGGAGGCGGCTCTCCCCAGGACCCCCTTCCAGTTGACTCTCACCCGCTCATGCTTTCGGCGCTCCTGGCCATCCCACGTCAGGTGGTCTGCAAAAGATCTGTGGGCGGATGGACGTCGAGATTCTCCAGTGGAGTGGCTTTGTCCTGGGTTGGGATGTGCTCTTTTCAATTCTGGCCCCCTGCGATGAGAAGTGTTTGGCAAGGTCGGTCACGGGTGAGGGATCTTGGAGGGCGGCACCTCCTGCACTCGATAACCTCACATGAATTACAATAGGGTATTCGAGCCCACTCCATCCCCTTTCCGATCAAGGGGCGGAGTGGATCGACCCAATCCGGAAGAATGTCTAAAGGCCCCTCTTGCCTTCCCAGGTCGGGCGGACTCCGGAACAGCGTGAGCCTTCAGGACACGCCCGTCGCCCTGCCGACCCCGGAGCCCTGGATCATGGCCAGGCGATCCGAGTCATGAGCACCATCCGTGCCGATGCCGCCCATGGAGAATTGTCGGGGATAGCTGAGCCCCCGCCTGGCTCCCCGCCAGCCGCGGACCTCCCCCGATGCAGCTCGGAGGCCCAATGGCAGTGCAGTCATCCAGCAGGGATGAAGGGGGAAGGGGATCAAGGAATATTTCGATGCATATATCGAAGGTTGGACCGTTCAACCGCATGCTCTCCATGAGCTGGAGCATACGGTTCTCACACACTCGGCAACGGGACGCTGATTTTCACGATGCACCTGGATTCACCCCGCTGCACGGAGAGAAAGCCCGAACCAGCGGAAACCGGAGAGCATGAGTGCTCATCGGCGGCCCTTTGGTTTTCCCTCCCCTCGCCGAGAAGACACTCCACACCCAGCGTGGCCCGTGATCGAGTCATCCTACATCGATCGCGCCGTCGGGAAAAGGATGCGCACGGCAGTCCCTTGTCCTGCCACGCTCCTGACAGAGACAGCCCCGTGATGGGCCCGAACGATTCCCAGCACAGAGGCCAATCCCAGCCCGCGCCCCGTGAGCTTGGTGGAGAAAAACGGATCGAACATCCGTGCGACGGTTTCCGGACTCATGCCGCATCCATCGTCCGCCACCTCCAGATACGCATAGGTTCCTGGCTCCAGGTCCCCATCGCCCAAGGTTTGCTCCAGGCAGGCATCATCGCAGGTGATCAGGCCCGTGCTCAGCATGAGCATCGTCCCAGTCTCTTCCAAGGCTTCCAGGGCGTTGCTGGCCAGGTTGAGCACCACCTGACGGAGAGCGTCGACATCCGCCATCACCGGGGCGAGATGGCACCCCAGATGGACGCTGCAATGAACCGACGGCGGCAGCGAGCTCTCGATGAGAGGCAGCACATCCGCAACCACCTTGGAGAGGTCGCGCCATGCCTTGATGCCTATCCCGTGCCCCATGTAGGTCATCAGCAGGCGACTCAGCTCCGTGGCCCGACGCGCCGCCTTCTGAGCCTGGCCCAATATGGCGAGGCTTCTCGCTTCCAGGACCGAGGCGTCCTGGAGCAGCTCCAGGTTGCCCAGAACCCCCATGAGCAGGTTGTTGAAATGGTGAGCCACCGCGCTGGCCATGGCCCCCAGGCTTTCGTGCTTCTGGGAGACAAGCAGTCGACGCTCCATGTCGAGCCTTCTGAGCTCGGCTTCTTTCCGTTCCGACACGTCATGCATGATGCCGAAGACATACAGCACCTGCCCTTCACTGTCCCAGATGGCGTCCACCCGTTCCCACAGAGTGAACTGGCGGCCCAGGGCATCGACGGCCTCCAGCTCACCCTCCCAGCTCTCGCCGTCGAGCAGTCGGGGAAAAACTTCTCGCCTGAGCACCTCGTTGGATTCGGGAAGATAGTGATCCTGGACCTGGAGCCTCACGGCCTGGTGGAACGGTCTGCCGAAAAGGGCTTCATAGGCCGGATTGACGTAGATCAGGGCGCCCCTGGGGTCGCTGATGGCGACAGCTTCCTTGGTGTTCTCGATGATCTGCCTGAAGAGCCGAAATGCCAGCTCCCCTTCCTTCCGCCCCGTGATGTCCATATAGGTGCCTGACATGCGCAGGGCGCGGCCGCCGAGATCCCGCTCCGTGACCCTCCCCTTGGCCAGGATCCATTTCCACTGGCCAGAGCTGGCTCGCATGCGGTATTCGCATTGGAAGAAAGGACACCTCCCTTTCAGATGATCCTTGAGCGCTTCCCGGGCCTGGGCCTGGTCGTCGGGATGGATCAGGCTCACCATGAGATCCATGTCGATCTCGGGAGAGTCGAGGGTGTACCCGAGGATCTCTACCCAACGTCTTCCATAGTAGCCCCCCCCTGAAGAGACGTTCCAGTCCCACATGCCGAGGTCGGCTCCCTTGAGCGCCAGCTCAAGCCGCTCCTGGACATCGAACGACCCTGGCGAGGATGGGATCTCCCGGGAAAGACTTGAGCCCACCGCAAAGAAAGCCGGCTCTCCATTCCAGCACCCCGTGGCGGACCGGATCTCCACATCGATGACTTCCCCAGACCCCACCATGACCGGAATGGTGCCCGAGGGACGCCGCCCCTTCGCCATGTCCAACAGGATCAGTCCGGATTCCCCGCGCCTGTCGGGGGGAATGAGATCCAGGACGCGCAGACCCGGGAGACAATCGCGGGACAGCCCCAGGGAGCTTTCCACCGCCTGGTTGAAATCGATCACGTGACCATCGGAATCGACGATGAGCACCAGCTCGTTCAGAAGATCCAGAAATGGCTTCATGCCCCCTGAAACGGACTGCGGCAGCTCCCCCCCTTCCTCCTGGATCGGGAGAAGATGCCCGGCACACTCGCAGCCTTCGGGGATGCTCGCCTCCCGTAGCCGCCCGTCTTCCAACGTTTCAGAACCCTTTGCCGCCTGCTTGTCGCCTGGACGCGGAAATCCCATCGCGGACCATCCCTTTAGAATCCGACCGTATCAACAAACACCCGTCTAATGGTCAGGCCCTGAATTGGTGCTCTCGGTGGCGGGTTCCCATGAAGGGCATAGCATCTGGAATGTCTTATAAACCATTGGGGGATAGCGCGGAAGCCCTAATTGGTCGGGAGACCATGGAGTGGGGGGGGGATGCCGGGTGCCGGCGTGCCTGTGGAAGGCTGCCGACACCATGGGGATGGGCGGAGAATAGCCTGGCTACCGGTTACGCCAGGAGGGTCGCCGCCTCGCTCATGAGCCGCGCGATGGGCAGATTTCGAGGGCACCGCCTCTCGGCAGCTGTATAATCCAGACCCGCCAGTCGACGGCGCATCTCCAAGGGCAGCTCGCCATAAAGCATGCGCGCCAGGCCCGACTCTCCATAGCTCCTCGAATACATGAGATACCGCAGCACATCGCCGATGGGCGCGCCCCCTCCCACGGCAGCCTCGCAAATCTGCGTGCAGCCGGCGCAGTAGCTGGCGGCCGTCTCCTCGGCATATCGCTCAAGGAGCAGGGCACCCTCGGACGAAAGCTTCGTCTCGTTCAAAGCGGCTCCGACGTTGGCCATGAGGATGGTCAGGTTGGGCATCTGGGAGCAGATGCTGGCGATCTCCGGAGCTTCCCAGACCGCTTTCAGCTTGGCCTGCTTGTCCGTGAAGCCCTGTTTCACAAAGGTTTCCACCAGGCGCGACTCGGTCTCACTCTCCATGCTGAAAGGTCCACCCGCCTGTGTCTTCATGGCCGTGAGCCCGATTCCCGCCCTGGCGCAGGCCTCCACGGCACGCTTCATCTTGTCGGAATTCATGATGCGGTAATTGTAGGTCATCATGATGCCGTCGATCCAGCCCAGCTTCGCCGCCTCCAGCATGCAGTCCTCCATGCTGCTGTGCGTGCTGAAGCCGAAGAGCTTGATCTTCCCCTGGGACTTGGCCTTCTCGGCCCAGGTCTTCGTTTCCTCGTTGATCTCGGAGATCCGCTTCATGGCGTGGATGAAGTATAGATCGACATAGTCGGTCTTCATCCGCTCGAGGGAGCGGTTGAGGAGCCTGGTCAGCCCTTCCGGGTCCCGGTCGTCGGACTTGGTGACCAGAAAAACCTTCTTGCGGGCATCGGGATACTTCTCGAAGAACTGGCCGATGCCGGTCTCGCTCTTCCCCCCCTCGTAACAATCCGCCGTGTCCCAGTAGGTCACGCCCCACCGAAGGGCCTGCCGCATGAGGAGCTGGTTGGAGGGGATGTCGAACATGCCTCCCAGCGACAGGCACGAAACATTCACCCCCGTCTTGCCAAAGGGCCGCACGGGCACTTGGCGGGCATCGCCGCCCTTTCCAGTCCCCTCGGGAGCGTTCTGCCCATGGGCTCCCTTCACACCCAGAAGCGTTCCGGCGGAAATGGAGCCGACAGCCCTGATGAAACCGCGACGGGACAAATCCTTGCCAGCCATGGGGATCCTCCATATCCAATCGTTATCATTGACTTTTTCTGGAAGCGCCGTTACAACAGCAGCGAGTGCCGACGGTTTCGCGACTCGTTTTCCGCCGTCACCCGAATGGCCCGGAGACCGCTGACGGGGCATTCGTGCTCGCAGATGCCGCAGCCGATGCACCGGGAGGGATCCACCCGAGGCCGCTGCAGCCGCACCTGAACCTCCAGCTTCTGGCCGGGCTGCAAAGCTTCGACCCAGCCGGCCCGCACCGTCACCCCCCCCGCGGTGTTCCCCAGGATGGGAGATCGAGATCCAAGCCCTGCCCCGTCGACGGCAAGATAATAATCCCCCGTGGCCAGGTCTCCAGGACGGAAGGGATTTTCCGTGAATTCCACGTCTCCGCGGCTCACCCGCTTCACGGAGACCACCCCGTCCCGCACGGTGCCGTAATGCTCATGAACGAAAATCGCCTTGGGGCTCACGGGACAGTTCTCCTGGCAAACGATGCAGGGCCGATCCATGGCCCATGGCAGGCAGCGGCCATGATCCACGAAAGCCATCCCCACCCGGATGGGTCCCCTCGGCCCGAAGTGCCCCACGCCGTGCTTTTCCTCCAGCAGGATGGGGCGAATGGCCGCCGTGGGACAGATGTGACCGCAGGCGATGCAGTTGAGCTGACATCCGCTGGTCCCAACGCGATAATTCAATACGGGAGTCCAGATGCCTTCCAGGCCGCCCTCAAGCCCCGCCGGATGGATGATGTTGGTGGGACAGACCCGCATGCACTGACCACACTTGATGCAACGCTTGAGGAATTCGTCTTCGGAGAGAGCCCCCGGGGGCCGGATGAGCCGGGGATTCCAGCTGGAGCCCAGGTGCCCCTGAAGCCGCACCGTCGGAATGACCGCCACGCCGGAGGCCAGGGCCAGGAGAGCGCTCCGGCGGGAGAGGCTAGGCGACACGATCTCCCCCGATGCCGAAGGCTGAGTCCCGTACCCGATGACCCCGTGCCGGCATCCCTCCCGACAGTTCATGCAGAGAACGCATTCGGGGATGCGGATCTGCCCCAGGGGCTCGCACCCCCCCTCGCAGTCCGCCTCGCACAGACCGCACTGGACGCAGTCGCCGCGGGTCTTTCCGATTCGCCAGAGGGCATAGCGCGACAGGACCCCGAAGAGGGCTCCCAGGGGGCAGACAAACCGGCAGTAGAACCTCGGGACCTTGAGGTTCAAGACCAGGGCCGCCCCGAAAACGAGCCCGATGAGACCGGCACCCTCATAATGACGCTGGTCGACGGAGAGCAGGTGGGTCGAGGCGTCGGCCAGGGGCAGGATGACGAGGCTGACGGACCGGTAAGCCAGCGGGATGGGGTCCAGAAGCCCCGTCTGAAGCGATGCCGCGACCATCCCCTCGATGGCGAGCAGAGACCCCGCAGCCGTCCAGAATCCCACCAGTCCCAGAAGCACCGTGCTCGCACGGCGCTTCTTCATCCCCATGCCGACGAGGGCCAGGCCGGCCACGAGGATGCATACCGCGGCGGCTCCCCAGACCACGGGAGATGAACCGAGACCTTGCCGGATTCCCCGGGCCAGAAGAGCTCCCCCACCCGCCGAAAGCAGGAAAATCAGAATCCAGTATTTGACGGACTGCCTAGCGTTGAATCGATTGGCGGCGATCCGCTCCCGCACCGTCCCCGCGCGCTTTCCCAGGTAGCCCACGGCATGGTGCAGGGTCCCGAAGGGGCAGACCCAGCCGCAGAAGAATCTCCCCAGGATCACCGTGAGCGCCACCGTCGCCAGCGCCCAGAGCAGACGGGCATGGAGCGCCCCCGTCGTCAGCATCGTTCCCAGAGCCACCAGGGGATCCAGCTCCAGGAACCAGGAAACGGGCCACCCGCGGAGCTGCCAGACCTCGACGCCCAGGGAGCTCACGACGCAGAACCACAGGAAAAGCGCCAGAAAGAACCCCTGGCTGATTCGACGAACGAGAATGATCCTCATGAACATCCACCGGAAGGCATCACGCCACGCTGGAGCGCACCGGGTTCAGGGATTCCACATCGGCCGTCCCCACTCCGGCCTCCGCCGCTTTCAGAATGAAGGGGAGGTCCGAAGCCGTTTTTCCGAGAAGCGTCGCCCCGACGGCGTCGGCTGCCACCTGATCGGTGCTGGCGATGAGCGTGTTGGTCACCCTGAGATCCGACAGGGAGCCGCCCGTCGGTCCATTGGTCATCATGGTCACGGTTCCATCCAGAATCACAAGGGTCGGCTTCACCATCATGGCCAGCTCCTTGATGGTGTTGTGGATATCCTGGTGGAAAATGTTACGGCGCCCCCCCAGCAGACCGTACCAGTTTTTCATGATCATGGAGGCTCCGCTTCGGTTGTGATCCTTGACGGGAGCGACGGAGATGAGCTTCGTCACCCCCTGGAACGGCGCATGGAGGAGTGGCCAGTTCTTGATGAGGGAGCCGCCCTCCACCGTGGTGGGCCGGAAAGAGCCCGACCGGGGAAGCAGCACCCGGGCTCCCGCAGAATGGGCGGCATCCCGCAGTCCCGTCAGGGTGAAAGAGCTCTCGGGATCGTTGATGGGATTGTCCGTCACCACCACCGAGGCGGCCCCCGCCTTCAGGCACATCCGACACACCTCCGCCAGCAGGTCGGGGTGGGTGGTCGCCGAGAGAATGGCCGGAGTGGCAAAAGCCGCGTTCACCTTGACGAGAACCCGGTCGCCCCGCTGAATGAAGGCCTCGATGCCTCCCAGCGCCTGGAGGGCCGCATGGAGCGATCGGACGCGGTCCGGTCCCTGGATGATGCTCATGCGCCTCTCCAGGCCTGGAACCGAAAAGTCCGGGAGCCGAACCAGCCCGCTCCCGGCCTCGGAGGGTGCCTGGGGACCCCGGGCATCGTACAGCCATCCGCTGACGCCCCCCGCCAGGGCCAGCAAGGCCCCGGCCTTGGCCGATCGTGTCAGAAACTCCCTTCGCGAGGGATCCCTTTCATGGGTCAAGTGGGACATGACGCCCCCTTTTCATCGTCTCGGGACCCATCGGGCCGAACACCGTCAGGGCAGGGCTTCGTAGAGCCTGGCGGCCAGGGCCTCGGCAGCCCCCTGATCATCCGCCTCGTGGACCCCCGCGAGCCGCTCTCCCCTGGTGAAGATCACCTCGTAGACGTCGAACAGGTGGATCACCCTCGCTCCGGGAATCTTGAGACCTGTTTCAACCACCCTCCCGCCGTTATCGATGAGGAACCGCTCATAGTCGGCGGCCAGGCTCCGAGCTTCCTCGGGGGAAGACCGGCGCGATATGAAGGCCATGAGCCGCCACTCCCCCATGGCATAGGCCGCCGTATAGGTGCCGTCCAGCTTCTCGTAGCCAAAAACATTGGCCGAAAGGAGCGTGATGGAGGCAGGATCCAGACCGTCCCGGGGAAAAAGCGCCAGCTCGCCCAGAGTCTCCCCGGCTTGAGGACGCGACTCGACGAAACGCTTCCCGATGGAAAGCATCTCTTCCATCAGCGACTCGTCGGAGCCCACGATCTCCACATATTCCCCGCCGTGGGCCATGAAGAGCGCGTTGGGCGTCCTGTACGCAAAGCGGGTCGGATCCGCGTCCTCGGCCTCGGCCCTTCGCTGAGAGCTGAAGACCGAAAAGGCATTCCTCGCCTCTCCCATGTCGTAAACGAAAAGCTCAAGCCATGAGCGCCTGTCCGAGACTCTGGCAAACCTCTGGCACGTCAGGCTCACGAAGCCGCTCGACAGGTATAGCTCGGCTTTTCCATCGATCTTTTCGGAGAGCGTTTCCGCATTGAACTGCTCGGGAGGGGCCAGGGGAGCAAGGCTATCCGGCATGAAATCCCGGAAGGGGGAGTCGGCCTCGGGCAGCGATGGAGCCGGCCCGTCCACTCCCTGCCTGGCGGCGGTGACGACCAGGACGGAAGCGTCGAATCGGGACTGCCGCTCGTAGACCCACACGCAGATCCCGACAAGACCCACGAGAATCAGAGCCCCCACCGCTCTTTCGGTCATGCTGACTTGGTTTTTCATCGGACCACGCTCGAAAACCGCATGCAGGGCTCGGCACCCCGTTCATCAGGCCAAACCGCCCCGGCGCCCGCGCCATGGTGACCTTGGGGATGGGCCGCCCCTCCCGGACCAACGGGCCAATGTCCTTGACTGAAGCCCATCGGCTTGAGCCGAAGATGGTGCCATGGGCGAAGCAAAGCTCGCCCGTGCCTGTTCAAGGTACCACGGACAGGCTCCCCTCAGCCCGCGCCACCCGTTGAATCAACAGCTTTGGACGCATGGGCGTGGTCATGGTCTCGTTTCGGGGGGAAGACCCCTGGAAAAAAGCACTCGGAAGGGGTGCCTCCGGAACCGGGCTCCCCGTCATGGACACTGCCGCGGCAGCCATGGACCGGATTTCAGGCTTCCGCCCCCTGGGGCATGCAGCCGGTGAGCAGGTATTCCAGAAGCTCCTTGACGGGACGAATGGCACTTCCAAAGGGCAGGCTTTCGGATCCCCTGAAGAAAAGCCCTTTGTTGATATCGCCGCGCAAGGCGGCGGCCAGCTGGGAATCGATGCAGAACTGGCCGAACTTGGCCAGCCCGTCGCGAAGCCCGCACTTGATGAGGCACTGGAGGCCGACGGCACAGCGCTCCGCGCCCGCCCGGGCACACTCCTGGAGCTTGGCCTCCAGCCGCAGGTAGCTCTGGAGCCACGGAGTCAGGACGGCACGAGCCGGAAGCCCCGCCACGCTCATGAAGGTGACGATGTCCTCGGGCCTGGCTTCAGCCAGCACTTTCTTGAAATTGGGGTGAGCATCCCCCTCCTCCGTCACGGCGAAGGGCGTTCCCACCTGGACGGCCGATGCCCCCAGACCCAGAAGCTCCTTGATCTTTTCGTGCGTATTGATTCCCCCCGCCGGGATGAGAGGGATCTGCCTGGACTCGATGCCGAGCTCTTCGAAGAGCTGGAAGGTCCCCTCCAGCACCACGGGGAACTCGAATCGAGGATCGTTGATCTCCTCGGCCTTGGGCGCCCCCAAATGTCCTCCGGCGTAACGCGGATGCTCGATGACAATGGCATCGGGAAGACGCTTCTTGCGCATCCACTTCTTGATGACGACGGCAATGCCGCGAACATCGGAGAGGATCGGAATGAGAGCCACCTCCGGATGGTCGACGGTGAGATCCGGCAGGTCCAGGGGCAGGCCGGCTCCCATGACGATGGCCTGGGCGCCGGATTCGCACGCCGCGCGCACCAGGGCCGCATGGCTGGACACCGCCTTCATCACGTTCACGGCGATGAGGCCGTTCCCTTCCGCAATCTCCAGAGCCGCCTTGATCTCCCGCTGGAGGGCTATGATGTTGAGCTCGTCCAGCTTTTCGTGATCGCGCACATTCCGCGCCCGCTCCATGAGGTCCGCATGGTGATGCCGGAGATCGATGCTGGCGATGGTTCCGACAGCCCCGAGCCGCGCCACGCTGCCAGCCAGACGGTGAGCGGAAACTCCAACGCCCATCCCCCCCTGGACGATGGGTAAGAGCTGGCGGCCTTTCAATTCGAAAAGGGGCGCGTCGACTTTCAGCATGGTGAAAAGCTCCAATGATCGATCTTGTAACGAAACTCACAATGCAGGGAGCAGCCCTCCCCGCTCAGAAAGCACCTCTACGGCGGTGAGTGAGCTGACGGTCGACTCCAGGCCTTCCTACCGAGCCTCTCCTCATCCGGCGGCTGCATTCTCCATGATGGAGCGGAATCTCAATGCCCACCGGTAAGTTCCCCTGATTCGGCAATAACATGTATCAGAAATGAATCCATCTGGCAAACTCAGTCTATCGAATCTATCCACTCGGAAGCATGATTATCTCGCGTGGGCTCGCTCAGCCATGCACCGGAGACGCTTCAGCGCGGGAGAAGCTGACGATAGTGACAAGTGGGATCTCAGCCCGCTCGGCCGGTGATGTACTCTTCCGTCAGCCTCTGGGACGGTCGAGTGAAGATGGATTCCGTCACATCGAACTCCACCAGGCGGCCCATCCAGAAAAACCCGGTGTGGTCGGAGACGCGGGCGGCCTGCTGCATGTTGTGGGTGACGATGACGATGGTGTAGGCTTCGCGAAGGGTCTGCATCAACTGCTCGACCTGCAGGGTATTCACCGGATCCAGGGCCGAGCATGGCTCATCCATCAGGATGACCTCGGGCTTCACGGCGATGGCCCGTGCTATGCACAGCCGCTGCTGCTGCCCCAGGGAAAGGCTCAGGGCGTCGCTGTCCAGCCTGTCCTTGACCTTGTCCCACAGGGCGGCCCCGCGCAAGCTCTCCTCCACCACATCGGGAAGCTCCTGCCTGGAGCAAAGTCTGAGGACCCGCGGCCCAAAGGCCACATTGTCGAAGATGGACTGGGGAAACGGGTTGGGGCGCTGAAACACCATGCCCACGCGGCGCCGCAGGTCCACGACGTCCGTCCCTCCGCCATGGATGTCCTCGCCATCCAGCAGGATCCGACCCTCGATGCGGGTGCCGCGGATGGTATCGTTCATCCGGTTGAGACAGCGCAGGAATGTCGATTTACCACAGCCCGAAGGGCCGATGAGAGCCGTGATCATCTTCTCCCGAATGGGGATGGAAATGTCCGCCAGGGCGATCTTTTGCCCGTAATAAAAGTTGAGATGATCGACTTTAATTTTTTCCTGGGTCAACAACTAGCCGAACCTCCCGGTGACATAGTCCTCGGTCCGCTGATCCCCCGGTGTGGTGAAGATTTCCGTGCCCGGCCGGTATTCCACCAGCTCCCCCATGAGGAAAAACGCGGCGTGGTCCGCCAGGCGAGCCGCCTGCTGAACGCTGTGAGGCACGATGATGATCGTGTATCGCTTCTTGAGCTCGAAGAGCGATTCCTCGACCTTTCGGGTCGACACCGGGTCGAGACCCGAAGTCGGCTCGTCCAGCAGGAGGACCTCGGGCTCCAGGGCCAGGCTCCGCGCGATGCAGAGCCGCTGCTGCTGGCCTCCCGAAAGGGCCGTCGCCGGGTCGTTGAGACGATCCTTCACCTCATCCCAGAGGGCCGCCTGCTCCAGGCTTCGCTCGACGATGCCGCTCAGCCTCCGCTGATCTCGAACACCAGCCAGCCTGGGTCCATAGACCACATTCTCCCGGATGGTCCCCGGTAGCGGCAGCGGCAGCGCGAACACCATCCCGACCCGGCGCCTCAGACGGGCAACACTCAAGCCCGGCGCATAGATGTCTTCTCCGTCGAGCCAGATCCGTCCCTCCATTTCGGTCCCCTCCACCAGATCGTTCAGCCGGTTGATGAGGCGGAGGAGCGTGGTCTTGCCTCCGCCGGCCGGCCCGAAGAACACCGTGATGGACCGGGGAGGAACATCCAGGCTCACCCCCCGCAGCACCTGTCTCCCGTCGTAGCTGTAGCTGACGTTCTCGGCGCGGACCTTGGGAGCTACCACTGGCGTCTCCGCCGAAACAGGCTGCGGATCACCGTCGCGACAAGATTCATGGAGAGGACCAGCGCCAGGAGGACCAGGGCGGTGCCGTACTGCATCTCCTCGGGCATGCCGGGGACCTGGGTGCTGATGACATAGAGGTGATACGGGAGCGACATGGTCTGATCGAAGGGAGACTGGGGCAGGCGGGGAAGGTAAAAGGCCGCCACGGTGAAGAGGATGGGCGCGGTCTCGCCCGCCGCCCTCAGCAGCCCCAGGATGATCCCGGTGATGATTCCCGGAAGGGCCTGTGGCAGGATGATGTGACGAATCCCCTGCCATCGCGTGCCGCCCAGGCTGGCACTCACCGTCCTGAACTCCATCGGCACCGCCCGCAGAGCCTCCTCCGCCGTGCTGATGATGACGGGGAGCGTCATGATGGCAAGGGTGAGGGAGCCGGCCACGATGGACGTCCCCATCTTGAGGAAGAGCACAAAAAGCCCCAGGCCGAACAGGCCGTAGACAATGGACGGAATGCCGGCAAGATTCACGATGGCCAGGCGTATGCACCGGGTGAGCCACGTGTCCCTGGCATACTCCGCGAGGTAGATGGTCCCGCCCACGCCCACGGGTATGGCGATGAGCGCGGTTCCCAGAGTCAGGAGCAGCGTACCCACGATGGCCGGGAAGATGCCGCCGGCCTTCATGCCGTCGTGGGGCATGGCCGTCAGGAAGGTCCACGAGATGGCCCCGAATCCCTTGACGATGATGACCGCCACCACCAGCACCACGGGGATCACCACCATGAGAGAGACGGCCGTGAGGGTGAGAAACCCGATCCGCTGCACCCGATAGCGGTTCATCAGCGGAGCCCCCCGCGGCGCTGCTTCTTGAATATGGCGCCGGCAGCCACCAGGTTGATCAGGAAAGTCAGAACGAACAAAATGATCCCGATACCGAACAGGGCGTGGTAATGTACGCTTCCCTGAGCCACCTCGCCCATTTCGGCCGCGATGGTGGCCGTCATGGTCCGGGCCGGCTTGAAAAGCGCATCCAGGCCGAGGGGGATACGGGCGGCGTTGCCCGTGACCATCATGACGGTCATGGTCTCACCGATGGCCCGCCCCATGCCCAGCATCACCGCCACCGCCATGCCCGAGCGGGCCGCCGGCACCACCACACGCCAGATGGTCTGCCACTGGGTCGCCCCCATGGCCAGGGCCGCATCCCGGTAGCTCCTGGGGACGGCGTCCAGGGCATCCTCGGCGACGCTGATGATGGTGGGCAGAGCCATGTAGGCCAGGATCAGGGCCCCGGTGAACACGGTCAGCCCCGTGGGCGCACCCAGGAACCGATGGACCATGGGCGCGATGACCGTCATCCCGAAGAAGCCCAGGACCACCGAGGGGATCCCCGCAAGGGTCTCGACGGTCGGCTTGAGAATCTCCCTCGCCCAGCCCGGAGCCACCTCCCGCACGAAAACCGCCGTCGCCACACCCAGGGGAAGAGCCATGACGACCGCCACCAGGGTCACCAGGGCCGATCCCAGGATCAGGGGCATCGTCCCGAAGAAGCCAAAGGTTGGATACCACCGGGTCCCGAAGAGATTCTCCAGGGGCACCTCATGGAAAACGGGCACCCCTTCCTTGAGGAGGAAAAGAAAGATCAGGCCGACGAAGCCAATGGTCGAGAAACCGAGCACCTTGATGAGGGATTCAACGGCGAGCTCGATCCGATGCTGTCCGCGGGCCCTCGCCTCTTCTCTGGAATCCATGACGATACTTCAATCCTTAATGGGCACGAATCCAAGCTTGGCCACCAGAATCTGCCCATCCAGAAGAAGCCAATCCATGAATGCCTTCGTCCGTCCACCAGGCTTTCCCGCAGTATACATGAACAAAGGCCTCGAGACGGGGTACGAGCCATCATTGACGCTGGCAATGGAGGGCAGCACATGAGGGCTCGCGCCGTCCCTGGCCACCGCCAGGACCTTCTGGTCCGGCGTCACATAGCCCAAACCGTCATAGCCAATGGCATTGACGTTGAGCCGAAC
This sequence comes from Syntrophobacteraceae bacterium, assembly GCA_025453975.1. GTDB lineage: Bacteria > Desulfobacterota > Syntrophobacteria > Syntrophobacterales > Syntrophobacteraceae > JALOOX01. Next base: position 24,808 of record JALOPI010000003.1, read on the forward strand.
CTCGGCGCTGATCCCTTCGGACGAAGGCATGAGCAGAGTCTCGGGCGAGAAGAGCAGCCGCGATTCCTTCCTGCCCCTTCGAATCACATTCTCCAGGAAATAGACATAAGTGCCGGAATTGGACTCCCGCGAAAGGAGGACGATGGGACGGTCGTCACCGCCCACATCCCTCCAGTTGGTGATCTCTCCCGTGTAAATATCGGAAATCTGCTGCAGAGTGAGCCGTGAAACTGGATTTCGGGGATTGACCACAATGGCGATGGCATCGCGCGCCACCACGAATTCCACGGGGGAGATGCCGCGCGCCCTGGCACTCTCCATCTCCTCGGGCTTCATCTCCCGCGAGGCGTTGGCAATGTCCACGGTTCCATTGATCATGGCGGCGATGCCCGTGCCCGTGCCGCCACCCGTGACGGAAATGCGGACATCGGAGTGAGCCTGCATGTAGGTCTCGGCCCAGGAAAGGGCCAGGTTCACCAACGTGTCCGATCCCTTGTTCTCGATGGTCCTGCCCGATGATGACTCACCCCGGTTTTCGGAGTCATTCCGCGAGCGTCCGCACCCCTGGACACAAACCAGCACACAGGCCAGCCCGATACACACCCCCATCCCGAAGGGACGCCACCGGCTCGCGCCGCACGTTCCAATGCCTTCGAAAGCCATCTCACTGCCAGACCGTCGTGAGCCAAACCATTCCTATGCATACCCTTCCCCAGAGCGGAAGGGAATGGCCTTCCATCCCATTACGCCGAGCCCCGATCCAGGCGGAATCAGGCCCTGCGGCGCGAAAGGATTATGAGGTATTGGATGGTGAAATTCAACGCTTTTGTCTGGGAGCGGGATGGACCGTACCCCCTCGTCCATGGCTGAGGCACGGCCCGTTAAATCCTCGACGCGGGAAAGCTTCCTCACGGCGGGGCCCCGGCGCGGAAATGGGAGTCGCACCCAACAGGCCGTCCAATCCAGGCCTCGGGCCCGCCCCTTGAGCCCTCCCGGATCATCAACGAATGTCGGCGTGATAATCCTGCAGGGACTTCACCCCGGCCTTGCCGGCCCTCAGGGCCTGGATGCCCCTGGCCGCCGCCACCGCCGCCGCCAGCGTCGTGATGTGGGGGATCTTGTACTTGATGGCCGCTTTACGGATGTAGGAGTCGTCGTGCTTGCTCAGCTTACCGCTGGGCGTGTTGACCACCAGCTGGATCTCCCCGTTCTTGATGGCGTCCACGATGTTCGGGCGCCCCTCGTGCATCTTGTGGATCGGCTCGGCCTGCAGCCCCTGAGCCGCGAGGAACCGGCAGGTGCCGCTGGTCGCACGGATGGTGAACCCCAGATCCTGGAAGCGGCGAGCCACCTGCACCACCGAGTGCTTTTCGGGGTCCGAGACCGTGATGAGCACGCTCCCCTCCAGGGGCAGCCTCTGATTGGCGGCCTCCTGGGCCTTGTAGAAAGCGGTGCCGAAAGAGCTCCCCATCCCCAGCACCTCGCCCGTGGATCGCATCTCCGGGCCGAGGACCGGGTCGACTTCGGGGAACATGTTGAAGGGAAAGACCGCCTCCTTCACTCCAAAGTGCGGAAAGTGACTGGCCTTCAGATTCATGGCCGCCAGCCCGTTTCCGAGCATGATCTGGGTAGCCAGCCGGGCCATGCTGATGTTGCAGACCTTGGAGACAAGGGGGACGGTCCGGGACGCCCGGGGGTTGGCTTCCAGCACGTACACCGTGTCATGGGCCATGGCGTACTGGATGTTCATGAGCCCCACCACCCTGAGCTCCGTGGCGATCTTGCGCGTATACTCATAGATGGTGTCCAGATGCTTGGCCGGAATGCTGATGGGGGGAATCACGCACGCCGAATCCCCCGAATGAACTCCCGCCAGCTCGATGTGCTCCATGACGGCGGGCACGAAGGCGCCGCTGCCGTCGGCCAGGGCGTCAGCCTCGGCCTCGATGGCATTCTCCAGGAACTTGTCGATGAGGACGGGCCGGTCCGGGGTCACCCCCACCGCCGCAGCCATGTAGTGTCGGAGCATCTCCTCGTCGTGGACCACCTCCATGCCTCGCCCCCCCAGCACGTACGAAGGACGGACCATGAGCGGATATCCGATGGAGCCGGCCACCTGGACGGCCTCCTCGAGGGTGCTCGCCATTCCGGACTCGGGCATGGGAATGCCGAGCCTGTTCATGGTCTGACGGAACCGGTCACGGTCCTCGGCCAGGTCGATGACCTCAGGCGACGTCCCGATAACGGGAACGCCCGCCTCGGCCAGTTCCTTGACGATGTTGAGAGGCGTCTGCCCCCCGAACTGCACGATGACACCTTCGGGCTTCTCCTTCTCGTAGATCGAAAGCACATCCTCGACCGTCACGGGCTCGAAGTAGAGCTTATCGGAAGTGTCATAGTCCGTGGACACGGTCTCGGGGTTGCAGTTGACCATGATGGACTCGAAGCCCTCGTCCCGAAGGGCAAAGGCCGCATGGACGCAGCAGTAGTCGAACTCGATGCCCTGCCCGATGCGGTTGGGCCCACCGCCCAGCACCATGATCTTCCGCCGACCGCTGGTCTGGACCCGGTCGGGCGCGTTGTACGTGGAATAGTAGTAGGCCGCGTTGTCGACCCCGCTCACCGGCACCGCATCCCACGCCTGGAGCAGCCCAATGGCCTTGCGCCGCTCCCGGATCTTCCGCTCCGGAATTCCCAGAAGCTGCGCCAGGTAGCGATCGGCAAAACCGTCGCGCTTGGCCCGCCCCAACAGATCGTCGGGCGGCATGCCACCCCGGTGCCGCAGGATCTCCTCCTCCAGCTCCACCAGCTCCTTCATCTGCTGGATGAACCAGGCCTTGATGTGGGTCTTGGCATGAAGCGCCTCGACGGTGGCCCCTTTGCGCAGGGCCTCGTACATCTGGAACTGCCGCTCGCTGGACGGCGCCGAAAGCAGCTCCATGAGCTCGCCCAGGGACCGGTCATGGAAATCCCTGGCGAAGCCCAGGCCGTACCTCCCGCTCTCGAGGGACCGGATGGCTTTCTGGAGGGCCTCCTTGTAGGTCTTCCCGATGCTCATGACCTCGCCCACGGCCCGCATCTGGGTCCCCAGCTTGTCCTCGGAGCCCGGGAATTTCTCAAAAGCCCAGCGGGCGAATTTCACCACGACGTAATCCCCCCATGGCGTGTACTTCTCCAGGGTCCCCTCGCGCCAGTAGGGGATCTCGTCCAGGGTCAGGCCGCCGGCCAGCCGCGCCGAGATGAGGGCGATGGGAAAGCCCGTGGCCTTGGAGGCCAGGGCCGACGAGCGCGATGTCCTCGGATTGATCTCGATGACCACCACCCGCCCCGTTCCGGGATCGTGGGCAAACTGGATGTTGGTGCCGCCGATGACCTCGATGGCCCGCACGATGTCGTAAGAATACTTCTGGAGCCGCTCCTGGAGCTCGGGGGCAATGGTCAGCATGGGGGCGGTGCAGTAGGAGTCCCCCGTATGCACGCCCATGGCGTCCACGTTCTCGATGAAGCAGACGGTGATGCATTGATCCCTGGCGTCGCGAACGACCTCCAGCTCCAGCTCCTCCCAGCCCAGAACCGACTCCTCCACCAGGATCTGTCCCACCAGGCTGGCCGAAATCCCGCGGCTCGCAATGGTCCTCAGCTCCTCCACGTTGTAGACCAGCCCGCCGCCGGTCCCCCCCATGGTGTAGGCCGGTCGGATCACCACGGGGTACCCCAGCCGGGCGGCAATGGCCTCGGCCTCCTCGACGGTGAAGGCGGGCTCGCTGCGGGGCATTTCGATCCCCAGCCGATTCATGGTCTCCTTGAAGGCGATGCGGTCTTCGCCCCGCTCGATGGCGTCCGCCTGGACCCCGATGATCCGCACACCGTACTTCTCCAGGATTCCCCTTCGGTGCAGCTCCGCCGAGAGATTGAGGCCCGTCTGCCCGCCCAGGTTGGGTAGAACGGCGTCCGGCCGCTCCTTTTCGATGATCTTTTCCAGGGATTCGATGGTGAGGGGCTCGATGTAGGTGGCATCCGCCATGCCGGGATCCGTCATGATGGTCGCGGGATTGGAATTGACCAGCACGATCTCGTAGCCGAGCTGCCTCAAGGCCTTGCAGGCCTGCGTGCCCGAATAGTCGAATTCGCAGGCCTGGCCGATGACGATGGGTCCCGAGCCGATGATCAAGACTTTGCGGATATCCTCTCTTCTTGGCATATGCGTCTCCCTGAGCCCCCGGATTCCATGAGTATGACTAATGAATTCAGGCGACGGCCTCGCCCGTGGCCATCAAAACGGGCGCAACCTATCACTTTTTTGGCTGAGAGTACACAGGATGGTCGGTCGGTGGGGGCATGACTCCGGAAAAGCATTGTTTTTAGTCATGCTGATGGATTTCAGTGGGCTGTGCTGGAGAGATCACTCGGCGAGGGTCCCCGAGTCTTACGGAAGGAGCCGGCCCGGCGACCCCGATGGAAGTCGGCAGCCGGCTCCTGAACGAGAAGTCAGGTGGAAAAGGGCAGCAGCGCCAGGTCCGGCCCGCGGCGCCCGACCCCGGGGTCGGCCCTCATTCCGTCGAGTGGTAAACGATGAAGATCCTGGCCACGGCGAAATCGTCCCGCACCCGGGCCTGCTCGCCCTTTTCGTTCCGCGTGTGGATCCCCAGCACGTTTCCCCTGGGCTTGAGACGGCCCGCCGGGATCTGGTGCGTCTGAAGCACCCAGGTCTCGCCGGGGTTGGGGAGCACCCGCCAGACGAAGCTCTCGTGCTCCCGGGCCTCGTCGAATCCCATGTGGACAATGGTTTCCGGGGGGTTGACGGTGATGAAGTTCTTGTCCAGATCCACCTCCCTGGTGGCCAGAACAACGAGGGCCGGCAGGTCCGCGCAGCCGGGGAGGTCGATATTCTCAAAGAACAGGTCGAAGACCCCGGACCCACCGGGCCCCTTGGCGTCTCCCAGCTCCCGGGATCCCGTGGGAAGAACGCCGTGGAAAGTCAAATGCGCCATTTTTCAGCTCCTTTCGATATGCCGCTCCAAAGACCGCTCCAGCGGCCCGGTACACCACCTTCAGCTCTAGCCCAGCCCCACCAGGGGCAGGAGAATCCACAGTCCCGCCCAGATGACGAGCCCGCCCAGGATATCGAAGAAGATCCCTGCCCGGATCATTTTGGTGATGGGAACCATCCCCGAGCCGTAAACGATGGCGTTGGGCGGCGTGGACACCGGCAGCATGAAGCCCCAGCTGGCCCCGATGGTCGCCCCGATGGCCGGTGGTATGGGATTGACCCCGGCAGCCTGGGCCAGGGAGATCATGACCGGCACCACCATGTTGGCCGATGCCGTGTTGGATGAGGTCTCGCTCACCAGGATGGCGATGAAGATGGCGCCGAAGGTGATTCCCCACACCGAAGTGGCGCCGCTCAAGGCCAGCAGGCTCTTGCCGATCACCTCCGCCAGCTTGAGCTCAAACATCAGGTTACCCAGCGTGATGCCGCCCCCGAAGAGCAGCAGGGTCCCCCAGTCGATCTTGACGGCCTGGCCCCAGGAGATGGTGAACTCCCGATCTTTCCAGCTCACCGGCAGCAGGAAGAGCAGCGCCGCTCCGATGAGCGCCGCCACGCCCTCGGGCATGAGCTTGTTGTAGGATTTATAGAGGGGGGAGTCGGTGCCGTACAGGACGGCCAGAATGCCCGGAATGAGCCAGAGGGCCACGGTCACGAGAAAGGCGAGCATCGCGTTCTTCTGCCCCCGGGTCCACGAGCCCAGCTGGGCTCGCTCCTGCCTCACGTACTGCTGGCTTCCCTCGATGTGCGACACCTCGGGCTTGTGGAGGAAGTACATGAGCACGAAAAGCAGCGTAAAGAGCAGCACCAGCAGGGGGATGGCGAAGGACATCCACTGGAAGAACGGGATCTTCACGTTGCAGAACTTCTCGATCATGGCGATGCCGATGAGGTTGGGCGGGGTTCCTACCGGTGTCCCGATCCCGCCGGCCGAAGCCGCGTAAGCCGCCATGAGCATCATGCCGGTGCCGAACCGCAGCCGGGTGGGGTCCACGCGCTTGCCCGTCTTCTGGAAGGTGATGTCCGCCATGGCGTACACGATGCCGAGGGCGATGGGGAACATCATGGCCGTGGCGGCCGTGTTGCTGATCCACATGGAGAGGAAGCCGCAGATGACGCCGAAGGCGCACAGGATCCGGCCGGTGCTGTTGCCCACCGTCTTCATGGACATGATGGCATAGGCGAACCGCTTGTCCAGCCCGTGAATGGCCATGGACTCCGCCAGGAGGAAGCTCCCGAAAAAGAGGTAGATGATGGGGTCCGCGAAGGGCGCGAAAACCTTCTTGGCGTCGGCGATGCCGAAAACCACGCAGAGCACGGCCCCCAGCAGCGCGCTCATGGGAATGGGGATGGGCTCGGTGATCCACCAGATGCCGACCCAGCTGATGATGGCGGCGAGGACATGGGCTTCGGGGCTGAGGGAGGGCATGGGCATGAGATAGACCATGAGGGCGACGAGGGGGCCCAGACCCAGTCCGATGGTGTTCCGCCAGCGCTCGAACCGCTCCTCCTCCGGGGAGAGCGTCTCCTTGGCCTGGCCAAGACTCTTGATGTCTTTTCGTTTCGGCTCCATTGCGATCTCGCTCATGTTCCCGTTCCTCCTCGTCGGCGTGGGACCGCCTCCTGGATTGAGGCGCTCAATGCGCGCCATGGACCTGGCTTCAATGCATGCCGGATTTCTGGATGTCCCTGCAGGCCATGGAGAAGACGTCGCTCAGCCGGAGTATCCCGACGGACGCCCCGCCGCTCGTCACGACAAGGTTGAGGTAGGGCCCCTCCACCAGACGCGACATGGCCTCCTCCATGGAGAAATCCTCCGTCACGTACTCTTTTTCGCCATAGCGATGCATGACATCCTTGACCCGAACGGAGCGTGCCGTCCGGTTCAGGTCGGCCCAAACCTCGACCCAGGTATTCGCCGGCGGCGCGGCCGACTCGAGCCCGGCGGGCGCCCGGCCCGGGGCGAGGGCCCGGAGCATGTCCAGCTGGCGCAGGCTGCCGACAATGCGGAAGTCCGGGTCGTGCACGAGGACGACACGCGGCCGGTATGCACTGTGCTCGAACCTCTGCCGACAGGCCTCGAGCATGAGGACGGCATCGTAGACGCTGCGGTCCTCGGCCACGCGCGCGCAGTCCGAGAGCGGCACCATGTAGTCTCTCACTTTCATGGGGATCATCCTTTCCTGAAGAGTTGACCGGAGCTGCCTTCCCGGGCGATTCAGCCCAGACCGAGACCCTTGAGCACCGAGAGCATGATGCCCGCCGCCATGATGGAGCCGACCTGGCCTCCCGTGTTGGCTCCCATGGCGTGCATGAGGAGCCAGTTGTTGGTGTCGTAGCGGCGCCCTTCGGATTGAACCACCCGAGCGGCCATGGGGTAGGCCGAAATGCCGGCCGCGCCGATGAGCGGGTTGATCCTGCCCCCTGTGAGGAGGCACATGAGCTTGCCGAACAGCACCCCCATGACCGTGTCGAGGCAGATGGCCAGGAGACCGAGCCCCAGGATCAGGAGAGTCTGCCCGCGCAAAAAAGCCGCCCCGTCCATGGTGGCCCCAATGGCCAGGCCCAGCAGCAGCGTGACGATGTTGGCGATCTCGTTTTCCGAGGCCTTGGTGAGGCGGGCCACGACGCCGGATTCCTTCATGAGGTTGCCGAGCATGAGCATGCCCATGAGAGGCGTGCCCATGGGGGCGATGAGGCAGGTCACGATGGTCACGGCAATGGGAAACATGATCTTGAGATTCCTGGAAACGGACTTGGCTGGGTATTCCATGCGGACCTTGCGCTCCTTGTCGGTGGTGAGGGCCCGCATGATGGGAGGCTGGATGAGAGGGACCAGGGCCATGTACGAATAGGCGGCGACGGACACCGCTCCCAGAAGATGCGGAGCGAACTTGGACGTCACATAGATGGATGTGGGCCCGTCGCAGGCACCGATGATGCCGATGGCCACCGAGTCCAGCAGGTTGAAGCCCAGCCCCATGGCCAGGAGCAGCGTCAGGAAGATCCCGAACTGCCCCGCCGCCCCGAGGAGAAGGATCTTCGGGTTTTCCAGGAGCGGCGTGAAGTCGGTCATGGCGCCGATGCCGATGAAGATGAGGCAGGGGAAGATTTCCGTGATGACCCCAAAATCATAGAAATGGCGGAGCAGCCCCCCCTCGCTCATCATTCCCGCCAGGGGGATGTTCACCAGGATGGCCCCGAATCCGATGGGCACCAGCAGGAGCGGCTCATAGCCCTTCTTGATCCCGAGAAAGAGAAGCCCACCCCCCGCGGCCATCATCACGACGTTCTGCACGGTGAGGGCGCCGACTCCCATGAACAGGGAGAGCAGTCCATTCTGGATCATTTCAAGCATCAGACGATCTCCTTTCCGTTCTTTTCCTGCTCCTCCCGGTATGGAAAGACCTTCTTGAGGAGCCCGATCATGAAGGTGATGAACCAGAGGCTCGCCAGTGTGCCTCCCATTCCCACCACCGTGATCACCAGACCATAGGTGAGCTTGTCTTCCATGGGACCATGCCTCGTCTGTAAGGTTGATGGTTGCGAAGCCCTGTATATGCCGGGGTCGGGTCACTTCCCGTCCCCAGGATCATGGCGGGCCGGGGTGATGCTCCGGTTTCAGGGCCGCCAATGCAAGCCGCGTGCGATGGCAACCGGTGACTTGCCCCCCAACGGCATCCACCCGGGGGGGAAGCCCATGGAGCCCCTCCAGTGCTCGGTCCACCGCCCGATCCCTCCATGGAGGCCGGAGGGGAGAGCCGCGGAGGGGGGATGCTCCGGATCCAGCCCCCCCCAATCGATGGCGAAAAACCGCCAGAACGCCGAGGGCCGCGAGGGGATGCCTGAGGGGCGGAACGTCGATCCCGCATGGGATCTCGCGCACGGAGGACCGGGAGGATGGTTGGGACGGGGGTGGCGAAATACCGCCAGGCTCGGCGAAAAACCGCCGCCAGCGGAAAGCGGACGGCTGGCGGCCCCATGTCTCCATCAATCCGAGGCCGATTCCACGTGATGCTTCTCCAGCTTGTATCGAAGGGTGCCCCGGGGAATCCTCAGCAGCTTGGCCGCCTGGGAGATGTTGCCGTCGACCATCCCGAGCACCCGCTCGATGAGGTCGTGGGTGAATCGATCCACCACCTGATCCAGATCGATCCCCTCGGGGGGAATGGCGAAGTCCGGGGGCAGAAGGTCTTTCACCTCGCTCTCGCAGGGGTCCGACAGCTCCCTGGGCAGATGGGACTCCAGGATGCGCTCCCCCTCGTGGAGGATGCAGATGCGCTCGACGATGTGCCGCAGCTCCCGCACGTTGCCCGGCCACGGGTAGGCCGCCAGCCGCCGCTGAGCCTCGGGCGAGATCCCCCCGAAGCCCCGGCCGTACTTTCTGCAATATTCAGAGAGGAAGGTCTTGGCAAGGGCGATGACATCCTCCGGCCTTTCCCGAAGCGGCGGGAGGTGAATGGGAAAAGCGTGAAGGCGGTAGTAGAGATCTTCCCGGAAGCGCCGGGCCTTGATGGCCTCCCGCAAATCGACGTTGGTCGCGGCGATGATCCGCACATCCACCTCGAGGGTCTGGGTGCCGCCGACGCGCCGGAGCTTCTTGTCCTCCAGAACCCGCAGCAGCTTGGCCTGGATGCCCAGATGCATCTCCCCCAGCTCGTCCAGGAGGATGGTGCCCCGATTCGCCGCCTCGAAAAGTCCCAGCTTCCTGACCTTCGCCCCGGTGAACGCGCCGCTCTCGTGACCGAAAAGCTCGCTCTCCAGGAGGCTCTCCGGCAGGGCGGCGCAGTTGATCTCCAGGAAGGGCCTCGTGGACCGGGGGCTGAGGGTGTGGATGGTACGCGCGATGAGGTCCTTTCCCGTCCCCGTCTCCCCCGTGATGAGGACCGTGGTGTCCGAATGCCGGGCGACCTCCCGCACCTGCTGGAGTATTTCCTGGAAAGCCCGGCTCTCGGCGATGACAGCCCCATCGGCGAGCCATCCCTCATGCTGTTTCTTCAGGCTGCGCACTTCCCGCTTGAGGCTTTGCGTCTCCAGGGCCAGTCGCACGATGAGCTTGATGACGTCGGCCTTGAACGGCTTCTTGATGTAGTCGTAAGCCCCCATCTTCAGGGCTTCCACGGCGGACTCCACCGACGCGTAGCCCGTGATGACGATGACCAGGAGATCGGGGTCGAGGCCCTTGATATCCTTCAGGATGTCCAGACCGTTCCGGTCGGGCAGGTTGAGATCGAGAAAGACCAGATCGACCTGGTTTTCCCGAAGCCACCGCAGCGCCGCGTCTCCCGTCTGCGCCACCGCCGTGTCGTAATGCTCCTCTCCCAGAATCCTTTGGAGATTCTCACAGATGAACGCTTCATCATCCACGATGAGGATCTTTTCCATGGAGACCGCCTCACTCAAGGGCTCCGCCCTCGACCTCGGGAAGGTCGATGTGGAACGTGGTTCCCGCGCTCAATCGACTGGCCACGGAGACGCGGCCCCCGTGCTCATCGACGATGGTATGGACAATGGCAAGACCCAGGCCACATCCCGATGGGTGGCGGCTGAAAAAGGGATCGAAAATGTACGGGATATCCCCCTCGTCGATGCCGACCCCCGTATCCGCCACCGTGATGCGGACCGACGGGCGTGACAGCAGCGAATCCTCCATGGCGACCCGCTTGAGATCCACCGCCAGCTCCCCGCCGTCGGGCATGGCCTGGATGGCGTTGAGAAGCAGGTTGAGCAGCGCCTGCTTGAGCTTCTCGGGGTCCAGGAGAAGCCGGGGGAGGGAAGGCTCGACCCTGACGGTGAGGGAGATGTGCTGGTTTCTGCAGAGCTTTCGCACGAGGAAGAGCGTGCCCTCCACCACCTCCTCCACCGGTCTGAGCTGAAGGGCCGCATGACGATCGGGAGCCGCGAAATCCAGGAGCCCCGTGATGAGGTCCTCCAGACGGTCGATCTCCTGGAGGGACTTCTCGATGAGCTCCCGCTCCCGCGGGCGGCCGCTCAGGTGATCGTGGAGGTCGTCCATGAGCAGCGAGATCCCCGTCAAGGGGTTGCGCATTTCATGGGCGACGCCCGCCGCCAGAACGCCCAGGCTCACGAGCCGGTCCGAGCGGCGGATGTGCTCCTCCATCCTCCGGCGCTGGGTCACGTCCCGCACGAACATCATGAAAATGCGCTGGTGCTGCTTTTCCTGAGAAATCGTCGAGAAATGCACTTCCAGGATTCTTTCGCCCCCATGGGGCGGGTGGATCGTGCGCTCGACGGATCTCACCTCGCCGGCCGGCAGCTCCCAGTGCTCCCGGATGAGCCCGGCAACCTCGGGCAGGCGGCTGAATACCTCGCGAAACGGCCTGCCAAGCGCCTCCTCCTGGCGGATGGCCAGCACATCCTCGCTGCACGGGTTGAACCACGTCACCCGTCCGGCCTCATCCAGGGTGATGATGCCGCTCGTCATGTGGGTCACGATGGATCGGACGAAGTTTCGCTCCGAAACGAGTCGACCGTAAAGCCCCGACAGCTCGATGGCCCGGGCGGCGTCGTTGGCGAAAATCTCCAGGGTCTCCACGTCCAGGGCACTGATCTCCCGCTGGGACGTCTTGGTGTCCGCCCCCAGGATGCCGATCACCCGGTCCCGGCTCTTGAGGGGAGTGAAAACCGCCGATTCCAGGTCTCCCGCGTGGGCGATCCTGAGGTCGAGCTCGGTGGCCAGGGGCTCGGCCTGGATGTCCCGGACAAAGACGGACTTACCCGTTCGATAGACCCGGGTGGGAATGCAATCGTCCCGGGCCAGGTCGTAAGACGTGGCCAGCGCCCTCCGCTCCTGATCCGGCGTCAGCCCGAAGGTCTTGTGGCAGACCAGCTTCCCCCTCGCCTGGTCCAGGAGGTAGAGCACCACGCGGTCGTAGCCCAGACCCTCCACACAAGTCTTCAGCACCGTGTGCAGCACCGACTCCCGGTCATATCCGGTGCTCAGGTAATGGCTGAGATAATGAACGTTCTTGAGCACCCCGAGCTGTTTTTCCAGCTCCCTCGAATACTGCTCCATGGACCCCTTGGATTCCGCCAGCCTGGCCATGGACTCCCTGAGGCTCTCCTGGTGGTCCCGGATCTCCCTCGCCATTTCGGCGAAGTTCACCGACAGGAGCTCCAGCTCGTCTCCCGTGGCCACAACGATGTTCTCCCCCTGGTGCCTGCCCGCTCCGATCTCCCGTGCCCTGTCCGCCAGGTGCAGGATGGGGCGGGTGATGCGCCGGGCCAGAACAATGGCAAGCATCCAGGCCCCCGCCGCCGTCACCCCGAGAATGAGGAGACTGTTTCGCTTGGTCTGGGCCACCATCTCGTCGATGCGTCCCCGGGTCAGGATGGCGGGCTCCGAGAACTTGGCCGTCTCCACGCCGATGGTGACGCCCCCGAAGATCCCGTGGCGATCGTAGGGCGGGCGGCTGTAATGAATGGGGGCATACGCCATGACCCGCGGAATCCCCCCCACGTTGAAGGTGCTCGTGACACCCGAGCGCCCCGCCCGCACCTCACGGGCGATGAAGGGATAGTTGGGATTGATGAAGTCCACGAAGTCCAGGTTGAAGGGCAGCTCGCCGGAGAGGAGGCGCTCACGGGTGTAGGACGGGTGAGTCGGATCGAAAAAGCTCCCATCCGGACACAGCCCCCGAATGTCGTTGTACTTGGGGTGCGAGATGATCCAGCCCTCGTCATCGAACATGAAGGCGTAGTTGCCGCTCGAGTAGCTCGGAAAGACGACGAAGCGCTCCTCGGTGGGAAGGATGTGCTGGGTGAGCTCCATGAGATGCCGATGGTCGATGGAAAGCATGACCATTCCCTCGAGCACCCCGTCGGGGCCGTGGCATGGCGTCGCCATGCGAATGACCCCCTCGTACTTCCTCCCTTCCACGGCTTCCTCGGGGGACCCGGCCCCCTGGAGCTGCTCCTCCCGGGTCACGAACCACCCCGTCACACGGGATGCGTGGATCTCACCGTCCCGCAGACGACGGGTCTCGTCGAAGTAGCGCTCGGACTTGTAGGTCGTGCTCTCGGGACGGCTCACATCGCGCAGATCCCGCGCTTCCACGATCCGACCGTCGACGACGCGGATGATCTCCCTGCCAACCGGGTCGATGAACGCGATCTCCCGGTAAAGGGGAAGCTCCAGGTGAGCCTCGACGGGATGGGCGTTGGTGCCCTCCCTGGTCCACACGGTCCGGGTGTGGATTCTCAGGAATTCACGGTAGATCTCGGGGTGGCGGGGCATCATCCTGACGGTGAGAAGATCCATCTCGCAGCTGTGCAGGAGCTGAGACACGCGGGAGGCCACGTCGATGGCCCTGAGCTCCAGGGCCTCGCGGGCACGGTGCTCCAGCTGGCTCGTGCTGCTTTCGATGGCGTGATCCCCGATGACGCGCAGGCTTTCGAGGGTTCTGAAGCCCAGAACGGTCAGGGGCACCACGGACAGCCCCAGAAAGGCCAGGATGAATTTTCGCCGGATGGAGAAGCGCAGGGCCACGGGACGCGACCTCCTCGCAGCGTGGGATAACGGGACTGCCGGCACCCACGGGCAGGACAGCGAAGGCAGGCATCAGTTCAAGCGCACCCACTCAACGGCGGGGCCGGGGCACGCCCGGCCCCCAAACTCTAGAACATGGGCAGGTAACGCTCGATCTCGTACGACGTCACCTGGGTCCGGTACATCTCCCATTCGATCTGCTTGTTCTCGATGAATTTCTGAAAAATGTGGTCACCGATGGCCTCCCTCACCAGGCGGCTTCCCTCAAGGCTCTGGATGGCCTGGAAGAGGCTCCCCGGCAGCGAATCGATGCCGCGCTTGCGCCTGTCTTCGGCCGTCATGCTGTAGATGTCCTCCTCGACGGGGGCCTGCAGCTCATACTCCTTCTCAATCCCTTCGAGGCCGGCGGCCAGCATGACCGCAAAGGCCAGGTACGGATTGCAGGCCGGGTCGGGCGCCCGGTACTCGATGCGCGTCGCCTTCTCCTTCCCCGGCTTGTACATGGGAACTCGCACCATGGTGGACCGGTTCCGCCTGGCCCAGGAGATGTAAACCGGCGCTTCGTAGCCGGGAACCAGCCGCTTGTAGGAGTTGACCCACTGGTTGGTGATGGCCACGATCTCCGAGGCGTGTCTCAAGATGCCGGCGATGTAGCAGCGCGCCACCCTGGAGAGGTGAAAAGGATCCGTTTCGTCGAAAAATGCATTGCGGTCCCCCTGGAACAGGGACTGATGGACGTGCATCCCGCTCCCGTTCTGGCCGAAGAGCGGCTTGGGCATGAAGGTGGCGTAGACGCCGTGCTGCCGGGCCGTCTCCCGCACGGCGATGCGGTACGTCTGGGTGGCGTCGGCCATTCGGAGGGCCTCGTCGTAGCGCAGGTCGATCTCATGCTGGCTGGGCGCCACTTCGTGGTGGCTGTACTCCACCTGGATCCCCATCTTCTGGAGGGCGAAAATGGTATTTCGCCGGAGATCCCCACTCCGGTCCAGGGGGGTGATGTCGAAATACCCTCCCCGATCCAGGATTTCCGGAGCGGCGTCGGATTTGAAATAGAAATACTCCAGCTCGGGGCCGACGTAAAATGTGTAGCCCTTGTCAGACACCCGCTTCAGCATGCGCCTCAGGGCATAGCGCGGATCCCCCTCATAGGGCTCCCCATCGGGTCGATAGATGTCGCAGAACATGCGCCCCACGGGCCTCTCCCGGGGCCGCCAGGGAAGCATCTGGAAGGTGGACGGGTCCGGAATGGCCACCATGTCGCTCTCTTCGATCCGCGCAAACCCTTCGATGGAGGAGCCATCGAAGCCCATCCCCTCGCCGAAAGCCAGGGGAAGCTCCTCCGATGTCACCGAAAAGCTCTTCAACTGACCCAGCACATCCGTGAACCAGAACTGGATGGAAGCCACATCCATCTCCCTGGTGACCTTCAAGACGTCTTCCGGACTCCTGCAAGCGAACATTCTGCCTCCCTTCAATGGTTGATGATGAGCGCCAAGAGAATGGATCACTTTAGTCAAAGCGGGGGCCAAGATCAATCGGATGCATGGGAGACCGCGAAGCATCGAAACCGGGGAGCGGCCCAGTGGAGCCTGCAAGATCCCAGCGCGGCCCGGCGGACATCCGCCCGAATCACGCCCACAGCCCGCCGTCTCCGAAGGACCACTCATCGGCCCGATGGGGTGATCCACCCGGAAACCGGGGTCAGCTCCTTCCGATGGGGATCGACTCGGACGATGTGGGCCCCCCAGGCTCCTATTCGGCGGTTGGGTCCATAGGTCAGCCTGGGGGTCAGCCCCGTCTCGAATTCATAAAGTTTTTCGAGATGATTGATGAGGCCCTGGCGAGTGACCTCTCGACCGGCCGACTTGAGCCCCTCGAGGAGGATTTTGACGGCGCAGTAAGCCGTGAGCTGGGCATGGAAGTGTACCGGCCGGAGCCCATGGGCTTCCATCAGGCGTCCGATCTCCCGGCTTCCGGCCGGGGTCTGGTCCAAAGGGAGCATGGGGTAGGAGAGATAGAGGGGATTCGGGTGAGCGGCCGCCAGCTGAAAAACTTCCTGGGTGACCTGGGAGCCCGAAAGAAAGACGCTGGGGCGCCAGCCCCGGGCTGCTCCCTCCTCGAGGAGGGTCGCAAGCTCTTCCCTCGAGCCATAAAACAGGACCAGGGTGACTCCCTTCCCTTGCCATTCGCGGACCTTCAACTCGTAGGGAAGGCCGCCGGCTGGATACCGGAGCACTTCCAGGGGCTGGATGCCACGTCGTCGAGCATGCCCAACGACGGCCTCGATATCTTCCGCGGGCAGCTCATCCTCGGGAGCCGCCAGCGTCAGGCCACCAACCGCGATGCCCGTCCCGCCGGAAGCAAAATCCAGGAACGCCCTGGCCTGATCCCCGAGACCCGAAAACAGGTAAAAGACCGAATGATTCATGGATTCGGCCGGGAGGGGAAACAGGGTGAAAGGACCCACCACGGGTAGATCGATGGAGCCCGCCCAACGAGCGAGCTTCCGGTCGACCCCGACGATGAAGGGAGCCACCAGGGCGAAAACATCCCCCCCCTCCAACCATCGCCGCAGATTTCCCAAAGCGGCCTCGGGTGAATCCCCAAGCTCGACGACTTCCAGCTCCAGCCTCCGGTTGTAAATTCCTCCCTGTCGGTTGACCTCCGTGAGACAGGCCTTGAGCATCGACTCCATGGCCAAGCCCATGCCGCCGAACCTGCCTTCCCTGGGAAGAATCGTTCCCAGCCGAAGGGCGGAATCCGTGACTCCCGGATCGGGCTCGGCTCCCATGCGCTTGAGATACGCGACAAGGGCATCGAGATCGCCCTCCGGCATCCTGTACATCGGCATGGTGGGAGCGAGACGCTTGCCCGCCGGATCCATTCCCCGGACGATGGCTGTCCGAAGCGCCCCCTCGTCGTAAGGCGGCCTTTCCCTTCCGCCCGGAAGCTGGATGCTGTAGGGCTTGGTCAGCTCCTTCCAGGTGATATCGGTGGGCACCACGTCGCTCTCGGGTCTTCCCCGACCGTCAGCTCCGTGGCAGTTCACGCAGGGCATGGCCTCCCCCGGGACCTCCATGGAGCTCGCGGGGATGTAGGCCGTGATCTCGCCCCCCGATGGGCTGGTGGCGCTGGTGTAGACCTGCTTGCCCCGGGCCTCCAGCTCTGTCAGCGAAGTCCACGCGCCGCCCCCGGTCTCGACGCCACCCGCGACCGCGACCAGGGTGCAAGCCAGGAATCCTCCGATGACCGCATGCGGAAGCTTCGACAATCTCATTTCCCTTCAGACCGGCTCCCCCTCGAAGCCAGGAAGCGATTGATCTCCGTCAGGAGCACATCGGGTGACGGGTACCCGTAGAAGCGCTTCCATTGGCCGCGCGGATCCCCCACCAGAGTGAGGGGGATGTGACTGTGCTCGTCCAGGCTCTGACCCACCAGGTACTGGACTCCGATGCCGTCGAGCACCCGGCCCAAAGCGTTGCGCTCCCCCGACACAAAGACCCACCCAGGCTTCGCCTTCTTGCGGGTGGCGAAGGCCTTGAGCCTCGGGGGTATGTCCGTCCTGGGATCCACGCTGACGGAGATCAACACCACGTCCCGGCCTAGATGCTCTCCCAGGAGATCCTGCAGCCTGGAAAAAACGTAGATGAGGATCGGGTAGGCCGTCGTACAGTTGGTGTAAAAGGGAACGATGGCCACCACGCGGTCGCCGATCACGTCCGATTTGAACCGGACCGTGGAGCCATCCTGGTCCCAGAGCTCCAGGTCGTGAAGCTCCACATCCACCTCGCGGCCGGCGGCGGTGAGCTCGCCCGCGAAGCCCGGAGCCCCATGAAAAGCCACGATCCACAGAGCCCAGAGCCAGACAACGACGGCTTGCCTCATGAGATCCCTCACTCCCCCCACCTTCCCACGCTCAGGGCGTCGACTGAACACCGGCCCCAGGCGGGCTTCGAGCCGTCATTACGAGATTCGGAAACTGGCGGGCGTCCATGCCGAGAGAGGCGCACGAGAACGTCAGGTAATGCGGACCCGGACGCGCCGGGCTGAACGATGCCTCGTAGACCCCATCGCCCACCTCCAGCACGGGGTACTTGTCGAACCAGGTTCCCGGCGCCAGGGTGGCCTGAAGCCGGAGATCCGCGACACCCTTGACCGGAGCCCCGCTACCCCGGTCCACCATCCGAACCCGGAGGGTGAAACGCTCGCCCACCAGCGCAGCCCGCTCCCGGGTCAGGATCTCGATCAGTGGGAGCCGGGCGTCCTTGTCCACCAGCAAAGGATTCGCTGCCGCGGAAAAATCGAAGCAGTGGAGCACCCTGGGGGTATCGAGCAAGAACGCCACCTGGTAGCGACCTTGCCCCGGAATCCGAACCCTGGCCCCGTAGACTCCGCGCTCTATCTCCCTCACGCCGCGGTCCACCACACGCACGGCCCGCTGGACGGTCCCGCCATGGCTCCGGAAGCTCCCCATGGCGAACTGCATGCCCTCCATGTAATAGTAGATCATGCTGTCGGCCGGGTTGGCGATGAGAACGTGCCCCTCCTCCGGAGTCGGAACGATGGCGTCGGCGAAGGCGTGAAAAGGGGAATCGCCGGGGGGCCTCTGCCCATACTGGATGCGGCTGACGGCCAGGGTCCGCCCTTGTCCCACCTGTCGCAGTGGGATCAGTACCACCGCTTGGGACCCCTTGCAACGGATATAGGCAAATTCACGGGTGAAAGTGACCTGATCGGGCTCGCTGTCCATCTCCACCCGCTCGACCACCTTGCCGGTGGCCGTATCCAGAATCAGGAGCTGGCTGGTCCTGGAATTGGCCACGAAGGCGTGACGACCGTCGGGGGTTATCCGGACCACGCGCAGGCCCGGCTCCAGCTCGAGAGTGCTCAGCACCCGGTGTGAGCCCGCGTCCACCACCGCCACGGTGCCGCTCCCCGCGCTGGCCACGAAGATCGACTTGCCGAGCTTCGAATAGGCCAGGGAAATGGGATCCACGCCCACAGTGAGCTCTTGAACCCTGGCCAGCCTGCCCACATCGATGATGGAGAGCGTGGCTTCCCTGCTGTTGGTCACGAAGGCATACCGGCTATCCTCGGAAAAAGCGATCTCGTGATGGCCCGGCGCCGTGAGGATGCGTGCAGCCACCTGCCGGGACACCGCGTCGATGACCGTCACGCCGCTCTCCCCGGCCTCCGCCGAGTCGTTGCCCACCCAGAGGTACCTCCCGTCGGGCTGAAGGGCGATGCGGTAAGGATTCGGACCGGCGTCCACATTCTGGATGACCTTGAAGGTCTCGGTGCTCACCACGGCCACCTGACCCGCCCTGGGCATGGTCACGAAGAGCAGCTTGTCGTCCCTGCTGGCCGCCCAGTCTTCGCCGGGACGCTTCAGCTGGATGATGGTATAGAGCTGGGTCACTCCGCTGAAGCTCACGATGGGGTCCGTCACCGATATGGTCGCATCGTTGTTGAGGGAGAGGATGAAGTACGAATTGAGATCCACGTCGGGCCGGTAGGCGAGGGAGCCCTGCATGTAAAGTCCGATCTTCTCCTTGCAGGTGAGGCCACCCCCCTCCTTCTCACCGGGCACGGGCTTGTCCCTGTCCAGCCAGACGGAAGGCGACAGCACCGAAAGGGGCGCGCCCGTCGTGGCATCCTTCACCGTGAACCTCAGATCAGCCATCTGGCCGTGGAGGATTCTGGAGCCTTCCAGGGCAGCGACGGAAAACTCGATCTCGGCGTCCTGGCGGGTGAGCTTCTGCTTCACGGGCGCTCCGGGGTCCGGGAGCCCTGCGGGAGCCTCGGAAACAGTGGCGTCGGGGCCGGCCGCGACGTGGTCGGGCGAAGCGACCGTCGCGGCTCCAGGATTGACGGTCCGCGAAGATGCCAACCCGGTGCTCGCAAGCCCCAGGAGGCCCAGCAGAAAGAGAATGACGACTCGCCGCCTCCTCCAGGCCCCAATGATTCTATCTTCCTTCATGAGGATAACCTCCCTTCCAGCTCACAAAACCAATGCAGGATTCTTCTCGACATTCACTCCCCGCGCAGCCGTCCTCGCCCAGGACGGGAGAAAGAAGGGGCGCGGGCCCCTTTTGCACCCGCACCCCGGTCATCCGTCACCGGGCTGAGTCCGGTCCCCCCGATCCGTCACTCCACACGGAAGATGGCCCACTGCCCCTCGAGGTTCTTGAAGGCATCCTGCATCCGGATGAGATAGTCTCCACGAATCCTGAAGGCGCCACCCGCCCCGTGCTCCAGCACGATGTCGTAATGACTGCTGGGGCCCAGGCCTTCCTGACTGCCCACTCTCTGAGAAGTGGGGTTGCTGGCGATGCCCGTCGGCCCCCCGATGGCCACGTTGCCGTTGTAAGGCTCACGCTGCCACAGATGGCCGTGGATGGCCAGGGTACCAAAACGGGAGGTCCCGTCCGGCACCATGAAATGGAACCGCGTGGCCGCGCCGGCTGCAGCCCTGAAGACGGGGGTCTGAGGATCGCCGCCCACCCGGCCATTGGCGAAAAGGTCCGCCTGTGGGAAATCCCTCGACATCTGGCCGAAGGGCAGGTGCGGCGGGAACCCGAGGCGGTACCAGGCCGGCTCCGTTCTGTAGTTGATGGTCTTCTGACCCGAATCCTCGCTGACGTCGGCGGAGAAGCGGCCCTCCCCGCCGATCATGGGAACGGGGTGATTGGTGAGGGAATAGTAGATCTGGGTCTGGTTCTGAAGAATGGCCACGAAATCACGCACACCCCTCCGAGGCAGGCCGGATCCCCTTACGGAGGCTGAAGCCCGGGAGTCCCGATCCTCCCGGATGATCGCATTCCTCGGGTAGACCACCATGCCGCCCACCAGCCCCTTGCCGCCCTGTTCGATCCGGTCAGCGGGCATCAGGTTCAGCCCGCCGAATTCCACCGGGGTGGCGATGAGCCGAAACCGGTTGCCCACCGTGCGCTGCAGGCGGATGTCCCCGGCATACCAGCGGTACTGCACCACACCTCCGGGAGGGGCCGTCTGGATCGGGTTCCTGCCCACATTGGCCCCGTCGCTCCGCGTCACGTCATACTCCAGGAGCTGCGGATGAAGACCGACATGGCTCGAGGGCTTGATGTCGTTGAGATTGAACGTCACCTTCGGATCCTCGCTCTTATCGATGATGGGCGGCATGAGGTGCCATCCAGGAAGATCTGGAGGCATCTCCGCCGGGAGCCGGTTCCTCAGGGTCACTTCGATGCACTCGCCCGCCCGGGCCCGGAGGATCAGCGGCTCCACGGGAGCGCCCCGACGGAGTCGTCCTGTTCGCCGGTCGAGGTCGCCCGTCCGGACGTACAGGAGAGCCGTGGGGTTGTGCAGCGGCCCGACTCCCCCCTCCACGACGCTTCCACCCCCTCCGGGCTCGGGCTCGCCCGCGACATCGGGGATGGCCGTCGGCCTGGAGTTCAGGATGAGCGTCGTGGAGGGAAGGCCATTGGCGTCGATGAGCACATCAGCGGCCCTCACCGCCGTGATATCCACGCGGTTCCGCCTGGCGCTCCTGGGGCAGACCCCCACGAACTGCCGATCGTTGTCGAAATCCTCGAGATTCTCGATGAATGGAGCACCTCCCCCTTCGCCAGGGAGTGGAGCCAGATCGGGCCTGGCATCGGCATAGCTCCTCAGGTAGCCCCATATGCCGTTCCAGTAGCCGGGCGATCCAGCGTTCATGGTGTAGAGGTAATCCGCCACCCGCCCATTCTGATCCTTGTCGGCAATGATGGGCGTCCTCAGCTGGAACTGCTCATTGATCCCCATCTGGTGCGTGTTGCGCCAGCCGGAGCTGATGTTGGCGAACTCCTGGAGCCACTTGAGGCCATGAACCGTGATGTTGTGCGCCTCCTCGGTGGCACCGGTCTGCACCTTGATGCGGACGCGATCCCCCTGGTAGACCCTCAGGATGGGCGTGGCAGGGTCCGTGGGCCCCACATCGGCGGTGAGCTGAGTCTCCGCCGGGGTGCCGAGGGGGGTGCCGATGTTGATCGTGCCTCCCAGATCCCCCCCCAGACTGGCGGGCGGGAGAGGATCGTTGTAGGTC
Source organism: Syntrophobacteraceae bacterium (assembly GCA_025453975.1). Classification (GTDB taxonomy): domain Bacteria; phylum Desulfobacterota; class Syntrophobacteria; order Syntrophobacterales; family Syntrophobacteraceae; genus JALOOX01. The sequence continues at coordinate 46,432 of JALOPI010000003.1, forward strand.
GTTCCCCGCACCGCCGCCGGCATGAGCTGGTTGAGCTCGGGGATCTTGCGCTCGATGGACGAGGAGAAGGCGAAGGCCAGGTCCCCAGCCGGTCCGTCGGCCTGCCCCCCGGGGATGGACGTCCCCGGAACGACTTTATCCGGATCGAAGATCCTGAAGCCGACGGGCTCGTTGCGGTAGTTCACGACATACATGGTGTGGCCTTCGGCATTGATGGCCTCGGGGCAGGGCCGCGGCTGGAGACCGGGGCACTCGCTGGGAAACGCCAGCACATCGCCGGGGTTGTCGGCGAGGGCGTTGGGGGCTTCCACTCGCACCACCGGGTTGATGGCCTTGCGGAAGCTTTGAGGATTATCCGGGCCGGTGACGCCGTTGAAGTCCTTCTTGTAGGCGTGCTGGAAGTCCGACCACTCGAGGTAGAACTCACGGAAGCTCGGCTCCAGGGGATTGTTCCCGCCGATGATCCGAGCCTGCCAGGATGTGGGGCCGCCGTCGCTCCTCGTTCCGAAGGTCTCTTCCCGCTCGTTGTGCTTCCAGATGGACCCCGCGGGCTCCACCAGCAGCGTGGCGTAGAGCCCCACCTGCTGATGGGTGGAAGGTCCGAAGTGGTCGTGGGTGAAGACCACCCCCAGGGTACGATCCTCGCCCCTGGCGTTGAGGATGGGGTCCGCGAACCAGCGCTGCACGGTGGTACGGGCTCCCAGCCAACGATCGTTGGGCCCGGGGCCGAAGAATTCATGCTCCGCGGCCGTCAGCCGGCTCCGCCCTCCCGTCAGGCTCACGATCCCCCCCTCCGCGTTGATGGCGTTGATGCGCTCCCGAACCTCGTCGGGGCTCAGGGTGCCATCCTCGTAGTTGAAGCCGTTGGCGGCCCCGTCCGCCGAGGTCACGTCGAACTTCACCATGTGGATGTGCTGTCCGATGACATCCGTGGGCGTCCGCACCTGGTAGTCATCCAGCTCGTAGAGGCTGGGAACGAGATTGGTGTGGTGAAACTCCGCGCAATCGAGCGTGTTCAGCCGCATGACGAAAGGCTCGGGCGGCCTCGCTCCCGACAGGGTTGGCGCCACGTCCTCCCAGAGCGTGATGATGCGCTGCTGCGGGTGATGGTAGCCGATCTTATTGAAGATCATGTCCAGCTGGATGTTGGCCGCCTTGTAAACCCTGGGGCTATCCGCGCCGAACTCAACGTTCTGAGGAGTCAGGCTCGTCTCGCCCCTGAAGAACGGGTTCGATGCGGCGCTGGTCGGCTGGCCGTTGTCGTCCATGCAGGGGTCGGCATAGGGCGCGCCCCGAACGGGTGGACGCCCGTTGGTCAAGAAGCCGCCTTCACCCCTGGCCTCCGTGCCGTCGGGCAGGAACGTGTCATGAGATCTCAGGCTGTGAAAGCTCATGGCCACCGCTTCCGCATCGGTTCCCAGCTCGGGGAGCTGCACGGCCGTGGCTCTCGCCAGTGCCTTGCTGAAGTCCCACCGACTCTCCACGTGAGCCGTGAGATCGCCGTCCGCATTGGCTCCCAGGGGTCCCGTGATCATATGGCGCGGAAGTCCGCCGTCCGACAGCAGGTCCAGGGGTGGCGTGGGCGGACGATGGCCCGCCACGCCCGCAATGTAGAAGGGGTAGCCCGGATTGCTGCCAGCTCCACTCAAGGCATTCCCCCTGAGGTCGACCTGGCTGCCGGGAAGACCCAGCTCGGCCCCCGCCCTCACCGTGGCAGGCCCGGGCATGGGTGCCATGGGCGCGCCGGGCACCGGCACCACTCCCGGAATCGGCGTTCCCGCCACGATCTCGCCATCGGGAAGGGCACGGGCCCCGCTGACGGGCGCGTTCATCTCAAAGGGGCTCTGCTTCAGGGCAAGAACCGTTCCCCGCTCGAACACGTCGTGGATCCTCCAGAGCGCCCACATGCCCTGGGCGAAATGGGGATAGAAGTGACAATGGAAGATGGCGTCCCCCGGCGTCTTGTTGCGGTTCCCACTGCCGCCGTGGGCCACGTCGTAGGTGTACCCGCTCCCCGCCCCGATGGTCTGGCCGTCCAGGTAGGACGAGCTGTCGTTCTGGGGTGAGAAGGCCCACTGGTGCGCATGGAGGTGGAACATGTGCTGCTCCTTGGGGCCGGCATGGAGGTTGCGAATCTTGACGTGATCGTTGAGATAGCTGTGATGGACTCCGGCGGGATCGTCCGGATAGAGAGCCCGGGTGGCGACCTGCGTCGGGTCCCTGGGAGGCGGGAGCGACCCGGGAGGCAGCAGCTCCAGTCCCTGGTTGGCCGGTCTGTCCACGATCATGCCCGGATCGCCCACGACCCAGGACGTCAGGAAGAACTCCTCGTACTTGCAGTCGTTGCAGTCCCACATGGGTCCAACCCCCAGCCGGTTGGCAATGATCTCGGCCCCGATACCCCCCGTCGCATAGTTGATGGCGAAGGTATCTCGGACACCGTGGAGCGTGTGGCCCAGGACGGCATCGTTGAAGAAGCCCGCGAAAGACTGTATGGCAAACACCTCGTCATGGAAGATGACGGTGAATTCCCTGAAAGGCTTGTGCTGATCGGGGTTGATGGGCGTGGTCGCATAGTGGGTCCCCGGGACGAAGCTTCCCCGCCCCGGTCCCGTGATGATGGCGTTGATGTCCGAATGCACGATCCGATTGCCCTGGGTCATCCTGACGATGGGCAGCCCGGCCTTGCCTTCGCTCACATAGGGCTCCCTATCGGGATAGACCGCGTCATAATTGAGAATGGGGTGCCCCTGCCCGGGCGTCTGTCCGACGGTCGCCAGATCGATCTCCTCCCGGGTGAGCTGACTCCGATACCACTCGGACCCGGCAGGCTCGACGTTCACCGCGCCGAAGAGACCGTGGGTGATGGTCCCTCCCCCGCCCTCGGCTCCCGCCGTGGCTCCCATGCTGGCCAGCAGATACGTGTTCTCATACTGTGCGTAGAACTTGTATCTCCGGGTCTGGCCGACCGGGACGAGGCTGCTCGCGTTACGCCCCACGTGTGAGCCGTCACTGCCGATGTCACCCACGAGCTGCATCCCGTTCACATGGATGGACGCCTCACGGGTGAGGGGTATGTCGCCTCCCTGCCCCGGGATCGCCGGCGGCGGACCGAGGAGGTTGGTGAAGCTGATCTCCAGACAGCTCCCGGCGTTCATCCTGAGTACCAGGGGACGCGGACGCTTGTCGGGACGCAGCGTCACGAGGCCCGGAGACAGGGTCCCCCCCGCCGACTCGGGCGCCCCCGAAACCTTGTCCACCACGTCCCGACGCAAAGCGTACATCATGCCGTTGGGATTGAAGGCCCCCAGACGATTGTAGAAGAACGGCTGGTCCAGCGCCACCACATCCGCCGTGAAGGTCTCACCGCACTGTTGCGCCACGGCTTCGGACGGATAGCTGGACACGGCGAGGAAGAAAACCGATACCGCAGCCGCGGTAAGACTCCCGAAGAGATTGAAGTGCCCAGTCATTTTCTCCTCCTTGTGCCCCACGAGGGCGCCCGGCACCGCTGGATGCGGAACCGGAATGGCACCGGGTCCACATCCTCCCGGCGTTCAATTTCGCGAACGACGAACATCGCCGTTTGCGGGTAGGGAAATGATCAACACTACTGGCAAGCTCCTACACACCCAATGCTAGTTACTGTATCTATACTTAACAGAGCATCTAAGTTAAAATACGTACTAGTAATCATTCACATACGGCAAACGATAGCTATGGCCGCATAGCTACAAGTAGCTATCCATTGTATGAAACCATGGCTGCGGAGGATGGTCTTTGGCTCGGGAACAGACAAGGGGATAGGAGCCCAGGGGGTATCGGGGCCACCTCGGGGAGGGTTTTTCTCAATGATTGGAGGCAGAATCAAGGTTCTACAAGCCTGCCCCCCGGATGCGGGGCAGGGAATCACGGGAGGGCGGCTCCAGGAGTGAGAGGGCAGTCGGCGGCTCGCGCCGCCATGCCTGATTCAGTGGGGCCGACCCTCGTCGGGGGAGATCTCCACGGAGAAGACGACCCAATCCGTCCCCCACCGCGGGATGTCCAGCTCCCCCGGAGCGATCTTTTGCCCGTCGGCGACGATGGAGGTGGAGGCTGCCCAGAATCCGGGAGGCCGCGATTCCAGGAATTCCGCAAGCTCTCGAGCCTGGACACGGATCCCCCCCTGCAGCAGGTCCCGCTCCAGTGCCGTGGCCGTGAGGTTGAAGAGCTTCACGCGCACATCCCCGCAACAGGGCTCTTCACGGCAATCGCCTTGCGAGAAGGAGATGCCGCTTCGCAGCGAGGCATAGTAGCCGCCCCGACGCATGGTGGCTCCCACCAGGCCCGGCATGGCGGCCGAGAGGGCCAGGGTGCACCCGTCTCTGACATTGACCGAGTCCAGATCGTCGACGGGCTTGCCGTCAAGAAAAACGCTCTGAACCAGCTGCTCGACGAGCTCGGAGCCCAACCCCAGAGTGTTCATGAGAAAGCCCCTGATGCTGCCACATCCTTCGGCTCGCACCAGGAATCCCCCTTGAAGGAGGAGGGAAAAGCCGGGCAAACCGCCGTCGGGAAATGTCATTCGGACCGTGTGCTTCACTGCTCTCTCCATTGATTTCCTTTTCAACAGCCCCCAGGGCGCTGCGCATCTCCGAGCTGAATGCCCGGCAGGGGGCCGCCTGTACGGATCTCCGGCGATCCCGTCAAAAGTCGTGCGCCAAGGGCCCGGTCGTGGGATAATGGGTCCTGAAGCCAGCCCGGTTCAGGATGAGACCACCGGGCACGGCGATGCCGCACACTCCACCACGGGTTGCCCACATGAGCCATTTCTTCGCCTACCTGTCACGGATGAAATTCATCAAGCGCTGGGGCCTGATGTACAACACCCATCCCGAAAACATCCAGGAGCACAGCCTGCGGGTGGCTTTGATCGCCCACACCCTGGCCGTTACAAGGAACCGCCTCTTCGGCGGTCGCGTGAATCCCGAGCGCGCCGCCACCCTGGCGCTTTACCATGATGCGACGGAAGTGCTCACGGGAGACCTGCCCGCCCCCATCAAGTACTTCAACCCCGAGATCAGCCGGGCATCCAGGAACCTTGAAGCCTCGGCGGCCCGCCGTCTCGTCGAGATGCTCCCCCGGGAGCTGCGAGACGAGTACGAGCCCCTCTTTTTTGACGCCGGCGGAGACGGCGGACACCGGGAGATCGTCAAGGCCGCCGACAAGCTTTGCGCCTATATGAAGTGCCTCGAGGAGCTGGGAGCCGGCAACCGGGAATTCTCCCAGGCCGAGAAGGCACTGCGGGAGAGCGTCGAAGCGATCGACCTGCCCGAGGTGAGGTATTTCCTGGATACGTTCATCCCGAGCTTCAGACTGACCCTGGATGAGCTCGGCTGAACCGCGCACCCTCTCCAGGAGCAGGATCCCCGCGCACCCATCATTCCTTCGGTTTCCAGGAGCCGTCCCCCACCCGGGACATCCGCGTGGGGGGGTCGTTTTTCCATTCATAGTAAACCTCGCCGTCCCTTACGAAAATAGAGACTCCCACTTCACTCACGATGCGGTCTCCATCGAGGGTCCAGTCGCGCCATCCCCGGTATTGCTTCATCTTGCGCTTCTTGTCCCTGTAGAAGAAAAGCCCGTACTGGCCGTCCTTCTGCACGAGCCAGTACTCGACCGGCTCCTCGAATGTCTCCCCCGTCTTCATGACCCTCGTGATGTGCCTGCAGCCCCAGTGTCCCAGCAGCAGGGGGTTCGGCTCCCGAGCCACCTTCATGGGGGGGTCCGGTTTCCCGGCGACATCCTGGGGGCTGATCTGGGGTCTGAGCTCCCCGATCTGCCCCACGCCAGCCCACGTCAGGCCGACCATGAGGCAGAGCACCACCGCGATTCCAGTCAGGCTTCTCATCGTTCACCTCCGTCGTCACACGGTCCATGCAGCCGAACGAGCGGCGCCAGCCGCGCCGGCCGGCCCGCACCCGGCGAGCCTCATTTATACCCAAACCGGGCCACTGCACATAGATCTCTTTTCACCTGGCCGTTCAGGAGCCCGTCGACTCCCGCCGGGATGCGCGCGGCGGGAGTCCTCCGATGAAAAAAAGTGATGGAATCCTTCCCGGCAACCGTCAACATCAGCGTGGCGCTCCCAAGAGGCATGGTGCCCGGGATGCTCGGCTCCCCCCGGCACCTCCACGGTGTCGAGCGGACAGAAGAGCGTCCGCGGACCGTCACGGGCGCCATGCCCCAAATGCGAAGCCAAGCCATGCGAGATCAGGCGAGGAGTCCCGGGCAAAATGCATCTGTTCAGGGCCCTTGTCCCCAACGTCATCCCAGCCAATGGAGAATACGCCATGACCGTTCGTCCTCTCCACCGAGCCGCACGCGCCGTCCTGTTGGTCTGCTGCCTTCTTGGCATGGCGGGCGGCCTTGGGGGCTGCTCGCCGTCGTCGGAGGCACCCCGCGAGCCCGCGGCCACCCCTCGTGCGTCCCAGGAGGCCCTGGATTCCATCCGAGCGTACCGGGACGGGGCCATACGGAAGTCGCGCCTGACCCACGAGCTCGGGGAGGAGAGAACCCGGGCCATCGACGGAGCCCTGCGGCAGTGACCATGGGCATTTTCCTTCACAATTTCACAGGCAAGGGGATATCATGAATTGATATCTCGAGAACCGACGCCCATGAGCCCCCTTCGAAATCCAGGGAGATTGAACTGGTGAATCCATCCGATATCAGCCGCGACCTGATCCTGCGATCCGAGGCCGTCGAATTCGAGTACTATCGGTCCTCGGGTCCCGGAGGTCAGAATGTCAACAAGGTGGCCACCGCCGTCCGTCTCCGGCTCGACCTGTCCCGCGTGACCTGGCTGCCGGACGACGTCAAGGCGAGACTCGCCCGACTCGCGGGGAGCCGACTGACGGAAGGGGGCGTGCTGCTCATTGAAGCTCAGCGGTTCCGAACCCAGGAGAGCAATCGCGAGGACGCCGTGGAGCGCCTGATCGGTTTGATGGTCAAGGCCTGGCACAAGCCCCGGAGGCGCCTGCCCACCCGTCCCACCGTGGGCTCCCAGGAGCGCAGGCTGGATTCCAAGAAGCGTCGCGGGCGCGTCAAGCACGAGCGGCGGAAGACCCCTGACGATTAGAAGCCCCCTGCCCGCCATCCATCCCGCCGGGCTCCGCTCCCCCTTGTGAAGCCGCACCGTCATGGCTACCATGAAGTCAAGAGGATTCTAGGCATCTCACCCGCGATCTCGATCTGTTGACGAGCCACTGCCCGCTCAAGCGGATGAACGTGAAACGGATAAGATCATCACGGGCTCAATGATTCCGTCCTGAGCCCTCCGCTCCCCCGTCCACCGCATCCATCTCATCCTCCTATTCCAGCTCCCGCCGAACGCTCGGGCATCACGGCGCATCCTCCGCCGCCCAAGACAAAGAAGCCTTTCCGGCCCATTGCCATTCGACGATCGAGGACGCTCCATCGGCCCACGGCGTCGGGCATGCTCGGCATGAAGCGGGCCGCCTTTCCCCGGAAGGTCGAGCAGCAGCCATGGAATGGACCGATTCATGGGGAGGAGGCCATGATGAAAAAAAACAGCAGGTTCTTCATCGACCTTTCAGCCAGGCGAGTCTACTGCAGGAATTGCGGAAAGAAATGCCATTCCCTCGACTTGACCGACCACACTCTGTTCTGGTGCTCCACCAAGTCCTGTGGAAACGACGATGAAGTCAGACTTCACCCTGGCGGTATCTGGGAAGTTTACTCGGTGCGGGAGGCCCTTCAGGAGAACTCCATCAGTGAGATCACCACTCGCCTGGTCCGATCCATCGGGAGCCGAAAAGGGGAGCACTGAAGGAGTCGCGGGAAAAGCCGCTCAAGCTCGCCATGACGCATGGCGCATGTTGACAGGGCTTCTCACGGGATTGGATTCCAGGGCAGGCCTCACGGCCTGCCCTCTCTTCGGGTCAAGACCTGGATCGTCGCCATCCAGACTTACATGCGCTCCACGTCGATGGTCCGCTTGAGCTGCCGCAGCCGGTCGAGAAACTCCCGGGTGGCCCCGGAATCCCTGCGGTCGATGACGTGCGGCGTTATGGCGATGAGGAGCTCGGTACGGTCCCTCTGCTTGCTCCTCACGGAGAAGAGGGGCGAGATGATGGGGATGTCCTGCAGAAAAGGAATGCCGTCCTTGTCCCGCTGCACGTTATCCTCGATGATCCCCCCAATGACCACCGTGTGACCGTTCTGGGCCAGGAGCGTGGTCTTCACGTTGCGCTCGGTGAATCTCGGGGCGGTGTTGCCCGCTCCCACCTCGACGCTTTGACCGGTCCTCCGGATGGTCTGCTCCACCTCGAGGCGCACCAAGCCTCCGGCATTGATGTGGGGCACCACGTTGAGGATGATACCCGTCTCCTCGTACGAGATGGTGCTGACCGTCGTTCCGCCGGTCCCCTCGCCGATGGCCGTCCCGGTGGGTACGGGCTCCCGTCCGCCAACGGTGATGGAGGCTTCCTTGTTGTCGGTGGCCAGGAGTGTCGGGGCGGACAGGACGTTGACTTCCGTACGATCGGCGATGGCCGTGACCAGGGCCGCCAGGCTGGACACGTCCCCCGCGAACAGGCGAAGTCCGGTGCCCACCAGGGCGTCAGGATTGAAGTCGGGCCGGTTGAGAGTGCTGCTGTTGAACAACGCCTTGAAGTCCCCCGAACGGAAGAGCCACTCGAGACCGTAAGCCAGATCCTTGTTGAGGGTAACCTCGAGGATCAGCACCTCGATGAGCACGGCCCGGGGCAGAATGTCCAGGGTGTCGATGGTCTTCTTGATCTTGGCGTAGTCGACGGCGTTGGCGCGGATGACCAGGGCGTTGTTGACCTCGTCCGGAATGACCATGGCTTCGCCCGTCAGCCCGTAACCCGGGGCCTCACCCCCGCCCGCCCCTCCGAACGTACCGAAGGTCCCCCCTCCCGTGCGGCCTCCCGTAACCCCGGTGCGCCCGGTGGTGCCTGCGGCCCCCGTGGTGGAGCCTGTCGTCGAGCCCATGGTGGAGCCGAAGCTCGAAGTCCTGCCCGTGGATCCGAGACCCGAGCCGAAGCTGCTTCCCGTGGAGGAGCCCAGACCCGACGACCCCAGTCCCCGCGACGAAGAGCCCAGCGTACTCCGGCCTGTCGAAGACCCCCCCCCGCCGAAGGATGAGGATCCAAATCCCCCGCGCGTCCCGAAGCCTCTCGAGCCCAGGGCCCCAACGATCTGCTGCTCGGGCCTGGCGCCACCGCCTCCCCCGCGGAGGCCGAACACCTCATTGAGGATGTCGCCGATGTCCCGTGCCAGCCCGTTCTGGACAAAATATACATGGATCTGCTCACCAGTCTGCTCGCCCTGTACGTCGAGGGCATTGAGCCAGTATTTGATCGTCTTGAGCAGATCGGGATTCTGGGCCAGACAGAGTATGCCCCCGTAGTTCGGCAGCGGGATGAAGGCATAGTTGGCCCGAATGGCGCTCTCCTTGAACAGCTCGAGCTTCCCCATCAGGGCTTCCATGCTCTGCACCGCATCCTGGGGCGAGATGGAGGTGAGGGGGACGATCTCCATGTTCACCTCCTGCAGGACATTGACGTCCAGGGCCTTGAGCACCTCCAGGATGGTTCGGGCGTTGTCTGAATTCTCCACAAAAATGAGGGTGTTGGTCGTATTCTCCGAGGTGACTGGCCTGCCGGGAGCGAGGAAGAACTTGATGGTGTTGATGGCCTGCTTGGCATCCATGTAACGCAGCCTGTACATGACGATCAGCGGTCTCACCCCTGCCGCGTCCCCTTTCAGCAGCTGGGGAGTCGCGATGGGAAGGCTGCTGCTGCTGCTCCGCTGAGCCGGCTGCAGGTAGTACGCCCCCCCTCGAGGCACCACCGAGATTTCATTGGCTTCATAGACCCTCGTCACCATCTGCAGCAGCTCTTCCTTGGAGTACTCCCCATCCAGGTACATGCTGATGCGCCCCTGGAGCTTGGGGTCCAGAACGTAGCTCAGCTTCAGATACTCGCCGAACACCTGGTTCGTGACCTCAGACACGTCGGCCTTTTCGAAATTGAGAATGATCTTTTGGCGATCCCCCGCGGGCACCGGCGGCTCATCCAGGATCTTCTGCCCCGTAGCCGTCAGCAGGCCCGATTTGATCTGCCCACCCAATCCCTCGGGCCGGGGCGGCAGAAGCTTCTTCCTATCCGCCTTATCCCTTCTGGAGTCGGGCTGTATCTCGACCGACTTCTCCATGTCCTGGGACTGGTCCCCGGAATCCTTGGGACCATAGGAAATCTTGCCAAAGGGGGACACATCGGGGGGAGCCTTTCTGGGAGGGGCAGAGGCACACCCCGCCAGCAACAAGGCCATCACCACCATGCAGACCACTCGATCGATTCGCATACGTCAGCCTCTCAAAGAAGCGTTGGAGCCAAAACAGCCGCCGCAGCCACTGCTCGGGGATCGTGAGAAGCCCGGAGGCCAGAGGATGGATACTCCACGGCATTTTCCACAGTTTTGACAACGTGTAAAGGAAGTTATGAGTAAGCCTACGATTTTTCTTTCTTTTCCATGAGCGCCGCCAGAATGACATTCACCACCAGGTCCGGCCCCCCCTTGCGCTGGACCTTCTGGATGTTGATCTCCTGAACCAGCAGCGCGGACTGAAAGTTCCGGGCTTTCTCGAGGAAATAATGAAATCCTTCGATGGTGGTCATGAAGTTGAACCGGAGATGAACCTCCTGGTAAAGACCATACTCCTTGCTGGCCAGCACCTGGTAAGTCTTGATATCCAGCTTCTGGCCCTCCTTGGCCGAAAGCATTTCGCTGAGAGTCGCGGCCAGCTGATAGGGATCGTTCCCTTTGAAAAGGAACTTTTGAAGACCTTTCAGCTCGGATTCCTGCTTGGCCAGATTGTCGCGGATGGACTGGCTCTGCTGCAGCTTCTCGTTGTATTTTCTCACGAGCTCCCGCTGCTGATTCACCCTGGCCTCCACCTCCTCCTTGTCGCCCGACAGGGGAGCGATCCAGATCAGGTGCGCCACGATGAGCACCACCACTGAAAGAATCGCAAAGACGATCGATGAGCGGTGCTTCCGCGCATCATCGAGGCTCAGCTCACGCCACTTCATGGACTCTCCTCCTCCGCCGTCGGCGGCTCATCCTCCACGGTGATCTCAAGAGATTCCTCGGAGCCCGGATCCTCCTCGACACCATCCTCCGGCGCAGCCACCGCCGCCGGGCTCTCCGCCGGCACGCCTCTGGCCGGAGCAACGTCCAACTGCAGGTCGCCGATGACCTTCCGAAACTTCTCGGTGTCCAGCTGAAGCTGAACGTTGAATCGCTCCTGCTCCGAGGATGGATTGCGGGTGACGGGTGAAGCGAACTTCACATCGTTGAAAGCTTCGATTTTGGACAGCTCCGGCAAATACTTGATGGCCGACTTGCTCTCCCCCCGCAGGATGACCTGCCCCTTTCTCAGGGAAAAGTAGTTCAGGGATGTATCATCGGGAGTGATCTGAGTCAGCAGGGTGAGGAGCTCGAGGAGCGGGTAGCCTTCCATGTTGAACTGGGAAAGGGTCTTCTGGTCCTCCTCGAATTTGGCAATCTTGGTCTGGAGCTGCTCTATGGGCTTCCACTGCGCCTCCAGGCTGGCCGTCTGCTTTTTGAGACGCAGTGCCTGATCCTTGAGCTGCCCCAGGCTCTGAACCTGGTAGAGGGCGAAAAGAGCGTAAAGCCCCGCGACGGCAGCCACCGGCCAAACCACCTTGGGAACCTTCCAGGGCTTCAGGTAGAGAGGCTCCTCGAAGGTCCTGATCTCGTCCTGCTGGAAAAGATGCTCCATCCAGTGCTCGACGAGCTTGCCCCTCACCGCCCGCACCCGAATCGGCAGGTGATCCCAGACCCAGCCGGTCTCATCCCTGCGCTCGATGCTGTCCATGTCCTCGATGAGCTCGATGCTGGAGGGCTGCTCGTCCTGGAGCCCGTCGAGGCACCGTACCTTTTCCTGGAGCAGCCTCAGGCTGAGGGAATCCTTCCCCACGAGGGTGGAATCCAGAAGCAGCCCCTTGAAAAAGCTGTGGACCTCGAGCTGCGACCGGTTGGTCAGGCGCGCCACCATGCGCACCTGAAGGGCTTCAGGGTCCTCAACCACCTCCGGGCTCAGGAATGAGCCGTAGCAGAGCGCCGCGGGCAGGACAGCGTAACCGCGGAACATCCCGGACGACAGGGTTTGCTGGAATCGATCGAAAACATCCTTGCGCATGTAGAAAATGGGGACCGAAAGATGGTCTTCGACCTGAACCGGGGGACCCGCAAAGTGCAAGGTCCCCTCGAGATCGTGGAAGATGTTCTCCTGCCAGTCGAAGGTCAGAGCCTCATCCAGCTGATCCTTGAGGGCTGCCGGATACACCGCCCGATGGAAACTGTAGAATTCCAGCGGAAGCAGGAGCACAAGACCCGCGTTCTTGCGGCCTCTTCCCCGGAGATTGAGCCGGGCGAGACAGTCGAAAACCGACTCCTCCTCTCCCACAGCGACACGCTCCACCAGATCGACCTGCCATTGGCGCCACTGGCGATGGGCCGTCAAGACTTCCACACGGTCCTGCTCGACATAGACGGCCGTGATGTGATTGACTCTCTGCTTCACGAAGCGCTTCATCATCGTGGATCTTCTCCGAGGTTCCCTGAAATACCCCGCATACCCGACAAAGGTCACCCAAGGCCCGTCACGAGCGGGCGATCAAAGGATCTTTCGATAGAGGACCTCATAAGGCTGTTCCCCGTCGGCAACGTAGCGCACCACCAGCCACATCAGCACCGAAGGGGGCCCACCGAAGGATCGTCCCAGGGACAGGATGCGGTAGACGCCACCCTTTTCCCAGGTGATGATCTTCTCTTCCATCTCGTCCCAGGGGTCTTCCTCCAGCATGAGCTGGTTCTTCCCATGAACGGTCAACAGACTGAACAGGGAGTGGATCGAGGGCAGAGCCGAATCCCACAATTCTCCGTAGGGATTCACCTCCGGGGGCTCGCTCTGGTACCCGTAAAAGAGCTGGGGAGTCATGCCGGGGATGAGCAGCATCTGGTCGAGGCTGAGGAGCGGCCCGTTGAAGGGTGGGTAAGGGACTCCCTGGTTTTCATAATAGTCCTTTTCGCCACCGTGGAGCCGTTGAAAATCGTCGGCATCGACGAAATCCGCCACCAGGTCCGCCAGATGCTCGGCTTCGGCCTCGGCCATTCCCGCCCGCTCAAAGACCAGCCGGAGCTGCTCGGGAGGGGTCAGGTTGACATTGACCTTCCGCCCCTCCGACTCGATGATGACCAGGGCATGGCCCGTATCATACTCCACGAGGTGCGGCTTCCCGTTGGGCTGCCAGCTCTCCTGCGCCTTGCGTCCCAAACCGAGATCCAGGGGCTCCCCCATGCGCGCCAGGGCTTCGTAGCATCCGCCTATGGCCAGATAGAGGGCCTGGGACCTGCGATGGACATGCACCTGCTCCTCCCCCTGCAGGCGACTCTCGGCCCCGATCTGGAGCGCAAACCACATCGTCAGGGCGCAGATCCAGAGCACCGCAATGACGATGACGCCGTCTTGGCGCCGGATCAGGATCATTCACCTCTCCCGAAGCTCGATTCCCCGAACGCCCCCTCCTCGGTGCGCCTGGGAAAGAGAGAGTTGGGAACCATGGCATGAATCACCCGTTCCTGGCCATCGGGCGTCCAGCTCACCAGAACGACTCCGGGAACGGTCCTGTCTTCACCCCACTTCTCCTCGAAGCCTTCGGACTCGCCGTCCTCGGCATACGAAAAAGCCACTTCGGCGACGGCCGTGGAGAAAAATCCCCCGCGCTTCCTGCCCTTGCCCGGCATCGCTTTCATAAACTCCTCGAGCATCTCCGAATGGTAGGGATCGAAAGGGATCTCCGCATAGTAGAGCGCCTTGTCTCCGGGAACAAACACATAGCGTGCCACCACGGGTGCCCCCCTGGTTATGGCCTTGACGGAGTGGGTCGTGGCGAAAGTCAGTGAGTGATCGTCCCCCATGAACACCGGAACGGACTCTTGCTCGATGCGGACCGGATGGGGCTCGAAGGTGGCCAGCTGCCACTTGAGGAGCTGAATGACCGACGGCATGTCGCTGGGAGCCTGGCTCTGCTGGCGCTCCCAGATGCGGAGCGAAAACCCGAGGGCCACGGCGACGATGCCCATGACCAGAGAGGAAATGAGCGTGGCGATCACCAGCTCGACGAGGGTGAACCCCGTGGCATCGAGACCGGCCCAGCGTCCCGCCGGATTCGGATCGGACATCCGCATGCCCGTCCCTACACCGCCATGAGCCGTCGAGCCTCCGAACGTGCCCTCCAGCTTCGGGCCGCCCGGGCACGCGGCTCCCTCCCCGGCATCCCTGGACCCTTCCCGTCCCATCATTCCTCTCCAGCTAATCCAGTGCCGACCTGGGGACCAGAACGCTCATCTCCAGCCTCTGCCCCCGGCAGGTCAGCATCACTCGATACAGCTCGCCGCCTGTCCGTGCCTCTCCAAAGTCATCCATGTGCGGGACCTTGACGGCCGCGATGAAAACCGGCGGCGCATCCCGAAACGCCTTGAGCACCATCTGCCCCTCCAGGATCCGCTCCGGCTGAATCAGGATCTCCTGCGCCGCGGCGTCGAGAAACGGCTGCACCAGGCTCCTTTCCTTCACCCGGTAGGTATACTGAAGAGACGCGGAAATGGCCCCCATGACCCCGCCCAGGATGATCACCCCGATGGTGAGGGCCACCATGACCTCGAGGAGCGTGAACCCTTCCGCATGCCCGGGTCCGCTTTTCACCTGGAACACGCTCATCGACTCTCCACCTTGCTCACCCGGATGTTTCCCACCAGGGGGTGAATGGTGATCAGGAATGAGCGCTCCTTGTCAAAAGTCACTTCGATGTCGCCGCCCGAAAGGCTCCCGTCGGGATAGAACACCACCAGGTGATCCTGGGTCTCGGGATCGCGCTCCAGGTGGTCGCTGTAGATGTCCACGTGATCGGGAATCCGGCGGGTCGGCGGCATCCCTATGTCGTAAAGCCGCTCCGACGGACGGATGCGGAACGCGGTCAGCCGGCCCGAATTCATGGCGATGAGCCGTCCCCGCTTCAGCGTCTGGACGAAATCCTGGAGAAACTCCCGGTCCTCCATTCTCCTCCACCCGGCGCCGATCCTGGGCAGCACGACGGCCACGACCATGGAGATGATCACCAGCACCACCACGAGCTCGACCATGGTGAACCCGGCACGGGACCGATCCATTCGCGTCAGATACGGCAATGAAAGCGCCATGGGCATTACCGACCGATCCAGACAGCTCCCGGGACGTCGGAAGACGCCGAGCCCATTTAGAATTGAATTTCGTTGATGCCGAAAATGGCCGTGAACATGCTCATGACCATGATGGCGATGATGAGTCCCGTCACGATGATCACCACCGGCTCGAGGAGAGCCATCATCCGTTGAAGGCTCCGTTGAAGCTCCCGCTCGAAGTGATCCCCCAGCCCCAGCAGGCCGTCGCCCAGGCTCCCCTGCTCCTCCGAGATCCTCAGCATGGTCCCCATCCGCGGGGGGAAGGTCTGCTGAGACCGAAAATAGTTGCTCATGGAGCGGCCGGCCTTGATCTCGCGGTGGAGCGGCCCCATGGCCTCCTTCAGAACACTGTTCATGAGCACCTGCTCGCCGAGACTCAGCGCCCTCAGGAGTGGAACGCCCGACTGGAGCATCGTTCCGAGCGTGCGGCAAAACCGCGTCAGCTCACCGTGAATAACCAGGTAGCGCGTGAGGGGGATCCTGATCAACAGCCGATCGACGGCCCGCCGCACCGCAGGCTGGCGGTAGAGATAACGCCCTCCCCAGTAGAAGACACCCAGGAGTAGAGGAAAAACCCATCCATACTCCTTCAGAAACACACCCAGCTGAAGCAGGATCTCCGTCAGCAGCGGAACCTTCTGGTTCAAGTCACGGAAAATCTGGGCGAACTTGGGTATGACGTAGACCAGCAGGATCACCATGGACACGAGGCTGATGCTGAAAAGGATGACGGGGTAGATCATGGAGGACACGAGGCTCTGGCGGAAATCCCGGCGCTGCTCCAGGTACTGAGCCAACCGCTTCAGGATGGGTCCCAGCGTTCCGCTGGCCTCCCCCGCCCGGATCATGTGGTCCGAAAGATCACCGAAAACGTCACGGTAACGCCCGATAGCTCCCGAGAGATCGCTCCCCCCCTGAACTTCCTCCAGGAGGTCCCGCACCACGCGCTGGAACACCTTATGAGTCTGATTGGTGCTGATCAGAGCCAGGGCCCGATCCACCGGCAGCCCCGCCGAAAGGAGGTCCGAAAGATCGTAGAAAAATCTTATGGTATGCTCCTCGGGAACCCTACGGGGTCGGCTTTTCCGGACGGCCTTGACCTTCAGCGGGTAGAGGCGGCTGGACTTGAGCTTGCGCGCCGCATCGCTTTCGGAGAGAGCCTCCATGACCCCGCGATGGGTCTGCCCCTGAAGGTCCCGAGCCTGATACTGGAAATAGGCCATGAAAGGACGTTCCTCTTCTCGCCGTCTCGTCAGGAAGCCAGTGAAAGGCTGGTCACCCGGAGCACCTCGGACAAAGTGGTCTGACCCTCAAGGGCCTTGCTGTATCCATGATAGAGCAACGGTCGGTAGCCTTCCTGAAACGCAACCTGGGAAATGGTACCCGCGCTCTTGCCGGCCACGATGGCAGAGCGCACGGCATCACCCACGGGCAGCACCTCGAAGATCGCCTCGCGGCCCCGAAACCCCGTGTTGCCGCACTTGTCACAGCCTCGGTTGTGATGGAGCGTCACCGTTTCGGGGAGATCCGGCATCAGATCCCTCAACCGCGCATAGTCCGCCTCCCTGGCTTCATACGGCTCCTTGCAGCTCGGGCACAGGAGCCGGACCAGGCGCTGCGCCACAATGGCCAGCAGAGAATCCGCCATGAGAAAAGACTCTATGCCGATGTCGCGAAGTCTCGTGATGGCTCCGGGGGCATCGTTGGTGTGCAGGGTGGAAAGCACCAGATGACCGGTCAAGGCCGACTCGATGGCGATGTCCGCCGTTTCCTTGTCCCGAATCTCGCCGATGAGCAGAACGTCCGGGTCCTGACGGACCAGCGAGCGGAGGGCGTTGGCAAAGGTGAGGTCGATCTGGGGCTTGACCTGGATCTGGTTGATCCCGTTGATCTGGTATTCCACGGGATCCTCGACGGTGAGGATCTTCCTGTCGACCGAGTTCAGCCGTTTGAGGACTCCGTAGAGCGTCGTGGTCTTACCCGAACCCGTGGGACCGGTCACCAGAATCATCCCATAGGGGCGCTCGATGAGCTTCTCGATGAAACCATACTGCCGGGAATCCATTCCCAGGGAGGCCAGATTGTACTCGACACTCTCCTGGGCCAGCAGGCGCAGCACCACGCTTTCCCCGTAGATGGTGGGCACCGTGGATACGCGAATGTCCACCTCGCGGTTTCCAAACCGCAGCTTGATCTTGCCGTCCTGGGGAAGCCTCCGCTCGGCGATGTTCAGATTGGCCATGAGCTTCAACCGGCTTACAATGGCCGCTTGCATCGTTTTGGGAGGCTCGTCCAGCTCGAACAAAACGCCGTCCACCCTCGCCCGCACCTGAAATGTGCGCTCAAAGGGCTCGAAATGAATGTCCGACGCCCGCATGTCCAAGGCCCTGGATATGAGAACGTTCACCAGCCTGACGATGGGAGCCTCCTGGGCAAGTCCCTTGAGATGCTCCAGGTCCTCCTCGAAGGCATCGCCATGAACCACCGCCCCTTCCTCTCCCCTGGACAAGGCCTCCGCTTCCCGGGCGGCCGTACCGTAGAGGCGGTCTATGGCCGTGCGTATCTCCTCCTTCTGGCCCAAACAGAGGCCGATCTCCATCCCCTGAAAATAATCCCCCAGAATGTTCAGGAGGGGAATATTCATGGGGCTGTTCACCACCACCCGCACCCGCCCCGCTTCCACCTGAATGGGGAGCACCGCGTGCTTGCGGAGGAAAAACATGGAAACCCCTTCCAGGAGCACGGGCTTTTCGGGATAATCCTCGCGACTCAGAAGCGGCAGATTCAAATGGTCAGCCAGCAGCTTCAATACCCTGGTCTCGTCGGTGACACCAATATCTTCGAAGGCATCGACGAAAGAAAGACCCCCGGTGAAATAGGTTTTCTGCAGCTGCTTCAGCTGGTCGTCCGCCAGGTTGAGCTCTTTCTGAAAGGTATGAAGAATGGAATTCTCTTGCATAGGTGCTCCTGAAATGGGTACCCTGAAAGAATGCCGGAAACTCTTAACAGATCCGTCATTGAATGTAA
This sequence comes from Syntrophobacteraceae bacterium, assembly GCA_025453975.1. Lineage (GTDB taxonomy): Bacteria > Desulfobacterota > Syntrophobacteria > Syntrophobacterales > Syntrophobacteraceae > JALOOX01. The sequence continues at coordinate 64,795 of JALOPI010000003.1, forward strand.
ACGCCGCCGGAGCTGACGGCTTCCAGGCTCAATGCGACAGCACCCGCTGGGGTGTTTTCCAACACCAGCACCCTATCATTCCCAAGCGCTTTTGAGATATTTTGAGAGGGATTGTATTGATCAGCAAAAACGATGATGCCGCCATATGCAAGGAGATGAGATGAATCCATCGAGGAGGACATCCCTGATCTGGGCCGCCGTGCTCGGAGCCTTCATCCTGGGCTCGGCACTTCCGGTGAGCGCAAGCCCCATCGTCATCGAGAAGAACCTCTTTTCTCCAGACCGCAAGCCGCCTTCCCCCGATGCGGAGCCCGCGGCGGCAGCCAGCTCCTCACCGGCGGTGCCCCCCAAGACCCTTCAGCTGGACGGCATATTCTTCCACGGCAGCACCCGCAAGGCTCTGGTCCGCGTCAAGGGACAAATGCCCGGCAAGGACAAGAGCAAGGACACCTCGCCCTTCGTTTCCGTGCGCGAGGGAGACAAGATCCATGATTACGTGGTAAGCAAAATCGGCACCAAGAGTATCTTCGTCGAAAAAGGCGGGCAGACATTTGAGCTCTATCTCTACGCCGCCGGCAAGGTACTGCCGCCCCTGGCACCCCCCGCGCCACCACCGGCCGCACCAGGCGGCGGGGCCGTGGGAGCCCTTCCCGGAGATCAGCACGGCCGCCATGGGCAGGCCCAGGCCGGCACTCCCCAGGGAGACGGCATAGCCGATGACGCCGGAGTCGTGGATGCGGGCCAGCAGCCCCGGCGAGGAGTCCGCGGTCGCTCCACCGCCGAGGCTCGCCAGGCCATGCAGCCACCATCCGACGAAGAAATGCTCGATGAGATGGATGAGGCCGAGGATTTGGGTGAAGAGTGAAGAATCAGCCGCCCTGCCGCCTCAAAAGCCGAAGCTCCCGCAGCACATTAGCAAAGTCCATGGGGGGCTCGGCCGTGAACGAAAGGGGGGCTCCGCTGGCCGGATGACGGAACGACAGCCTCCAGGCATGGAGCATCTGGCGATCAACAGGGGCCAGGATCCTCCGCAAATCGATGGAGCGCAGGGACAGGACCCTCCGACGCCCCCCGCCATAGGTCGAATCCCCCACGACAGGGTGCTGGAGATGACTGAAGTGAACCCGGATCTGATGCGTTCGCCCGGTATGGATGCGGACCCGGACGATGCTCACCTCCCCCACCTCCTCCTCGACTTCCCACTGGGAGATGGCTTCCCGTCCCCTTGAGTGGACCACCGCCATCTTCTTTCGATCCCTGGCATGACGGTCGATCCCCGTTCGGATCTCTCCCCGCGACTCCTTGAAAGCACCGTGGACGATGGCGAGGTACTCCTTCCCCACCTCATGGTCCTTGAACTGCTGGATCAGGTCCAGGTAAGCGGCGTCGCTCTTGGCCGCAACCAGCACCCCCGAAGTGTCCTGATCCAGGCGATGGACGATCCCCGGACGGAGGGGCGAGCCCTGAGAGGCGAGTCTTCCGGTGTGCGCCAGGAGCCCCTGGACAAGGGTCCCGTCCCAATGCCCGGCCCCCGGGTGCACCACCACGCCCGGAGCCTTGTTGACAACGATGATGTGATCGTCTTCGAAGAGGATGTCCAGCGCCATCGGGCTGGGAAGCAAGGCCCCCTGGACTGGATCGGCGGGGAGCCAGACCTGCACCAGGTCTCCGACCTCCACCACGCGCCTCGCCTTGGCGGCCCCCCCCCCCAGGGTCACGCGCCCGTCCTCGATCCACCGCCGGATGCGGCTCCGGGACCGGTCCGCCAGACGACGACTCAGGAAAACGTCAAGCCGAAGTCCCGATTCCTCCGCCTCCGCCGTGAGCAGGAGGTCGGGAGGCTCCTGGCCGGGGAGGCGGCAGTGAGATCCTTCCACATCATGGCCGGTCATTTCCAAGCTTCTCCCGAGGACCCTCGCCAACCGGGCGCCCGAAGCCATCCTCAATGCTGCTGCCGATGGTGATCGACGTCCCTCAGGATGGTAAAAATCAGCCGTCCCGCCGTGGTCTGGAGGATGCTGGTCACTGAAACCTCGACCTCCTTGCCCAGGAGGCGGCTCGCGTTCTCGACCACCACCATGGTCCCGTCTTCGAGGTAAGCGATTCCCTGCCCCTGCTCCTTGCCTTCCTTCAGGATCTGCAGACGCAGCACCTCGCCGGGAAGCACCACCGGCTTGAGGGCATTGGCCAGCTGATTGATGTTCAGAACCGTGATTCCCTGCACTTCGGCCACCTTGGCCAGATTATAATCGTTGGTCACGATCTTCGCCCCCATGCTCAGCGCCAGGGCGACCAGCTTGGCGTCCACGTCGCTCAGGTTGTCGAAGTCCTGCCGATCGATGCGTACCTCGATGCGCTTCTCCAACTGGAGACGCTTGATGATGTCCAGACCCCTTCGCCCCCTCACCTTGCGGGTGGGATCCGAGCTGTCCGCGATGTGCTGGAGCTCTTGAAGCACAAACTCGGGGATCACCAATACACCGCCGACGAATCCCGTCTCGACGATGTCGGCAATGCGGCCGTCGATGATGACGCTGGTGTCCAGAATCTTCGTGCTCCCCCCACCACGGCTCATCCCCCGGCTCAGCCACGACCAGTTGGGAAGACGCAGCTCCTCGACCTTGATACTGCCCAGGACCATACCGATATAACCAAAAATGCAGGATAAAATGATGAAGATTGCAACGCGGATGGCGGTATCCTCGAGGAGCGTGAAGCCGTACGCAACCAGTTTGGCTATGGAGAGTCCGAGCACCAGCCCGAGGGTTCCCCCGATCAGGACCTTGAGGGGGATGCGATTGATGATCTTCTCAACGGAAAGAGCCAATGCGGCAATGAGCATGCCGGCCATGAGTCCGACCCAGGGCGCCCATCGGATCTGCCTGAGGCTCTCCAGCTCCAGCCCGATGAAATACCCGCCAACACTGCAAATGACGAAAAGCATGATCTTCAATATCAACCAAGCCCATTTCACCCTTATTCACCCCCTTTCCCTGGAATATACGAGAACCCTGTATCCATTCACTTCGGATCACACGATCTTTCTCAGAGACTAATCACCACGGCTTACCTTTCAAAGGGATGGAGAGACCAATGCCTTATTCTATGATCTCCTGATGAAAAATGCGCGGAAAAAATCAAATACTCTGTTCGATCGGTGCTCGCGGAGGCGGTTCATGGGGTGTGAGGGAGGGCGCGGCCTGATCCTGGAACCTGATGAGGGAGTAAGGCTCACTTCAATAGCTCGAGAATCTCCTGTTCCGCATCCACTTCGCTGAGCTCCTTCACGATGGATATTTCCTTCAGGAGCAGGCTGCGAGCCGTGTCCAACATTTTGCGCTCCCCAAAGGACAGCTCCTTGTCGCCCTTCAATACGGTCAGGTCCCTCAGCACCTGAGCCAGCTCGTAAATGGAGCCGGTCTTGATCTTCTCCATGTACTCACGATACCTGCGGTTCCATGTCCCACCATTCACCGAGACCTCCCGGGAGCGCAGGATATCATAAACCATGGGAATCTCCCCGGAATGGATCAGCTGCCGCAGCCCCACGGACTCGGCGTTCCGGATCGGGATCATGATCTTCATGTCATTCTCCAGAATCCGGATGATATAGAAATCCTGCTTCTGTCCCCCAATGCTCTTGCTCTCGATGGACTCGATCTTGCCGACTCCGTGAGCAGGGTATACCGCCAAATCGCCTATGCTGAACATAAGACCTCCAGTCTCCCGCACCGTCAGGGACTCCAAGGCTATTCTCCCAGATTTGAAATTTTATCATTACTTTGTGCAGATGCAAAGCTGAAAGGAGAAGTGGAGTTTACAGGCAGGATTTTGAACAGTCAGCCATTCCAGCACAAAAATGTGTTGCGAAAATGTTCCGGGGACTCCGTGGCCCAGGCTCGGAGCGAATCCCCCGGACATCGTGGCCTCCAGCCTTCCCACGGAAAGGCTCCATGAGCCCAGGAGGAGGCACCTCTCTTTCCGAGACCGGGGCAGAGCCTCAACACCATGATCGAGGGCTCACCCCTCACCGCCGGGCGGCGCCTCGCCTTCCCTGTTCTTCCTGGTGGACGCATTGAACCGGTTCATGGCACCTTCCAGGCCAATTTCAAGCACGCTCACGACCACCTCCACTCCACGGTGGATCATCTCCTGGAATGCAGCCCGTTCTCCAGGATACGGCGCATTGAGCACGAAAGCCTCGACACTCTCTCCGTGAACCGGCCTGCCGATGCCGAGCTTCAGGCGCGCAAAGCTCCCATGCCCCAAATGCTCCACCAGGGAAAGGACGCCGCGATGCCCGCCGGCCCCTCCCCCCCTGACCAGCCGGATCCGCCCGCAGGGCAGATCGAGATCATCGTGCACCACCAGGAGCCGGTCAGTCGGAGCCCCGAAATAGCGAAGAAAAGCCCCCACGGGCTCACCACTCCGGTTCATGAAAGCCAGGGGCTCGAAGAGCGCGGTCCTCGTGCCGCCCACCTCTCCGACCCCCCAACGGGCCTTGAACTTTTTTTCCGCCAACGAGATCGAGAACTTGCGCGCCAGCTCGTCCACCGTCAGGAAACCGGCATTGTGCCGCGTTCCTTCATATGGCTTTCCAGGATTGCCCAATCCCACCACGACAAAAATGGCCCGCTCTCCCCACGCTCTCGTTGGAGCCCCGGATATCCAGGGAATGGATTACTTTCCGCGAGCCCCCTCGGCCTCCTTGGATTTCCCCTCGGGTGCCACCACCGTGACCACCGCCTGGGACGGCTCACCCATCAATTCCTGGGTGCCCTGCTCCGACAGACCGGCGATGGTGATGGTGCCCCCCAGGTCCAGGGACTTCACGTCGACATAAATCCTTTCGGGAATCTCCGCGGGCAGACATCGAACGGCCAGGGTTCTCAGGATGAGATTGAGGCTGCCGCCCTTTCTCACGCCGATGGCGTCGCCCTTGAGCTCGATGGGCACGTTGACCACGATCTTGCGATCCATGGGCGCCTCGAAAAAATCCACGTGCAGGAAGCGCCTGCGAAACGGGTGCACCTGTATCTCGCGCAGCAGGACCTTGCGGACCGGGTTTTCAGTGACACCCTCGACGGAAAGGGTCACCAGGCGGCTTTCCCCTTCCATCTCCCGGAGCAGCTTCTCCAGACGCAAACTGGGTACCGCCAGCGCCATGGATTCCGAGCTCGGGCCATACAAAACCGCGGGCACCAGGCTCTCCCGGCGCATGCTTCTCGCGGCTCCTTTGCCGGTCTTGCTTCGCAGCATCGCTGAAATCTCGTATTCCATCCCACACTCCTCCGGAAAATCATAAAAGCACACGAGATCGTGTGCTTGCGGGTCTCCAGCCATCCTCAAGACAACCCTGCCCCAGCCTGCTCCCCGCCTGACTCCAGCCACCTTCGAGCGGCCGCCCGCAAGGCCCGTAGTCAGTCACGCGGCGAGCCCCTCAACACATCTTTAAAAACATGGCGCTTAGCGATTCCTCGTAATGAATTCTCCGCACGGCCTCCGCCAAGAGCGGCGCTATGGAGACCGACCGGACAACCCTGGAAGACAAGGACCCGGCAGGAAGAGCAACACTGTCCGTCACCGTCACCAGGCTCAGCGACGAGCCATCGAGACGCTTCGTGGCATTCTCGGACAAAATCGCGTGGACGCCGTAGGCCTCGACGGACGCGGCCCCAGCCAGCAGAGCGCTCTGAGCCGTACGTTCCAGGGTCCGGCCGGTGTTGATCATGTCATCCAGGATGACGACCCGGCGACCCTTGACATTCCCCACGATCTGGACGTAAGGCTCCCCCCCCGTGCGGCGGTAATCCATGATGGCCAGATCCACCTTGAGCCGGTCGGCAAAGGACCGGGCCCTGGGGACGCCGTTGGCGTCGGGCGCAACGACGATCTCATCTCCCTCCAGTCGCAGCCTCAGATCCTCCAGCAGCACTTCCGTCGCCGAAAGATGGTCCACGGGCACCCTGAAGAACCCCTGGATCTGCTCGGAATGGAGATCGATGGTCACCAGCCGGTCCGCTCCCGCCCCCGTGAGCAGGTCGGCCACCACCTTGGCCGCTATGGGTACCCGTGGCTTTTCCTTCTGGTCCTGTCGTCCATAACCGTAATACGGAACGACCACGTTGATCCTGCCGGCCGAGGCTCGCTTCAGCGCATCCACCATCACGAGCAGCTCGAGCAGATTGTCGTTCACCGGGGGGGAGATGGACTGAAGAACGAAAACGTCCATGCCGCGGACATTTTCATGGATCTCGACGCGAACCTCCCCGTCGCTGAATCTTCCGACCAGCGCCTGGCTCACTTCCATATCCAGAAGGGAGGCCACCTTCCAAGCAAGGGACGGGTTTGAATTGCAGCAGAAGACCCTCAGCGCACCCAGCATGCAACACTCAACCCCTCACGAAGCCCTCTGGTTTGGCTGGGGTGGGAGGATTCGAACCTCCGGATGCGGGTTCCAAAGACCCGTGCCTTACCGCTTGGCGACACCCCAAACAAGCTCTCCGCCCCGGTAACGTCTCAAGCTTCCCCATCACCCAGGACCCTGGTGCAGGCGATCCAGCAGCCCGGCCAGGCACCCGATGCCGCCGCCCCAGCCCTTTCGGCCTCTTCCATTCGGTCAAAAACGCCAAAAACCGTCGGACCGCTTCCGCTCATCAGGGCGACCAAAGCCCCCTGCGCGACCATCCAGGCCTTCAGTCGCGACAAACCGGGAACCGCGGCCACGGTGACGCTTTCAAGATCGTTCCGCAGAAGCCCGGCAATGCTCCACGGATTGGCCAAAAACCGAGTTAGACTAATCTGGCTCTCCCCCCTTGTCAACTTCAAACTTCCGTAAACCCAAGCCGTGGAAATGCTCTCGGGAGGCTTGATGAGCAGAAGGGGATAGTCCGGCACGCCAGCGACTTCCTGAAGCTTTTCACCGATGCCCGTGGCCAGGGCGGGCCGATGACGCAGGAAAAAGGGAACATCGGCCCCCAGTCGGGCGGCCATGGCATGGAGATCCCCGAAGCCGACCTTCCCGGGATACAGGCGGCTCAGCCCCAGGAGCACCCCGGCCGCGTCGGCACTCCCCCCGCCCAGACCGGCCCCGACGGGGACGCCCTTCTTCAGGACAATGCCGAGATCCGACGGCACCCTGGCACTCTCGAAGAAAAGCTCCGCGGCCCGCCAGACCAGATTACCCCGGTCCACGGGAACGCCCGGATGGTCGCACTCCACCCGGATCCCCCCTCCTCCCGTCACCTCCAGCCGGATCTCGTCATACACCCCGATGGGCAGCATGAGGCTGGAAAGGTCGTGATAACCATCCGCTCTTTTGGCGATGACTTCCAGCCAGAGATTGATCTTGGCCGGAGCTCTCAGGTCCAGCACAGCCTCACCCGCCGCTCTTTTGAACATAACGCAGCCTGAGATCGTAAAGAAGGTTCTTCAACAGCCGCGCTTCGTCGGGATCCAGGTTTCCCCTGGTCTTCTCCTCCAGCATCCCCAATGTGTCGATGATCTGCTTGGCCAGGGGAAGATCCACGTGACTGACCTGGCTTTCGATCTCGGGCATTTCACCCAGGTACACCAAGGCCGATGAGCTCAACGAAAACACGAAGGTGGCGAATGATACGGCCGGCAGATCCCGTTGGCCCTCCTGCCCGGCCAGGCGGGACGCATCCTTCATCTCGGCTTCCGCCTCGGCCTGCTCCTCCACGGCGGGCTGCCGCGCGTCCGTGCCGGAATCGCTCCCCGTCTCGGTGTCTTCCAGGGAGAACCTTCGACGGTCCTTCACCACGAATCCCTTGTCTTCCTTTTCATCCATGCCCCATTTCTCCCGACCCTCAAAGTTTCAGTGTCTGCACCACGTTCACATTGTCCATGGCGAGCAGCTCCTGGACGACATTTCTGGGAACCAGGCTATCCGTCCGCAGAAAAATGATGTTCTGGCCCCGATCCAGGATCTGTCCCACATTCATCATGGAGATGTTGATGTGATGGCGCCCCAGGCAAGATCCGATGGCACCGATGGTCCCCGGCGTGTCGATGTTGTAGATCAGCAGCACGTGTCCCTCGGTGGCCGCCTCCAGCCTGAAGTCATTGATGCGCACCACCCGCAGGTCCTTTTTCCCGAAGATGGTCCCGGCCACCAGGTTCTCACCCTCGGAAGTCTTCACATGGACGCTGATGAGGTTGGTGAAATCCTCGGCCTCGCTCCGCACCGATTCCCTGACCTTGATGTTGCGCTCCTTCACATGGACGGGCACATTGACGAAATTGACCATCTCGCCCAGAATCGGCGTGAGCATCCCCTTGAGCACGGAGAGGGTGAGGGGACGATTATCCACACAGGTCACCTCGCCTATATACTCGATGGACACCTCGCGGATGGCTCCGGATGTGATCTGGGTGAGGAGGCTGCCCAGCTTCTCCGCAAGGGTCAGATAGGGCCTCAGGGTGGCCAGGACCGCCCCGTCGATGCTCGGAGCGTTGACCGCGTTCCGGATCGTTCCCCGCAGAAGATAGTCGATGACCTGCTCCGAAACAGCGATGGCCACATTCTCCTGGGCCTCGTCCGTTGAAGCCCCCAGGTGGGGAGTCGCCACCACCTGGCTCAGCTCCAGGAGCGGGTTGCCGACGGGCGGCTCCTTGGCGAAAACGTCGAGGGCCGCTCCCGCCACGATGCCGGACTGGATGGCATCATACAGAGCCGCCTCGTCCAGGATGCCGCCCCGGGCGCAGTTGAGGACATAGACACCCTTCTTCATCTTCTGAAAGGCTTCGGCGTTGATGATCCCCCGCGTCTCCTGGGTCATGGGCGTGTGAACGGTGATGTAGTCCGCCCGGGCATAAAGCTCATCCAGGGTCACGGCGGTGATCCCGAGCTTCTCGACCACCTCGGCGCTGATGTAAGGATCAAAAGCGATGACATTCATCTGGAGGCCGACGGCCCGTTCGGCCACCACCCGGCCGATGCGCCCCACCCCGATGATCCCCAGGGTCTTGTGGAAGACTTCCTTACCCCGGAAACGCTTCTTTTCCCACTTGCCTTCCTTCAGGGATGCCGTGGCCTGGGGAATGTTTCTGGTCACCGACAGCAGCATGGCGATGGTGTGCTCCGCCGTCGTGATGACATTTCCCTCGGGAGTGTTCATGACCACGATGCCACGCTTGCTCGCCGCCTCGATATCGACATTGTCCAGACCAATGCCCGCGCGGGCGATGACCTTGAGGTTGTCCGCATTCTCGATGATGTCGGCCGTCACCTTGGTACCGCTCCGAATGATCAGGGCGTCGTACTCCTTGATGATGTGCCTGAGCTCATCATGGGTGAGGCTCGTGCTCACCTCGACATCAAACTCCGGAACCTCCAGCAGGGCCTCGACACCAGTCTCCGCCAGGTTGTCACTGACCAGAACCTTCATAAACCCTCTCCTTTTGATATCGCGGTCATTCCCAGCCTCTCAGGACCCCCCGGCCCGCCCTTCAGCGGGCTTCTGTACCACCGCCCAGGGAGCCGGGTCAAGAGCCTTCCCCTGGTGAATCAGGGTCTCTTGCGGGTCATCTTGAGCTCTTCCTCGATCATCTGCACGAAGCGGTCGAAGGAATGGCTGCCCGTGACCAGCTTTCCATTGATGACGAAGCTGGGGGTACGGTCGAGACCGGCCTTTTTGATATCCTCGAGGTCCTTGTCCACGGCGGCCTTGTGCCTACCCTGGTCGATGCAGGCGCCGAAGTCGCCGGCATCCAGTCCCAGCTGAGCCGCCAGCCCGCGCAGCTGGTCCTGGGTCAAATCCTCCTTGGACCCGTAGAGCAGATCCTGGTACTCCCAGAATTTGCCCTGGTCCGCGGCACACCTGGCCGCCTCGGCGGCACCCCGGGCATACTCGTGCCGCTTCAGCGGATAGTCCTTGAAGACCCACCGGATGCGCGGACCGAAATGAGCCCGCACCTGCCGGACCACCTCGTGAGCCTGCCTGCAGGACGGACATTCATAGTCCGAGAACTCGAAAACCGTGACGGCGGCATCCTCGGGCCCCAGTGACGGGCTGCTCCCCACGCTCAGCATGGCGTAAGGCGATGGGGGCTCCTCGAGAAAGTCCGCAACCGGGTACTTGCTCTGGAGGGTCCATGCATAGGCCACCGTCTGCTGGAGTGCTTTCTGCTGCTGGAGAGCCGTTCGGATGCGATTCCGCAGCTCCTCGAGCGACCCTTTCCACTCCGCAAGCCTGGCACGGTTCTCGAGATAGTACTGGTCCACCTCGGCGTCCGTCACCGCGATCCCCCGGGGCATCACTTCCCCGTCGATGAGCTCCTGGACGGTGACCTTGCGCGCCGCGGCCTCCTGCTGCAGCAGGGATTCCACGATGAGGTCATCCAGCTTTTCCCGCATGAGCCGGTGGATCTGGCGCTTCAAATCGTAAATCTGGCCGGTCAGGGGGGTCTCCACCTGATCCATGCCGATCTCCCGCCCCCCGACCCTCGCCGCCACCCGGGAGGGCTCCGGCCGCTTTGCGGCTGGCTGTCCCACGGCGGCGGAGCTGACGATGGAATGGAACGATACCAGACAGGCCGCCAGGCTGAGCGACAGCACGCGCCAGAAGGCTTCCTTGCGAAACGTCGCGAAAAAAAGGCCCAGCACCACGAGGAGGTTCCCCAGGCAGTAGACGCACAGCAGCCGCTCCTGAACCATCATCACCACCAGGGTGGCTTCGACCCCCAGGAGCAGGCTCACGAGCCAGTCCACCCCGGGCTGAAGGCGCGGGATGAGCACGGCCCCTCCCAGCACCACATAAAAGCCGACCCCGTATATCCACAACGGGATCCTGAACAGCGTGTAGGTAGCCGTTTCCCTGCAACCGTCCCCCCATCCCGTGCAGAGGGCATGCAGCCACGGCACATGCTCCGCGGCCCCCGCCAGCACGGCGAACAGCAGGCCCGCTCCACTCAGGGAGATCAACAGAATCTTCCTTTTCTTGCTCAGCATGCCGGATCTTTTCTATTCCGCTGGTTTCGGTTCACCTGGATACCTCAACACCCCATTCGAGCCACCCGACTCGACGCGCATCCACCGTCCCGCCCGCAACGGGGCATCACTTATTCCTCGATTTCTCCCACATTTCCTTCTTTCTCCGCTCTTCCATCTCCTTCATGGCGTGATCGATCTCGGCGATGGTCTGGGGAGAATCCTGAATCAGAGCCTTGGCCTTCTGGTAATGAAACAGGGCGAGCTTATAGTCCCTTCGCTGCTCATGATAACGTCCCAGGTGGTAATGGGCCGGACCGATACGGTTCACCTGCCCCAGCAGCACGCCGAGGAGCCGGTCGATCTCGGGGAAGCTGGGCGCCAGGTCTTCGATCTGCTGCAGGTGCCTGAGCGCTTCCTCCTTCCTGCCCTGATCCTGTAGAACCTGCGCCAGCCGCAGATGGGCCACGGGTGAAGACGGGCTGAGAACCAGGGCCGTCTCGAGCACCCGTTTCGCCTCCTCGAGCTTCCCCATGCGAAAATATACGGCCCCCAGGGAGCTCATCACGTAAGGGCTGGATGACGCCATGCGAGCCGCCTCCTGAAGATGCGGCAAGGCTTCCTCCACCCTGCCCTGCCTCAGGTAGAGGCGGCCGAGTCCATATTCCGAGGCGGCCGACCGTCCCTTGGGAGAGCGTTTGGCCTCCGCCTGAAAACGGTCGAGAGCCACCCGGGGGTCAGAATAGTCGGCCACCATGGCCGCCTGCATCAGCTCGAACTCACCCTCCCGACCCACCGTCCCCTGCAGAGGCTTGCCCGACGCCTTCTGACGGTCCACCTGCTCCCGCAGATACAGGACGCGCTCACCGAGGGCCGGATGGGTCGACAGGTACGAAGGAAGCTTGGAGCTCACCCGCCACTTGTCCTGGTTCATCCTCTCCATGATCGAGACCATGTCCTTCGGCGCATAGCCCGCGGCAGCCAGGTATCTGAGCCCGATCTGGTCCGATTCCCTCTCGTTCTCCCGGCTGTACTGAAGCTCGTAAGTCCTGGCCCCCGCGATGGTCCCCAGGGTGAGAGCCTGCCCGGCCTTGGCTCCGCCGCCCCCGCTCATCCCCAGAAGCACCCCCGCAACCACGCCCGCCAGGCTCGCCAGGTTGATGAGCTTGGACTCCTCGATCCGTCGATGGATGTGGCGCGCCTGGATGTGAGCCAGCTCGTGGGCCAGTATGGAGGCCAGTTCCCCCTCGCTCTCCATGATCTCGATGAGACCCCGGTAGATGAAGATGTACCCTCCCGGTATGGCAAAAGCGTTGGGCACCCCTTCGTTCACGATGAAGAACTGAAACTCGTAAGGCGTGACCCCAACCTGCTTCGCCACCCGCTGCCCCACGGACCGGACGTAGGTGATCAGCTCGCCGTCCTCCACCAGGGGGAGGCGATCCCGAAGCATTTCGAGAATCTTCCTGCCCAGCTCCTTCTCCTCGCCCAGGCTCAGGGCCCAGGCGCGGCGCGGGAGTCCGTGCCACGACAGCGCCAGAAGGCACAACGCCGTCACCAGGCACACCGCCCGCTTCAATGCCCCCCCGCACACCTCGCAGACCATGAAACCATCACCTCACGGCACAACGGTGCTCTCCGGCACAGCCGCGTGATCGAGCCTCACCCGCCTGGCTTCCGACCACAGGCTTTCGAGGTCGTAGAGGAGACGGACGGGCTCGTAGAAGACATGCACGATGACATCGCCATAGTCCATCAGCACCCACTGGCCCTCACGATGCCCTTCGACGCCGAGGGCTCTGATCCCTCTTTCGCGCAGGCTGCGCTGGATGTTGTCCGCGATGCCCTGCACCTGGCGGCTCGATTGGCCGCTGCAGATCACGAAAAAATCCGCAAAGGAGGAAAGCCCGGTCACATCCAGAACCATCAGGTCCAGCGCCTTGAAATCCACGGCGAGCTTCGCCAGAAGAAGGGCTCTCTCCCGGGCGCTCATGGATTGTGGACTGCTCATCAGCTCACTCACCAAATCTTCATCCTTTAATGTTCATCAGGGGCTGAAAAACCAGGAAAGGCTCTCTTCGGTGCCGCAGCCTCGATCCACCGGGTTTCAGTCTCCATACCCTTTTCAGAGGGCTGCTTCAAGTTGTACCAGCCTGCCCGGCATGACCCGCCGAGTCTTCAGGCAGGAGGACCGAAAAGTCCTAAATTCCACCACGGCAGCTACCATGATGAGGCTGAATAAAGCTTTTCCCTGGCAATATAACGCAAGACCTCCCGGGGAGCCAGGTAGCGAATCGATTTCCCCTGGGCCGCCAGCCATCGGATCTGGGTGGACGATATCCCTAGGACCGTGTTGCTCACCACGTGTACGGGCAGAAGCCTCGGGTGCGCGAAGAGGCATGCGTCCCCGCGCCATGCGTAGAGGGGTGAGACGTGCACCGCGAGAAGCTCCCCGATCAGCTCCTCCGAATGCCCGGGACGCCTGAGAACCACCAGGCTCGCCAGCTGGAAGAGCTCTCGGTAACGCCACCACGTGCTCAGCTCCTGAAAAGAATCCATCCCCACCAGCAGGTAGAGATGAACTTCCCCCTCTCCGCCGAGCAGCTCGCGCAGGGTCCTCAGGGTCACCACGGTGTAGGATTTACCGGCGATTCGGCTCTCCACATCGGACAGCTCGAACCGGGGGTGATCACCGACGGCCAGCCGCAGCATCTCCCATCGATGCTGGAAATCCTGGATGGCCGTCCGTGGCTTGTGCGGCGGTGATGCCGCCGGAATGAAAAGGATCCGATCCAGACACAGGGCTTCCAGGACCTCTTCCGCCGCCCGCAGATGGCCGTAATGGACCGGATCGAAGGTCCCACCCAGAATGCCCACCCTGCTCGCCATCACACCGTCAATCCTAGCGGCCCGTCCGAAGCCCCCGTCCTTCCGGAACGCTGCCCGAGAGCTCATTTTTGTCATTTCGAACCGAGCGCAGCGAAGAGAGAAATTTCCAAGCATCCAGGGATCACGATGATCGGAACTTCTCGTAATCGCTCGAAATGACGGTTCCTGGACAGCCTCCTAGCTCCGCAGCTGACCGTCCCCAAGGGCGATGAACTTGGTGGTGGTCAGCTCCTCGAGGCCCATGGGTCCGAAAGCGTGAAGCCGGGAGGTCGAGATCCCGATCTCGGCACCAAGCCCCAGCTGGAAGCCATCGTTGAATCGCGTCGACGCATTCACCAGCACCAGGGAAGACTGGACTTCCTGAATGAAGCGGTGCGCCCGCCTGAGGTCCCGCGTCACGATGGCCTCGGTGTGCCGCGAGCCGTGGGTGGCGATGTGTTCCATGGCCTCCTCCATGCTGCCCACGATGCGAACGGCAAGGATATAATCCAGATATTCCGCGGCCCAGTCCTCTTCCGTGGCCTCCTTGCAGTCCGGCACCAGCCGGCGTGTGGCCGGGCACCCGCGCAGCTCGACGCCCGCCTTCCGGAAAGATTCGGCCACGCGGGGCAGAAAGGCCCCCGCCACCGCCTCGTGAACCAGAAGGGTCTCCATGGCGTTGCAGGTCCCCGGCCGCTGCACCTTGGCGTTGAGGCAGACGCTCTCGGCCATGTCGAGATCCGCGCCCTCGTCCACATAGATATGGCAGACACCCTTGTAATGCTTGAGCACCGGCATGGCGGCATGCTCGCACACAAACCGGATGAGCTCCTCCCCTCCGCGGGGAATCATGACATCGATATACTCCTCGAGCTTGAGGAGATCCAGCACCGCGGCGCGGTCGGTGGTCCCCACGAGCTGCACCACGTCCTCGGGCAGCCCGCCCTCCCTCAGGCATCGGCGCAGGATGGACGCCAGACACATATTGGAATGGAAGGCCTCGGAGCCTCCCCGGAGAATGACCCCGTTTCCCGCCTTGATGCACAGAGCGGCGGCATCGACGGTCACGTTGGGCCGGGATTCGTAGATGATGCCGATGACGCCCAGGGGGATGCGCATACGGCCCACCCTCAGCCCGTTGGGACGCAGCCACATTCGGGTCACCTCGCCCACGGGGTCCGGAAGAGCCGCCACCTCACCCAGTCCCGAGATCATCTCGTTCAGCACCTTGTCGCTGATGCGCAGACGGTCCAGCTTGGCTCCGGACAGGCCCCCCTCCGACGCCCGGGCCAGATCCCTGCCATTGGCCTCGGCAATGAGCCGCCCCTCCGCCCGCAGAGCTTCGGCCATGCCCAGGAGCACCCTGTTTTTGGTCTCGCTGTCCGCCAGGCCCATCCGTTGCGCCGCCCGGCGAGCCCCCTGGCCCAGGGACAGGATATCTTCACGCATGCATCTCTCCTTCGGAGATTTCGGGAATCTCCCCCATGAGCACGAAGTTGTTGCGGTGAATGACCTCGTCGGAATGCTTGTAGCCGATGATGGATTCGATCTCCTCCGAACGATGCCCCCGTATCAGCTCGATCTCGGAAGATTTATAATTGGTCAGGCCCACGCCCACCGTGTCGCCCTTCTCGTCCAGGCAGCGCACGGCGGCCCCCACGCCAAACGTCCCGACAACCTTGCGAACCCCGATGGGCAGCAACGACTTGCCGCGTCTCCGGAGGGCCGCCACGGCCCCGTCATCCAGCTCCAGATCCCCGGCGGGCTTGGGAAGATTGGCCAGCCAGAGCTTCATGCCGTGATACTGCCGCCGCTGAGACATGAAGAGCGTGCCCAGGGGCTCCCCCTGGAACAGGCGGAGGAGCACGTCCCGCTCCCTTCCGGGCCCGATGATCATGGCGACTCCCGAGGCCAGGCATTTACGGGCGGCGCTCACCTTGCTCAGCATTCCGCCGGTCCCCACGCTCCCCGCGAGCGGAGTCGCGCAGCCCAGAACCCTGGCGTCCACCCGGCGCACCAGGGGGATGAGCCGGGCAGCCGGGTCAGTCCGGGGATCACAGTCGTAGAGCCCCTCCGTGTCCGTCAGGTTGACCACGAGGTCGGCCCCGATGAGACCGGCGATCATGGCCGACAGCTGATCGTTGTCTCCGAACTTGATCTCCTCCACCACCACCGTGTCATTCTCGTTGATGATGGGAAGGATCCCCCAGTCCAGAAGCGTTTCCAGCGTGTTCCGGGCGTTCAGATAGCGGTGCCGCTGGGCCAGATCCTCCCCCGTGAGCAGCACCTGAGCCACCAGGATACCGTATTTGTCGAAAGCCTCTTCCCATGCCTCCATGAGAACACCCTGCCCCACGGCCGCCGCCGCCTGCTTCTGGGGAATGGTCCTGGGCTTCTCGCCGAGGCCGATCTTGCGCACCCCCGAGGCCACGGCACCCGAGGACACGATGACGATCTTGAGGTCCTTCTCCCGCTCCCTGAGCTCGGCGATCTGATCGCTCAGCCGGTGGATCATCACCCGATTCAAGCCGCGGGGCCCCGTGAGCACCGCGCTGCCCACCTTGATCACCAACCGGCGGCATCGCTGGAACAGATCACTTCGGTCCAAGCTCTCCTGTGGCATGACTCTCTCGCTCGATGGATCCGAAAAATGGGGCCGGTACCCGGCGCGCTCCATTGGCGCAACGGACCACCCACCCAGTGGATTTACAGGAAAGGTCCCGCGAGGGCAAGGCGTTTGGGGCGGGCCGAGACGGTGGGAGGACGCGGCCCATCCTCTGGCCGGCACGAGAATCCATGGCTTCGGGGCCGAGCCCTTTCAGGCGACCCGGGAACCGTCGGGGGGCGTATCGTCATCGTTCAGCCCATTGAGCCCCGCTCCAGGAGGCGCCGCGCCGTCGGCCTCCTCTTCCTCGGCAGAATGGAGGATCCGCGTCAAGACGGCCAGAAGATCCGGCAGCCCCCTTCGTGCCAGAGCCGAGATGACCAGGGTGGGCCTGCCTGTCTCCCGGTAGGCCGCCACCAGCCGCTCCAGCTTCTCCTCGTCAAAGACCAGGTCCGCCTTGTTGAGGGCTACGACACTGACCTTGAGGGGCAGCTCCTCCGAATAGCCCGCGAGCTCCCTTTCAATCTGGCGCAGGGGTCGCAAGGGATCGTCCTCGTCCAGCTCACTGACATCGACGAGGTGGACCAGCACGCGGGTCCTTTCGATGTGCCGGAGGAACCGCGTGCCCAGCCCCACTCCCTCGTGGGCCCCCTCGATGAGCCCCGGGATGTCCGCCATCACGAAGGGAGGGGCATCCCCGAAAGCCACCACCCCGAGGTTCGGAACCAGGGTCGTGAAAGGGTAATCGGCGATCTTGGGCCTCGCCGCGGAAACGGCGGCAATGAGCGTGGACTTGCCGGCATTGGGAAAGCCCACCAGACCCACATCGGCCATGAGCTTGAGCTCGAGGATCACCTCGGCCTCCTCGCCTGGCTGTCCGTCCTGTGCGAATCGAGGCACCTGGCGGGTCGAGGAGACGAATCGGGCATTGCCCCGGCCGCCCATCCCGCCACCGGCCGCGGTCCAGACCTGGCCCGGCTCCGTGAGGTCCGCCAGAATCTCTTCACCCACCGAGTCTTTCACGACGGTCCCCACGGGAACCTCCAGGATCAGATCCTCCCCGCCGCGCCCGTGACGGTTCTGCCCCGAGCCGTGTCGGCCCGAGGCGGCCCGGAACAGGTGCCGGTAGCGAAAATCCAGCAGCGTGTGCTTGTTGGATACAGCCATGAGGATGACGTCCCCGCCCCGCCCGCCGTCACCTCCGTCCGGGCCTCCTCGCGGCACGTACTTCTCGCGCCGGAAGCTCACGCACCCGTTGCCGCCGGCTCCCGCCTGAACACGGATGCGCACTTCATCCACGAATTTCATTTCATCACTTCCTGATTGGAGGAGCCTGGTACAAAGCCCGTAACGCATGCCGTCCGCGCCGGTAGCCCGTCCCTGGTCTCCCGGAATACTGCCCCGGGCGGAGTCCTCCCCATGGGCACGCGGTCCCTAAACGACAAGAACCCTTCCACAACGGGGAAGGGTTCTTGTCGAGATCGAGCGGGCTGCCACGGCTCGCCATGAAAGCGGCCCCCCATTCCGCCCGGGGGGCGGCAGGGACCATGGCGCGCTCATCGGCGCGGGACCGAGATCAGTCCCAAATCATTCCCCGACGGCCGCCACCGGGTAAACACTGATCTTCTGCCGCTTCTTGTCGATGTATTCGAAGGTGACCTGCCCCTCGATGAGGGAAAAAATCGTATAGTCCCGGCCCATCCCGACATTCTTACCCGGATGGAACTTGGTGCCCAGCTGTCGAACGATGATGTTGCCCGCCTGCACGAGCTCGCCGCCAAAACGCTTCACGCCCCGGCGCTGCCCCGCGCTGTCCCGGCCGTTTCGGGAGCTGCCTCCCGCCTTTTTATGTGCCATGGATCATTCCTCCACAACCGCAGGTGAACAGGACTATTCCTCGGAAGCCGCCGCGGTCGCCTCGGTCACTGCCTGCTCCCGCCCGCCGATGGCCTCCACTCGCACCGCCGTGTAATACTGACGATGCCCCTGTTTCTTGCGATAGTCTTTTCTTCTCTTGTGCTTGAAAATGATGATCTTGCGCGCCCTGCCCTGCTCGACGATGCGGCCCGTCACCATGCGATCCGCCAGAACCGGCTTTCCGAAATCCACCTGCTCGCCATCGGCAACGGCCAGCACCTGGTCAAAGATCACCGATTCCCCCACCTCGCCGGGAATCCGCTCCAGCTTGAGCACCGCGCCGGGCGCGGCTTGATACTGCTTCCCGCCCGATCGAAAGATAGCGTACATATAGCCTTCCTCCAACGAGCCCACACGATGCACGAGCGGACCCTCAAATCACCCAGAAAAAAAAGCGGCACGGGCAGCCGCCTTCAAGCAGCCCCGCCGGGCCGGCCACTACATCGTGGCGTAAATCCCTTGCTTCAAAATCATTTCCTGATACTCTCTCAGCTTCTCACAGTTCTCCAAACACTTGTTCTTGTCTTCGTTGGCTCGGTCACAGTTGATGCAAGGGCTTTTCAGCATCAGGAAGCCTCCTCTCAAAGAACTGAATTGAAACGTCTTTACATAGTTCAGGACGATTTCCCTTGTCAAGAGATAACTTGAATGGTGAATGGAGGCAGTCCAATCGCAGGGCTTGATGAACGTCGTCATCCCCACCCTCTCGCTCTCTGGGTCGTCATGGTCATGGGCATTTCAGCCGTGGCTTCAGCCTCCATCCTCATCCGTCTGGCGGATGCCCCGGCCCTGGTCATCGCCAGTTACCGGGTCGGCCTGGCGACGGTGGCCCTGGGTCCATGGCTCCTGCATCAACGGCTCCGCTCCACGGCCCGCGTCTCCGGTCCGTCCCTGCGACAAGCGATGGGGTCCGGCGTCTTTCTCGCCCTGCATTTCGCCTTCTGGATCCAGTCGCTCCAGATGACCTCCATCGCCAGCTCGGTGACCCTGGTCAGCACCACTCCGGTATTCGCATCCCTGTTCTCGCGAATCTGCCTCAGGGAGCCCTTCGACCGATGGATGATCCTGGGCGTGCTCTGCTCCACGCTGGGGGGAGTCTGGGTGGCGGGCGCGGATTTCCGCGCCTCGGGCGAAGCGCTCCGGGGGGATCTCCTGGCCCTGGGTGGGGCGGTGATGGCCGCGGGATACCTGGTGACGGGGCGATCGGCCCGACGTGCCCTGGATCTGGCCTCCTACACCTTCGTCGCCTATGGAGTCGCGGCCCTCGTTCTCCTTCTCTTCTGCGCCGGGGCCCGGCTTCCGCTGTGGGGGCTCTCCACCAGGACCTATCTCGCCCTGGGTCTTCTGGCGCTGGTCCCGCAGCTCATTGGGCACACGGCCTTCAACTGGTCCCTGCGCTTCCTGCCCTCGACCGTGGTGGCCGTCGTGCTCATGGGCGAGCCCATCGGGGCCACCCTCCTGGGATACCTGGTGCTTCGGGAAGCTCCCGCCTGGCCCAAGGCGGCGGGCCTCGCCATCCTGGGTCTGGGCATCCTGCTGTGCTCGCTGAGCGTCCGGCGGCCGGCGTCTCCTCCAGCATAGACCGGGCGGCCCCGCAACCGAGCCCGATTTCCTCGGGGGCCATCCCGGGGTCGCATCCCCCGTTCGACGAAGCACACGGGCATGGTCGACTCCCCGCCCCGCCGATCCTCTCGATCAGTCGCCCCGGCGCAGGGCGATTTCATGGATCCGGGCCTGGGTGATCTTCTCTTCGTGATGGCTCTTCTTGACCCTGGCCTCCCGCACCTTGGCGAGCAGCACCTCGATGTCGCAGGGCTTCATGAGGTAATCGAACGCGCCCAGTTTCATCCCCTCGATGCCGGTCTCGATGGTGGCATGCCCCGTCAGCATGATCACTTCCACCATGGGGTAGGCCTTCTTGATTTCCCTCAGGGTCTCGATGCCGTCCATGCCTGGCATCTTGACGTCGAGAATCACCACATCCACGGGCTTCTCCCCAAGGATGTCCAGAGCCTCGGGGCCACTGTGGGCCGCCAGGATCGTCAGGCTTCTTTTGGTCAACCGCTTGGTCATGGTGTCCACGAAAGGGACTTCATCGTCCACCAGGAGCACGTTTGTAGACAGCATGGGCTTCCCTCCTCGCTCGTTCCCGGGATGTTCAAGGGCTGCTACGGTCCACCCTCAGCGGATGACGGTCACTTCCGTGCCCGTCTGCTGGCGCAGCTCTTCCAGGTGATCCTCGACGCTGCCCTTGAACAGGGCCTTGTCAAGGAAAGTCCTCTCCTCGTGTCCCAGAACCAGGAGGTCCGCTTTCTCCTCCAGGAGGACGTCCTTGATCACCTGGAGAACGGCCCCCCGCCGAACGACTGTTTTGGGGGTCACGCCCTGGGATTGAGCCAGCTCCCCGGCATACTGAAGAATGTGAGCCCCGAGGCGCTCGAGGCCGTCCCCGGCCAGCCCCACCGAAAGCCCCCCGACACCGCTCCGGAGGAAGGCGACATCCACCGCATAGACGAAAGTCAGCCTCGCGTTGTGCCGTCTGGCCAGCGCGGCGGCCTCCAGGGCCGCTTTCTGAGAATGTGCCGATCCCGTGACTCCGCAGACTATACTTGTGTATCCCATCACCGCTCCTCCATCCAACAGGTCCATCAATAGGCCATGAGCAGGTAAACCATGCTCAAGGTAACGGTGATCATCATGGGCCACCAGCACATCTTCATGTATTCCACGAAGGAGATCTTGTAGCCGGCCTTTTCGGCCATGCCCACCGTGACGACGTTGGCGCTGGCCCCGATCATGGTACCGTTGCCGCCCAGGCAGGCCCCCAGGGACAGGGACCACCACAGCACGTTATCCCTGGGAAGCCCGAAGCTCTCGCTCAGGAAAAGCACGATGGGCAGCATGGTGGCCGTGAACGGGATGTTGTCGATGAAAGCCGACGCGATGGCCGAGACCCAGAGGATCATGACGACGGCCACCGTGAGGTTTCCCTGGGACGCCGCCAGAACGATGTTGGCGATCTGCTGGATCAGCCCCGTCTCCTCGGCGGCGGCGATGACCACGAAAAGGCCGATGAAGAACATGAGCGAAGGCCATTCCACCTCATGCTCCAGCATCTCGACGATGTCGACCCGGGAGACGGCGAGAAGCAGAAGGGAGCCGATGAGGGCCGCAACCGACACCTGCATGTGCATGAAGCCATGGAGGGCAAAGAGCATGATGGTGAAGCCCAGGAGCACCAGGCCCTTGATCATGAGCTTCATGTCCGTGATCTGGTATTCCTCCCGGAGCCGGGCGATGGTCCCCTCCAGGTCCTTGACCTCGGCCTTCAGATACTCCTTCTTGTGCCACCACAGGTAGTAGAAGCAGGAGACGATCAGGCAGATCAGGCAGACGAGGCTGAGGTTGGTCACGAACTGCCCGAAGGTGAGGCCCGTGTAGGAGCCGATGAGGATGTTGGGCGGATCCCCGATGAGGGTCGCCGTGCCGCCCACGTTGGAGGCGAAAGCCTGGGGAATGAGGAAGGTCAGGGGATGCACCCCCAGGGTGAGGGCGATCTCGATGGTCACCGGAATGACCAGGAGCATGGTGGTGACATTGTCGAGAAACGCGGAGATGACGGCCGTCAGGAACTGGAGCACGAATGCCAGGATGAAGACGTTCCCCCTGGCCCAGGCGTAGGCCTTGTAGGCCAGGAACTGGAACATGCCCGTCCGTTTGAGCACCCCGACGAAGATCATCATTCCCAGCAGCAGGAAGATGACGTTCAGATCGATGGCCCCCATGGCGTCCTGAAAGGAGAGGATATAGAAGGACTTGTCAAAGCTGCCCAGGGTATACGTGATGAACAGGATGAGGGCCGCCGCCAGGAGGGCGGCGAGGGTGCGGTGCATCCACTCGAAGCTGATGATGACGTACACCACCAGGAGGATGAGGGTCGCCATCCAGAAAGCGGGGGTGACGGCCCTCCGGAGAGTGAAATTGCGGGCCGTCTCGAACAGCCGGTTTCCCTGCTCGTCGGTGCCAGCATCCACCAGCTGGAGGGGGGTCGGGTCCAGGGGCTCCCAGGAGGGCTTGTGGGCCTGGATCTCCACCCGCGCTCCGGGCAGTGTCCCCGGAGGGAGCTGGAACTGGGCCGAAAAAGCGCCCTTGCTCCCCGAGTCGATCTCCGTCTCCTTGCCGACGGGCGTCACCGGCTGTCCGTCCACAAGGACTTCGATCTTCACTTCCTTGACGGGCTTGCTCTGAGGGTTCAGGAAAGCCCCGGACACGATGAGCCGGTCACCCGGGGCCGCCGCCGCAAGGGGGGCCAAGCCGAAGAGCGAGGCCAGAAACACCGCGAGGGAGAGCAGGTAAATCCTTTGCATCCGATCCATGAGTCCGATCCTCTCCAATCTTGAGACAGATGAAGGTGAGCCCTGGCAGGGGGATTGACCGGGGAGTCCGGCCCCTTCCTCCCCGTTCACCGCAGACTACTTGAGCAGCACCGGCATTCCCATGAAGGGCCAGATGAAGTAGCAAAAGACCGACAGGAGGGCCATGAGAATGATGCTGGGAACCCAGCCGGCAATGAAGAATTCCCCGGCGGTGAACTGCCTGCTCTCGTAGGCGATGGCGTTGGGCGCCGCGCCGATGAGCAGGTTGAAGGGCATGCCCGCCGTGGCCAGGGACGCAAAGAAAATGACGTGGGGCGCCACGCCCAGGTAGCCGGCGATGACCAGCGAGATGGGCAGCGTGATGGCGATGGCCGCCACGTTCATGATGAAGTTGGTCAGGCAGAGGACGAAGAAGGCGATGGCCACCACAAAAAGAAGCCAGGGGGCGTGCTGGAACCAGCTCACCCAGCTCACGGCCATCCACTCGGCGGCCTTGGTGTCGTAGAGGCAGTAGCCGATGCTCATGGCCCCTCCGAAGAGCAGGATGATGTTCCAGGGAATGCCCTCCATCTCCTCCACCCGCAGGACCCTGAGGAGGAAGAACCCCAGGGTGGACACCATCATGATGGCTGCCCGGTCCATATCCTTGAAGAAGGGAATGGGGGAGAAGGACTTCATCATGAAGAGGCCCAGAACCACCGCCACCATGACGAGGACCAGCTTTTCGCTCTTGTTCATGGGCCCCAGCTGCTGGCTCAGAACGTGGACCCGCTCCCGAAGGCCTTCGATGCGCGCCTTCTCGGGCTTGAAGAAAACGATGACCACCAGCCAGATGGCGAGGACCATGATGAGACCCAGGGGGGCCATGTAGTACGACAGCTCGAAGAACCCGATCTCCGTTCCGCCCGTGAACTTCTTGAACATCCCGGCCGCCGCCACTCCGCGCGCCGCCCCCAGGTAAGTGATGATGGAGCCCGCCCCCGCCGTCCACGCCATGCCGATGAAGAGCCCCTTGCCGAAACGGCTGGGCTCGTCCGTGTCGCTGTAGAGGGAGTGGATGGCCATGAGAAGCGGGAACAGCGCCGCGGCGACGGCAGTGTGCGCCATGAGAAGCGTCATGCCCGTCACGATGATGAAGGTGCCGAGGAGGATGAAGCTGGTGTTTTCCCCCACCACCCCGAGCATCTTGTAGGCCATGCGCCGGGTGAGGCCCGAATGGGAGAAGGCGAGCCCCATGACGACGGAGCCGAAGATGAACCACACCGACGGATCGAAGAAGTCTTTCAGGGCCTGGTCCGAGGTTCTGATGTGGAAAATGACCTGAAACAGCCCGATGGCGATGGCCGTGGCCCCGATGGGCATGACCTCGAAGATCCACCAGACCGCCGCCATGAGGAACAGGCCCAGAGCCATCCTGCCCTGGGACGGCAGCGGGAAGTGCTTGCCGGCGGGATCCACCGCGTCGGGTAATTCATTCATGAAATAGAACAGAAAAAACAAGGCCAGGCCGAGTACGATAAAAGCCGTTCTCTTCCAATCCAAGGCAGCCTTCCCGGAGGCTGCAATCACCTGTTCAGCCATGGCAAACACTCCTCGTTCTTAGTGGCGTCGTGGGTTTTGAGGAGCCAGCCGCGCTCCACTCTTCCTCTCGGAGGATCTCCCTCCACCCGTGGAGCCCCAGGATACAGCCCTCGGGATTTTCGGCCTTCGCCGGCCTCCGTGCCGCTCAGATGAGGCAGGCCTCGATGGCGCTGCAGATTTTCCTGAAGACGTCACT
This sequence comes from Syntrophobacteraceae bacterium, assembly GCA_025453975.1. Taxonomy (GTDB): domain Bacteria; phylum Desulfobacterota; class Syntrophobacteria; order Syntrophobacterales; family Syntrophobacteraceae; genus JALOOX01. Next base: position 89,289 of record JALOPI010000003.1, read on the forward strand.
CAGACGGAGGATGCCCACAACCTCCTCACCGCGGGTGACGAGAAGGGATTGATGGCGTCCCATGACCAGCTGATGGATGGCGGCGTCGAGTGTGTCGTCGGCATCCACCTGCTCCCCCGCGGTGGGCTGGAGCATGATGTCCCTGACCTTCAGCTCCGCCGCCTTTCGACAGAGTCCCTCCAGGGGTTTCCGCCACAGCCCGTAATAGTCGATCATGGATTTGAGAAAGTCGGGGCTGAAACCGTATCGAGACGTGTCTCGGAGATTGCCCATCTGCTTGTAGCGTGGCTCCAGGGCCCAGAGCACCGTCCACTGATCCAGCTTGCCGACCACGCGGCCGTTCCGGTCCAGCACCAGAACCGCCCGGTGCTTCTCCCGGTCGGCCTCCACCCGCCTGCGCGCCTCCTCAAGGGCTGCCACGGCATCGCCCAGGGTGGCGTCGTCGGAGACCGTGGCGTAATCGGCAAGGGGAACCATCAGTTCTTTCACGGATGTGGCTTGCATGGATTCCTCCCGTCAGACATTGAATGAGCTTTCTGCTTCAAGACGAGACGAGACTTTGACTAGCCCCAGCCCCGGGTCGTCATGATCCTTTGGATCTCGGCGCTCCTGATGCGCTCCTCCTGCTCGCACTTGCGCTTGTAGGCCCTGACGAGCTTCTCGACCAGATCCCGGGCTTCCGCGGGCTTCATGAGAAAATCGAAGGCCCCCAGTCTCATGCCCTCCACGGCCGTTTCCACGGTGCCATGCCCCGTCAGCATGATCACCTCCACGATGGGGCTCGACTGCTTGATCTCCTGGAGCGTGGCGATGCCGTCCTTTCCGGGCATCAGCACATCGAGCACGACGACATCGACGCTCCGCTCCGCGAGCACCTTCAGAGCCTCATCCCCGGAATAGGTCTTGGTCACCTCGAAGTCCCGGGACTCCAGTCTCTCGGCCAGAACGTCCGTGAGCTCCTTTTCGTCATCCACCAGCAGGACTCTGATCTTCATGAAATCCTCCCCTCTGTCTGAATTGCGGCACCGGGACTCCCCAGCTCGTCGATATCCTCAATCCGGGCACAGGCCGGCAGCCCGCCTGAGGACGGAAACCAGCACCCCGATGTCCACGGGCTTCTGGAGGTAATCGAAGGCCCCCAGGCGCATGGCCGTGTCGCGGTCCCTGGGCGATCCCTGTCCCGTGAGGATGATGACCTGGATCCCGGGGCAGATCTGCCGCGTGCTTCGAAGCACCCCCAGGCCGTCGATGCCCGGCATTTTGAGGTCCAGCACCACCACATCGGGCTCCGCGCCCTCCAGGATGGCCAGGGCCTTCTCGCCGGAATGGGCCACCGCCACCTGGAAGCCGCGAGCCTCGAGCCGCTGGGATAGGGCCTGGAGGAGCGCCATTTCGTCATCAACGAGCAGGACTTTGATGGGTGCCATGGGTCCCTCGATTGCCGCGATCATGAGCGTCGAAGCCGTTGCGCCATGGTCAGGCCGGGCGAAGGCCTCGGCATCCACGTGCGAGGGGAGTATGCGTCAGGCGAAGGGAGGGGGGTATCGGGGTTTGTCGGATTTTTCTGTAGGAAGGGAGGGCGGTTGTTGTCGGTCTTCGTCCTACGACACCATCAGACCAGGCTGTTCCTTATGGCATAATGGGTGAGCTCGGCATTGGTCTTCATCCTCAGCTTTTCCAGAACCCGCGCCCGGTAAGTACTGATGGTCTTCACGCTGAGGGCCAGCTCCTCGGCGATCTCGCTCACGGTGCGCCCCGACGCGATCATGCGGAGCACCTGGTACTCCCGGTCGGAGAGCGCCTCATGGGGCGGCCGCACCTGGGCATCGAGCTCGAAAGCCAGCTTCTCGGCCAGGGTGGCGCTCACGTAGCGCCCCCCTCCCAGCACTTTCTTGATCGCCTTGACGAGCTCCTCGGGAACATTCTCCTTGGTCATGTAGCCCGACGCCCCCGCCTTCAGGGACCGCACGGCGAACTGGTCCTCGGAGTGCATGCTGAGGATGAGAACGGGAAGCTTGGGACGCTGCAGCTTCAAATCTTTCAGGATATCGAGTCCGTTCCGGTCGGACAGGGTGATGTCGAGGACGACGATGTCCCAGTCGTCACGATCCACGAGCTGAAGCAGCTCGCGGCCACTGCAGGCCTCGCCCAGGACGAGGGAATCGAACTCCTCCGAGAGGATCAGCTTCAGCCCCTGCCGAACGATGGCATGATCATCCGCGACGAGAACTCTGATCATAAACGTTTCCAGGCTCCTGCCTCATCTCCCCAGGAGCGGAATGCGCACCGTGACCGTCGTGCCCACGCCGGGCACCCCACGGATGGTGAACGCCCCCCCCAGGAGACTGGCCCTCTCCTGCATCCCGACCAGGCCCAGGGACCTGGAATGAAGACGCTCCTTCTCGGTGATCCCGCGGCCGTTGTCCCGAACCTCCAGAATCAGATCCCGGCCCTCCTCCCTCATGACCGTCGTCACCCGGGACGCCTGGGCGTGACGGGCCACGTTGGTCAGGATCTCCTGAAAGATGCGAAAGATGGAAGAAACCTGCCTGTCATAGAGATCCAGACCGTCGGGGAGCAAGGATAGCTCGCATTCAATGCCGGTGCGAGCCTGAAAGTCCATGGCCTGCCATTCGATGGCAGCCATCAGTCCCAGGCTGTCCAGAATGCCGGGCCTCAGCTCGGTGGCGATCCGCCGGACGGAGCTGACGATCGTATCCACCAGCGCTCCCATGGACTCCACTTTCTTCGTCAGGGCAGCACCGGCAGCCGCGCCTCCCGCGTCCCCCAGCTTCCTTTCGACCCAGGACAGCTCCATCTTCAATCCCGTGAGACACTGCCCCAGCTCATCATGGATCTCCCGGGCGATGCGCGTCCGCTCCTCCTCACGCACCGTCTCGATGTGAGCCGCCAGGTCCCGAAGCTGCTGGCGGGAGCCCTTGAGCTGTGCTTCGGCCATCTTCGGCTCCGTGATGTCCAGGAGCACCCCCTGGAGGAACTGAGGCTTCCCCAGGCTGTCCTCCACGGTCACGGCCTCGTCTCGGATCCACAGCACCTCATCGGATCTGGAGAGCAGCCTGTACTCCGAATGCAGCTTCCCGGCGGCGTCCATGACCCGATCGTGGCCGAAGTCGCCCAGGACCCGATCCCTGTCCTCGGGATGGATCCGGGCCGGCCAGAGGCCGGCATCGGCCAGCCACTCCTCTGGAGAGAACCCCAGGAGCGGCAGGACCTGGGGACTGATGTATATCGTGCCCTCCCGACGATTGAGCCGGGTCACGTAAGTCACCATGGGGATGTGCTCCACCAGGGACCGGTACTTGATTTCGGCCTGGTGGAGCTGCATCGTCCGCTGCTCCAGGGACTCGGCCATTTCATCGAAGGAGCGGGCCATCATGCTAAGCTCGTCGCCGTCGTAGGGAGGCCCGATCCGGACCCCCAGGTTCCCCGACGCCAGATCCCGGGTGGCGGAGACGAGCCGGTGCACGGGACGCATGATGAAAAAATCCCCCCCGAACCAGGCGGCGAGAAGGCCCAGGACCCCCACCAGTCCCAGGGCGATCATGTTGCGCGCGAAGACCCGGTTCACCGGATCGAAGGCGGCCGCCTTGGAGAGACCGATGCTCACGAAGATCCTGGCGTTGGGGTCCGCCTTCACCGATGTGACCCCGTAAAGCCTCGTGACGCCGTCCAGACTGGCGGCCTCGACGACGCTCTCCCCCTCCTGGGACATCAGGGCCTCCACCAGGGACTCATCGGGCATGAGGACGCCGACCCACTGCTCGGCCCCGGGGTAGCGAGCGAGGATCCTTCTCCGGTGATCCAGGACCAGCAGCGCCCCCCGAGCCGGCAGCTGGGCTTCCACCTCGAGCTGGTTGAACCACTCCAGGTCCAGGGAGGCGAACACCACCGACTGCACCTGGCCCGAATCATCCAAAACCGGGTGGGCGAAGTTCATGGTGCCCTTGCCGGTGATACTGTCCAGCTGATACCCGCTGACCGCGAAACGCCGGGTGCCGAAGGCCCGCTGGAAATAGCCGCGGTCGGAAACGTTCACGGGCATCTCGAACGGAAGCGCGCTGCAGAACAGGCTCCCGTCCGAATCGATGACCCCCAGGTTGATATAATACGGATAATGCTTGATGAGACTGGCGAAGAGCTCCCGGCAGACTTCGCTGCTCGCATCGCGCACTTCCGAGAGCTGAGAGAGACCCAGCAGGAGCTGCCGAGCCCCCTCGATCATCTGGACCAGGTCCCCGGCAGCCAGCCGCGTGAGGCGCAGGGCATTCTCCCGCACCTGCGCGCTCTGGATCTGGCGCTCCTCGAGACCGGTGTGGAGCGTCATCCCCATGGCGGGAAGCACGGCGACAAGGACGAGGATGATCAGGCGACTGCGAAGAGTCGAGAAGGCGAGGCGGCTCAAGCGATGGAGCTTTCCAGACAGCAGACCCACGGCTCGTATCCCTGTTCGCATGGCCGGGGAAAAAGAACAGACCCGCAAGGGCCCCCTTCAAAGCGGCCCCTTCCATCTCATCCCCTCGTCGGCGCATGGTCGGAGCCCGCCAACGGCTTCACCCCGCCACACCGAGCCACATCAGGCCCAGAAGCCCGGAGCCCATGAGGATCGATTCCGCGAAGGTTTCAAAGAGGGGCTCCTCCTTGAACCGGGAGGAGCACGACTCCCGCAGCATCCACCCAAAGGCCGCCACCGCGGGCAGCAGGAGGATGGCAAACCCCGTGCCCAGGCCCACGAAAGGACCCGCCACCAGAGAGAGGATCAGCACACCCACGGCTCCCCACAGCACCCCGACGGTCCGGGCTTCCCCGATGGTCACGGCCAGCGTCTCCTTGCCCACCAGGCGGTCGCCCCGCACGGCCGCCAGGTCGAGGAGGGCCGTTCGCAGAAACACGAGCAGGAAGACCACCCAGGATCCGAACACCACTCGCCCGAATCCATCCAGAAGGCTCGGCAGGTGGGGCAGGAGCACCAGCATCACCGCCCAGGCCAGGGGGACAAACAGGGTCTTGGAAGTGGGGATCTCCCTCAGCTTGACCAGCGGGAGATCTCTCAGCGTATGGGGGAGGATCCTGGGCCCCGCATACAGAAATCCCAGCGTCACCAGGACCAGCATGGCCAGGAAGACCGGAATCCCCAGGTCCGTCGAAAGCCACAGGGCTCCAGCCGCCGCCCCGACGCTCAGGATGGCCAGGACGTTCTTCCAGCGCTGGTAAAAGGCCGCCCGGCCCGGCTCGTTCAGCTCCACCGCGCCGCGATCCACGTACGCGTTGAAAGAGTGCATGGCAAACAGATAGAGGGCCGCCATGAGGCCGCTGGCAAACGTTCCCGGCAGCCCGGTCAGAGCCCGGGCGGCGAAGGAGAGCATGAGCGCCGCCAGGGGAACCCACCCATTGGCATAGGCCATGGTCCCCAGTCCGCGCCTCAGGCGCAGCCTGTAGTCGCCGTTCTCGGGCTCGATGGATTCCAGGAACTGGACCACGTCCCGAATGATCCAGCTCGGCGTGGACGCACCCGCCGAAACCCCCACCAGGTTGTAGCGGGCCATTTCCTGTCGATTCAAATCCGCCGGAGTTTCGATGTGATAGGTAGGGATAGCCGCCTCACGGGCCACTTCCGACAAACGAACCGTGTTTCCGCTGTGATACCCCCCCACCACCACCATGGCCTCCACGCGCTCGCAGAGGCGGCGGACCTCGGCCTGCCGCTCATGGGTAGAGCCGCAGATGGTGTTCTTCACCACGCCGTGAGGATACCGCCGGGTGAACCGATCCTGGATCCTGCGGAACACCTCCTCGTTCTGGGTGGTCTGAGCCACCAGGAGCACCTTGTCCCAATGGACCGGGAGCTCGTCGATCTGCTCGGGCCTGTTGACCACGTGCCCACGCCCCTCGGCGTACCCGATGAGCCCAATGACCTCGGCGTGGTCGGCATCGCCGGCGATGATGGTGTGAAACCCGCGCCGGGCGTGCTGCTTGATGGCCGCATGCACCCTGGCCACCCGTTTACAGGTGGCGTCGAGGAGGGTCGCCCCCAGCTGGTGGAGGGTGTGCCGGTCCTGGGGCGGGATGCCGTGGGCCCGGATCACCACCTTCTTCTCCGCGCAGTCCTCGATGCGACTCACGGCATGAATTCCCTTCTCCTCCAATGTCGCCAGGACCTGGCGGTTGTGGATGAGAGGACCATAGGTGCAGATGGATTCGTTGTGGCTCCGCTTCTGGATGGCCTCGAGGGTGATGTCGATGGCGTCCCTCACCCCCTTGCAGAACCCCGCCGTGTTCGCGACCAGGACTTTCATTGTCGTTCAGCCTCTTCAAATAGAGCGCCCGCCCCGGGGAGCGGATGCAGCCGCTGGCACGAGCCCAGCTTCACCGTCAGCACCTCCAGTCCGCCGGCGGCCACCGCCTCCAGCCAGCGGTCGAAGCGGTCCAGCATCTCCCCCACATCCCGCGCTTCGGTGATCTGGCTCCTGAGCCTGGCCCCGTCGGGGCAGCCCCGGGAGTACCAGGAGAGGAGCTTTCGGAGATGGCCGGCCGGGCGGGGTGCCCCATCGAGGAAGCTTCCCACATGACCCCGGACCGTCCGCCGGAAGTCCCCCCAGTCGGGATGGCGGAAAAGCCCCCCGTCGGAGCCCCACTCATGGGCCAGCACCGTGAACAGCCACGGGTTCCCCAATGCGCCCCTTCCGATCATGACTCCGTCGCAGCCCGTTTCCCGCAGCATGGCCCGCGCCGCAGCCACGCTGGTCACGTCACCGTTGCCGACAACCGGAACCGGAACTGCCTCCTTGATCCGGCGTATCCAGGCCCAGTCCGCCCGCCCGCTGTACTGCTGGACCGCTGTCCGGGCGTGCACGGCGATGGCATCGACCCCCGCCGAGGCAAGCCGCCTCGCCGTCTCCACGATGTGGATCGACCCACCGTCCCACCCCAGTCGAACCTTCACCGTAACGGGAATGCCGACCCCGCGCCTCACGGCCTCGACCAGCCGGACGAGCCGCGCGGGATCCCGAAGGAGAGCGGCTCCCGCACCCTGTCTGGCCACTTTCCTCACGGGACAGCCGGCATTGATGTCGATGAGGGCAGCCCCCCGATCCTCCAGCATGCGAGCCGCCTCGGCGGCGGCCTCCGGGTCGGCCCCGAACACCTGGACGGCCAGGGGCACCGAAAGGGCCGGCTCCTGGCGGGCGAGCTTCCAGGTCACCGGCATGCGCCGGCGAAGCCCTTCCACGCTGATCATCTCGGTGGTGACCATTCCGGCCCCGTGCTCCGCCACGACGCTCCGAAAGGGAGCATCCGTCACACCGGCCATGGGCGCCAGGATCAGGGGTGGATCCACCCGCACGGAGCCGATGACCAGGGCAGGGGGGCGCAATGGACTCAAAGGACTCAACGGATCTGTCATGGGCTCCATCCTGTTCAAAGGCGCGAATCGTAGCAACTTACACACGGCTTGACAACCACGCAGGCGCTCGGTTCCCCCGGCCGCGGCATCCCGTTTGACAGTTCCAGGACGCTTTGTTAGCCTGTTTCCGGTGCGAGCAGACTTCACTCGATTTCTTCAAGCGGCTCCCGTGGTCCGAGGCTCGTGCGCCTCCTTCCCCGGCAAGGCCGCGATCCTTCAAGCCATGGACGGAGCATATGTCGGTCGATTGCGCGGTTGGTGTCGATGTGGCCATTTTGGGGGCCGTGAAGCCCGAGGTGGAGCCCCTGCTTCCACTTTTGAGCCAGGCGAGAGTGTTCAGCTTCCGGGGCGAGGTCCTCCATCTGGGAACGCACGAAGATCGCAGCGTTCTCATCGGTACGACGGGCCTGGGCAAGGTCAACGCGGCCATCACGGCCGCCGCGATCCTCGAGACCTTTGGAGCCGGGGAGGTGTGGAACGTCGGGTGCGCCGGAGCCTATGAAAACGGCCCCCTGCGGATCGGGGACGTCCTCATCTCCCAGGAGGCGATCTGCGGAGACGAAGGGATCCTTTCGAGGAAGGGCATCGAGTCCCCGCGGACCATCGGGATCCCGCTCCTCACGCACCAGGGCCAGGCCCTCTATGAGACGTTCCCCATCGCGGCGGGCTCATGGGCTTACGATCGCGCTCTCCGCCTCACCCCTCCGGGCCTTTACCGCGTCGACGGCGGCAGGCTCCGGTTCCTCGGAAGCGGACTCGAGGACGGGGATGGGCATGGAGGAAACGGAGCGGAAGTCTTTCGGACCGTGCACGGGCCGAGTCTCACCATCAGCCTGGTGAGCGGCGACCGCAAGACCGCCGGCAAGCGTCGAGAGCGCTATGGAGGGCTCGCCGAAGACATGGAAGGGAGCGCCATCGCCCAGACCTGCCTGCGCTATGAAATCCCGTTTCTGGAGTGCCGCGCCATGAGCAACGTGGCCGGCAACCGCGACCGGAGGGACTGGAAGCTGGAGCTGGCCTTCGAGCGTTGCTGCGCGGTCGTCCGGCACTGGCTCGAAGGCGGCCGATGAGCCCGGCCCGGTCATGATCGACCCCGGCGCCGCCCCAAGGAGTGGAGAGCCATGAGCCCAGTTTTGACCCTCGGCTACTCGCCTTGTCCCAACGACACCTTCATTTTCCGCGGGCTGGCGTCGGGCCGGGTGAGCACGGATCCATACCGTCTGGACATCACCCTCGCCGACGTGGAGTGGCTCAATCGGCAGGCCACCGCCGGTGCCCTGGACATCACCAAGGTCTCCATCTACGCCATGCTCCATCTGCTGGAAACCTACTGGCTCATCGGATCGGGTGGCGCCATCGGCCGCGGCTGCGGCCCCCTCGTGGTCGCACGAGAGCCCCTCTCCCCCCAGGATCTCCTCACCCGGTCCGTGGCCATACCGGGGCGCATGACCACAGCCAACCTTCTGCTCCAGCTTTCGGGATTCCACCGGGGACCACTGCGCGAGATGGTCTTCGACCAGGTCATGCCGGCCGTGGTCCGAGGGGATGTGGACGCGGGCGTGATCATCCACGAGGGACGCTTCACCTATGCCGCACACGGACTGATGAAAGTCCTGGACCTGGGGGCCTGGTGGGAGCGCCAGACCGGCCTGCCCCTTCCCCTGGGCGGAATCGCCGTCAAGCGAGAACTGGGGGCCAGGGTCGCATTCTTCATCGAGGAAAGGATCCGCGAAAGCCTTTTTTTCGCCCGGACCCACCAGGAGGAAGTGTGGCCCTATGTGCATGAGCACGCGCGGGAGATGGCACCCATCGTCATCCGCAAGCACATCGAAATGTTCGTGAATGATTACAGCGACGAGGCGGGAGAGGAGGGTCAAGGCGCCGTGCGCGCGCTGCTGCGGGCGGCCGCCCGCCAGCAGAATCGCCCGATGCCCGACCTGCCCCTGTTCTGGAATGAATGACCCCCTATTCCTTCATCGAGGTTGAATGCCATGGCACCCACTGATCGGCTCTATATGCTGTTCCCCTACCAGATCCTCCCGGATCGGGACCTGCGGCACCTGGCTCTCTTCGCGCCCGTGACTCACCGGCTCCAGGTCCTCGAGCCCGTGCCGATCCCCCCCTGGGGTCCATCCCATTTCGAGACGCTCTGCCCTGAGCTGAGCGAAGAGGCGGCGGAGCAGCTCCGCGGGGCCCGGGCCGGCTTCCGGGAATTCGCCGCCGTGCACCAGGACCATTGCCTGGCGGCCTCCTATGCCTCGGAGACCCTCCTGCGGCAGAGCTGGGAGAGCCGATTCGACATTCAGGCCTCGCTGCGGGGTGGTGATGCCCAGTCACCGGACCCGGGGAATCGGGCGATTCTCGAAGCGGCACTGTTTCTCGAGATGGCTGCGGAATTCGACCTGCGGCAGGCTGAGCTCGAGGCGGATCTGACCCGGGCCGCGCACCTCGAAACAGAGTTTCGCGAGATTCTGGGGATCGATGAAGAAGGGGCTCTGGAGGACACCCTGGAGACATTGTCACCCACCCTGGCCGCCAGCCGGGCTCACCTGTCCTTCATGCTGCCCCGGCGTATCGCCAGCTGGCTGCGCGTGCTCTCGATATCGCCGGCGGCCGTCTCCTCCCTCGTCCTGGTGACGGTAAGCCAGGAGGTCGTGGACGAGATCCTGGACAGGGTCGAAGCCCTCACCCGGCACCGGCCCTCCCGGCCCGTAGCCTCCCAGAGGGTGTTGGCCACCCTCCCGGGTCTCCCCAGCTTGCCGTCCGAGGATTTCGAGGCCAGGCTCGGCGCGGTCGGGGCAGCGCCCGAGCATGAGGAGTATCGGCGAGCCCTCGAATCCCTGATGGTAGCCCCCGAAAACCCTGAGCGGCAGGAAGCCCTCGGCTCGGCCTCGGCGGATCTGGCTGAAGCGATGGAGAACGTCTTCGGATCGCCTGCCCTGGCAAGCCCCGTCACCCAGCTCGCCCTCACCGTCTTTTCGGACCTCTCACTGGCCGACCTGGCCCTCGCCATGGATCCCGGCGGCAGCCCGCCCCCAGCCCGATGGGCCGAAACGCCGGCTCCGCCGATCCTGTGCCTGACGGAGCTGCCCGAGCTTCCCCTCTCCGACGGGGATTGAGCCGATTCCCGCGCCATTCCACGTCCGGGATCGGGCCGGCCCTCATCGGCGAAGGCTTCACACAGGAAGCTGCCCGTTTTCACGTCGGCATGACGGATGAGAATCCAGGCATCTGATTGGGCGGATGTGCGCTCAGAGCCTGCCCGACCTGATGATGGAAACGATGAGCCAGAGCCCGAGGAGCGTCGCGATGACGTAGCCGGTCACTCCCAGAATGGACGTGAGCGACAGGGTCTGGAGTCCCAAAAAGCCCACCGTGATCTCCAGGACTTTCTGATCTGAGTTCAAGACCATGGCCGCCGCCAGGATCGAGGCGGCGATGACCATGCCCACCGTGAGCCGGTTCACTCCCCTTTCCAGCTGCCGGTCCAGGGGCTCGAGCCCCGTGTGCCGAAGCTCCACCCGCTGGGTCCCCCTGGCTGTCTGCCTCAGAATGTCCGTGATGTATTTGGGCAGGGCCTTGAGCTGCATGGCCGTGGCCCGGCTGTCGCGCCCCAGGTTCTTGAAGAGGCTCCTGGCGTCGTACCCCCGCTGGAGGAGCCTTTTGGCATAAGGCTTCGTCACCTCGAGGATGCTGGCGTCGCTTCCCAGGATCTTCCCCAGGGCCTCGGTCTGGATGAAGGTCTTGAGGAGCAGGAGCAGGTTCCGGGGGAGCCGCACATGGTACTTCAGCACCAGCACCATCAGCTGGTCGTAGACGTCCTTGACGGAGATATTCCGGAGAGATCGCCCATAGAACGGCTCGCTCATGTCCTTCAGGTCGATGCGGAAGGCCGGGAGGTCCATGCTGTCCCCATCGATGAGACCCGCATCCATGAGGGCATCCATGACCATGTCGTAGTCGTGCTCGGCATACCCCAGGAAGAGGTTGGCGATCTGGCGCATGGTCTCCTCGTCCAGGTACCCGATGATGCCGAAGTCCACCAGGCTGACGCGCCCGTCACGCATGACGATGGTGTTGCCGGGGTGGGGGTCGGCATGGAAGTATCCAAACTCCATGAGCTGCCTGGAAAACGACCGGAGACCGATCATGGCCACTTCCCTGGGATCGAGCCCCGCCGCCCTGATTTCTTCCACTTGGTCCATCTTGATGCCGTCGATGTGCTCCATGACCAGGACGGACCGGGTTGTGCTCTCCCAGTGGACATGGGGGATGTGGATCTCCTCCACATCCTTGAAGTTGAGGGCGAATTTTTCCATGTTTCCCGCTTCGATGAGCATGTCCAGCTCGCGGAAAATGATGCGCTCGAACTCCTTCACGAGGTTCACGGCCCCCAGCACGCGCCCCAGCTCGAAGGCGTTCTCCATGCGCTCGGCCAGGGCGTACATGAGTCGAATGTCCTGGCGGATCTTCTTTTCGATTCCCGGGCGGATGACCTTCACGGCCACGGCCTCGCCGGAAAAGAGCCTCGCCCGGTGCACCTGTCCCACGGAAGCGGCCGCCAGGCAGTCCTCGTCGAACGCTGCGAACACCTCCCCCAGGGGCTTCCCAAGCTCGCCTTCGATGACGGGCCTCACCTCCTGGAAAGGAATGGGGGGTACCCGGTCCTGGAGCTTCTTGAGCTCCTCGATGTGCTCGGCGGGGAAGAGATCCCCACGGGTGCTCATGAGCTGCCCCAGCTTCACGAAGCTCGGCCCCAGCTCCTCCAGCACCAGCCGGATGCGGCGCGGGGAGGGGAAGGTGGCCCGCAGGGTCGGGTCGTCCTCGGATTCCGTGGATGCACGCCCGCCCGGTCGCCCGAAGAGCCGCTCGGCCACATCGCCCAGTCCGTGCTTGAGCAGAATTCGCGTGATCGTACCGAATCTCCGGACGCCCCGGATGCCTGAAAAGCCTCGCGACCATGCCATGGCAGCTACTCCCTGGCCTTGTTCACGCAGAAGAACGCGGCCACGAAGAAAACGAGGCCGATCCCCGCCAGCAGCAGATAGGAAAAGGGATCCGGGGGCTCGCCGAAGGACGCCCCCCGGATGGCATGGGCCGCATGGGTGAGGGGCAGGAACTTGAGCAGGGACTGCACCCAGCCGGGCATGCGATCCACCGGGAAGAAGGTTCCCCCCAGGAACGCCATGGGGGTGATGACGAAATTGGTGAGGAGCGCCTGGTCCGCGTGGGATTTCACCATCATGGCCAGGCAGACCGCCAGGGAAGAGAAGAGAAATCCATTGAGCACAACAGCCAGCCAGAAGAAAAGATCGTAAGAGAGGAGGACCCCGAATGCGGCGCCGATGACCAGGATGACGGTGACGGAAAGCAGCGTTCGGGTGATGCCCGCCAGGATCTCGCCCGTCACGTAGGCCCGGTTCCGGATGGGAGCAGCCTGAAATTCCTCGAAAATCCGCCAGTAGAACCGGGCGATGTTGATCTCGCTGGCGATGGCGAACGCCTGGGTCATGCTGTTCATGGCCACCAGGCCCGGGATGAGAAATTCGATGTAGGGGCGCCCGCCCACGGTCACATCCTTTCCCATGCCGTAGCCGAAGGCCAGGATGTAGAGGAGGGGAGCCACGGACATGGAGGCCAGCTGCCTCAGGAGCTTCTTTCTGAGGATCAGAAGCTCCCGGTAGTAGATGGCGAAACAGCCCCTCATGCGCCGCCCCTCCGCCTCACTGCCGCACCCGCTTGCCCGTCAGGGCGATGAAAACATCCTCCAGATTGACGCGCCGGAGCGAAAAGCTGCCCTGCTGCCGCTCGACGTGTTCGTTGGCTTCGTCACGGCCCTGGAAATAGCGTGTTTCCATCTCCCCATTGACGATCTCGTCCAGGGCCCAGACCCCCAGGCCTGCCATGAGGCTCTGGGGGGAGTCCACCGCCACGATGCTCCCTTCGTGAAGAAACGCCACCCGCTCCGCCAGGAATTCCGCCTCCTCGATGTAGTGCGTCGTCAGGAAGATGGTGGCGCCCTCCTGCTGGATGCGCTTGACGAGGGACCAGATCCTTCGGCGGATGGCCGGATCCAGCCCCACGGTGGGCTCGTCCAGGAAGAGAATCCTGGGCTGGTGCATGAGGGCGCGGGCCACCATGACCCGCCGCTTCAACCCACCCGAGAGAGTCTTGACCGGGCTGTTCCGGCGGTCGGCGATCTCCACATAGGCCAGGAGCTCGTCGATGCGCTCCCGCCGCTGCCGGCGGCTCATCTGGAACAGGCGGCCGTGGATGTCCAGGTTCTCATCAACCGTCAGCTCGTGATCGAGGTTCAGGGTCTGGGGGACCAGGCCGCACTGCCGCTTGGCCTGAAGCGTCTCCCTTTCGATGTGATAGCCGTGGAGGTAGGCATCTCCGGAGGCCGCTCGAGCCAGTCCCGTGAGGATCCGAATGGTCGTGGTCTTTCCGGAGCCGTTGGGCCCGAGATAGGCGAAAAGCTCCCCCTCGCCCACCTCGAGGTTGACCCCCTTCAGGGCCTGGACCGATTTGTAGTGCTTCTTGAGATTCTCGATTCGGATCACGGCGCCATTCGAGGATTGATGAGCATGAGGTCGGAAGCTCCGTCGTAAAAGGTGGCCGCGCCAAGGCTTCCGTCAGGGGAATGACGGCCCGCCATGCGCTCGGGGCACTTTCCCCCCTGGGATGACTCCTGTCAAGGCCTTTTGCAGATGCTTCCCCCGCGCGTCCAGCCGGGACATCCACCCCGTGGCACCGTCCCGCGGGAGGATGCAAACCTCGGCCAGTGCCCACTCGAGTGCCCACTCGAGCTTGACGATGGGGGGCGAAACAGATAATGTGAACAGACTCTCAATGAATGAAAGGTGGCCGCCATGGCATCGGATCCAACGGAAGGCCTTTCCGCCAGCCTGGAAGACTATCTGGAGGTGATCCATCATCTGGAGCAGTCCCAGCGGGTCGCCCGCGCCAAGGACATCGCCGACCAGATGAATGTCCAGCGTGCCTCGGTCACCGGGGCGCTCAAGGCCCTGGCATCCAGGGGGCTCATCAACTACAGCCCTTACAGCTACGTCACCCTGACGCCCGAGGGCCGGCGCATCGCCCAGGACATCATCCACCGCCACGACACCCTCAAGGAATTCTTCATGACCACCCTCCAGCTGGACCCGGAGCAGGCCGAGGCCAATGCGTGCCGCATCGAGCATGCCATCGACCCCGTGGCCATCGACCGCCTGGTCCATTTCCTGGAGTTCATGCAGATCTGCCCCCGGACGGGCCTGGGCTGGTACGACGGATTCGCCCGCTTCTGTGCCCGGGGCGTCCAGTCCTCGGACTGCATGAGCTGCATCAAGGAATGCCTGGAGCGGGTCGATGCGGGCGGGTCGGACGGTCAGGCCTGCTGCTGAGGATTCTTCCCGACTCCCCCTTTGAGCACGGCCTTCCCCGCTTCATTCGGCATTTCCTGGCGGCCCGCCCTCACCCCCTCCAGTCAGGGAAGGCCCGTTCCGCGCAGCCAATCGAACCACGAAATCCAGCAGGTCGGAGCTTTCCCCGTAGGCCCGTTCGCAGAAGACCTTCCCCAGGTGGTCCGCGCTGCGGTTGAAATCCCCGATGAAGGCATCCAGATCCCCCCCCTCAACCCAGGACCGGTAACGCTCGAGTCCGGCCTGGAGCCGATCGAGCAGATCCCCCGTGTACGGGTTCCGCTGGGTGATGGCCGAATAGAGCTCGGGACTCTGGGCGAACATCCTCCCCAGGATGTTCATCTCCAGCCGGTAGCTGGGGCTGGTGTAATCCATGGTCTCGCCGATATCGACCTCCAGCTCCCGCAGCACCCGGCCCGTGAGCATGGTCGTCATGTGAAACAGAACCTGGATGATGCTCATCATGCGATCGTGATGCTCGGGAGTGCACTCCTTCACCCGGAGCCCCACCCCGACGAAGCGCTGCCTGAGCCGCCCCCAGGCGTCCGCATCGACACGCACGGGGCAGGCCACGAGGGTCTGTCCCACGTAAGTCGAGATGCGCCCGCCGAACATGGGGTGAAGTCCCACCACCGACGCCGGCGAGCGCAGCATCTCCCGCACCGGCCCCACCTTGAGGCTGGAGAGGTCCATGATGAGCTGAGATGACCGAGTCATCGGCATCAGCTCCCTCACGACATCTTCCGTCCGGTGGAGGGGCACGGCAAAAAGCAGAATGTCCGAGGATCGGGCCAGGTCCAGTGCCGACGTGGTGGTCCCGAGGTCCGCCACGTGGACGCCGTACCCCTGATCCTGGAAAAATCGCGTGAAAAGGCGGCCCATCTCCCCTAGCCCCCCGACGATCCCCACGCGGGCGGGGGGCTCCCAGGGGAGGGGCCGGGGAGGGAGGTCCCCCAAAGTCTGGGCTCCCTCACCCGAATCCTTGTCTTCTCTGGGCTTCATTCGCTCCATGGCGCCCCTCTCACAGCGTGCGTCCCACGGCCTCGGCCACGCGCCGGCAATCCTCCAGCACCTTGGCGAACGCGGCGGGGCGCAGGGACTGGGGACCGTCGCTCAGGGCCTCCTCGGGACGCACATGGACTTCGATGAGGAGTCCATCGGCCCCGGCGGCGACGGCGGCCATGGCCATGGCCGGCACCAGGTCCACCCGTCCCACGGCGTGGCTCGGATCCACGATGACCGGAAGGTGGGTGAGCTGCTTCAGGAGAGGCACGGCACTGAGGTCCAGCGTGTTGCGCGTCTCGGTCTCGAAAGTGCGGATGCCCCGCTCGCAGAGGATGATCTTCTCGTTGCCCTGGGCCGCGATGTACTCGGCGGACATGAGGAATTCCTTGATGGTGGCGCTCATGCCGCGTTTCAGGATGACGGGCTTGTCGATGTTGCCCACTTCGGTCAGCAGCCGGAAGTTCTGCATGTTCCGCGTCCCGATCTGGATGATGTCCGCGTACTTGCAGACCAGCACCGTGTCGCGCGGATCCATGAGCTCGGTCACCACCAGCATTCCCGTCTCCTCCCGGACGGCGGCCAGCATCTTGAGCCCCTTCTCGCCCCAGCCCTGGAAGCTGTAGGGAGAGGTCCGCGGCTTGAACGCCCCGCCCCGCAGGAAGCCGACGCCCAGCGGCTGGAGCGACAGGGCGATCTCCTCCAGGATCTCGCGGCTTTCCACGGCGCAAGGCCCGGCGAAGAGCTGGATCCGCTTGCCGCCGATCTCCTGCCCGTTCACCTGGATGACGCTGCCCTCTCCCCTGAACTCGCGGCTCACCAGCTTGTAGGGCTTGAGGATGGGCAGGACCGACTCCACCCCCGCCCAGGACTCGATGGGGGTCTCCCGGAGCACCCTCTCGTCGCCTATGGCGCCGACGATGGTCCGCTGCTCACCCTTGGAGATGTGGGCGCCGAGCCCCTTGTCCTCCAGCTTTCGAACGATTCGCTGCAAGTCTTCCTCGGTGTGGTCGGGCTTGAGTACGATGATCATGGCTTCCTGTGCCTCCTGCTTTGTGATGGGGCCTCCCGGGCCCTTCAATGAAATACCCCCCGGTTTCCCGGAATCGATGGATCCCACAAAGACAAAGGCCGCGAGCTTCGCTTCGCCCACGGCCCCGGAGGTTGTCTCAACCGCCAAAAGAAAAGCCGTGGGGCCTGTTCAGGATACCCACGGCTCGATGCTTCATCTTGGAAGGGAAGAGTCACATGCGGTGCATACCCTGAACGCTCCTATAGGCGCCGTAGTAATAATAATAGCTGCAATAAAACAGGGCCTGCATGGTATCGACTCCTCCTACGCAATGTGCGCCACCTATAGTCTCGACGCTTCCACGGTGTCAAGCATTAATTTGATCCAACGGAATGCTCCGGATACATCCGAGAAGTTCAGCGGCCATTGAATCGCCTCACCTTGCTCTGATGATCCTGTTGAACATCTTCCCCAGCCTCGGCTCCTCGGCGCGCATGGCGCCGTGGGGGCAGACCTCGAGGCAGCAGTAGCAGCGGATGCATTGATCGTAGTCGAAGACGGCCTTGCGGTCCTGGAAGCCGATGGCTCCCGCCGGGCAGTACCGGGCGCAGTCGTGACAGACCCTGCAGGATTCGGCGTCGATGACCGGCCGCTGGATCAGGTGCTGGCGCATGAGGCCGTGCAGCAGCCTGGGGCCGAAGAGCGTGGAAGCCATTTGCGGAAACTGGAATCCCTGGACCCGCGGCAGGTCGCCCACGATCTCGGGGGCTCCAGCCACGAGCCCTGACTTGAGGGCGGCGGCATGGGTGAACAGCCGGTCGGCTTCGATGCCGAGCAGCCGGCACACGGCAGCGTCCAGGGAGAAGGCGTCCCGGCTGGCCATGATCACGCCCACCTGCCGGGGGATCCCCCCCTTGCCCGGCCCCGGGCCCTCCATGGCGAGGACCCCGTCCAGGATGTTGAAGACAGGCTTGAGGGTCGCGCAGATGCGCACGAGGAGCGCGGCGAACCGCTCCCGGTCCACCCCCGCCCGCAGGTGCCACTGGGGCTTGCGGAGCCCCACGACGCAGCCGAACAGGTTTTTCACCGCCAGGGTCAGGAGCATCTGGCTGTGGGTTTTGAGCTTGGGGAGATTGATGATGACGTCGGACCGGACCGCGTCCTCGGCCACATCGATCCTGCCGAAAGGCTCCCCCACGTCCACCTGGACCGAGTTTTTGAGCTCCCGGCACTCGACATCCAGCCCCCGGAGAGCCTCCCGGATGCCGCTTTCCTTGAGGATCTTCCCGAAGGACCCCATGGCCTGGCTGTCCGCCACCAGCACCCTGGCACCCCGGTCCAGGGCGTACTCCACCGTCGCCTTCACCAGGAGGGGATGGGTCAGCATGGCCCGGTCGGGAGCCGCGGGAGCCAACAGGTTCGGTTTGACCAGGACACGGCTTCCGGCCTGTATTTCCCGTCCTCCCAGGGCATCGAGGACATCGAAAGCCACCTCCCTCACGATCCCGTATTCATAACTGGCACGCCTGCACAATACCTGAGTCATATCCAGCATTCCTTCCGAAGTACCGCATCCCCTTCCCCTGGTCCTGGCACCAACGTTCTCCAGGCCACTCTTTACCTCCCGGCGGCACCATTCTCAACAGAAACCGGAGCCGGTCCAAACCCTATGGGCATGCCGTCCATGGATGGTTCACGTTGTATGTTTCCAGGGACCATGATAGTTACTCGATGGAGGAAGGGTACGTTTCCCGGCAGGGACCCCGATCACCCTGGAGCTTCGCGGACGATGTCCGAGCCCTCGCATGCCGTGGGAATCCCCAATCTCTTTAGGACACCCGTCGAAGTCATGTTCCACGCATTGACAAGGAGTGCTCTCAATGATCGACCTGATCAAGAAGACCATCATGGCCGGGCTGGGCGCCGTCGTCCTGACCACCGAGAAAGTCCATGAAGTCACCAAGCGGTTCGTGGTGGAGGGCAAGCTCTCCACGGACGAGGCCGAAAAAATGGCCGACGAGCTGGTGAAAAGCGGCGAGGAGCGCTGGGATGAAGCCAGCGGCAAGATTTCGGAGGGCATCCGGAAAGGGATCGAGAGCATCGACCTCGTCCGGATGAAGGAATTCGAGGAGCTCAAGGCCAGGGTGGAAAAGCTCGAAGCCCGGCTGGCCGCCCTTCAGAACGAGTCCGTCGCCGAGGCCGAGTGAGCGCTCGGATGATGGCCCGGGCCATCAATCCTCGTCCCCGTTGGGCTCCTCGGCAGCCGAGCGCTTGCCGGCCATCTCGATGCCGTACTTCTTGATCTTGTAGTGGATGGCCCGCCGGCTGATGCCGAGAATCTGGGCGGCGTCCTTCTGAACCCATCCGGCCTGCTGCAGGGCGCGAATGATGGCGTGACGCTCGCTGTCCTCCAGCGAAAGCGAGTCACTCTCCGAGTGGGATCTGATGGGCCTCTGGGGCAGCCCGCTGAGCTGCAGATCGCTGGGGCGCAGGGTCCCATCCCTGCAGAGCACCGCCCCGGCTTCGATGGCGTTTTTGAGCTCCCGCACGTTGCCGGGCCAGGGGTATTCCGTCAGCCATTTGACGGTTTCCGGAGGCAGCTTCACCGGAGCCATGGAGTGCTGCTCGCAGAACGACTCGGCGAAATGGTGGGCCAGGAGCGGGATGTCCTCGCGCCGCTCCCGCAGCGGCGGGATCTTCAAGGTCACCACTCGCAGCCGGTAGTACAGGTCCTCCCTGAAGGTCCCCGCTTCCACCTCCGTGGGAAGGTCCACGTTGGTGGCCGCGATGACCCGGCAATCCACCGGAATCTCCTTGAGCTCCCCGATGCGCCGGATCTTGCGATCCTCCAGAAACCTCAGCAGGCGAACCTGCATCTCCTGGGAAATGTTCCCGATCTCGTCGAGGAAGAGAGTCCCGTGGTCCGCGGCCTCGATGAGCCCCTTCTTGTCCCGGATGGCGTGGGTGAACGCCCCCCGCACATGGCCAAAAAGCTCGCTCTCCAGGAGCCCCGTCGGTGTCGACCCGCAGTCCACCACCACAAAGGGGTGCTCACGGCGGGAGCCGCGCTCATGGAGGAGTCGCGCCACGCGCTCCTTGCCCACCCCGCTCTCGCCCAGGAGAAGCACATTGACATCGCTGGGGGCGATACGGTCGATGAGATCGTAAAGCTCCGCCATGGCGGCGCTTTCCCCCCCCGACAGGACCCGGCTGATGGGTGGCAGCCCTTCCGGCGCCGAGCGTGGGGCACCCGGCCTCTTGAGCACCTCGCTGACCTTCTTGAGGAGGTCCCGCCCCTCGAAGGGCTTGGTGAGATAATCCAATGCACCCGCCTTGACCGCGTCGACGGCATCGGGAATGGTGCCGTAAGCCGTGAGCAGGATCACCTGGAGCCCTGGACGCAGCTCCTTCACCTGCCGCAGCAGCTCGATGCCGCCCATGCCCGGCATGCGAACGTCGGAGATCAGAAGATCCACGACCTGGGACTTCACGATTTCGAGACCCGCCGCGGCCGACGTTGCCGTGACGGCCCGATAGCCGGCCGAGGTGAGCCTGGCTTCGAGCACCTCCAGGATGTGACGGTCATCGTCCACGACGAGTATCGTGGCCTTGGATCCCGCGGATTTTTGCATGTGACGGTTCGATCCCACGATGGGCGAGGTGAGCTTCAGGCTTCAAGCTGCACGTTTCGGGTCGGGCTCAAGCGAGCCAGGCTCCCACTCCTTGACCGCTGGGTCAGGAACATTGGACCCCAGGCAGCGCGTCGGCCCCCGCTTGAAGCTTCAAGTCCCAACCCTGAAACTGGGTTTCTGGGTTTATGGTGAAGAAATCTCCTTCTGCCGCTCCTGGAACTTGAGATGGATGGCCTCGAGGGATTCGATCTGCTGCTTCAGGCGGCGGATCTCCCTTTCCTTGGTGTCCAGGCGGGTCTTCAACCGCTCCGATTCCTTCTCCCTGGCCTGGGCCATGCCCTTGTAGGCGGCCAGGTCCCGGCTCAGCCACTCCAGCCTGGCCTGGGGCCGCTTCCTGGGCTTTTCGGCCCTGGCGCAATCCACCTCGGCATTGGCCGGATGACCCAGGAGGGCCACCTTTTGCAGGAGCGGCGCCAGGAGCCTGGGATCCTCCGACTCCTGGGATGAGACACCCTGGCTCCAGGATTCCCAGAGCTTCAACGCTTCCTGAAAGTCCTCCGCGCTTTGAGCCAGGATCAGCCGCATGCACGCCGAGGCATAGGCACCCAGTCGGGCGTAGCGCTCGCTTTGAGCGGAAGACCTCAGCGCATCGAAATCGATGAGGGCATCGTCGTAGTCTCCGGCCCGAAACTTCAGCATGCCCGCTTCCCAGAGCTTCGCGTCGACCACGGCGTCGCCTTCCGGCTTCTCGGACACCGGCTCCCGCTGCAGCCCGGGAGAGTGCGTACAGCTCACAAGCCCCAAGGAAATGGTCGTCATCAGTAGAATCACCAACCCGCCGCGCGCCATCCGCGTCCCAAGCACCGGAGCCATCTCCATTCCTTATCCTTCCCGAAGCACCGGAAGGGTGAAACCGAAAGTACTCCCGCTGCCCACCTGGCTTTTGACCCAGATCGCTCCCCCGTGAGCCTCCACGATCTGCTTCGAGATGCTCAGTCCCAAGCCCACTCCATCGACCTGCTGCCTCACGCCGGAGGCGCGGTAGTACTTGTAGAAAATCAGCCCCTGCTCATCCTCGGGGATGCCAGGCCCCGCGTCCGAAACCGAAAATCGCACTTTCTCCCCGCCCTCCTCCTCGACGATCTCCACCCTGACGGAGACGGCCTTCCCCCGGGGCGAGAACTTGATGGCATTGCCCACAAGGTTCAGCAGCACCTGCTGCAGGTGGTCGGCATCCCCTTTCACCCGGGGGAGGCCAGGCGGCACATCCGACTCGAGGGAGATCCCCTTGGCCTCGGCGGCGGGTGCCATCCGGTGCACGCTTCCTATCACAAATGCATGCGGATCCAAAGGCTTTGGATCGATTTCGATGAGGCCCGCCTCCAGCCTCGAAATCTGCATCAGGTGGTTCAACAGCTCCGAAATGCGGGTGATCTCGTCGCTGGCGATGGTCAGGAACCGCCGCTGCCGCTCGTTCACCGGCCCCATGACCTCCTCGGCGATGAGGTTCACCGATTCGCGAATCGAAGTCAGGGGGGTTCGGATCTCGTGACTCAGCATGGAGACGAAATCCGACCGCATCCGCTCTTCCTCTTTCAATCGCTGGGCCATCTCGTTGAAGGCGGCGGCCAGCTGACCCAGCTCGTCCTTGGTCAGGATCGGGATGGGATCGCTCAGGCCCTTTCGTGATATGGACCCGATCCCCTTGCGCAGCTCCCGGAGGGGCCGGTTCATGGAGTGGGTCAGAAAATAGGTGCCCAGGAGCCCCACCAGGATGGAGACGGCCAGCCCCACCATGCCATACTGGACGGCGGTGCGGCCCCGTCGGTTCAGACGCCGCATCTCCGACTCGATCTCCTGCTCATTCTTGGTCCTCGCCCTGGAAATGCGCTGGATCCACCCGTTGATGATCTCCACGGGAATCCAGAGGGCGTGGGCGCTCTCGGTCTCCTCGGCGGCTCCATAGGCAGGCGGCACATGAGCCAGGTAGTCGTGGTAGATGCCGCGCCACACGCTTTCCGAGGCTTCACGCTCCGACGGCAGCGTCAGGATGTTGTTCAGGTTCTCCTCGAACTCCCGCTGGGCCGAGACAAAATGCTCCTTATAGTCCTCTTTCTTGAGCAGGTCATACTTGCTGATGTTCTCTTCCATCCAGAGGAGACTGTCGATGAGCTTCTTGGAGGCGGTGGAGATCCTGTAGTTCTGATTGACCACCTCCTCGGATATCCTGACGATTTCCTGGATGTGGATGAAGAGGATGACAATGGTTCCATAGAAAATGGAAACCAGGACAAAATACCACAAAAAGAGCTTGGCCATGATGCCAATATTTGGCTTCACGCTCTGTTCTCCACCCCCCGCAAGGTCAAACGGTCCCCGCTGCCGTCCCATAACCCTGACCCAATGACAAAAAGCACGGAGGCTCCCGTCACGGCCCCCGCGCTCTTCATCATACCGCGAATCCCCCACGGGGGGGAGAATTCGTTAGGCTCCCGCAGCTCCCGGAGTGTGCGTCACCGTCAGCTCCCCGTCCTGGCCGTCCACCACGATCCTGGAACCGTCGGGAACGTTGCCCGAAAGAAGGGCGCGGCCGATCCGGGTCTCGAGGGTGTGCTGGAGATAGCGCTTGAGCGGCCTCGCCCCGTACACGGGGTCGAATCCGGCGTCGGCGATGAGGTCCCGTCCCCCGTCCGTCAGCTCGAGGGTGATGCGGCGGGCCTTGAGCCGCCTGGACAGGTCCCGGGTCAGGAGATCCACGATCTGCCGGATCTCAGCCCTGGTGAGCGGTTTGAACAGCACGATATCGTCCACCCGGTTGAGGAACTCGGGCCGGAACGCGTGGCGGAGCTCCGCCATGACCTGTTTCCGGGTATTTTCACGGATCTCGCCCTGGTCCGTCACCCCCTCCAGCAGGTAGGGGGAGCCGATGTTGCTCGTCATGATGATGACCGTGTTCTTGAAGTCCACCGTACGCCCCTGGGCGTCGGTGAGCCGCCCGTCGTCCAGGATCTGCAGCAGCACGTTGAAAACGTCGGGATGCGCCTTCTCGATCTCGTCGAACAGGATCACGCTGTAGGGCTTGCGCCGCACGGCCTCGGTCAGCTGACCGCCCTCCTCGTAGCCCACATAGCCCGGAGGCGCCCCGATGAGCCGGGAGACCGTGTGCTTCTCCATGTATTCGCTCATGTCGATGCGTACCACGTTGTCCTCGGTGTCGAAGAGGGATTCCGCCAGGGCCTTCCCCAGCTCCGTCTTCCCCACGCCCGTGGGCCCCAGGAAGATGAAGGAGCCGATGGGCCGCCGCGGATCCTTGATGCCCGAGCGGGCGCGGATGACGGCGTCGGCCACCAGCTGCACCGCCTCGTCCTGGCCGATGATGCGGCGATGGAGCACCTCGTCGAGGCGCAGCAGCTTCTCGCGCTCGCCCTCCATGAGCCGCGTCACGGGGATTCCCGTCCAGCGCGAAATGATCTCCGCGATCTCGTCGTCCGTCACCTCCTCGCGGAGGAGCCGGTTGCCGCCCTGCCGCTCGGCGAGCTTCCCCTCTTCCTCCCTGAGTCGCCGCTCGAGATCCGGAAGGCGCCCATGCTTGAGCTCGGCGGCCTTCTGCAGATCGTACTCCCGCTCCGCCACCTCGATGTCACGGCGGAGCCTCTCGATCTCCTCCCTCAGGGCCTGGACGCTCTTGATGCCCTCCTTTTCGGACTCCCACTGGGCCTTCATGGTGTCGACCCGGGTGCGCAGCTCGGCGATCTCCCGGCGGATGGCCTCGAGCCGCTCCTGGCTGGCCTCGTCCCGCTCCTTCTTGAGGGCGGCCTCCTCGATCTCCAGCTGCATCACCCGGCGCGTGGCCTCGTCCAGGTCCGCCGGCATGGAGTCGATCTCGGTGCGGATCATGGCGCAGGCCTCGTCCACCAGGTCGATGGCCTTGTCGGGGAGGAACCGGTCGGAAATGTAGCGGTTGGACAGCACCGCGGCGGCCACCACGGAGCTGTCCTGGATCTTGACCCCATGGTGCACCTCGAAGCGCTCCTTGAGCCCCCGCAGGATGGAGATGGTATCCTCCACCGTGGGCTGGTCCACCAGGACCGGCTGGAAGCGGCGCTCCAGGGCGGCGTCCTTCTCGATGTACTTGCGGTACTCATCAAGGGTCGTGGCCCCGATGCAGTGGAGCTCGCCCCGGGCCAGCATGGGCTTGAGCATGTTCCCGGCGTCCATGGACCCCTCGGCGCGCCCGGCCCCCACGATGGTGTGGAGCTCGTCGATGAAGAGCAGGATACGCCCCTCGGATTCCTTGATCTCCTGCAGCACGGCCTTGAGCCGCTCCTCGAACTCGCCCCGGAACTTGGCCCCGGCCACCAGCGCTCCCATGTCCAAAGCGAAGAGCGACTTGTCCTT
This sequence comes from Syntrophobacteraceae bacterium, assembly GCA_025453975.1. Classification (GTDB taxonomy): domain Bacteria; phylum Desulfobacterota; class Syntrophobacteria; order Syntrophobacterales; family Syntrophobacteraceae; genus JALOOX01. Next base: position 114,177 of record JALOPI010000003.1, read on the forward strand.
GAGCCCCTCGGGGACGTCCCCCCGCACGATGCGGTGGGCCAGCCCCTCGACGATGGCGGTCTTTCCCACCCCCGGCTCGCCGATGAGCACCGGGTTGTTCTTGGTCTTGCGGCTCAGGATGCGGATGACCCGCCGGATCTCGGCATCGCGCCCGATGACGGGGTCCAGCTTGTTGCTTCGGGCTTCCACCACCAGGTCCCGACCGTACTTCTGGAGGGCCTCGTAGGTGCCCTCGGGGGAAGCGCTGGTGACGCGCTGATGCCCGCGCACCGCCGTCAGGGTCTGCAGGAAAGTATCCCGGGTGATGTTGAAATCCTTGAGAATACGTCCCGCCGGGGTCCCCATGCCCTCCTCGATGAAAGCCAGCATGAGGTGCTCGGCCGAGACATACTCATCTTTCAGCCTCGAGGCCTCCTCGATGGCTTTCAAAAACAGCCGGTTCATGCGCTGGGTGATGTAGACCTTTCCCGGCTCGACTCCCGGACCGCTCACGCGGGACTTTTTTTCCAGCTCCCGCTCCAGCCGCTCCCGGACCGCGTCCAGAGGGACTTCCATGCGCTGGAGCAGCCTGGGGATCAGACCGTCGGGCTGCTCCAGAAGATCCAGAAGGAGGTGCTCGCCGTCCACCTCGAGATGCCCGTGGCGTATGGCCCGGTTCTGAGCCGCCTGAACAGCCTCCTGTGACTTCGTCGTGAACTTGCTGAAATCCATGATCTTTCCTTTCCTCCTGTTCCTATCGATCCCCTGATGCGACCCCGGGGTGAGCCCCGCATCCACACGCCGGCTCCCTCAGGGAAACGCAAGGGTAAGCTCCCGGGGCTCCCGGCACGTGTGCCATGTGGCGGTTTGTCTCCGCCATGGAGACGACTCCGCCGCCGTCTAGACCCGCGGGTTGAAGCTGGAAGTCTTCTGAAGCTCCTCGAAAAGCTCCCGCTCATGGGCTGAAAGGCTCTTGGGGACGACGATGCTGATGACCGCGAAAAGGTCGCCGGCGCTGGCCCTGGGATTCGGCATGCCTTTTCCGCGAAGCCGCATCTTCCGACCGGACTGGGAGCCTGGCGGCACCTTCAAGGTCACCGGCCCGGAAGGCGTTGGGACTTGGACCTCGGCCCCCAGGACGGCCTCCCAGGGAGCGACGGGGACCGTCATGTGAAGGTCGCGGCCCTCGAGCCGGTAGACCGGATGGGGCTCGATCTCCACCTTCAGATAGAGATCACCCCGGGGGCCGCCGCCCATCCCTTCCCCCCCCTGCCCGCTCAGCCGGATTTTCTGTCCCGGAAGGACCCCCAGCGGGATCTTCACCTCGTAGCTCCGCTCCTGGACGGACACCTTGCCGTCGGGAGTCGCCGTCTGCGACTGCAGGGTGATGGATCGCGTCGCCCCCTGGAAAGCATCCTCCAGCCGGATGTGGACCACGGCTTCCTGGTCCGCCCCCGCCTGGCTCCAGACGGGTCCGCCCCCGGAAGCCCCCCGGGCCCCCGCCGATCGGAATCCACGCCCGCCGAAGAGCATCTCGAAAAAGTCGCTGAAGTCCCCGCCCCCCGAGCTCCACTTGAACTCGGTGTGGCCCCCCATGCCCGAGCCGAACCCGAACTGCTGCTCCCAGCCCGGCGGCGGACGAAACTCCTGGCCATCCTTCCAGTTGGCCCCCAGCTGATCGTATTTGGACCGCTTGTCCGGATCTTTCAGGACCTCGTAGGCTTCCCCGACCTCCTTGAAGCGATCCTCCGCGTCCCTGGCCTTGTTCACATCCGGATGGTATTTCCTGGCCAGCTTCCGGTAAGCCCGCTGAATCTCTTCCTGGGAGGCCTTGCGGTCCACCCCTAGAACTTCATAATAGTCTCTGAAGGTAACAGCCATAGTCTCCCGTCCCGATCGTCATTCGTGGCTCGCGGCTTGCCGAGCCCGGCATCGATCCCGTCCTCATCGGGTCCCGGCCAGGGTCAGCCGCCGTGAACGGCTCCTGGCCTCCCGCCCGCGTCCCGCCGGTCCGCTAACGCCGGAGGGCACAGGGCCCGGACTCGATGGTCATAAATCACATTTTTGAACTATTTTCATGCCGAAATTAATCATTCATGCCAGGGGCGCCAGAGGGTCGGCCCACGGTGGCTGATTTTTGCCATGAAATCTTGCCCTTGAGGCAAACCCCCCTTTTTCCCATGACAAATTAGCTTTTGACACCCATGGGTTTTTTCCTATGATGAGCCAGACCCTGACCTTTGGAAGTCCGAATCACGACATCGAGCGGTCCCGACGGACCGGCGGGGAGCTTGTCCACGTTTCATGAGAGGATACAATTGCAATGTTAGACACGAGCATGCCACAAGCCAATGAGTCCGCCCCAGTTTTTGACCAATCCGGGAATCGAGCCATGCCCCAGGACAGCATCCTCCCCAGCCCCAGGCTTTCCGTCAACGCGGAGATCGTGCTGAAGAAGCGGTATCTCAAAAAAAACGATCAGAGCGAGCCCATCGAGGCCCCCGAGGAGCTTTTCTGGCGCGTGGCCCGGGCCATCGCCCAAGCCGACGCCCTTTTCGAGGGTACCGAGAGGGTGGAGGAAACGGCGCGCGCCTTTTACCGTCTCATGACGTCCCTCGACTTCATTCCCAACTCGCCCACCCTCATGAACGCCGGCAGGCGCCTCGGGCAGCTCTCGGCCTGCTTCGTCCTCCCGGTGGAGGACTCCATCGACTCCATCTTCGAGGCCATCAAGCACGCGGCCATGATCCACAAAAGCGGCGGCGGAACCGGCTTTTCCTTCTCCCGGATACGCCCCGAGAACGACAAGGTCCTCTCCACCCAGGGCGTGGCCAGCGGCCCCATATCGTTCATGACCGTCTTCGACACGGCCACGGAAACGGTGAAGCAGGGAGGCACGCGGCGCGGCGCCAACATGGGCATCCTCCGCATCGACCACCCGGACATCGAGCGGTTCATCGTCTGCAAGACCCTGGATGAGCGGCTCACCAACTTCAACATCTCGGTGGCGGTGACGGACGCCTTCATGCAGGCCCTGGAAGCCAACGGGACGTACGACCTCATCAACCCGAGAACCGGTGAGAAGGTCCAGTCCCTGGAAGCCCGGGCGGTCTTCGATCAGATCGTGCAGTCCGCCTGGAACAACGGCGAGCCGGGCATCGTCTTCATCGACGCCATGGACCGGGACAACCCGACTCCTCGCGTGGGGCGGATCGAGAGCACCAACCCCTGCGGCGAGCAGCCGCTGCTGCCCTACGAATCGTGCAACCTCGGATCCATCAACCTGGCCCACATGGTCGTCGAGGGGGCCATCGACTTCGAGAAGCTCAAGGGCGTGGTGTGGGACGCGGTGCATTTCCTCGACAACGTCATCGAGGTCAACAACTATCCGCTGCCCATGATCGAGGAGCTCACCCGCGCCAACCGCAAGATCGGTCTTGGGGTCATGGGCTTCGCCGACCTGCTCATCGCCCTCGGGATCCCCTACAACTCCGATGAGGCGGTGGAGATGGCCGAAACGGTCATGGCCTTCATCCAGAAGGAATCCAAGGAGGCTTCGGCGTACTACGGCAAGACGCGGGGCAGCTTCCCCAACTACCCGGGCTCCGTTTACGACCGCGCCGATACGCCTTGCATGCGGCACGCCACCACCACGACCATCGCCCCCACCGGGACCATCAGCATCATCGCCGGGTGCTCCAGCGGCATCGAGCCCGTTTTCGCCATCAGCTTCGTGCGCAAGGTCCTGGACAATCAGGAGCTTCTGGATGTGCACCCCCTGTTCCAGAAGGTGGCCCAGGAGCGCGGGCTCTACTCGGAAACGCTCATGAAGCGCATCGCCCAGAAAGGCAGCATCCAGGACTTCGTGGAGATCCCCGAGGATGTGCGCCGGGCCTTCGTCATCTCCCACGACGTGAGCCCCGAGTGGCACATCCGCATCCAGGCCGCGTTCCAGAAGCACACGGACAACGCCGTGAGCAAGACCATCAACTTCCCCAACAGCGCCACCGTCGAGGACGTGGCCAACGCCTACCGGATGGCCTACAAGATGGGGTGCAAGGGCATCACCATCTACCGGGACGGAAGCCGCGACGTCCAGGTCCTCAACATCCAGCGCAAGCCCCATTACCCCCAGGTCGAGCCCCGTCCTCGCCCCGAAGTGACCACGGGGGTGACGGAGCGCATCGACACGGGCTGCGGGAAGCTTTACGTCACCATCAACGCGGATGAGCACGGCTTCTGCGAGGTGTTCGCCCAGATGGGGAAGGCGGGGGGATGCGCCTACTCCCAGATCGAGGCCACGAGCCGGCTCATTTCACTGGCCCTGCGCTCGGGCGTCAAGGCCGAAGCCATCATCCGGCAGCTCATGGGCATCCGGTGCCCATCGCCCATGTGGAAGAACGGCGAGCAGGTGGTCTCGTGCTCCGACGCCATCGCCAAGGTGCTCAACCACCAGGCCAGGGCCAACATCGCCCACGTGGGTGACGAGATGGGGGCCTGCCCCGACTGCGGCGCCTCCGTCGAGCACGAGGGCGGGTGCATCGTCTGCAGGGCCTGCGGGTTTTCCCGTTGCGCGTGACGCCGTGCGAGGACATCTGGAAGCTGACGACGGTGGAGGCCAGGCAGCTGCAGAAGGAGCTGGCGGAGGCCCTGGTGCTGCGGCCCCTGCCCGAGCGCTTCGACGTCCTGGGGGCGTCGGACATCGGCTACGTCAAGGCCTCGAGCCTCCTGGTCGCCGTGGTGGTCACCTTCGCCTGGCCGGGGCTCGCTCCCCTGGAGACGGCCCAGGCCGTGGCTCCCGCCCGATTCCCCTACGTTCCGGGGCTTCTTTCCTTCCGCGAGATACCTCCTCTTCTGGAAGCCTTCGGTCAGCTCCAGCGCTCGCCCGACGTGCTCCTCTGCGACGGCCAGGGCATCGCCCATCCCAGGCGGTTCGGCCTCGCCGCGCACCTGGGGGTCTGCCTTGGCATCCCGACGGTGGGATGCGCCAAAAAGCGGCTCTGCGGTGAATTCGACCCGTTCACCTGGCGTAAGGGGGAGTGCAGCCCCCTCACCCTGGACGGCGTGCCCGTGGGCGGCGTGCTCTGCACCCGCGACGGGGTCAAGCCGGTATACGTCTCGCCGGGGCACCTTTCGGACATCCCCTCCTCCCTGGACGTCATCCGCGAGTGCATGGGGCGCTTCCGGATCCCCGAGCCCCTGCGGCAGGCCCACCTGGCCGCCACCCGCCTGCGATCCGCCATGGCCTGAAGCCAGAAGCACACCCCTCAGCTCATGAACAGGAGCAGACTCAGGGCCATCGTCGCCATGCCCCCCACCAGACCGTAGACGGCCGCGTGTCCCTTGCCGTACTCCTTGGCCGTAGGGAAGAGCTCATCGATGGAGATGAAAACCATGATGCCGGCCACGGCGGCGAAAAGGACGCCGAAGACCAGGGGGGAGAAGTAGGTGCGCAGCAGGAAATAGCCCACAACCGCCCCCACGGGCTCCGAGAGCCCGGAAAAAAACGAGAGCCAGAAAGCCTTCTTCTTGCTCCCGGTCGCGAAATAGATCGGCACCGAGACGGAGATGCCCTCGGGGATGTTGTGGAGCGCGATGGCGAAGGCGATGGAGAGCCCCAGCTGGGCATCGGTGAGGGCGGACACGAACGTGGCGAGGCCCTCGGGGAAGTTGTGGATGGCGATGGCCAGGGCGGCGAACCGTCCCATGCGGTGGAGGCTTTCGTCGCTCGGCCCCTTCATCGCCTCGATGGCCCTGGCTTCATGGGGGTTCTCGGGGCCCGGAACCAGTCGATCCACCAGGGCGATGAGGATGATCCCCGAAAGAAACGAGGCCACGGTGATCCAGGCCCCCTTCACGGGGCCGTAGTCCAGGACCAGCTTGTCCTGGGCCTTCCGCAGAATCTCCACGAAGGAGACGTAGATCATCACGCCCGCCGAGAAGCCCAGGGCGACGGAAAGAAAGGTCTTGTTGGTCCGCTTCCCGAAGAAGGCGATGGCGCTGCCCACGCCCGTGCTGAGCCCGGCAAGGAAGGTCAGGAGGAAAGCGAAGCCCACGGACCCCGGTATGGTCTCCATCGTCGTTTCCGCATCGAAGGTTGGTGTGGGATGGTCCCTGGTCCCCGGGCATCAAGAAGCGGCGGTTGCCGCCGGATCCATGGGAGGCCGCGCGCCCGAGACCGGCAGTCCCCGTTAAAGCCCGATCCGAGGAGCCACCCGGCGCATGCCCTGGATGACCTCCCCGATCATGACGCCCAGCTCGACCCCCAGCATGGCGGCCCCTTTTTCGATGACCTCCCGGTTGACGCTGGCGGCGAAGCTCTTCTGCTTCCATTTCTTCTGGACCGACTTGACGTCCAGGTCCATGACGCTTCTGGAGGGACGCACCAGGGCGCAGGCCGTCACGAAGCCCACCAGCTCGTCCACGGCGTAGAGCGTCTTTTCAAGCAGCGAGAGCGGCTCCACGTCGGAGCACAGCCCCCAGCCGTGGGACACGACGGCCCGGATGTCATCCTCGGGCCAGCCACGCTCCCGCAGAATCTCCTCGGTCTTGGCGCAATGCTGGTCGGGGAAGCGCTCGTAGTCCAGGTCATGCACCAGCCCGATGATGCCCCACGCTTCGGGGTCCTCCCCCGCCCGCTCGGCCATGTGGCGCATGACGCCCTCCACGGCCAGGGCATGCTTGATGAGGGACTCGGTGCTGTTGTAGGCGTTGAGAAGCTGCCAGGCCTCGTCTCTCGTGGGATTGTGATCCGCCATCATTCCATCCTTTTTGAAAGGGCTGATTTCAAGCTCCGGGGTACACATCTCAAGTGGGAAGCACCCTTGGCCCGGGCAGACAAGAAAATCCAGGGCCCAATCACGGGAATTGAGGCACCGCGAGCGCGGGAAGGTTGAATCAGTCCCGCGTGCTCTGTCCAGACCACCGCACCAGACGTCATGCGGCCAAAAAAACCTTGATTTGATACCACAACACTGGCATGTGACCCAGGAGATTATCGATGTTGAGGAATCCGTCCAGCTCGGAATGGAGCCAGTATTTGGTGGGGAGCCTCCTCCACGCCCTTTCGGGAGACACCGGCGGTACAATGGCTCAGTCCAGGACGATCCACGACCCATGAGGCCCTCAGCAGGAATCGAAGTCGAGAAGCCGGGAAGGGGAAGCCCGGGAGCCCCAAAAAACAGAAACCTTTCAGCCAGCGAGCATAACCATGAAAGCCTTGAGTGTACAGCAGCCTTTCGCCCTCGAGATCCTGAGCGGCCAGAAGACCATCGAAGTACGCACGTGGGACACCCTCCACCGGGGTGACCTGCTCATCTGCTCGTCGGCGAAACCGGCTTTCCCCAAGGAGGACATGGAAGAGCTGGAGGAGGAATACGGCTGCGTCTTTCTTTACGGGCACGCCCTCTGTGTCGTCCACCTGGCCGATGTGCGGCTCATGGAAAAGGGGGACGAGGAAAAGGCTTTGACCGACGATTTCAACCCGGAGCTGTATTCCTGGATCCTCGAGGATGTACGGCCCGTGATCCCTTTCCCCGTCAAGGGTCAGCAGAGCCTCTTCCAGGTGGAGGATGACCTGATCCAGCTTTCTCCCTTCCGTTACGACGAGCCGGTGGTCGTCAAGGATGGCGTTCGCAACAAGGAGTTCGGGATCGATTTTTCCGGGTGGCAGGGGAGGACCTCGGACGTCGTCGTCACCGAGGATGACGAGCCCAGGATCATGGTGCTCTGGGACAGTCTCTCCATCCGGAGCATCCCCCTCGAGATCATCGAGCAATGCGTGAAGGAAGGCATCGACTGGACCGCCGTGCTGCTGCGCTTCGAGGAGATCCAGCCCGCCGAGCCCCGGGACACCTGGGACGACCTTCAGGCGGCCATCGACCGCATCGTGGAGGACAATCCCTCCATATTCGAGGAATGATCGCCGGGGGGCTCCCCGCGAGCGGCCCGGCGCCGGCTACGGGGATCCATCGGGGGAGGCGGATTCATGTTCTGGTCGGGTTTTGCCGTGCTGCTCATCGTTCCCGCGGCCCTCGTCATGATCTGCGTCGCCGTGGTGCTCGAATCCAGCGGAATCATGGGGCTCCTGAGGGACCTTTTCCGAAGGATCTTCAAGTGAGCCATCCATGAGCCAGCCGGCCGCTACACCCCAGACCAGCAAATGGATCGTCGCCCTCACCGTCATCCTGCCGACCTTTCTCGAGGTGATGGACACGAGCGTCGTCAACGTCTCGCTGCCCCACATCCAGGGAAGCCTCAGCGCCGGCATGGACGAGGTGACCTGGGTCCTGACCTCGTACCTGGTGGCCAACGCCATCATCATCCCCATCACCGGCTGGCTGGCCAGCGTGTTCGGCCGCAAGCGCTACCTCATCTTTTCCATCACCCTCTTCACGGTCAGCTCGCTCCTGTGCGGGGCTGCACCTTCCCTGGAGGTGCTGGTCATCGCCCGCATCCTGCAGGGGCTCGGGGGCGGCGGACTGCAGCCTCTCTCCCAGGCCATCCTTCTCGAGGCTTTTCCCGTGGCGGAGCACGGGGTCGCCATGGCCGTCTTCGGCATGGGCGTCGTCTTCGCCCCCATCCTGGGACCGGTGGTGGGTGGCTGGATCACGGACAACTGGGCCTGGCGCTGGGTTTTTTACATCAACCTTCCCTTCGGGATCATGGCGGTCGCCATGGCGGCCATGCTCATCCGCGATCCCCCGTACATCCGCCGGGCGCGCCTCCACATCGACCGATGGGGGCTGTTTCTCATCGCCGTCGGCCTGGGGTGCCTTCAGATCGTTCTCGACAAGGGGGAGCGCGAGGACTGGCTCGATTCGACCTTCATCATCACCCTGAGCGTCATCTGCATCGTGGCCCTGACCCTGTTCGTCATCGTCGAGCTCCGGGCCGAGCACCCGGTGGTGGACCTGAGGGTGTTTCGGGACCGGACCTTCGCCGTGGGAAACGTCATCATGTTCATGGGCTTCTTCACCCTCTTCGGAGGCTTCGTGCTGCTGCCCCTTTACGCCCAGACGCTCATGGGCTACACGGCGGTTTGGGCGGGGTACATCCTGGGCCCGGGGGGCGTCGCGAGCCTGTTCATCATGCCCGTCGCCGGCATCCTCATGAAGCGGGGGGCTCGTCCCAAGACGCTCCTCTCGGTGGGGCTCTCCACCATGGCCGTGTCCCTGTGGCTCATGAGCCAGCTGACCCTGGACGCCGATTTCACCTCCATCGCCCTGCCGCGCTTCATCCAGGGGTTCGGTATCGGGCTCTTCTTCGTCCCTCTGGCGGGCTCGACCTACGTGAACATCCCCAAAGAGCAGATGGGAAACGCATCGGGGATCTTCAACCTCTTGCGAAACCTCGGGGGAAGCTTCGGGGTGGCCGTGAGCGCGACGCTGTTGTCCCAGCGATCGCAGCTCCACCAGAGCTTTCTGGTGGAGCACGTGACTCCCTTCAACCCGGCTCTGCGGGAGTATGCCGATCAGGTCTCCCGGGCCCTGACGGGGATGGCCGAGGGGATGACCCATTCCAGGCAGCTGCTGGCGGGCGTTTACCGCGAAGTGCTGCGGCAGTCCAACATGCTGGCCTTCAATGACGTCTTCTGGCTGTTCGCCTGGCTCACGGCGGCGCTGGTTCCCCTGACCCTGCTCATGCGCACCTACCGCGGCCGGCCGGCGGAGGCTCCCGGAGGGGCCCACTGAGCTCTTCCCCCGGCGCGGGCGGGACGGAACCGGGCCCGCCAGGGAAGCCGTCCCCTGAAACCTGAATCCACCATGATCATGGAGCGGAGCTGACGACGTGATCCAGGGCATCATCTACAATTTCAGGGGGCTGTGGCTGGGAATCCGAACGCCCAGGCTCCTCGTGCTGGGGCTTCTGCGATTCGTGATCACGGCGGCCCTGGCTGTCGTCATCACGGGGCTCGTCCTGGCCTATCATGCCGAGCTGGCGGGATTTCTCTGGGCCAAGCCCCAAGGGTCCTGGCTGGTCTGGCTCTGGCACGTTTTCTCCTGGCTCCTGACCCTGGGCCTGGTGGCCGTTTCGTCCCTGCTGTCGTACCTGGCCGGGCAGATCCTTTTCGGAGCCGTCATCATGGACGTGATGTCGCGCGTCGTCGAGGGCATGCTGACGGGCCGGGTCGCCCAGCCCGACAGTGCGTCCATATGGGCCCAGATGGTCTACATCACGCTCCAGGAGGTTCCGAGAACCATCCTGCCGATGCTCGCCAGCAGCTTCATCATGGTCCTGGGGTGGCTGACGCCCCTCGGCCCCGTCATCACCATCCTTTCCCTGCTGCTGTCGGCCATCCTCCTGGCGTGGGACAGCACGGACATCATCCCCGCGCGGCGGATGATCCCCTTCCGGGAACGTTTCCGGGCTCTCAAGGGCAGCCTGCTCTTCCACCTGGGCTTCGGCCTCTGCTTCTTCATCCCCATCGCCAACATCCTCTTCCTGGCATTCGCACCCGTGGGGGCCGCACTGCACCATTTCGAGCGGGGACCGGGGAAAACCGAGCCGTCGGCGGCTCAGGCGAAGACCCCGTGAGCATCCCGAAAGCCGTTCCGCGGTTCACGGTCCCCCAGGTGGACACCCTGAGGGTCCTGGCCACGCTGGGGATCTTCATCCACCATCTGTGGGGCGGACGGACCGGTTACGGCCTGGTGGGCGAAGCCCTGGCATCCATCGCCCACGCCGGCCAGTTCGGCGTGGTCCATTTCAATGTCATGACCGGCTTCCTGCTGGCGCTCCCCTGTCTGGGATACGAGTGCCGGATGGCGCCCGAATATGTCCGGTTCGTCAAGCGCCGGGCCCTTCGCATCGTGCCCCCCTACTACCTGGCGGCCATCCTCTTCACCGGCCTGAACCTCGCGGTCTTCGGCGGTCTGGAAGTCACCGCTGCCCTGTCACGCCTGCTCCAGCAGATCCTCTTTCTCCAGGGCTTCGACCCTTCGAGCCTCTACAGCAACACGGCGGCCTATTGGTACCTGACGCTCCTGGCGCAATTCTACCTGATGTATCCCCTGTTGCTCAGGCTCTTTCTGGCCCTGGGACCGACGAGGGCGTGTCTCCTCATTGGTGGGCTTTGCTGGGGAGGTCTCGCCGTGCTGGCCCTGCCGCCCCTGGGGCTCGGGCCCTGGCTGGCCTCGGTGGATTCCATGGTCTATTTCAACCTCCCCGCCAGGCTGCCGGAATTCACCGTGGGCATGTGGCTCGCCTCGGCGTGGAAGCCCGGTGTCTCACCCTCCCAGGGGGCACCCCTGGACCGGGCGTTTGCCGGTTTTACCCTCGGCATCGTCACCCTGGGAGCCATCCTGACCCTCGGATTCCGGGATCTGCCCCTCCCCTTCGCCCTGTTCCAGCAGGTCTCCTGGTCCGTCGCGGTCTTCGTGGCCATTTTCATCTGGCCTCCCGTGGCCAGGGTGGGAGCATCGCGCTGGATCAGGGGCCTGTCGGCCGCGTCCTACGGAGTTTATCTCGTGCATCAGCCGATCTTCAGCTACTGGGGGGCCTGGACGGAGGGGTGGGTCGGTGGGGCCTCGGCAGCGAGCCATCAAAGCTGGTTCATGCTCTCGTGCCTGGTCCTGGCTCCGGCGGCCTTCGCGCTGGGCCGGACGATGGAGCCGGCGGCGGCCTGGCTGCTGTCCCTGGGACGGAAGCCCCGATGATGCGGCAGCCTGGGGCGTGGGCGTCATGGGATCAACGGGCGGAATGGGGCCCTCGGATGGCAGCCCGTATTCAGGCTGGAGGTCGGAGCCAGGGCATCGATGCACCGCCAGGACCCATCAGAGGGTCCAGGCGACGCACTGAAGGGCTTTTTTAGCGGGCATGACGGAAAAGGCCGTTTTTTTTCGTGACAGTCTCGAGGAGCTTCGGTTAGTATTCGGCCCGTCAGACGCATGGGAACGATTGGATTTACTTCGGTTATCAGGAAGATCATGGCTTCTCCCGGCTCCTCCATCCATCGAGCTCGTTATGCCGGCAGCGCCGCGGCAGCGGCGGCGGCCGCCAGGCCCGCGGCTCTGAGGGAGAAGTGACGCGATCGTTCTCCACCATTGAAAACTCAGGGCTGCGGGCACTCACCGCAGCCCTTTTCCGTTTTGGGGCTGCGAGCCACTCGCGGCCCTTTTCATTTGCGGGCCCGAAGGGCTCCCTCGTCACCGCGGCAAAACGAAAGGAAGGTCAGGCAAGCATGAGAACCGACATCGTGCACATGGGCGCCGGCAAGCTGACTTACGAAATCCGCAACATCATTCGGGTGGTGGAGAAGCTGCAGCAGCTGGGGATCAAGGTCCACCTCGAGAACATCGGGGATCCCGTGGCCAAGGGAGAAAAGATTCCCCACTGGATGAAGCGCATCGTGGCCGACCTGGCCATGCAGGACTGCTCCTACGGGTACTGCCACACCCAGGGGATCCTGGAGACCCGGGAGTACCTGGCGGCCAATCGCAACCGCAACGGCGGCGTCCACATTTCCCCCGGTGACATCGTTTTCTTCAACGGCCTGGGGGAAGCCATCACGAAGATTTACGGGCTCCTGCGCAGCACGGCCCGCATCATCACGCCGTCTCCCACCTACACGACCCACTCCTCGTCCGAGGCGGCCCACGCCGGACAGCCGCCGGTGACCTACCCTCTGGACCCCCTGAACCACTGGCGCCCGGACCTGAGGGAGCTCCGCCGGCGAGTGCAGTACAACCCCTCGGTGGCCGGCATCCTCATCATCAACCCCGACAATCCCACGGGAGCCGTCTACCCCGAGGAGACCCTGCGGGAGATCGTCGCCATCGCCCGGGAGCTCGATCTGTTTCTCATCGCCGACGAGATTTACCAGAACCTGGTCTACAACGGCCAGAAAACGCTGCCCCTGGCCGACGTTCTGGGCGACGTGCCGGGGCTGGCCATGAAAGGCATCTCCAAGGAGCTGCCCTGGCCGGGGTCCCGCTGCGGCTGGGTCGAAATCTACAACGCCGACAAGGACCCGGATTTCCTGCGGTACGTCCAGTCCATCATCAACGCCAAGATGATCGAGGTCTGCTCCACGACCCTCCCCCAGCGGGCCATTCCTCACATCCTGCAACATCCGGAATATGCCGAATACCTCGGCCAGCGCTGCCGGCGTTACGAGAGCTTCTCCAACCTCGCCTACCGAAAGCTGAGCGATGTCCCGGGCCTCATGGTCAACCGAACGGACGGCGCCTTTTACATGAGCGTCGCCTTCGAGCCCGGGGTGCTGAGCCTGGACCAGACTCTTCCCGTACCGAACCGCGAGGCCCGGAAGCTGGTGGAGGAGCTCACCGCCGACCCCGAGATGCAGCCGGACAAGCGATTCGTCTATTACCTGCTGGCTTCGACGGGGATCTGTGTGGTGCCCCTGTCGTCTTTCAACACGCCGCTTCAGGGGTTCCGCATGACGTTGCTCGAGCCCGACGAAGAGGAGTTCAGCCGTGTCCTGGACGAGCTCCTGCACAGCATCCGGCTCTACCTGGGATCGGCGGCGGCACGAACTGGTCGGTTCGGCAGTAGAGCTCCGAGTAGATGGCGCTTTCCACCCCGGACAGGTTGAGGAAGCGCTTGACGATCAGGACCGGCGTCGTCGAGGACGTCTCCAGGTGGCGGGCTCGCTCCCCGTCCACGCACCCGATGCGGAAATTCTGCCTCCCGCCCGAAGGACGCATGTGGTAACGCTCCGCCACGATCCGCGACAGGGAGAGTCCTGACAGGTCCATCTCGTCCAGCCCCGGAAAGAGATCCGGGTCAAGGTAGATTTCCTCCAGCAGCACCGGTGCACCATCCACCAGGCTGAGCCTGGCGATGAAAATCGCGGGCATTCCGGAAAACGGGTTTTCGGCATCGACGGGGGACGAGGTCAGGCGCGCCCTCGCCAGGATGGACGAGGTGGCGGAGATGCCCTTCTTCTGGAAGGCCGAAAGCGTTCCCGCCAGGGAAAAGAGGTCCACCTCCTCCGGCTCCTGTCTCACATAAGTCCCTGATCCCCTTCGCCGAAGGAGAAATCGCCTCCGGACCAGGACGTCAATGGCCTGCCGGACCGTGGGCCGCCCGATGCCGTAAGCGGCCGCCAGCGCCGGCTCCGATGGGATCCGGGTCCCGGGGGACAGCTCCCCCGAGCGGATCTTGGCCAGGAGGATCTCCGCAAGCTGGTGGTACAGGGGAACGGGAGACTCTGGGTTGAGCATGGTCCGATCCGTGGGGTCGAGATGAGCTTTTGCAGGCTTCCGGTCTCAAGCTTCAAGCCGGGGCGGGCATCGGCGTGGGCTAGGCTCGCCCTCAGTCGAAGTCGGCATAGATGCCGCCGAGGTCGATCCCCGCCACATGGAGATGGGACTGCTCGCTCCTGATGGCCCAGAAGGCTTCGTGGAGATCCGGGGCCGCGCTGCCGTTGCGGATGGCCAGGTAGGCCTCGATGAACGCGGCCAGCCGGTCCGAAGCCTTCACCAGCTCCCCGTCCCGGGGCGAATACCGGTCTTCGTTGTAAAGTCTTCCGATCTCGCCGCTGCCCACCCGCCTGGACTCCCCGTCCACCCTCGCGACGTTCTCGAGCTCATCCTCGGCGAAAAGCCGCATCTCCATGCGCCAGGCCGGGGGGAGCAGCCCGTAGAAATCCTGATCCATCATCTCCCGCTCGTATTCCTTGATCACCGCATCCAAACCCTCGATGGAGCGCTTGACGGGGGAGATGACGTCCCGGGTGAGGACCTCGGGAAGATCGTGGAAGAGCCCGGTGAAGAAATTGTTGATCCGGCGGGCTCGACAGGCCCCCACCTGCATCGAGAAAAGGTAGGCCACGAAGGCCACGATGAGCGAATGCCCAAGGACCGACGTCCGCGGCGCCCGGTGGATGTTGGCCCAGCGGACCTGGAAGCGAAGCTGTCCACAAAGGTCGATGAAGCGTCGTGAAGCGTCGTCCTCGCGCAGCCGGGCCATGCCGGCGAGATCGCCGAACGGCTCCAGGGCCGTCGAAAGCCGCTCGCGGATGGCCTCCATCTCAAAGCCGCCCGGATTCATGCGGTACAGAATGTCGAATTCCCAGCAGGTAGCCGAAAGATGGGCGGCGTCCAGCACCCTGTGGTGAACCCCATCCTCGGGCTCGTCGAAATACTCCCGAAAGCGCCTTTGAAACGCAGCTCCCAGCGGCGACAGGATGGGACTGAGCTGCTCGCCGACCCAGTCGTTGAGCCGTCCGTAGCGCGCCGGATCCGATTTGATCCGGTAGAAGAGGGGCGGCTTGAGATCCGTCAGAACCACGCGCTGCAGCAGCTCGAAAAGTCCCCCCTCGATGATCCCGATCCAGTCCAGCTCGCCCCGCTCCTCCTCCCACTTCCCGAGGAAATAGGCGAGGACCATCTTGTGGGCCTGCTTGTCCAGCTCCGTCAGGTCCATGGGCCGGATCTTGTCGTTCCAGCGAAGCATGGTGGCGGCGCTGAAGAGCTTGAGGAGGAGTGCCCTGCGCAGCATGAGGCCCTTTCCGAGGCTGGAGTGTTGAATGGCCGGGCGCCCGGCATCGTGACAGGCTACTCGGGACCCATTAATTTGTATTGGGGAAGATGGGAGGGCTGATCCCCGGCCGGCTTCCCCGCTACGTAACCCTGCAGACCGAGGAGGGCTTCCCATGCCCGTCAATCCCATACCCGAAGGCTATCACACCCTCACCCCCATGGTGAATGTCAAGAACGTGCCCGGGCTCATGGCGTTCCTCCGGGACGCCTTTGGAGCCCAGGAGACCATGAGATTCAACCTTCCCGACGGAAGCATCATGCACGCGGAGATGAAGATCGGCGATTCGCCGTACATGATGGGAGAGCTGATGGGGGACATGCCCCCTTCCCATTCCACGATTTACTTTTACGTCAACGATGTGGACGCCACCTACCGCGCTGCCCTGGCGGCCGGAGGGGAATCCCTTTACGAGCCGGTGGACCAGTTCTGGGGGGATCGCACCGCCGCCGTCAGGGATCCTTCCGGGAGCACGTGGTGGATCGCGACCCACGTGGAGGACCTGGATCCCCAGGAGATGGCCCGCCGCGCCGAGGCCGCCGGCACCTCACCGCCGTGAGGCCCGTCAAAAGATGCCCAGCTCCTTCCCCAGGCTGACATGCGCCTTGGGAAACTCGGGCTGGTAGTTCTGGTACGGCGGCACGGGATAACGGGCGCCGATCTTCTTTCCGGATTCCACCAGCCCGCGCACCAGGTCCTTCAGATCCTGGCCAGGGATGGAAAAGGCCATTTCGTCGTCCTGAGTCCCGGAAAAGATGCGGTCCCCGTTTCCGGGGATGGTCACGCGGGCGTCCCGGGTCTTGAAGGGGGCCAGAAGGTATTCGTCGCACTCCACCTTGCCTCCGAAGCTCCCGGGCACCCGCCCCCCCTTGACGTACGTCCAGGCCTGGATGAGGCGCATCACCTGGGCGGGATTGCCAAAGAGCACGATGGTGTCCGGGGCGAGCTGGCCCTTGGCCAGGGGTGCGAGGGCGATGGCCTCGATCTCCCCGTTTCCAAGCTTGTGCATGGCATCCATCTCCCGGCGGGCCCCCTCCTCGGTGGATGCGAAGCCGATCTCGCGGAAGAGCCTGGTCAGCGATTCAACCTGGTCCGGCGCATCGGTGAAGCCGAAGGTGATCATGGCGGGCACGCAGTTCAAATCCTCCCGGGTGAGTCCCACCGTCCAGCCGTAATTGCGGGCCATGGTGACGCCCTGGCAGATGGTCACCCGCTTTCCCAGGGCGATAGAGGGCTGACGCGTCTTTTCGGGCAGATCCGCCTTGCTCCCCAGGAACTTGACGGCGATGGGAAGCGTCTTGAGTCTCAGATCATCCCGAATGAAATCGGCCATTTCCTTCACGGTCATCTCTGCCATTGTCCGGTCTCCTTTCGCGTTGTGGATCCTTCACCCAGCCTCGCCCCCCCTGCGTATCCTGCAGGGGATGTTCTTGATGTTGGGTGTTCCGAACTCCTTCCCGAGCTTTTCGACGGAGGTCAGCATGTTGAAGTTCGACTCCCGCCAGTCGAACTGCCTCGAAGGATCCCCTTCGGGGAACCACCAGCCCAGAGCGGCGCTGACGACGCGGGGGTGAACGATGTCGGTCACGCGAGCCTTCTGGCGGATGGAGCCGTACCGGGTTTCGATGACGACGGGGTCGCCGTCGGCGATGCCGTGAGCCGCCGCCGTCTCCGGGTGGATCTCCGCCAGGGGGTCGGGCCGCTTATCCCGAAGCCTCCCCACCCACCGATAGGACGACAGCAGATAATAGCGACTCTTGGCGCTGATGAGAATCAGGGGCAGCTCGGGGTCCTCCTCCTCGGGGAGGGCCGCGAAATCCGGCAGCGGCTTCAGCTTGAATTTCCCGGCGGTGCTGAGCTTGAGCTCCACCTTCCCCGTGGGCGTGCGAAACCCTTTTTCGAGGTAGGATTTGAATCGATCCGGTCCCTTGAGAAAGCCTTTCTCCGCGAATTGTGCGTACGTCAGGCCGGCGGGGCGCACCAGGTCCTCCAGGAAGGCCTCGTGATCCTCGGGCCAGAGGTCTCGCGGCGACACCCGCTTGCCCAGCTCGTTCATGATCTTCATGTCGGGCCAGCACTCGGCCGGGGGATCCACCAGCTTGGGCCTGGCCAGGATCATCCCGTGGCCGATGCCGTAATGGCCGATGTCGTTCATCTCGTACTGGTGGGCCACGGGGAAGACGATATCCGCCATGGCCGCCGTGGGGGTCATGAAGAGGTCCGCCACCGCCACGAAATCGAGGTCTTGGAATGCCCGGTGGGTCAGGCCGCTGTCGGCCCAGGCCACCAGGGGATTGGTGCACATGCCGTAGTAGCCCCTCACGGGATAGGGCGTGCCCTCCAGCACGGCCTCGCGGAAGAAGGCGGGGGCCACGGTCATGAGCCTCGGGATGACGCCGTGGTGAGCGCCGATCATCTCCTTGCGCTTGTCGGGAATGAGGTCCGCCCGCACGAACTCACCGAGCCCCATGATCTTGGGGTCGTGGGCGCTGACATTGCCCCCGGGAACCTCCAGGTTGCCGCAGACGGCCATGAGACAGACGAGGGAGCGCGTGGCGTCGAAGGCATGGATGTCATGCTCGATGGCGTTCCCCCACTGGAGAGCCGCCGGCCTGGCTTCGGCGTAAAGCCTCGCGGCCCGGCGTATGAGGTCGGCCGGGACCCAGGTGATGTCGGCCACGGCCTCGGGGGTGTATGCTCCCACGTGGGCAGCCAGATCCTCGAATCCGTAGGTGTATTGTTCGACGAATTCCCGGTCGTGAAGACCTTCCGTGATGATGACGTGCAGAAACCCCAGGGCCAGGGCCTGGGCCGTTCCCGGTCGCAGCTGCAGCCAGAGATCGGCACGCTCGGCCAGCTCCGTCCGGCGCGGGTCCACGACGATGAGCCGGGCGCCGCCCTTGAGCTGGTTCAGGAGAAGACTGGCGATCTGCCCCTCCTCGCTGGTGGAGAGCAGGTTGCTGGCCCAGGACAGGATGACCTGCGTCGGGTGGTGCAGGTCCGCCACGGGGTAGAACCCGCAGGTGTGAATGCCCGTGATCTCCCGGGGGGCATGGCACACATCCTGGCTCGCGATGACGTTGGGCGAGCCGAAAAGGTTGGCGAGGCGGATGAGGACGAAATGCTCGAGCCCCTTGGGCATGCCGACGCCGAAGCCCACGGCCCGCGCCCCGTGCTCCTCCCGAATGCGGATGAGGCTCCTGGCCGTCTCGTCCAGGGCTTCCTCCCACGAGATGCGCTGCCATCTGCCCTCGCCTCGCTTTCCCGCCCGTCTGAGGGGATGCCGGAGCCTGTCGGGGTGGGTCAGCCGGTCGGCCGAAACCCTTCCCTTGAGGCAGGTGTATCCGCCATTGAGGTATCCATCGGGGTCCCCCTTGATCTCCACGATCTCGTTGTCCCGAACCCCCACCAGCAGCGCGCAGCCACCGTGATCCATCCTTGCGCAATGCGTCTTGAGCCAGCGAATCGCTTCAGCCATGGTGCTTGAGCCTCCAGTCGACGGACAGGAAAAGGGAAATGGATTTGAAGCCGGCAGCCTGATTCACTTTCAGGCCTTGACACGGATAGCACAGAACGGCATAGGGGGACAACATTCGATGTCGGCGCCGTTTGCCGCGCCGCCCCGTTGGCGTGGTGATGGGTGATGACGGAATGAAGTCCGTGTCGAAGAAGGAGGGAGGTCGGTGGATGAAGATATGGGTGGATGCGGATGCCTGCCCGGGGGGCGTCAAGGAGATCATCGTCCGGGCGGCGAGGAGGCTCCGGGTACACGCGGTTTTCGTCGCCAACAAGGCCATCGGCCTTCCGGAATCGGCCTGCCTTTCCACGGTCCGTCTGGCCAGGGACCCCGAAGCCGTTGACGAGTACATCGCGGAGCAGGCGGAGGAAGGGGACCTGGCCGTCACCCAGGACATCCCCCTGGCCGCGGCTCTGATCCCCAAGGGGGTCGTGGCCATGACTCCCCGTGGAGAGCTCTTCACCGAGGCGAACATGGGCGAGAGGCTCTCCATACGGAACTTCATGCAGGACATCCGGGAGGCCGGCACGGTCACGCCCGGCCCCCGGCCGTTTTCTCAAAGAGACCGGCAGCGCTTCGCCGATGCCTTCGACCGGGAGCTCACCCGACTCATGAGACGACGCGGTCCTTGACCATCGCCACGGGGCCCGGGGATGGGGCTTTTCTGGCTGCCTTCCGGGCTGGTTTGCGAGGCGGGGATCCGGGTGAGGAAGATGCCCCCCTGGCTCCGCCATCGCCTTTGGGGCTCCGGCGCTGATGCGTGGCGGCCGGCTTGCCTTTCCCCGCCGCTCCCGCGGCACCCTCGACCTCCCCTGGAGTGGGGGCACCGCCTCCCGATCGTCTACTTCCGCCGCGACCTCCCCGCCCGGTCTTCCTGCCGTCATTCGTCTGCCCGACACCGCCCCGTCTGACAGGGTGCGCCGGCTCAAAACCGGGAATCACATGGATGGCGAGATTCTGGCCCAGATAGCTTTCGATGCGATCCAGGTAAGGCAGATCCGCTCTCGATGCCAGCGAAATGGCCACTCCCGACTCTCCCGCCCGGCCCGTCCTGCCGATTCGGTTCACGTAGTCCTCGGCGGAGCGCGGCAGGTCGAAGTTGATGACATGGCTGATGCCGGTGATGTCCAAGCCCCGGGCCGCCACGTCCGTGGCCACCAGGAGCCGGATTTTTCCCCGGCGCATGTCCACGAGGGTCCGATTGCGGGCCGACTGAGTCATGTCCGCATGGAGGGCGGCGGCCTTGTGCCCCTCGGCGCTGAGCTCCCGCGCCAGGACATCGGCGTCGCGCTTGGTCGCCGAAAACACGATGGCGCGCGTCAGGCTGGTATCCTCGCAGAGGCGCCTCAGCAGCCGATTCTTGTGCTGAAGTCCGTCCGTCAGATGCAGCCGCTGCTCGATACGCTCGTGGGTCACCTTGCCCGGGGCGATCTCCACCCGCTCGGGATTGCGGGTGAATTTCGCGGCCAGGCGAGCCGTTTCATCGCCCAGGGTGGCCGCAAAGAGGATGGTCTGGCACTCGGGCGGCATGGCGTCGGAGATGAATTCCATGTCGCCGATGAACCCCATGTCGAGCATCCGGTCCGCTTCGTCCAGGACGAGCATCTCCACCTGGGACAGGTCGATGCGACCGCGCCAGATGTGGTCGATGAGACGGCCCGGGGTCGCCACGATCATGTCCGGGAGCTGGGCCAGGGCCCGGATCTGATCGCCGAAGGGCATGCCGCCGTAGATGGCGACGCTGTGGACCTTGAGATACTTGGAATAGGCACGCGTCGCATCCGTGATCTGGGTGGCCAGCTCCCGGGTGGGAGTCAGCACCAGGATGCGGAGGCCGGGCTTGCGGACAGGGTCGGGAGTGGCCAGACGATGAAGGGCGGGCAGCACGAAAGCCGCCGTCTTGCCGGTTCCCGTCTGGGCCGAGGCGATGAGATCGTGGCCGGCCAGAACCTTGGGAATGGCCTGGGCCTGGACGGGAGTGGGCTCTTCGTGGCCGCATCGGGCCAGAGCCTTGAGAATGGGTTTTGCCAGTTGGAGCTCTTCAAAAGACATCAATAAAGCATTCCTTCCTGTTTCTGGTTTGGAGCCGAGGCGCTCACGCGTTGCGCGGGGAGAAGGCTATCTTCCCGCCGCACCTTGGGCTCAAATCCGTTGGGGCTCGGTTGCAGTGTGGAGCGCATGCGCGGAGGCTTCTCATTGACTCAGCGCGCTCGCCCCGGCACGGGTGCCGTGATCGGCCAAAAACATCGCCTCCGACCGGACGCGCTGCAGCAGATGGGAATGATGCTGGACGTAAAGGGTCAGTGATCGATGGGAATCAAGGCGGGCGCGAGGAGGGGATATCCATCTCTGAAAAGCCCCAATAGGCATTCCGCCGATATCGTTAAAATCCATTTAACCATTCTCCTCCCCGAAAGTCAAATCCCAGACCATGCCAGCGCTTTATCAGCTCTGCCTTCAAGCCAGTCATCCCCTTGGCCAGCACGAAGCTAACGGGCGCGAGGACCCCTTGCCGCGTCCTCCCCGCGAGGCTTCAAGGTCTTTTCCTTGATCTGGTAAGCCTTGAGCCGTCGATGGAATTCGTAAAGCTCGCTGAGCTTTTTGAGAACACTATCGATCTTGGTCATCTTCAAGCGCCTCTATGTCAGCCTGATCCTGTTTCGAATCTCTGGCCCTCTTGAGCCGGATCAGATCACACTTGCTCACAAGCCTCACACTTCCTTCCTCCGACTCCGCTTCCACTGCATTCCGGATCATCCTTTTCAGCTCTTCATTCTGGGCTAAGAGAATATCGATCAGCATCTCATCCTCTTCACCCGCTACCTTCAGGAAACGGCGAAGCTCCATGGCCACCTCCGGGAATGTCCTTGGCGACGCGGATTGGAAATACCCTTCCCTCTCCAGAATGTCCTTGGCCTTCTCGAAATCCTCGGGATCGACGAGGATGTCCATGTCCCTGGTGAATCGAGGCTCGGCGTAGAAGGCCACCGCGACCCCTCCAACGAGCGCATACCTCACCGCCTGCTTCTCCAGCTCCGACACCAGCCTTTTGAACTCTTGAAACACATTCATGCCCGATTCCCTGGCCAGGCTGGTCAGACGGTTTGGGGAGAGGAAGCGCACAATCCCCATGCCACCTCGGTGACCGGTGCCGTTTGGCGCTGCAAGTGGTGCTTTGATCGCTGAGGGTCAAGAGCCTCGTTTCGGCCCATCGCGGCGCCACAGATCTTTTACTCCCGCATGCGGTTGAACGGTGCGGGCTTGAACCACGGTCGAGAACCTGTGAAAGTGAAGTTTTTCAACCTTATCCAGTATATCAGACCGTTGACCGTCGGAGTCAAGCTCCGAGGGCTGGATGCACGGCATGAATCAAGCCGAAAGGGGAAGGGGGACCGACGATCCACAAGCGCCGGGCCGGACGGCGGGAGGCCCTGGGATTCCGGGCGATTCGACGGACGGCGGTTTGAAGACGTGGATGGGTCGGGTGGGGCCAGGGGGTCGAGCTCAACAGGGGGTGACCCTCGATTCAGGGAGCCGTGGGCGGCCATGGATCAGCCGCTCGATTTGTCTGTTGCCCATTCGCTTCAAAAGCAATAAAGGGGAGCTTGAGCGCTTTCGCTTATCCAGACAGGATCGGCACACCGCCCGCCCGGGGGAGTCCAGGACCCGGGGACAGTGGCCACGGACGACCCCATGAGGAGGCCTCGCCCATGAAAAAAGTCATCATCACCGTGCTGGGACGCGACAGGCCAGGCATTGTGGCCGCCGTCTCCAGGGCGCTCCACGAATCGCGGTGCAACATCGAGGACGTGAGCCAGACCATCCTCCAGACCGAGTTCGCCGGAATCTTCATCATCACCATGCCCCCCGGGATGGAACCGGAGGACCTTCATGCGGAGCTCAACCGCGGGCTTTCTCCCGAGGGGCTTTCGGTGTTCCTCAAGACAATGGAGAAAGGGGCGGAAGCCGTGCCCGTCGAGACGGAGCCCTTCGTCATCACCACCATGGGACCGGATCGACTGGGGCTCGTGGCCGGCATCACGGCTCTTCTGGCCTCCTACCGCATCAACATCACCAACCTTCAGGCCGTGTTTCGCGGGGGGCTGGACCCTCGCCGCAACGTCATGATCTATGAAGTGGACATCCCCGTGGAGACGGACCAGGCCGCCTTCCGCTCCGCCCTGACTCAGCGGGCCGGGGAGCTGGGGCTCGAAGTCAGTCTCCAGCACCGGGACATTTTCGAGCAGATCCACCGGGTATAGGACACCAATATGCTGACCGACCGGGAAGTCATCTCCACCTTTGAAATGCTGCGAAACGAGCACCTGGACGTTCGAACCGTCACCCTGGGCATCAGCCTTTTTGACTGCGCCAGCGACGATCTCGGGCGTTTCCAGAGGAATGTTCACGACAAGATCAGCCGGCTGGCCGGGAATCTCGTGGGGGTCTGCGACGAGGTGGCCGTGAAATACGGCATCCCCGTGGTGAACAAGCGCGTGGCCGTCAGCCCCGTGGCCGTGGCGGCCTGCCCGTTCGCGGCAACCCAGATGGTCGAGATCGCGGCCACCCTGGACCGGGTGGCCCGGGAGATCGGCATCGATTTCATCGGGGGATTCGGCGCCCTGGTGGAAAAAGGCATGACGACGGGGGACCGGGCGCTCATCGAGGCCATTCCCCAGGCCCTCGCGGCCACCGAGCGCGTGTGCGCCTCGGTGAACGTGGCCTCCACCCACGCGGGGATCAACATGGACGCCGTGCTGCTCATGGGCCGGACCATCAAGGAGGCCGCCCGACTGACGGAGAGCGCCGACGGCCTCGCCTGCGCCAAGCTGTGCGTCTTCGCCAACATCCCCCAGGATGTACCGTTCATGGCGGGGGCCTACCTGGGCGTGGGCGAGCCCGACGCCGTCATCAACGTGGGAGTCAGTGGGCCCGGAGTCGTCAGGAAGGCCATCGACCGCGCCCGTCGGGGAAACCCCGCGCTGGACCTGGGCCAGCTTTCGGAGATCATCAAGCGGACGGCCTTCAAGGTCACCCGCGTGGGAGAGATCATCGGCAGGCAGGTGGCCCAGCGCCTGGGAGTCACCTTCGGCGTCGTGGACCTTTCCCTGGCCCCCACCCCCAACGTGGGAGACAGCGTGGGTGAGATCTTCCAGAGCCTGGGCCTGAAGAGCATCGGCGTTCCAGGATCGACGGCGGTGCTGGCCATGCTCAACGACGCCGTCAAGAAAGGCGGCGCCTTCGCCAGCTCCTACGTGGGGGGCCTCAGCGGGGCGTTCATCCCCGTGAGCGAGGACCTGCACATCGCCCAGGCGGCCCGGGATGGATTCCTCTCCCTGGAGAAGCTGGAGGCGCTGACGAGCGTCTGCTCCGTGGGGCTCGACATGGTGGCTCTGCCCGGAAACGTTTCAGCCGAGACGCTCGCCGGCATCATCGCCGACGAGATGGCCATCGGCGTCATCAACCGCAAGACCACCGCCACGCGGCTCATCCCCGTGCCCGGCAAGAAAGCCGGGGAGAAGGCTTTCTTCGGGGGACTCCTGGGCGAGGCGACCATCATCGGGGTGGCCGACAATGGCGGATCGGAGGGGTTCATCTCCCTGGGCGGCCGAATCCCGGCCCCCATCCAGAGCCTGGTGAACTGAGATCCGGGGACTTCAGCTCAGGTGGCCCGCCGCATACTGTCGGTCGAAGGGGGATGGATCCGGGCCCCGGCGGGGATCCCGATTCCCCCAGGCTCCGCGCCCCTCCATCTCCCAATCCCTACGCGTTGTATCCCACTTCGCCGTGGAGCTCCCTGTCGAGGCCGACGATCTCCTCCTCCTCTTCCACCCGCAGACCCATGGTCCTGGCCAGGATCATCCCCAGAGCCCAGCTCACCGCGTAGGAATACAGCCCCACCACCAGAACCGCCAGAAGCTGGATGCCGAAGGTGCTCCAGCCGCCGGCCATGAGCCCCTGGGCGCCCACCGTGGCAAAAATCCCCGTGGCTATGGGGCCCCACACCCCCGTCAAACCGTGGATTCCCACCACATCCAGGGAATCATCGTAGCCCAGCCTGAATTTGATTCTCACGCCGTAAAAGCAGAGAGCCCCCCCCGCGAGACCGATGAAAATCGCCCAGGCGGGAGTCACGAAGCCAGCCGCCGGCGTCACGGAGGCAAGGCCCGCCACGATACCCGACGCCAGGCCCAGTGCGCTGGGCTTTCCGGCCACCCACCACTCCACCATCATCCACGATGTCGCCGCGGCCGCCCCGGCAACCATGGTGTTGGTGAAGGCGAGAGCCGCGCTGGCGTTGGCCGCCAGGGCACTGCCCGCATTGAAGCCGAACCAGCCGAACCAGAGAAGCCCCACGCCCAGGACCGTCAAGGTGAGATTATGCGGAACGAACAT
>JALOPI010000092.1 GCA_025453975.1 Syntrophobacteraceae bacterium
AAGAGGCTTGAGGCAGAGAAGCAGTTCGAGATGCTGGCACCCAAGGCCGACCAGTATGACTACTTCATCAGCTGCGAAGACGGAGTCACCCCGAGTGGTGCCATGAAGGTGCTAGGCCGGTCACCAAACCTTGCCCTGGCCTTCCTCAGAAAGGCCGGCGTGTTCTTCCCCAGGAGTGACAACAACAACACCCCGAAGCAGGGCCACATCGACAGCGGTTACTTCTACGTTAAGACTGGAGCTGCCAACGGGTGCACCTACAGTCGGACCATGGTCACCCCTAGGGGCATGGAGTTCCTCAAGAGAGTATTCACTAAGTATAACAATGAGTTCACCCGGTTCTGCGCTCTGAGTATTGAGCGGCGTGCGACCTTCAAGCTGCTGACGGGGTGGACAGGGTGGTGGACAACCTAATCTGTCCACCGGTGGACAAACTCAGTCTTCTATGCTATCTTCAAGGCTCCTATTAACCGCTCATCATAGAGCTGGAGCCAATCTAAGTTTGGCGCGCCCGGCACGACTCGAACGTGCGACCTGCGGATTCGAAGTCCGACGCTCTATCCACCTGAGCTACGGGCGCGCATGGTGCTGTTTTTGAGGTATTTTCAAAGCCTTACACTGGAAGCTCCCCTCCGTTTTCTTTCACGGCTCTCCGAGGGGCCAGCCTCATTTCGGCTTCTCGAATGATGAGGCAGGATAATCGGAGACGCCGCGCGGTGTCAAGGAGCAAGCTGACCGAGCAAGCCGAGCTTCACGGTGGCGCCGCGCTTCCCGTCCGAGCACCGGCGATCACCGGGCGGCGACGACGCAAGTGACGATATTGCCCCTTCCGCTGTAGGTCAACTGGCTCGAGAGCATCTTCGCCAGGCGTATACCCCGGCCCGTGGGACGGAAGAGGTCCTCGCCGGGATCGTTGCGCGCGGCTTCACTGGCGTCAAATCCCTTCCCCTCGTCGGCAATGGTGATCTCCACCCGGCCCCGCCCGTAGACCCACTCCAGGGTGACGAGCCGGCCGCCGAGCTCGGGGACCCGCAGTCGCTCCTGGAGCATGCGCCGGTACGCTTCCGTGTCGTAGAAAACCGGGTCGCTCTTGTAGGGGGTCATCTCGAGATTCCCGTGCTCCACCGCATTCAACAGCAGCTCGTGCACCACCAGCTTCAACCGGTTCAGCTCGTTGGCATCGAAGGGAACCTTCCTGGAGACGTCCCGCGTGATCCGTCGCACCAGCTCATCGACCCGTATGTCCCGGGTCGGCATCGCCACCAGGCACCTGGAGTCGGTGTGGAACCGGTTCCAGGAGGGAGCAGGCGATCCACCGGCCGAGGTCCCGCCGATCTCCAGGGCAATGACGATGACGTCGTCCTGAAATACACTCGAGCCCTGAAATCGCGCCGCCTCGCTCACGATGACATCCACCACGTCGTGAGCGCCGCGGGCCTCGCCCCCGAGGCTCCCCATGACGCCGTCCCGACCGAAAACGTCGCCCCCTCGGGAGACCGCCTCGGTGATCCCGTCGGTCATGGCGATGATGATGTCGCCGCGCGTCAGATCGAATGAGCCCGTTCCATAGCCCCGGTCCTCGAACATGCCGAGGGGCATGCCCGTCGGCTGGAGGTGGATGGGGAGACCGTTCCTGAGGATCATGGGAAGCGGTGTCCCCGCGAGAGCGTACTCGAGGCTCGCAGCCCCCAGGTCCACCAGTCCGCAGAAGGCCGCCACCATGTCATCGGGGAGCGTCGTGGAGACCATGGCCTGGTTCAGGCGATCCAGAATCTCCCCCGGCCGCCGGGTGGTCTTGAGCACCTCGCGAAACAGCGTCTTGAGGGTGTTGGCGGTCATGGCCGCGGGGATACCGTGGCCGGTGACGTCGGCCAGCAGGAAAACCACCCGGTCTCTCCCCAGACCCACGAGCTCGATGATGTCTCCCCCGATGCTCACCGCGGGCCGGCACTCCACATTGATGGCCAGTCCGTCGATGACCGGCAGGCCCGGGCGGATCACGAGATCATAGATCTCCTTCGCCCGGTCCAGCTCGAACCTCAGCCGCTCCTCCCGCTTCCGCTCGGTGAGATCGTCCAGCACACCCACGTGGCCTCGAATGCTCCCCGCCCCGTCGGGGATCGGACCGATGCCGAGGAGAGCGGGGTAAACCACCCCGTCCTTGCGGCGGCCCAGGATCTCCCGGCGCCTTGGACCGTCTCCGGAGCCGCCACCGGGAGCCGTTTCCGGCGGGTCAGCGGCGAGGATACCCTCAAAGAGACTGTCGATGCTCCTGCCCACCACCTCCGCGGGGGCAAACCCGGTGATGAGGGAGAACGCCCGGTTGCAAAGGGATATGCGCCCATCCAGGTCCGACAGCCAGATGCCCTGGGCTGCATGCTCGATGATCTCCCGGGCGAGGCGCGTCTCCTTGCGGGCGTGCTCCATGGCGATCCGCTCCCGAAACTCCAGACCGTAAGCCATGAGCAGCTCCGTCAGGGGCAGCACCAGCCGTTCGACATCGCCGAAGATGGAGGATTCGGTCGCACATTGGCGGAGATTCAGGAGCGAGTGGATGAACACATCCGCCAGATCCTCGGGGGGGACCTGCGCGAGAACCATCTCACGCCCAATCTCCGCGATTTGGGAGAGGTGCGCTTCGCCGGGAGTCCGGAAATAGGCGGCGAACAGTTCATCGAAGCGACGGGTGAGCTCTGGCTGGGACATGGAGAGGGCTCTTTCGGATGTCGGGTGAGGGGCGGACCGTGGGCATCGCTTCCGCCCGGCGATCTCGCGCGAGCTACGGGAGGGTCTTCCAGTAAACCAGCGCGGCGGCGTCATCCCTTTCGGTACCCCAGTCCATGACGATGCGCCGGGCCAGCATGCCGGCGTCCAGGTCAGTGGACTCGCCGGGGGCCTCGATGTCGAAAAACTCGCGAATCCCGTCGGTGGACAGGACGATCAGGTCAAAGGCGGCGAGCCGGACGACCTCCGGAGCCAGGGTTTTGTGATCCAATCCCACGATGCCGTAGCTGCTGCTCAATCGGGTTGTCCGTGCGCCGAAGACAGCCGCCCGGGTGTTTCCGATCCCCGCGTAGGTCATGCGGCTTTGGCGCTCGTCGACCTGGGCCAGCCCCATGGCGGCGCCCCGCGTGCTCCTCAGGGCGTCGTTGCATCCGGCCAGGATGTCGACGATGGGCTCGGCATGATGACGGGAGGTGTAGTCAAAGGCCGTCATCGCCGCCACCTCGGCATCACGGCCATGTCCCAGACCATCCACGATGAGCAGCGTCGTGAGCCCGGGGGATGTCCAGGCTGCCGCCAGATCGCCGCAATGGAGCTCGCCGAGCATGGGCCGCGTGAAGATCCCTATGTTCTTCCTGATTTCCACTTCATGCCCCACACGCGGGTACCGCTGCCCAGCCGTGAAGTGATCCGAAATTCATCCATCAGACGGCTCACCCCCGGCAGGCCGCTTCCGAGACCACCGCTCGTGCTGTAACCGTCCCGCATGGCCAGATCCACGTCGGCGATCCCCGGTCCGTCGTCATCGGAGACCACCTCGATCCCCGGGGCACCATCCCCATCGATACGCCTGAAGAGGAGCGAGCCCCCACCCGTGGCATGGAAATAGAGATTGCTCGCCAGCTCGGACACGCTCGTCACGATCATGCACGTGTCCCTCGACGAAAAACCGATCTCTTCCGCCATCTGCCGGACCACCTGCCTGGCCAGGGCGATGTGGTGCTCCTCGGTCACCCGGACACGGCTGATCAATCAGAGCCTCCGACGCATCATGGCGACCGTCACCCGGGTATTCCCGGGGCTCGTCGTGAGCTGAAACTCATGCACCAGGCTGCGTGAGCCCGGAAGCCCGGCCCCCAGTCCGTTTCCCGTGGTAAAACCATAAGTCATGGCTTTCTCCACATCGGCAATGCCGGGGCCCTGGTCCTCCACCTCGACCCGGACCTTCATGGTACCCTCATCCGAGGCGTCGCTGATGCTGCAGGTGCCCCCTCCGGCATACTGCAGCGCGTTGCGGGCCAGCTCGGAAATCGCCGTGGCCAGCCGAGTCTGGTCGGCCAGCTTGAAGCCGAGCTTCCTGGCTATTTCGCGCGCCGCCTGCCTCGCGCTGATGATGTCCTCGGGAGCCTGAATCTCGATTCTCACGGAGCTCATTGGAGGCCTTCTCATTCGCCCGTGGCGGGCTTCGTCTCACCATCGTCCATCAGCTCACGGAGAATGACGACCCCCTGCTCCAGGTTCAGAGCGGAGCGGACGCCGATCAGCTCCCGGCCCATTTCCACCAGCGTGAGGGCCACCGACGGGTTCATGCCGCACAGAACAACCTCCGCCCCCAGCAGCTTCACCATGTTGGCCGTATCGTTGATGATCCGCGCCATGAAGGAGTCCACCACCTGCAGCGCCGTGATGTCGATCACGACCCCCCGGGCTTCGGTCTTCCTGACCTTCTCGAGGATGTCGCCCTGAAAATCCATGGCCTGCTCGTCGATGAGATCCTCGGGTAACGAGGTGAGGAGGATGTCCCCCAGTTTCAGAATCGGTATCTTCACCATGCCCTCTCTTGCCCTAGATCACTTTGCGGCCGATGAGCCTGAACGCTTCGGCCACTCCGGCCCTCAGCGTCCCGCTGGTCTTCACGGACCCGAGGTCGATGGCCAGCTTCACCATGGTCTGGGCCGTGTCGGGACTGATGCCGGTCACGATCACGCTGGCACCGAGCATCTTGGCCGCCGTGATGGTCTTGATCAGGTGCTGCGCCACCCGCGTGTCGATGATGGGGACGCCGGTGACATCCAGGATGGCCACCGACGATTCGGTTTCGAAAACGGCCTGGAGCAGACCCTCGATGACCTGGGCCGCGCGAACCGTGTCCACCACTCCCACCAGGGGAAGGAGGAGGATGCCGTCCCAGAGCTTGATGATCGGCGTCGAAAGCTCCATGATGGTCCGGCTCTGCTGGGCGATGATTCCCTCGCGCGCCTTCATGTAGCACTCGAAGGTGAAGATGCCCAGGCGGTCGACGCCCCTGTTCAGGTTGATGATCTCCGCCTTCAGCTCCTGGGGTCGGTCCCCCAGCTCTTCCTCCAGGAAGGGCAGCACGGCCTCCTTGAGGCTGAAAACCAGGAGCGCGGTATCCGCCGGAGATAACTTTCGCCTGGCCCGATCCATGCTTATACGGCTGAAAGCCTCCA
Source organism: Syntrophobacteraceae bacterium (assembly GCA_025453975.1). Classification (GTDB taxonomy): domain Bacteria; phylum Desulfobacterota; class Syntrophobacteria; order Syntrophobacterales; family Syntrophobacteraceae; genus JALOOX01. The sequence goes on from JALOPI010000092.1 coordinate 5,196, forward strand.
GGGATGTGCTCAAGCTTTCGACCAGGGCGCCATCCTCGCGCCAGGAGCTGAAAACCTGGGTGACCACCCTCAACAGCTCGTCGGCTTCCCGGCTCGAAAGCCCCTGGGCCGGGGCATCCTGGCTGAAAGCCGCCGAGAGGACCCGCAGCCGCTCCATCCAGCCATCCAGGATCTCCTCGCGCCTCGAAGCCATGATGCGACCAACGACCGTCATCCGTGTGACCTCCTGCTTTCCTTCCACCATCGATCTCCCTCTACCGAGCACATCACACTCCGTCCGGGCCCGGAGGCCGCGACCGGGCTGCCGCTTGAGCCTCAAGGCCCGAAGCCCGAGACTCTCTCCAGCTCTCAATCACTCCCCCCCCACGGGGCGGTCTCGCCAATGGACAGTCCACCTCGGCCGGACAGCCGGAAGCTGGAAAAACTTCGTGCCATTCCTTCATGCCTCCGGGCGAACAGCGGGAATCAGCGAATCGAGCATCAGGATCTCGAAGATCTCCTTGATGGAGCCCCTCAGGGGCAGGGTATGCAGCTCGACGCCAGCCTCCCGAAATCGTTTGTAAAACATCAGGATCTTTCCAATGCCGTGGCTGTTGATGAGGCTGACACCACTCAAATCGAGGATGATCCTCTTTTCTCCCGCGTTATACAATTCCATGAGGGCCGCTTTCAAGGCATCACCGGACTCCATGTCCACAATATCCTGGTGCAGCTTCAGCACGGTGCCCCTCGCCGTCTTCTGGATGGACGTCACCATTATCACGTTCTCCCTGCTTTGACTTTCTTCGCGCCTCGCCGGTTCGAGCCTCGCATCCCCGGCCCACGCCTCCCTTTCAAGCCAACGGCCCCGCCGCCGGGCGCCTCCCGCGCGGCTGCCGCGCACGTTCTCTTCCCGCCCCCTCAGAAGAACTCCACGTCATCGTCGGTCTTCTCCTGCAGGATCGGCGTCATGAGGGAAGCCGAATCGTAAGGCCGGCCGCCGGACGTGGTGTCGGCAGCACCGTTGGAGGGTCCGGGAAGGGGCGATGCGGGACCGTCCCCGTCCGGTTCGGGCCGTCCCGGGACCTCGCCCGAAAGCTTCTCCATCCGGTTCCGGAAGTCCCCCAGCAGCGCCGCGATCCGCCCCAGCTCCTGTCCGGTGATGTCCTGATACTGCAGCGAGATGGTGGCGAGCTCGATGTCCCTGGAGATGGACTGGTAGTTGAGGGTCAGAACGTCGATGGCTTCGGAGATGTGATCGATGGAGTGCTTGAAGCTCTCGAAGGTCTCCTTCAGGTTACGGTCCGCATCCGCCATCCTGGCGCTGCCATTCTCGCTGGCGCTGCCATTCTCGAGCCTTTCCTCGATGTTCTTCCGCAGCAGGTCCACCACCCTCTTGGATGCGTTGGCCGCGTCCCCGATCTCCACCGCGAGCTCGGTGGTGCTGTCCGCCAGGCGGCGGACTTCGTCGGCGACCACGGAGAACCCTCGTCCGTGCTCCCCCGCCCGCCCCGCCTCGATGGCGGCGTTCAGCCCCAGGAGCTTGCTCTGAAACGCGATCCGCTGGATCTCGGCCACATGCGCGAAAATCCCTTCGACCCGGGCCAGAAGCGTGGCCAGATCCGCGGACAGACTGGCGTTCATCTCATCGACCATGGAAAACACCGCCCCGGTGGCTTCCAGGGCCGACTGGTTCTGGCGGATCATCTTCGCGACGTAGCTCTCTCCGAACACCGCCGATCCATCGCCACTGTCCTTCCCGCCGCCGAGGAAATAGGCCACGACGGCGTCAGCCTCCTCGGATCCCTCGCGGCTCTTGGCCACGATGCCGTTCATGGCGCCAATGACATTGAGGGCCTCCTCCTCGGTCCGGTCCTTGACCCGGAGAAGCGAGCTCATGGCATGAGCCAGCAGGGCCGGGCTCGAGCTCAGCGCGGCCCGGGCTTCCCGGACGCCGAGGGGCTCCGGCTTCCACTGGAAGCGGACTTTGCCCAGATCCGGGTCATA
>JALOPI010000059.1 GCA_025453975.1 Syntrophobacteraceae bacterium
ACCACGGGCGTCGCCATCCTCCTGCTGCTGGCCAGGGGATGGCCTGCTCCCGTGCTTCTGGATGTCGCCCTGGTCTTTGCACTCCTCGCCCCCGTTGCCATTGTTGCCCTGGTCCGGAGGCTCTGGATTCCGAGAGGCTGACGCGCCCGTCTGGAGGAGCTGTTCATGAATCTGCCCGAGCTTGCGGGGTCTTTGCTGGTTGTCCTGGGAATGCCGTTCTTCCTGGCGGGCACCGTGGGACTGATTCGTTTTCCCGATGTGCTCACCCGGCTTCACGCCGTGACCAAAGCCGACAACCTGGGGCTGGGCCTCGTGGTTCTCGGGCTTCTGCTCCAGGCGGATTCCTGGGAGATGGCCTGCAGGCTTCTCCTGATCTGGCTGATGGTGCTTCTGGGGAGCGCCACGGCCTGTCACCTGGTGGCGCAGTCCGCCTTGAAAAGGGGCATCAAGCCGTGGCCGAAACCCTGATCCTGCATTCCTCCTGGTGGCTGGATCTCCCGCTTTCCCTGATCCTCCTTTGGGTGGCCTGGCGTCTGCTGGCCACACCCGAGCTGCATCAGGCCGTGATCCTGTTCATCACCTTCGGGCTGATCCTGGCCCTCGTCTGGGTCCGGCTGGAGGCCATCGATGTCGCCCTGGCCGAAGCGGCCATCGGAAGCGGACTGACCGGCGCCCTCCTCTGGTCGGCCCTGGCCCGGATGCAGGACAAGGGCGACGGTCGGACTGGCTCGGTCCACGAAGGGATGGAAGATGAAGATGAAGCGGGCCAGTGATTTCCAAAGGCGCCGTGCATTGCGGCTTCCGTGCGGAGTGCTCCTCGGCGTGGTCTGGGTCATGATGACCGCGGCCGTTGTGGAGCTTCCGCCCCAGTGGCGGGGCCTGCTTCCCGAAGTCAGGGCTCAACTGGCAAGGTCCGGGGTGGATCATCCCGTCACGGCGGTGCTGCTCAATTTTCGGGCCTACGACACTCTCCTGGAAATCGTCGTGCTCTTCCTGGCCGCCCTCGGCGTCTGGTCGCTGGGCGTGGTCAAGCCGGGACGAACGGACAGCCCGGCGGGACCCGTGCTTTCCGCCCTCGTCCGCGTGCTGCTGCCCATCCTCATCCTGGTGTCGGCCTACCTGCTCGAGAGGGGTGCGACCGCCCCCGGAGGGGCTTTTCAGGCGGGAGCGGTCCTCGGGACGGCTGGAGTCCTCTTTCTGCTCTCGGACATTCCCTTCTCCCGCGCATGGTTTTCCTGGCCCCTCAAGACGGCATTGATCGCGGGACCGGGGGTTTTTCTCGGTGTCGCGGCCTTCACGGTCCTCATTGGATACTCGCTGCTGCAATATCCCACAGCCTGGGCAACGGTCCTCATTGTGCTGGTGGAATCGGTGGCGACGATCTCCATCGCCGCGACCCTTCTCGTCCTGTTCGCGGGCGGCCGGCCGCGACAAACCCCGCCCCCCATGGCGGAGCCCGTCGCAGGCGGCGGCGAGGAGTTGTGATCTCATGATGCAGGCCTTTCTCCTGTATCCCCTGGCCGGAGTCACCTTGTTTGTCATGGGCCTGTACGCGGTGATCGTTCGCCCTCACCTGGTCCAGAAGATTCTTGCCGTCAATGTCATGGGGAGCGGAGTGTTCCTGGTGTTTCTCTCCCTGGCGAAGCGCTCGCCCGAATCCATTCCGGACCCGGTACCCCAGGCGATGGTCCTCACCGGCATCGTGGTCGCCATCAGCGCCACGGCGCTGGCCCTGACCCTCGTTTGCAGGATCCATGCGGCAACGGGCAGGCCTTATCTCTCCGGAGACGGGGAGGACGCTCCGTGACGGCTGGAGACGCTTCGATGTGGGCCATCTGGACTTTCGTCGCGCCCTTTGCCTGCGCGCTCTTCGCCTTCCTTTTTCCCCGCGGGGCCGTTCACGCGGCAATGGCGGCCGCGGTGGGAATCCTCGCCTCTTCGACTCTCACGGTGTGGGGAGTGGCTCGAGACGGGTCCCGGCGGATGGCTGTGGGCGGATGGCCAGCTCCCCTCGGGATCGAGCTCCACGTGGACGGTCTTTCGGCCCTCATGCTGGCCGCCACGGCCGTGGTGGGGACCGTGAGCACCTTCTACGCCCGGGGATACATGGCAAGGCATTCGGCGCTGGAAAGGACCGAAGAGCCCGGCGGAGGTGAGGACAGGCACGAGCATGCGCTGTTCTGGCCGCTCTGGCTGAGCCTCTGGGGAAGTCTCAACGCCCTCTTTCTGTCGGGAGATCTCTTCAACCTTTATGTCACCCTGGAGCTGATCGGGCTTTCATCCACGGCATTGATCAGCCTGGCGGGTAATGCCCCCGCATTGATCGCCGCAACCCGCTATCTGCTGGTCAGCCTCGTCGGGTCCTTCTGCTACCTGGCGGGAGTCGGCCTGATTTACGCCGCCTGCGGCACGCTCGATCTTGCCCTGCTCGCCGACCTCATCCACGGCGGAACCCTGCCGGCCGTCGCCCTGGCCCTGATGACGGCGGGACTGCTCTTGAAAACAGCCCTGTTCCCGCTCCACTTCTGGCTGCCCCCGGCCCACGGCAACGCACCGGCCCCCGTCAGCGCACTCCTTTCAGCCCTGGTGGTCAAGGCCCCTTACTATCTCATGCTGAGGCTGTGGATCGAGGTTTTCGCCCCCGTGGTCACCCCCGGCGCGGCGCATTTCCTGGGGATTCTGGGAACGGGAGCCATCCTGTGGGGCTCCGCCCAGGCACTGCTCACCGACCGCGTCAAGCCGCTCGTGGCCTATTCCACGGTCTCCCAGCTGGGATATCTCTTCCTCGTCTTTCCCCTGGCGCGGGAGGCGGGCGCAGGGCTCTTCGCCTGGAACGGCGCGGCCTATTTCATTCTCTCCCACGCCGCGGCCAAGGCATCCATGTTCCTCGCCGCCGGCACCCTCCTCTCCGCAACGGAAAGCGACCGGCTGGATCATCTCGATGGAATCAGCCAGTGCATTCCCCTGCCCATGTTTGCATTCTCCATTGCGGGAGCGAGTCTCATCGGACTTCCGCCGAGCGGCGGCTTCATGGCCAAGTGGCTGCTTCTCAAGTCGGCCCTGACCGGTGGCCAGTGGGGTTACCTGATCGTGATCCTGTTGGGAGGGCTCCTCACGGTGACTTACGTTTTCCGGGTTTTTTCAAGGGCTTTCATGTACAAGCCCATGGTCACCGCATGCCACCTCCTGCCGCGGGGGATGCACTGGTCTCCACTGGTTCTTTCGCTGATTTCCCTCTGCCTGGGGCTCTTCGCATCCCAGGTCCTTTCCCTTCTCGAAGCGGGGTCGCCGTGGACGCAGCCGGGGCTGGGGAATGGTGAGCCATGACCCTCTCGACCTGGCTTCCCGTGCTGATCCTGATGAGCTCCCTCATCCCGGGTCTGATCATCTTCTTCCTGCCCGAAGAGCGCCGGGGCCTGAGAACCGCGTTCAACATGGCAGGGGCCGGTCTCAAGCTGATCCTTGTGGGCATCCTGGTGTGGGGGGTGTTTCATGAACAGACGTTCAGGACCCGGCTGCCACTGCTTCACGGGATGGACCTGGTCCTTCATGCCGACGCCCTGTCGGTGCTCTTCACCGTGCTCTCGTCCGTTCTGTGGTTTCTCACCACCCTCTATGCCATCGCGTACCTGGAGAGATCTCCGCAGCCGCGAAGCCGCTTCTTCGGCTTCTTCAGCCTGTGCGTGAGCGCCACCATCGGCATTTCCATGGCCGGGAACCTCATCACCTTCCTCATCTTCTACGAGGCTCTCACGCTCTCGACCTATCCCCTGGTCACCCACCGGGGGACGCCGGAGAGCATGCGGGCGGGGGCCGTTTACCTGGCGTACACGCTGACCGGAGGCGTCGTCCTGATGGCCGGCGTGGCCTGGCTGGCCACCCTGGCCGGCTCCGTGGAATTCGTCGAGGGCGGGTCCCTCGGCGAATTGCCGAGGACCGGCCCGACGCAGCTTCGTTTCATCTTTGTGCTCCTCATGGCGGGCCTGGGGGTCAAGGCAGCCCTGGTGCCCCTTCACGGCTGGCTCCCGGCAGCCATGGTGGCCCCAGCACCGGTGAGCGCGCTGCTCCACGCCGTGGCCGTTGTGAAAGCGGGGGCTTTCGGCATGGTTCGCGTCATCTACGACGTTTACGGCATCAACCCGGCTCGTGAGCTGGGAGTGCTCGAGCCCGTGGCCTGGATCGCCGCCGTGACCATCCTGTATGGGTCTCTGCGCGCCCTGGGCCAGGACGAGCTGAAGAAGCGGCTGGCGTATTCCACGGTGAGCCAGGTGTCCTACATTGCCCTGGGATGCGCGGTGGGGGGCCCCGCCGCGACAGTGGGAGGCATCGCCCACCTGGTGCATCAGGGCCTCATGAAGATCACCCTCTTCTTCTGCGCCGGCAATATCGCCGATACCCTGGGACTCCACCACGTCTCGAAAATGAAGGGAGTGGGGAGGCGCATGCCCCTCACCATGGCCGCGTTCACGCTGGGGGCGCTGGGACTGATCGGGGTGCCGCCCCTCGCCGGCTTCGTCAGCAAGTGGTACCTGGCAACCGGATGCCTCGACACGGGTCAGGGTTGGGTCATCCTGGTGCTGGCGGCGAGCAGTGCGATGAACGCCGCGTATTTCCTGCCCGTTCTCCACACCGCATGGTTCGAGGAGCCCGAGGAGCCGTGGTCGGCGGAGCCCGCCATCGGGTGGAGAGAGGCTTCCTGGATGCTGCTGGTCCCACCGCTGGTCACGGCAGGGCTCACAGCAGCCGCCGGACTTCTGGCCGGCGCGTCCTTCAGCCCCCTCGGATGGTCCGGCCTCATCGTGTTCAGGGAGTACCGGCAGTGACGGAGACGGCGCTGGAGCTCACAACTCGGAACGGCTGGCTGCTCATGCTGGCTCCCGGACTTCCTTTGGCCTGGGCGTGCCTCCTGGCGTTTTTTCGAGGCAGGACATCCCTGACCCTCTCGCCGCTGAGCGCCCTGCCCGCTCTCATGGCGGCCCTGCTGGTTCCAGCCGGAGCTTGCGTCGAACTGCCGTCAGCCATGCTGCAGGCCCGGATCGGCATGGACGCCACCGGCCGGGTCTTCCTTCTGTTCACTTCGCTGCTCTGGCTCCTGTCAACGGTGGACGCCTGCTCCTCCATGGACGGGAAGCCTCGCCGGCGCCATTTCCTTTTCTTCACCATGGTCTCCATGGGTGGCAATTTCGGCCTCATCGTGGCGCAGGATTTATTCAGCTTCTACCTGTCCTTCGCCCTCATGAGCTTTTCGTCCTACGGGCTCGTGGTCCACTATCGCAGCGAGGAAGCCATCCGGGCCGGGCGGGTCACCATCTTCCTGGTCGTGCTCGGGGAGATCCTGATCTTTACGGCTCTGGTCCTCATTCACCGATCCGCCGGGACATCTCTCCTGGCCGCCGTTCCTGGAATCTCCCCGGGGGGCTGGACCCTTGCCCTGGTCTTCGCGGGCTTCGGCATCAAGGCGGGCGCGCTCCCATTGCACGTCTGGCTGCCCCTCGCCCATCCCGCCGCCCCCGCCCCGGCCAGTGCCGTCCTGAGCGGCGCGATGATCAAGGCCGGACTCCTCGGCTGGCTGCGCTTTCTGCCCCTGGGAGCTGCTTCCCTGCCGGAATGGGGGGCGTTGTTCATCGGCGCGGGACTCCTTGCGGCATTCGGGGGCGTCGGCCTGGGCCTGGCCCAGCGCAACATCAAAACGGTCCTCGCCTATTCGAGCATAAGCCAGATGGGTCTCATGACCGTGGGTGTGGGGCTCGCCCTGCTGCTTCCCGAAAGAGCCCCGGAAGCCCTGGCTGCCGTTTCCGTCGCCGCCTGCCACCACGGATTGACCAAGGGGGCCCTGTTCCTCGGTGCGGGTCTTTCCAGCGAGGTCCCGCTCCGTTCCCGAGGGCGCGCATGGCTGCTCGTCGGCATGGGATTGCCGGCGCTGGCCCTTGCGGGCTTTCCCTTGACGGGCGGCTTCCTGGCCAAGGAGCTCCTGAAGGATGTCGCGGACATGGCCTCGAGTCCCTGGAGCGCGTTGTTGAACGGGCTCCTGCCCTGGACGGCATGGGGAACAGCCCTGCTGATTGTGCATTTCCTGGCGCTGGCCGCTCGATCTTCAGGCTCCGGGAAGGTCGGCCCCGGTCGCTGGCTTTCGTGGGGCTCGATCGTTGTGTCCGCGGTCCTGGTGGTGTGGATGCTGCCGGAGAGTGCGGAATGGAGAGCCCATGCCCTGGAGCCGGCTCGGTGGTGGGCCGCGTCGTGGCCCGCGGCCCTCGCCGTCTTGACCGCTTCGCTGTTCAGGGTTCTCCGGAGGATGACGGGCAGGGCCCTGAGGGTCTCGATCCCCCCGGGAGACATCCTGGCGGCGACACGGATCTTCCGGCAGCCCATGGGAGGGGTGCGGGCCGCACTTCACCGCGCGGAGTCGGTTCTGGACCGGGGTCTTTCGATCTGCATTTCCAACGGCCTGGTCGACCGTTGTGGTGGTTTTACCGACCTGGTCGGCAGGCTCAAATTCCGCGAGATGGAACGAGCCCTCCTTCGTTTCACGGTAGCCGGGACATTGGTGATTTTGGTGCTCGTGAGCCTGATTGTGCTCGTCTGCAAGGGACCGACATCGCACTGATCGAGATGCATCCAGCGGCATTCATTGGAAAATCCGGTCCAGGTCCTTCAGCGGACAGTCACGGGAACCGTGAGACGGCCACCACGCGATGAGGTCACCGTCACATACGAAGGAGGAACCGCGAGGTCCGTCAGCACCAGGCTGCGTCCCGAAATCGGTGCGTTGACATTCCCCACGGCATTGCCTTCGGCATCGCTTCCCCTCACCGTCAAAACAACCGGGATGGTCTTCGAGCCGGATATACTCGAAACCGCGCTCACCGTCAGTGTTCTGGTCCTGAGGCCGTAGCTCGCGCTCCGCACAGCGACCAGGTCTGTCATGGCCGCCTGGGCTCCCATGAGGGCGGGCACGGGGACACCGTTTCTCGTGACACTCACGTCGATCATTACCGGAAAAGGGCCAGCAAGGAGGTTTCCGGCCGGAAAGTTGGCGAAGAACCGACCCGTGCCGTCGGGAACCATGTCGATGGGTAAATCGAGGACTGCTCCGCCGGCGCCGGTGATCCGCATCCCGTCACCTAGGCTGGTTGAGGCAATCAGGGTCCCGATGTTCAGCGCACCCGCCTCGGCAACCGTGGCCCGCTCAACGGAAAATCCTCCCGCGCTCTGAGCCGCTGGGGCAAACAGCCTGCCCTCCACCGTGAACAGGTTGGTGGCTGCCGTGCCCACGACCCCTTCCGTCACCGAAAACACATCCGTTCCCGCCGGGCCTGGAGCCGCCAGCGGGGCACGGGTGATGCCGTCTCCCAGAAGCCCGTCGCCTGCGCAGCTCGTGGTGCCGTTGCCGATGAATGCCCTGATGGGACCGGTCATGACCTCGTTGAAATCAGGACCGTATGCAATCACCGACAAGGGCAGAAGGAGCTCCATTCTCGTTTCCCTTTCCGCAACCCTGACCGTTGCGGGATCATTCCATGGACTGGAGACGGAGAAGAACCTGTCAGCCGCGGCCGGCCGAGGGAGTCGGATTCGAACGAGAATGCCGTTGCTCACGAAAGCCGGACCGGAAGCTCCGGGATCGGTTGCCTCCACAAAGAAAACCCCTTCGATGACAGTGTTGTCATCAAGCTCAACAGCTGCCCTGGCGATGTAGTAAACGGCCTTCAACAGGTCGCCGTCACCGCTGCTCCCGGCAGAGCCCAAATTCTCCAGGCCGGGGCAAACAGGACCCCCCATCTCCCTCGAAACATCGCACAACTGGAGCTGCACGCCGTTGACATCCCGCACCCAGGCGGGAAAACCGCTCAATGCGCTCAGCGGTCCCGGACCTCCAGATTGTGCATGACCCGCCGGCCCCATGGCGAGCAGCAAGATCGCTATCAACACTCCTGACACGGCTCGCATGGCAATACTCCCCGGGAGCAGATGGCAACGGCAGTTGCCTGCTGTGCCCGCCAGCCCTTCAATTTACGGTTGAGCCATCCAACATCGACCATTTGTCCAAGTGATGCTTGACCTCGTCCCAAAAACCAGCCCGCGCCACCGGTACGCTGAAAACTATAGCATACAATCTGAGTACCGGCGCCTGGAAACGAGTGATTCGGCCCGTATTTCTACTTGATCTATAGTATAAAACGTGCTTTCCAGCCCGCAATGCGGGTATGGGTCCAAACCTCCCGGTGGTGGGATTACCCATGCCCATGATCACTATTCATCATACAGCATTCAGGAGCCTGGGCGGGCGGGTGCCATGGGCTGCGCCACCTTGAATTCGTCAGGCTGCAAAGCTCCCCTGGCTTCACCGGCGATGGGCCCGGGGCTTCCCGGATGGGTCACTCGGGATTTCGCCATGGAGATTTCCTGATTACAATGAAGTAGTAACGAGAATGCCGTGGGGAGATGCCGTGCGAAACGCCGGGTATGTAAGGGTACCACAAGTGATTCCCTTGCCTTTCCGACTGCCGGGTCCCCCGGGGACATTGATGAACGGGTGAGGGGCAGGCCTGAAAACGCAAAACGAAGAGGAAATCATTCGATGACTGACGAAAAACGGGTTCGCAGGCGGGATGCCACAAAGAAGAGTTGGGCCGAGCCGTGGAAGGTCAAAATGGTCGAGCCCGCTCGATGGACGACTCGAGAGCACCGGGAACGGTGCCTGGAGGAGACCGGCTTCAATACGTTCCTGCTCCGCTCCGAGGATGTCACCATCGATTTGCTCACGGACTCGGGCACTTCGGCCATGAGCGATCGCCAGTGGGCCGGTCTCATGCTGGGGGACGAGGCTTATGCCGGAAGCCGCAATTATTACCACCTCGAGGCCAACGTTCAGAAATACTACGGCTACCGCTACGTGGTCCCCACCCACCAGGGGCGCGGCGCCGAGCACCTCATCGCCAAGATGTTCATAAAGCCCGGGGATTTCATACCGGGCAACATGTACTTCACGACGACCCGGGTGCATCAGGAGCTGGCCGGCGGGACCTTCGCGGATGTGATCGTGGATGAAGCGCACGATCCGGCCAACGAGCATCCTTTTAAGGGGAACGTGGATTTAGGGAAGCTCGAGGACCTCATCGCCAGGGTGGGGAGTCGGCGCATCCCTTACGTCAGCCTCGGGGCCACCGTGAACATGGCCGGGGGCCAGCCCGTATCCATGCAGAACCTTCGTGACTTGCGGAGCCTCTGTGACCGCCACGGCATTCCGATTCTGCTCGACGCCACGCGAGCCATCGAAAACGCCTACTTCATTCAGCAGCGCGAGGGAGGCTACGGGGGAAAGTCCGTGGCCGAGATCCTGCTCGAATTCTGCTCCATCACCGACGGCAGCTGGATGAGCGCCAAGAAGGACACCCTGGTCAACATCGGGGGGTGGCTGGCCGTCAACGATGTCGAGAAGTTCGATGAGGCACGGAACCTGGTGGTGGTGTTCGAAGGGCTCCACACTTACGGCGGCCTCGCGGGGCGGGACATGGAGGCCATGGCCATCGGCATCGAGGAATCGGTGGACGACGACCACATCCGCGCCCGGGTCGGGCAGGTGGAATACCTGGGTCAAAAGCTGTTGGGCTGGGGGATTCCCATCGTCCTCCCCATCGGGGGCCATGCGGTCTTCATCGACGCGAAGCGCTTCTATCCGCACATCCCCCAGGACCATTTCCCAGCCCAGGCCCTGGCGGCAGACATCTACATCGAGGGCGGGATCAGGACCATGGAGCGCGGCATCGTCTCCGCCGGCCGGGACCCCGAGACGGGCCGGCATCGGAGCCCGAGGCTGGAGCTGGTGCGGGTCACGATCCCCAGGCGGGTTTACACCCAGGCCCACATGGACGTTACGGCCGAGGCCATCGAGGAGGCCTGGTGGAACCGCGACCTCGCCACCGGCCTGCGCATGATCTATGAGCCAAAATACCTGCGGTTCTTCCAGGCGCGCTTCCAGCGCGGATGAGCCCCAATGTGCCACCCGGCAGGAGGTGCCTGGCCAGGACCAGTCGATTTTCGAAGACCATGCCGATCTTTCAGTTCTGCCAGTTCAGACAGAGATGTTCGTCACGCCTGTGGATGCATAAGGAGGTCACATTGGACATGGAGATCAGCAAGCTCATTCGCAAACCGGAATTCCCAAGATCGAGCGGCTACGGCCAGGACTGGATGATGGATAATCAGATGGGACCCAATGCGGTGTGGCTCACCGAGTGGCTTTTGGAAGTGCTGGATCTGAAGGCGGGAATGCGCGTACTGGATCTGGGCTGCGGACGAGCCATGACCAGCATCTTCCTGGCACGGGAGAGCGGAGTGCAGGTATGGGCCGCGGACCTGTGGATAACGCCGGACCACAACTGGCAAAGGGTTCTCGAGGCCGGTGTCGGGGATCTGGTCTTCCCATTGCGCTCGGAAGCTCACGCCCTACCCTTTGCCGAAGGGTTTTTCGACGCGGTGGTCTCCATCGATGCCTACCAGTACTTTGGAACCGATGTGCTGTATCTGGCCTATCTGAGCCGGTTTCTTCGTCCCGGAGGGATGTTGGGGGTCGTCATGCCGGCGCTGATGCAGCCCATTGACGACGTCATTCCGGAACATCTCGTGAGACCCAAACCAATGGCAAAGTGTTCTGGGAGGATGGGTGTCGGAGCTTCATGACGGCGGACTGGTGGCTGGATTTGTGGGAACGCGACGCCAGTGTCACGGATGTGCGGGTCGAACCCCTGCCGGACGGCTGGCGTCATTGGCGGGACTTTGAAAAAGCCCTCGAGATTTCAGGCAAGAGCGTTTTTCCTTCCGATGCCGAAGCACTGGATTGGGATCGAGGTCGTTACATCGGCTTCATCCGCGCGGTGGCCAGGCGAACCGGGGCCGGCTCAATGAACTTCTATGATCCCGCAATAGGGGCTCGAGTGGGAGTAGACACCTGAGATCATGCCTGGATGAAAGTTCCGAAGCCACCCCTCGCTGCTCTGAAAAGTTTCAGGTTTAAGGTTTCAAGTTTGAAGTTAAAACCGGCGTATCGTGGTCCTTTTCATGGGTTGGCGTGGCTCGGAGGGGCATGAGGAGCTGTTCTGTCGGAAATAGCCTGAGCCCGGATCTTGCCCGGGCTGGGCTCAAAGGGATCGACCTCAGCTCTTCGAGAATTTCCGAGAGGCTTCCTTCAGCAGCTCCCGGACGGGCTGGCTGAACCAGCAATCGATGAAGACCTCATTCCTCGACTTGTAAGCGGCTTCATACCGTGCCTTGACCATCTCCACCCGGTTGCTCTTGATGGCCGAAAACGCGGCCTGCGGGAGGGCAGCCAGTCGAGTCACCTTCTCAACGGCCCTGTCCTCCACCTCCTCCTGGGGAAGCACTTCATCCACGAGCCCGAAGGTCCCGGCGTCGGATGTCGTGACGTATTCTCCCCCGTAGAGCATTTCCGTCGCGGCACGGTCCCCCACCGTCTGCCTCAGGATAAGGTCCGCCAGGTATGGCGCGGGAACACCGAGCTTGACTTCGTTCAGCCCGATGAACTTCTTGCCCGCCGCCCCAAAGCGGAAATCACCCGTCAGGGCCAGGACTGCCCCGCCCGCCGTGGCATGACCGCAAACCGCACAGCACGTGGGCAGGGGGAGCGTGAAAAGAGCCAGCACCAGGTCGTTGAAGCGGTAAAAGAACTCCGACATCTCCGTTCTGCCGAAGTGGATAACCCTGGGCAGATCCAGTCCGATGCAGAAGAATTTCGCCCCGCCGGCCATGACCACACCGCGGAATTCCCGCTTCACGACCTCGACGGCCGCTGAGATATCCTCGATCAATTCCGGGTTGATGGCGTTGGTGACACCGTTGTTCAGGCGCAGAATGGCCACCGTTTCCCGATCAATGATCTCAACCGTTCCCATGAGCTCTCCTTGCATTGGCATTGAGCCGGATCCCGGGCTGGAGCCCTGAAGCCGGCGATGGACCGAGGAATCGCGCCCGGCGGTACTACGCGGTTTTGCCGCCCAGATAGGCGGACTGGACTTCGGCGTTGGATGCCAGGTCCCGCGCCGGGCCCTCGAGGACGATCCTGCCGATCTCCATGACGTAGCCGCGATGAGCCAGGCGCAGGGCCGCCCTGGCGTTCTGCTCCACCAGCAGGATCGTGACCCCGGCCCTGTTGATCTCCTCGAGGGTGGCGAAGATGGCCTTGACCAGGAGCGGCGCCAGTCCAAGGCTCGGCTCGTCGAGGAGCAGGATCCTCGGCCTGCTCATGAGGGCCCTCCCGATGGCCAGCATCTGCTGCTCTCCCCCGCTCAGCGTGCCCCCCAGCTGATGCCGTCTTTCGGCCAGCCGCGGGAACAGCTCGAGGACCCGGTCCCGCGAATCCTTGACTTGGGCCGCGTCACGGCACACGAACGCCCCGAGGTTCAGATTCTCCTCGACCGTCAGAGTCCCGAAGATCCGCCGTCCCTCGGGAACCTGGGCGATGCCGCGCTTCACGATTTCGTGGCCCGGCAGCCGATGAAGCTCCGTATCCCCCGAACGGATGGCGCCCCCCGAGGCTCGCACCAGGCCGCTGATGCTGAGCAGCGTGGTGGACTTGCCTGCCCCGTTGGCCCCCAGGATCGCCACGATCTCCCCCTCGCGGATTGTGAGATCGATGCCGTGCAGCACCTCCACGTTGCCGTACTTCACGCTCAGGTTCACGATTTCAAGGATGGCGGGCTTACCAGTCATGGTCCGTCCCCAGGTACGCTTCGACGACCTTCGGATCGCTCTTGATCTCCTCCGGCGGCCCCTCGGCTATCTTGAGGCCGTATTCCATCACCACGATCTTCTCGCAAACGCGCATCACGAGACTCATGTCGTGCTCGATGAGCAAAATGGTGATGCCGCGGTCGCGGATGGAGCGGATCAGTTCCACAAGCCGCGAGGTCTCCTGCTCGTTCATTCCGCCGGCCGGCTCGTCCAGGATCAGGAGCTGCGGATTCGTCGCCAGGGCGCGGGCGATTTCGAGGAGACGCTGGTTGCCGTAGGACAGGTTGCGAGCCAGCTGCTCCGCCTGCCCCTCAAGCCCCACGAAGCTCAGCGTTTTCAATGCGGTGGCGATGCCCCGCCGCTCCTCCCGCCGCTGCCGCCCCGTGTGAAGCAGGGAGCCGATGAGCCCCGTCTTCATCTGGCAGTGATACCCGGCCAGCACGTTTTCCAGGGTCGAGAGATTCTGAAAGAGGCGAATGGTCTGAAAGGTCCGCGCGATGCCACGGGCCACGATGCGGTGCGTGGCAAGCCCGAGGATGCTCGATCCGTCGAAGAGGATTTCACCCTGGTCGGGTCGGTATATACCTGTTATCAGGTTGAAAACCGTCGTCTTGCCGGCGCCGTTGGGGCCGATGACTCCGACGATGGAGCTACCGGGAACATCAAAAGTGAGATTCGAGACCGCCGTGAGGCCGCCGAAGCTCTTGGTCAGGCGGCTCACACTGAGGAGACTCATCCTTCACCCTCCCCCGCCCCGTTTTCGGGCAGACGGTAGCGGCGAGGCCGGGGCGGGAGAATCCCCTGGGTCCTGAAGATCATCATGACCACCATGGCCGCTCCGAAAACCAGCATGCGGGCGTTGGCGAAGCCCCGGAAGACCTCGGGCAGCCCCACGACCAGGAAGGCCCCGAGGAGCATTCCCGGGATGGAGCCGCAGCCTCCGAGGATGACGATGGCGAACATGAGCACCGACTCCCAGAAGGAGAAGGACTCGGGCGATATGATGGTCATCTTGGCGGCGTAGACGTTGCCGACCATCCCGGCCCAGGCGGCTCCCACCACGAAGGAGGCGAGCTTGTAGTGCGCCGTGTTGATGCCGCTGCCTTCGGCCGCCGTCTCGTCCTCCCGCAGGTAGTTGAGGGCCCGACCGAAGCGGGAATACTCCAGGAGATGAAAAAGGATGATGGTGACTCCGACCAGGGCCCAGATCAGGTAGTAGAACTGGTGAGGCGTCCGGATGACCCAGCCCATGAGACTCGGCCGCGCGATGCCGAAGATCCCGTTGGATCCCCCCGTAATGCCGAAGACGTCATTAATGAGGGCGATGCGAACGATCTCGCCCACTCCGATGGTGACGATGCAAAGGTAATCCCCGCGCAGATGGATGATGGGACGCGCCACCATCAAGGCAAAAAGCCCCGCCGTGAGCGCGCACACGGGCATCAGCCAAAGCACGGGAATCTGGAACTGTGTGTTCAGGATCGCCGCCGTGTAGGCCCCGACGGCATAGAAAGCGGCATGGCCCAGGTTGAAAAGGCCCGCGTGGCCCACGATGAGGTTGAGGCTCAGGGCCAGGACCGCATAAATGCCGATGCTGTTCAGCACATCCACCCAATAGGGGTTCAGAAAGGCGGGAAGCACCGCCGTCAGCAGGACCAGAGCGCCATAAAGCCAAGCCATTCGCCCCATCAGACCTTTTCCGCCACCCTTTCACCCAGGAGCCCCGTGGGGCGTACAATGAGAATCAGGATCAGGACCAGGAAAGCAATGGCGTCCTTCCACGCGACGGAAAGATAGGTGGCTCCCAGCGCCTCGATGATCCCAAGCAGGAGCCCTCCCACCATGGCCCCGGGTATGTTGCCGATCCCCCCGAGGATGGCGGCCGTGAACGCCTTCAGCCCATAGACCCAGCCCATGGTGAAATTGATCTGACCGTAATACAGACCCACCATGAGGCCGGCGGCGCCCCCCAGGGCGGGACCGATCATGAAGACCAGCAGGATCACGCGGTTCACGTCGATGCCCATCAGGCGCGCAGCCCCCTGATCGATGGCCGCGGCCCGAATGGCCGTTCCGATCCTGGTCTTCTGGATGAAGAGGTAGAGGACGGTCATGAGCGCCAGGGAAGCCAGCAGCACCAGGAGGCGGATGACGGGAACCTGGATTCCGAAGAGATTCAGGGCCGTCGCGGGCAGGATGTTCTGGGGGTAAACCTGGAAGCGCGCGCCGTAGATGAGCATGATGGTGTTCTGCAGGAAGATGGACGCCCCCAGGGCGGAAACCACCGCCGACAGCCTGGGAGACTCCCGCAGGGGTCGATAGGCCACTCGATCCAGGAGCGCCCCCACCAGCGCGATGAGCCCCATCACCATGGCGGCCAGCAGGATCGTGCCCCAGAATGGTCCCAGCCGGTCGGTCAGCAGAAGCGACGAGAGGAGAGTCAGGCCAAGATAGGCGCCCAGCGTGAACAGGTCGCTGTGGGCGAAATTGATGAGCTTGAGGACCCCGTAGACCATCGTGTAGCCGAGGGCAATCAGCGCATAGATGCCTCCGACGGCGAGGCCGTTGGTCAATTGCTGGAAAAACTGTTCCATGAGCCCATGTTGAGAGGTCGGTACGATCAAAAAAACGATCAGCGCGGGGAAGACGAGCTTCCGCGCGCTGATCGAGCTCCTGGCCTGAATCCCTTAGGGCTGCAGGATGAATTCGCCGGCGTCGTTCACCTTGTAAACCCGGTAGACTTCACCCACGCGGTCCCCCTTCTCGTTGAAGGAGATCTTCCCCGTGAGGCCCGGGAAATCCTTCAACTGAGTGTGGAGATATTCCACGAGCTTCATGCTGTCGGTGGACCCGGACTTCTCGATGGCTTCCACCACGACCCTGAAGCCGTCTCCCGCCAGCACCGCGTAGATGGAGTTGGGGGGATTTCCGTATTTCTTGCTGAAGGCGGCGAGAAAGGACCTGGCCTGCTCGGAGGGGAGATCCTTGGGCAACGGAGCGCTCAGGAAATAGAAGCCCGCGGCGGCATCCTTTCCGGCCGTCTTGACCAGATCGGGGTTGTTGGTGGCGTCGCCGCCCATGAACGGAACGCTCCAGTTCATCTGCTTCGCCTGCTTTAGGAGCAGTCCGGCTTCACCGTAGTAGCCCGTGAAGAACACCATATCCGGCTGAGTCGCTTTCATCTTGGTGAGGATGGTGGTGTAATCCTGCTCCTTGGGGGTCAGAGCCTCGAAGAAAACCACCTCGACGCCCTTGAGGAGCCCCTTGGTCTCGTCGGCAAGCCCCTTGGCATAGGTGCTGTTGTCGTGAAGGATCGCGAGCTTCTTCACACCCAGCTTCTCGACGGTCTGGGCAGCCACCTTGGCCTGTTCGTCGTCCCGGGGGCACGTGCGGAAGAAGGTCTTGATGCCCTTCTCACTCAGCCGGATGGCCGTCGAGCCGTTGGCGATCTGGATGATCTTGGCCTCGCCGTAGATATTCTGGGTCGCTTCGGTCACCGCGGAACCGTAGGTGCCGATGACAGCCACCACACCCTGGGTGGACAGCCGCTGGGCCGCCAGGGCCGCCGTTCTCGGGTCTCCACCGTCGTCTTCGCTCAGCACCTGGACCTTTTTGCCGGCGATGCCTCCCTTGGCATTCATTTCCTCGGCCAGAAGATCCAGGACCTGCTTCATTTCCTGACCTTCACTGGCCCAGGAGCCGGTCATGGGGCCCATGAGACCGATTTTCACCGTTTCGGCCCCGTGGGCCGTTCCGAACATCACGCACACCAAGAGAGCCAGGAGACCCAGTTTCTTCATAAATCCCTCCTTGTGGTCAGGATAGCTGATGGTTGCTGTCGGCTGATTCAGGCGGTCAGAAAGACCCCTTCGAAGAGTGGGCGGACAATAGCAGTCAATTGATTTCATGTCAACTTTAAGGTAATCGTAGGCTTGGGCTCCTGGTCCCAAAGAGCCTGGAACTTGAAACCCGATACGTGGAACCACCCGGAGGGCTTCATGGGCTCCGCTCTCGAGCAATCCATCCGCAGGACGGGCCTCTGGCTCTATCAGCTGATCGAGGAAGAATCCCCATCGGTTTTCCAGAAGGAATACTGGATGGGCAAAGTCATGGACTGGTGCATGCGGGACGAGCTCTTCAAGGTCCAGATGTTCCGGTTCGTGGATGTCTTTCCCTGCCTGAGCCGCCCCGAGCTCGTCGCCAGGCACTTTCAGGAGTACTTCGGCGGCCCCGAGGCTCACATCCCGTCCGCCCTTCAATGGTCCATCCGGCTGGTGCCGCCGGATTCCCTCCCGGCGAGGATGGCGGTGAAGAGCCTGACCGGCAACCTCACGGAGATGGCGGTCCACTTCATCGCGGGAGCGACCCCCGCCGCCGCGCTCCCGGTGCTCGGGCGGCTGCGCTCCGAAGGGATGGCCTTCACCGTGGACCTGCTCGGTGAAGCGGTCGTTTCCGAGGCGGAAGCCTTCGAATACCAGGCCCGCTATGTGGAGCTGCTGGACATCCTTTACCGGGAAAAGGATTCCTGGCCGGCCCTGCAGGGCCGGACCGACGGTCTGGACTGGGGACACTCACCCCGGGTCAATGTTTCCATCAAGACCACCGCCATGTACTCCCAGATGACCCCGCGCGCCTTCGACCGCTCCATCGCGGTGGCCAGGGAGCGACTCATCCCCATCTTCCGCAAGGCGATGGAAACGGGAGCCTTCGTTTCCCTGGACATGGAGCAGTACAGCCTCAAGAACCTCACCCTGGCCCTCTACCGCGGCATCATGGACGATCCCGGGCTACGGGATTACCCCCACACGGGGATCGTCATCCAGTCCTACCTCAAGGACAGCGAGCAGGACCTCGACGCCGTCCTCCATTGGGCACGGAAGACCAGGCGGCGTTTGACCATTCGGCTGGTCAAGGGGGCCTACTGGGACTCGGAAGTCGTCTGGGCGGGCCAGAACAACTGGCGAGTGCCCGTCTTCACCAACAAGATGCGGACCGATGCCTGCTTCGAGCGGCTGGCCCGGATCATCCTGGAGAACCGCGAATGGGTCCAGCTGGCCTGCGCCTCGCACAACATCCGATCCATCGCCGCCGTCATGGAGACCGCCAAGGCGCTCCGGGTCCCGGAGGATCGCCTTGAATACCAGATCCTGTACGGGATGGGCGAGCCCGTGCGCAATGCCCTCAGGAAAGCCGGCCTTCCCGTGAGAATCTACACACCCGTGGGAGAGATGATCCAGGGGATGGCCTACCTGGTGCGCCGACTCCTCGAGAATACGGCCAACGAATCCTTCCTGCGCAAGAGCTTTGCCGAGAAGGTTCCCAAGGAGGAGCTCCTGCGGAACCCTGCCGAGGGGCTTCGCCGAGACGAGGTGCATCAAACGGCCACAACTTCTCGTAAGCATGACGGCGACGCGGCGGCGTGCCAACGCGCCGTCCAGGAGCCGCCCGGCTCGCCTCATGAGCCATTCCGGAACGAACCCCCGTGGGACTGGTCCCACGCGGAGAACAGGGAATCCTTCAAGGATGCTCTCACGCGGATGCGAAGCCGATTCCCCCTTCATGCACACCCGATCATCGGGGGGCGAAGGATCAAGACCGCCAAACCCTTCGAGTCCACCAATCCCAACCATGTGCACGAAGTGGTGGGGGAAGTCCTGGCGGCCGGCCCCGCCGAGGCGCGGCAGGCGGTGGAAGCGGCCAAGGCGGCCTTTCCGTCATGGCGGGACACCCCTCCAGACAGCCGGGCGAGGCTCCTTTTCAAGGCGGCGGCCGCAGCTCGCAAAATGCGGCGCGAGCTCGCCGCTCTCCAGGTCTTCGAGGTTGGCAAGAGCTGGAGCGAGGCCGACGCCGACGTCTGCGAAGCCATCGATTTCCTGGAGTACTACGGCCGCGAGATGATCCGCCTCGGTGTGGTCCGCCCCATGGGAGACGCCCCGGGGGAGTCGAGCCGCCTCTTTTACGAGCCCAGGGGAGTGGCGGTGGTCATCGCTCCCTGGAACTTCCCGCTGGCCATCTCCATGGGGATGGTTTCGGCCGCCATCGTTGCTGGAAACACCGTCGTCTACAAGCCCGCCTCCCAGTCCCCGGTGACCGGCTCCATGGTGGCCAGGGTTTTCGAAGAGGCGGAGGCCCCTGCCGGCGTCCTGAACTTCCTCCCCGGCCCTGGCGCGGAAATCGGCGACATCCTGGTGACTCACCCGGATGTGGCCCTGGTGGCATTCACGGGAAGTCGGGAGGTCGGGCTGCGCATCAACGAGATGGCCGCCAGGACGGCCGAGGGCAGCTGCGGGGTCAAGAACGTCATTGCCGAGATGGGCGGGAAGAACGCCATCATCGTCGATGCCGACGCCGACCTCGACGAGGCCATCCCCCAGATTCTACAGTCGGCTTTCGGCTACCAGGGCCAGAAGTGCTCGGCCTGCTCCCGGCTCATCGTCCTCGAGGAGAATCACGAGCGGCTGCTGGAACGTCTCAGGGCCGCCGCGGAAAGCCTGCTGCTCGGTCCCACCGAGGACCCGGCAAACTTCATGGGGGCCGTCATCGACGCCTCGGCCCAGAAGAAGATCATGCATTACATCGAAACAGGGAAACAGGAAGGGCAGGTTCTCCTGGAGAGGCATTTTGGCGATGCGTCGGGGCACTGCGTGCCCATGACCCTGTTCACGGGAATTCGTCCGGAGCATCGGCTGGCCCGGGAAGAGATCTTCGGGCCGGTGCTTTCCATCATGAAGGCCAGGGACATGGATGAGGCCAT
>JALOPI010000024.1 GCA_025453975.1 Syntrophobacteraceae bacterium
TCGATCACGACCCGCGCCCACAACCTGCACGAAGCCTTTGCATTCTCGTTGACAGCACCCTTCCCTTCTGATAAAGATCTGCTCCGTGGCGAATCAGTAACGCTCGAACTCGTGATCAAGCTCGTTCTCGATCCTTGCGGTGGCTCCTCTTCGGCCGCTGGCGGAACCTCAGGCTGCACATCCTCACTGTTTTACTTTTCTCAACCCCAAATCATTTCATCTTTATTTCTTTGGGTGGCCGTTCGTTCGAACGGCATGGCGAAAAAATGTCTTTTTCAGGAGGATTCAATGGCTAACGAGTTGTTCCCTGTTCCGGAAGCGTGGAAGAAATCAGCCTACTGCGACAACGAGAAGTACCTCAAGATGTACGAGCAATCTGTGTCGGACCCGGAGGGGTTTTGGGCAGAGCAGGCCAAGCGGATCACGTGGTTCAAGCCCTGGACCAAGGTAAAAGATACCTCCTTCACGGATGGAGTCGCCATCAAGTGGTTCGTGGACGGCAAGCTGAACGTCAGCTACAACTGCCTGGACCGCCATTTGGAAAAACGCGGGGACCAGGTCGCCATCATCTGGGAAGGCGACGATCCCAAAGACAGCAAGAGCCTCACTTACAAGCAGCTCCACGGAGAAGTCTGCAAGTTCGCCAATGTTCTGAAGTCTCAGGGCATGAAGCGCGGCGATCGTGCCACCATCTACCTGCCCATGATTCCCGAGCTGGCCATTGCCATGCTGGCCTGTACGCGGCTCGGCATCATCCACTCCATCGTCTTCGCCGGCTTCTCGCCTGAATCCCTGGCGGGCCGCATCGACGACTGCGGCGGCACCGTCGTCATCACGGCCGACGAAGGTCTCCGCGGCGGGAAGCGCGTGCCCCTCAAGGCCAATACCGATGAAGCCCTCAAGAAGTGCCCCGGCGTCAAGAGCGTCATCGTCGTCAAGCACACGGGCGGCGATGTCCCCATGGTTGCGGGACGCGACCACCTCTGGTCCGACCTCATGAAGACCGCCTCGGCGGATTGCCCCTGCGAAGAGATGGACGCGGAAGATCCCTTGTTCATCCTCTACACCTCGGGCTCCACCGGAAAGCCCAAGGGCGTGCTTCACACGACCGGCGGCTACCTGGTTTACACGTCCCTGACCCATGAGTATGTCTTCGACTATCATGATGGCGACGTTTACTGGTGTACGGCGGACATCGGCTGGGTCACCGGCCACAGCTACATCGTGTACGGCCCCCTGGCCAACGGCGCCACCTCCATCATGTTCGAGGGTATTCCCAACTATCCCAACTGGTCCCGGTTCTGGGACGTTGTGGACAAGCACAAGGTCAACATTTTCTACACGGCTCCCACGGCCATCCGCTCGCTCATGCGGCAGGGTGACGAGCCCGTGAAGAAGACCTCGCGCAAGTCCCTGAAGCTGCTCGGCTCCGTGGGCGAGCCCATCAACCCGGAAGCCTGGCTCTGGTATTACAACGTGGTCGGCGAGCAGCGCTGCCCCATCGTGGATACCTGGTGGCAGACGGAGACGGGTGGAATCCTCATCACGCCTCTGCCTGGAGCCACGGCCCTGAAGCCGGGATCGGCCACGCGGCCCTTCTTCGGCGTTCAGCCTGAAATCGTGGATCCCGAAGGAAACTTCCTCAAGGGAGCCGCCGAAGGCTATCTGGTCATCAAGGACGCCTGGCCGGGCATACTGCGCACGGTTTTTGGGGACCATGAGCGGTACATTCAGACCTATTTCAGCAACTACCAGGGACTGTACTTCACGGGTGACGGCGCACGCCGCGACGAGGACGGCTATTACTGGATCACAGGCCGCGTGGATGACGTCATCAACGTTTCCGGTCACCGCATGGGAACGGCCGAAGTCGAAAGCGCCCTGGTGGCTCATCCCACAGTCGCCGAAGCGGCGGTGGTCGGTTTCCCCCATGACATCAAGGGCCAGGGCATCTATGCCTATGTGACCCTCATTGCGGACAAGGAGCCTTCCGAAGAGCTGCGCAAAGAGCTGGTGCAGTGGGTGCGCAAGGAAATCGGTCCCATCGCCACGCCGGATTTCATCCAGTGGGCCCCCGGTCTGCCCAAGACCCGTTCGGGCAAGATCATGCGGCGCATCCTCCGCAAGGTGGCCGCCAATGAAGTGGATAGCCTGGGCGACACCTCGACTCTGGCTGAGCCCGCCGTGGTGGACGATCTGATTGCCAATCGCGCGGCTGCCGGCAAATAAGCAGCTGACGTGAAGATGTGATACTACCGGGGGGGCGCTGCCCCCCCTTTTTTATGACTTCGCGGGATCGATCCCCATGCGGTCTGACACGGCCCCATCGAGCATCGCCGCCAGCCCTCCACGTTCTTCGGGTGAAAAGCCGAAGACGTCCCGCCAGATGTCCTCTCCCTCCATGCAGAGGTACACGCACAGGTTCGGGTCCGCTTTGGCGATCCGCTCCCGCATGAAGCTGAACAGCTCCACCCGGATGTCCCGGAAATAGCGCATTTTTCCGTCCAGTCCCCGGATGAGCTCCCCGTAGACGATCCTGCTCTCGGGATGGCGGGCCTGAATGATGGCCTTGAGCTCGGGCATGAACCGAAACCCTCCCAGACTGATCCAGACGATGCTCCCGGGGTCCACGGCCTCGAAGAGGCGGTCCAGGACCTCGCCGTAACCCTCTTGCCAGCCCGGGTGATCGATGAGGGGGTCGAAGTGAAAGGCCAGCTTGTAGCCGGCCCGGGAGCAGCGGCGTGCCGCCCGCAGACGCTCGCCGATGGACGCCGCGCCGCTTTCTTCCCTTTTTCGAACGGCTGGCGCACTCAGGGACCAGGCCATGATGACCCGACCTCCGTGGGGAAGGTCCAGGAGATGGTCCACGAAATCGGTCTTGCTCTTGAGCTCGAGAACGGCGTTGGTGTGAGCGGCAACCAACGGAACCAGGCGGCTCGTGAGGCGGGTGTGAGGATCCAGCAGCAGGGAATCGGTGAATTCACCCGTGCCGATTCGATACAGCTCCAGCGGGTGGGATGTGAGCTCGGCTTCCAGCCCTTGGAGCATTTCCTCGGTGTTTCCGAACAGCCTCAGGTTGGGCTGGCTGAAGTAGGCCTGGAGAATGCAATAGGTGCAGCCGAGGGTGCATTGCGCGCCGATGTGCAGGATCCTGTACCCGCAGCACAGGTAGTGGCGCGTTCCCGGGCATTGTCTGAGCGAGCGTCCCCGATATTCGACGACCTCCAGGAGGCGGGGGTCGAAGGGAGCCCCGTCGGGGATCTTGTCGACCACTTCGAAGATGGCTTCGTGCAGATTCTCCCTGAGCTGCTCCGCGAGAAATCCCGCGGCCACGGCTCGTTCCATTCGGATGAGCTGGGGGCGTATGGCCTTCATGATCGGCTTCCCCGTGAGGCTCAGTGGTTTGAAGGAGTGTCGGGGGGATGCGGTCCGGTTGCGCTCCCCCGACTGGGCGTCAGGATCTCCCGGAGCCGGGCTGTCTCCGACCAGGATTTCAGCTGCCCGAGACGCTCTCGGAGATCTTCCTCGCTGAAAAAGACGATCTCCAGACGCCAATGGCTTCCCTCGAAGGAGGGCGGCGGCGCCAGGTGGGTGCGGGGGGGGAGCGGACGGCGGCGGAGCTGCTCCGCGAGCTGCCGCTCCCGGGCCTTGAGCCTGGGCCTGCGGGCATTGTCGAGCCAATCCCGCAAGGCCTGGGTCTTCTCCCGATGGCTCCAGTCCGGATGTTCGAGAATGCCCCGAATCTCGGGGCAGGGGAGGATTTCGCCCACGGGGAGCCGACGGCCTGCCGCCACATCCCGGAGCCCTTCCACGATCTCCACCTGGATGCTGGCGCTGCAGCGCAGCTGCTGGAGCATGGACATGATCACCGTCCTGTCCTGGCACCGTTCGGGCCAGCCGGCCAGCTCCAGGGCCGCCCGCTCGTGGATGGATCCCACGGCCGCGGCCTCCAGCAGGCTCCGGTCGGATTGAGACAGTCGCAGCCACTTTTGGAGGCTTTCCGGCCGGTGGGGCAGATCGAAGCCGTCCAGGAGCCGCCTCACCGCATCCGGTGGGAAGGGACCGGACACCAGGATGGCAGCCACCCGGGCCTTCTCCGCCGGGTTCGGGGGGGCTCCGTGAAGCCGCGCTTCAAGCCGCCACATCCAAAGCTTCCGTGGATCGGTGTGAATCGGAAACACCGCGCACACCGCGCGGTCCTCTCCACGCTCATGCAGGCATCGCAACCGCTTGAAGCCGTCGACGATGGCCAGCTTGTCCCCCGAGGTCCGCAGGACCCAGGGAGGCGTCAGGAGGCCGTGCCGGGCGATGGAGGCATGGAGGCCGTCCGCCGGGAGATGGCTCTCCAGGGCGAATCGCCCGTCTTCCCAGTCCAGGTGGCTCAGGAGGATCGGCTCGATGACCGCGGATTCCAATGCCATTTAGTCTTCGAGCCCCTTTCCCGTGAGCCGCCGGAGGGCTTCCAGGTATCGCTGGCGTGTATTGGCCACCACATCCTCGGGCAGGATGGGCGGCGCATCCGAGGTTTTCCAGCCCGATTGAATCAGGTAGTCCCGAAGATACTGCTTGTCGAAGCTCTCGGGGCTGCGGCCGACCTGGTAGCGATCCTGGGGCCAGAAACGGCTCGAATCGGGTGTGAGGACTTCGTCCACCAGGGTGAGCCTGCCGTCGATGATGCCGAATTCAAACTTGGTATCCGCCAGGATGATTCCCCTCTCCAGGGCGTAGGCGGCTGCCTTTCCGTAAATCTGGAGGGAGAGGTCCCGAACGCGGGCGGCCAGGTCCGACCCGATGATGTCGATCATCCGGTGCACCGGGATGTTCTCGTCGTGCTGCCCCTGCTCGGCCTTGGTGGAGGGCGTGAAAATGGGCTCGGGAAGCCTCTCGGCCTCCCGCATCCCGCCGGGGAGGGGGATGCCGCACACGCTTCCCGTGCCGCGGTAGTCCTTCCAGCCGGAGCCCACCAGGTATCCCCGGACGATGCACTCCACCGGCAGCACGCGCGCCTTGCGGACCCACATGGAGCGCCCCGAAAGCTGCGGGGCGTAGGGCCGGGATACCTCGGGAAACGTCGCGGCATCGGTGCTGATCAGATGGTGATCGATGCTGTCCCCCAGGAAGTCCAGCCAGAACCGGGAGATCTGAGTCAGTATCTTTCCCTTGTCCGGGATGGGGGTCGGCATGACCACGTCGAAGGCCGAGATGCGATCCGTGGCGACGATCAGGAGTGAATCGCCCAGATCGTAAATATCACGCACTTTTCCCCGGGAAAGCAGTTTCAGGGCGGGAAGCCGGGTTTCAAGAATCGGCTGGCTTGACATCACGCGCTCCTTTTTCATCCTATCGATATCCATGGATAAATATGCTCATCACCCGTCGGGGCTCCGCACAAATGCGGGTTGACCCTCTGGCGCCCATTTGGTATTTTGCCACCAATTGCGATATCAGTATTTCTTTCGCCAAGTCAACAAAAGACGCATACAGGGCAGGTGTGAGCTTATGAAAACAGCCAAGCAGACGCCGGCGGGCTCCAAGCGGGGTCTTGCCGGATTGTTCGACGAAGGAGAGCGCAAGGAGCTGTTTCGGAAGTACATTTATTTCCTGGGCTGGGTGGAGGTGCTCATCTTCATCGTGGCCTATCTTTACCAGCTGGGTGACACGGGGGTCGACCAGGTGGGCTCCGTGGAGCGGGGCTTCCCCTGGAAGACCTATTTCTTCGTCGCCTTCATCGTGCCGGTGGCCATCACCTTCCTTCTCGGAATGGTGATTGCCGGATTCAACAAGTACCTGGCCGATGGGGATCGGGATCCGGAAGATGCCGCCCCGGACTCTTCCGGCCCATCGCGGGAATCCACGGTCACCCGTCTCGAAAGACTCCAGAAGGTGGTGGTCTGGGTTCAGCGACTGCCGTTTCTCGCTCTCCTGGCCCTTGTGGGGCTGAGCGCCGGCTTCATTTACAAGCTGGACAGCATCCTGAGCTTCCTGGAGATGGTGGGAGAGAGGTCGGTCCGGGTCCTGCTCATTTCCGGAGCCGTTGTGCTCGGGATAGCCTCCATTTTCGGGTTCATTCTGATCATTTTGAACTACCAGCTGCGCAAGCAGACCATGTCCTACGAGTACCGCAGCGAAGTGGCCGAGCGTTTCGGGCTCATCATACTGGATGACCATACCGTCCTCAACAGTGAAGGGAAGCTCCTGGTCCAGGGACGCCAATGGAAAAGCTCCGTGCCTCTGCTTTCGGCTTCGTCGGAACCGGCCTCCGGACAGCAACAGCCCGTGGCCATGGCTCGCCGCGTGGACCTGGAAACGACCTGAGGAGGGCTCTTCCGTGCCGCTCCGCGGTGCCTGAAGGCTTCCGCCTTTTGCCGTCGTTTTGACACTCCGGCCTTCCTTTCGTCGAAGGCCTTTTTTTTCCCATCGCCCAAGGCCCCTCGTCGCCGATGGTCCGAAGACATCCCTTTCAGCGCAGTGTACTCGACTTCATCCGACGCCACCAGATGATCTCCCCGGGAGACCAGCTTCTGGTGGGAGTTTCGGGTGGGCCTGACTCCATGGCGCTGCTGCACGTTCTCAAGGCGCTGGAGAACGTCCTCGACATCCAGGTCTTGACGGTCGCCCACTTCGAGCACGGGCTCCGGGGCGAGGAATCCCTGGGTGACCGGGATTTCGTGGTGCGGGCTTGTGCAGAAATGGGGATCGCATGCCGGGTCGGGTCGGAGGATGTGAGGGCCGTGGCCCGCGAGCGGGGCATTTCATGGGAGATGGCCGCCCGATTCTGCCGCCACCGCTTCTTCAGGAGTCTCACCCGGGGACTGTCGGTAGCGAGCAAGATTGCCCTGGGCCACAACGCCAGCGATCAAGCGGAGGAGGTCCTCCTCAGGCTGTGCCGCGGCTCGGGGCCATCCGGCCTGGCCGGCATGCGTCCCATGGAGGTCTCCGGCATTGTGAGACCTCTGCTCTTCGCCACCCGGGCCCACATCCTTGAATATCTCCATGGCCAGAGGCTGACCTATCGCGTGGACTCCTCCAACCTGGTCCCGGTATGCCAGCGGAATCGAATCCGTCTGGAAGTGCTCCCCATTCTGGAAGAGATCATGAAATCGGGAGTCGTCCATTGCATCGGGCGCCATGCAAGGCTCGCCGGCGATGAGGAGGACTTCTGGAACAGTGTCGTGAGCGGTGAGTGGGGCCGGGTCTGCCAGGAGGAAAGGGGAGGGGCCCTGCGGCTGAGTCGCGGGAGGCTTTTGGAGCTGCACCCGGCGATCCGCCGCCGGCTGCTGCGACACGCCCTCCAGCGGTTGAACGGACATCTCATCGGCGTCACCGCTCGTCACATCGAATCGATCGACACCCTGGCCCGGCAGGGAGCCCCAGGCAGCGCGATTCATCTTCCCTCATCCCTTCGGGCCGGTGTGGAGGATGCCACCTTGATTCTGATGTTGGAAGGGAGCCTGCCATCCTCTGTTCCTGCATGGAGCGAGCCCTGCTGGATCGAGGGCGAGGGGGAGTGTAGGTGGGGAGAGAAGGTGCTCAGGCTCGAGCTCCTGGATGCAAGACCGACCCCTGCGGTGACGAATGATGGGGCAGGCATGGATAAGCACAGGGCTTTGCTGGATGCCGAGGCGATCCGGTGGCCACTGCGCCTGCGGACGTGGCTGCCGGGAGACCGCTTCCAGCCCCTCGGGCTCAAGGGGCACAAAAAGCTCCAGGATTTCTTCGTGGACCTCAAGGTCCCCCGCGCCGAGCGGCACAGCATACCGATCTTGTGCGATACGGAAAAAATCTGCTGGGTTGTGGGCTATCGAATGGACGACCGGGTGAAGTGTATTCCGGGAGCGCGCCGGGTGGTGCGGATTGAAGTGCTGAGCGCCAATCCCGGGGAATGACGGCCTGCTCCCAAAAAGGAGCTGGGACCGGCTGACTTTCCGGCGGTTGTGTCAGCACACCGCCGGCTCCATGCTCGGCACGCTCACCGATTTTTGCAACGGTGCAGCCGAGCCCTTAAGGGGTGCCCACCGTGATCTTGGGCTCGAGGGCCTTGAATTTCTTATCGCCTATGCCCTTGACGTTCATGATGTCCTTGGTGGCTTTGAAAGCCCCATGCTCCTTGCGGTATTTGACGATCTCCTCCGCGGTCTTGGGGCCGACACCGGGCAGCTTGGCCAGCTCTTCCGCCGTGGCCGTATTGATGTTGACGGGGCCGGAGACGGCTTCAGCAGCCGCGCCGGCCGCGGGCTTTTCGGCCCCGGCCTTCATGGCGGGCTGCGCGGGCTGGGCAGTCTTATCCTGGGCACACAGGGCGGCCTGAGGGGAGAAGAGCACGACCGCCGCAAACAGTACGACTAAAAAGGCAGGAATCAGCTTGGTTTTCATGGGATGTCTCCTCGAATGAAGCGGGTGAAATGGACCTCTTTGGGAGCAAGAAGCGCCGTCAATTCTGCCCGCCACAATACCGAGCCGAAATCGAAAGTCAAGGGCTGATTCCAGTAGCCTGTTCAGGCGGAAATCGCCTCGAGCTCCTCTTCAATGATGGCCCGAAAGAGAGGGAGCTTGTAGCCGTTCTGCTCCAGGGGCCGGGCCCGCTGGATGGCCGCTTCGGCGGCCTTCCTGGCCAATCCCGGCTCGAGCTTCCGACCCGTGATGACGGCCTCCGCTTCCTTGGCCCGCCAGGGTACCGGAGCTGCCCCGCTGAGAAAGACCCGCGCCTTCGCGACGCGCTCCCCTTCAAAAACAAGGGCCAGCGCTACTCCAGCCAGGGCAAAATCCCAGGAGCGGCGGGCCCGAGCCTTGCGGTACGAGCTTCGCAAGCCCGGAGCGGCCACGGGAAGCTCCACGTGAGTGATGATCTCGCCCGGCGCCAGGACCGTCTCGCGGGTGGGATCGAAATCGGGCAGCAGGAAGAGACCGTCCACGGGAACGGCCCGCTTTCCCTTGGGCCCTTCCAGGTGCACCCTGGCATCCAGGGCGGCCAGGGCAGGCGCCGTATCCGAGGGATGGACGATGAGACAGTCCGCTCCCCCGAAAATACAGTGGTAGGCGTTCTCACCGTTGACGGCAAAACACTGGTCGCCTCCCTTGCGAATGCAGTGGAATTCCCCCCGATAATACCAGCAGCGCGGCTTCTGGCACAGATTCCCGCCCAGGGTGCCCTGGTTTCGAAGCTGCGGGCTGGCCACCTCCGAGGCGGCGCGGGCCAGGGCGGCATATTGCCGCTGGATGAGCGCATTTCCGGCGATGTCGGCGATGGTGGTGAGGGCGCCGATACTCAGCCCCCCTCCCTTGCTCTTCTCGACTCCCTTCAGACCTTTCAGCCGGCTGATGCTCACCACTTTCCCGGCGTCGAAGACATGATCTCTCAGGCACCCCAGCAGATCAGTTCCCCCCGCGTGGAGCACGGCCCCATCGGTGGCCAGATGGCGGATGGCATCGCCGATGGCCTCGGCCCGGACGTAAGCGAATGGGCTCAGCATGGATCACCCCTCCTTTCGATTGCCCGCAAGCAGGGCGCAGAGGCGGACGGGACTCATGGGAGTGCGGGTGACACGGACTCCCGTGGCGTGATGGACCGCGTTGGCCACCGCCGCCGCCGTGGGGATGGTCACGGGCTCGCCGAGCCCCTTGGCCCCCG
Organism: Syntrophobacteraceae bacterium; assembly: GCA_025453975.1. Taxonomy (GTDB): domain Bacteria; phylum Desulfobacterota; class Syntrophobacteria; order Syntrophobacterales; family Syntrophobacteraceae; genus JALOOX01. Next base: position 9,629 of record JALOPI010000024.1, read on the forward strand.
TGGTGTTGGCTTCCGTGTCGCCGGGATCGATGGGAACCGATACCATCTCCGCCGGCACGTCCACGGATGTCGGGATCTTGTAGTCGTGCCAGCTCCGATTCACCAGCTTGCCCGTGCCTCCGCGGTCCATGACCCGCTCCTCGGTCATGGCCAGCCCGATTCCCATGGTGATGCCGCCGATGACCTGGCTGTCGTAGGTGAGGCGGTTCATCACCCGCCCGCTGTCGTGGGCGCCGAGGAACCTCAGGATTCTGGTCTCGCCGGTAAGGGTGTTGACCTCCACTTCACAGAACTGGGCGGCGAAGGGGTTGACCACCTTGCCCTCCAGATTGGGGCCTCGATATCCTACTCCCACGATGACGCCCCGCTTTCCCAGCTCTTTCAGGTCGTGGATCCTGACACCATCCGAAGGATCGTTTCGGGCTGAAATGACGCCTCCCTTCAAGACGAGCTGGGAGGACTCCACTTTGAGCTCGGCGGAGGCCATTTCCAGCAGCTGCCTCTTGACCTCGATGGCGGCGGCTCGAACCGCGGGCGATTCCGTCGGAATGGTCTTGCTGCCGCCGCTGGGCGTGGCGTACTGGGTGGTGCCGCTGTCGGCGTTCTCGATCTGGATGAGCTCGGGCTTGATGCCCAGCTCTTCCGAAACCACCATGGCCATGACCGTTTTGGTACCCGTCCCGATATCGCTGGCGCCCATGTTCAGGTTCACGCTTCCGTCGGCGAAGAGCTTGACGATGATGGTCGAGGGTGGGCCGCCTCCGCCCACGAACCACAGGCCCGCGGCCACGCCCACTCCGCGGCGGATGTGCCCCCTGGATTCCCCGGTCCTGATGCGCTCCCGCGCCTCCTTCCAGCCGAATGCCCTGGCACCTTCCTCCAGGCATTGCCTGAGACCGGTCGAAGTGTAGAGGGGATTTCCCGCTCGAGCCTGGCTGGCGGCGGGAATGTTCTTGAGCCTCAGCTCAACGGGGTCCATCTGGATGGCATCGGCCAGGGCGTCCATCATCTGCTCGAGGGCCCAAGCGCCCTGGGGGTGCCCCGGTGCGCGCATGGGGCGCGCGGGGCCTGCGTTAATGTAGACATCCGTCATTTCGCTGCGGACGTTGGGGCAGGTGTAGAGATCGCGAATGAGCCAATCCACCAGAGAAGTCCCGTCGGCCGGATAGGCGCCGCCCGTTCCGAGGCAGGAGAAATCGAGGGCGGTGAGTGCCCCGTCCTTTTTCACCCCGGCCTTGAGCTTCATGTGGCTCGGGGGACGGTTGCCGGTGGCCAGATAGGTCTCCTCCCGGGTGAGGAAGAGCTTCACGGGCCTGGCCGTGGCGCGGGCCAGAAGCGCGGCGATCACGGCATACTTGTCGACGAAGAGCTTGCTCCCGAACCCGCCGCCCATGTAGCTCCCGATGACCCGGACCTTGGACAGCGGCAGGCCGAGCACCTTGGCTACGCCCGATTGCACGGAGTAGACGCCCTGGGTGGACTCCCACAGTGTGAGCCGGTCGCCCTCCCAGCTGGCCACGCAGCCGTGAAGCTCCATGGGCGTGTGGAGCTCGCAGGCGGTGTGAAACGTCATCTCCAGAACCTTGTCGGCCTCGGAAAATCCCCCGGCCAAGTCACCGCGCTCGTATTTCTGGGGCTCACCCACCCGGTTTCCCTGGTCGTGGACCCGGGGTGCGCGGCTGTCCAGGGCCTTGAGCTCATCGACCACATGGGGCAGGACCTCGTAGCTCACCCGGATGGCCCGGGCGGCATCCCATGCCTGGTATGGCGATTCGGCGGCCACGGCGGCCACGGACTCCCCCTCGAAACGGCAGTGGGGGTCGAAGATCTTGGATGGAGCCTCGACCTTGGCAAAGCTGGCGTAGACCCAGTCGGGGTTGGCTCCCCGGGTGAAGCCGCTGATGATCCCATGCACTCCAGGCATGCCCCTTGCCTTGCCGATGTCCAGGGACTTCACTCGAGCGTGGGGATGAGGGCACCTCAAAATGGCGCCGTAGAGCATGTGGGGAAGGATGATGTCCGAGGGGTAGACTGCCGCGCCGCTCACCCTCTCATATCCGTCCACCCGCGGCAGGGGCTTTCCGATCACGGTCGTTTCGGACCACGGCCTGGGCTGATCTCCAGGAGGAGGGGGCTCCGGAACCGCTTGTCCCTTCGCTTCGTAATACTGAACCGTACCTTCTTCCATGGCGCACCTCACTTGCCGCCGCGGGCTTTGGCCGCGTCATTCACGGCTTGAAAAATGTGAGCGTAAGCCCCACAACGGCATAAGTTGCCACTCATGCCCCCCTGGATTTCATGGAGAGACGGCTGTGGATTGGCGCGGAGGAGCCCCTCGGCGGCCATGATCTGCCCCGGGGTGCAATACCCGCACTGAAAGGCGTCCCTCTCGAGGAAGGCTTTCTGCACAGCTCCCAGCTCTTCTCCGACCATGAGCCCCTCCACGGTCGTGATGTCGGAGCCCTGAGCCTCCACGGCCAGGGTCATGCACGCGTAGCGCGGCACACCGTCCATGAGCACCGTGCAGGCTCCGCACTCGCCCCGATCACAGCCGACCTTGGTCCCGGTCAGTCCCAGCTTCTCCCGAAGGACAAAGAGCAGGGTCCACCGGGGCTCCACCAGCAGGTTGTGGAGGGATCCGTTGACCTTGATGGCCACCCGGTGAGTCTCGCTGGCATCGAGCACCGCCGATTCAGCAGGGCCGGCGGCCGAAATCGCCCCGGACACGGCCACGGCGGCAGCGCCCGTTCCGACTCCCTTGATGAAGCCTCTTCGAGTGATTCCCTGCTCCGGGGTGTCCGGAAATTCCGAGCTTATCGTTTTCATGGCAAGCCTCCGTTTATGGAGAAAGGGTATGAAGGCATCCTATAACAACCCATCGATGGGTTCAACAGAGTCGATACTCCCATGGGTTGGAACCGGTTTCCCTCGCCATCGGCCCCAGCCCGGCAGGTCGGGTGCATGGCGGTTGCGCCATGGCACCAACGGTGTTAAACGATGGGCACGTTGAAGGAGATCGATCGTTGGCTTGACTGGGGAGGCCATGGAGATGAAAAGAAAGCAGTGCGCAGCTCTGGTGAAAACAGCATTTGGCGTGTGTTTTCTGGCTGGGATCACCGTCTTGTGGGGATGCGATTACCTGCCCCTGGGCACGGTCACCATCCAGGAGATCCTGTCCAGCCCCACGAAATACGACGGCAAGGAAGTCAAGGTGAAGGGCGTGGTCTCGGATGTGACGAAGATTCCCCTCGTGGGAGTCCGGTTCTACGTCCTGAGCGATGAAGGCCGGCAGATCCTGGTGGTGCCCAGGGAATCCGTGCCGGAGTCCAGGAGCAGAGTCACGGTGATCGGCGTGGTGCGGAACATCGCCATCATTGCGGGGGAAAGCGTCGGGCCCCATCTCGAGGAGGTGAGGCGGCTGGACCATGGGCTTTAGCCCGGCGGCGGCGCGGTAAGCCGCCACCCAAGAGCCCGAGGAGTGAAAAAAGCCGGAGGAGCCTCCGGCTTTGCTGCTGGCTTACGGATCAGATTGCAGGGTCTTAAAGCTTGCGAACGCGAGCAGCCTGAGGACCCTTGGCGCCTTTTTCCTCGTCGAAGGAGACTCTTTCACCCTCTTTCAGGGTCTTGAAGCCCGAGCCCTCGATAGCGCTGAAATGCACGAATACGTCCCTGCCTTCGCCCGTTTCGATGAAACCGTAACCCTTGCTCTCATTGAACCACTTCACTCGACCTTCCGCCATGCTTGAACCTTTCTTTCACTATAATGGTTTCTCTGGTACGTCATTTTAGAGCTACTTCAGAATGGCCCCACGTGGCGGGAAGACCAGCTTCCGAGATAACTTAAAATAGCGACCCTCACCTTGTAATATCTTGATATTAAATCCGGCATCGAAAAGCAAGCTGTTTCTTGGGTGGCTTCAGGGGCTCCACGGGTTTCTCATAGCCTTTTCATCCTTACCGAAGGTGCCGGGTCCATGTGACAATTCGTCGCGCGATGCCCCGGTTGGAAAGGAGCGCATCGACAGCATCGTGATCCACGGCGTGCTGAACGAGGTTCGGGTAAACGCAGCATTCATGGTCCTGACCCAGGGTGAGCCCCCCGGCAGCCCTGATGCGCCGCATGCCATCGGTGCCGTCCACACCCAGCCCCGTCAGGAGAATGCCACAGGCTCTCCTGCCGAAGATGTCCGCGGCGCTGGTGAACAGCTCATCGATGGGGGCATCGCGGGGACCCTCCAGGCGAAGCCAGGGTGATCCGTCGGTTTGGGATCTGTGGAGGCGGGCACCCGAGAGAGTGGATCCCATGTAAACCTTTCCTGAGCGCAGGGGGGTGCTCTCGATGAGGGGAACCACTTCCACCGGGCTGATCTCATTGAAATACCGACAAAAAGGTTTTAGGATCCGAGGATGGATCTCCTGGATGGCGATGACGGACCCCTGGAAGCCCCGGGGCAGGTGGGAAACCACGTGCATGATACTGTTGGGCCCCGCCAGCGTGGTGCCCACGGCGACAGCCGTCGAGGGGGGTGACGCGCTCCCCTGTCCCTCCGCGGACCTGACCGTGCTCAGACGCACCCGTCTCAGCCGCTGAACCTGCATGCTCGCCGCGATCCGAACCCTGAGAGTCAGCAGCTCCTCATCGTCTTTCCAGCTTCCTCCATGGATCCTCGATGGTTTGGGGATGAAATCCATGACCCCCAGTCGGAGGGCTTCGAATGCGAAATACCCGTCTTCCACCAGGGAGCTGATCATGACCACGGGGGTGCGGTGCCGGATCATGATGTTCTTCACGGTGGTGATGCCGTTCATGACGGGCATGTCGATGTCGAGGGTGACCACATCGGGGCGCAGCCGGCCGATCTTGTCCAGGGCCTCCCTGCCGTTGGCGGCAGTGCCAACGACCTCGATCCCTTCCTGCCGGTCCAGGACATCACGGATAGCCCGCCGCATCATGGGTGCGTCATCCACAATCAGTACACGAACGTGACCGCTGTGGACGTCATCATTCAGGGGAAGCATCTTCGGCCCAAACCTCCATCAGGTCCCGGTAGCTCGTGCGGAAAACGTGCAGGGAGTGCGCTTGTGCATATTCCAGGACACTCCGGATCATCTGCCTGCAGACGAGTGTCGTCGCGCTCGGCAGGATGAGCCGGCTGTCGTGGCTCGCCAGGTGCTCCAGGACACCCGCATCGATGGGTGAGATTCCCGAGAGCATGCAGACGGACAATCGACTTCCCAGGGCCGACGAGAGCTGTCTCATCCAGATGCCGATACGGTCTTCCCAGGGAAGATCTCCGTCCAGGTGCAAGTCCATATCGACGGCAAAAGGTGCCGGGCGAAGCCGGAAAACGGGCTGCCCATCCCCATTGCCCAGCTGAAAGCGACCCGGTCTCAGGGGAAGAGTCTCGCCCAGGGGGACCGCGAGGGCACCCGTCAGCTCGCCAACATGCCTGGCAAAGCCGGACAGAAGGGGCGCCGCGATCCTTTGCAGCCCCAGGACGAGGCCCTGGCCGCCCAGCTGCTTCAAGGGCAGCCGAAGCCACTCCTGGTGAGCACCTTCCGCTCCCACGATGAGCAGGGCTCTCTCGCCGTGTTTGATATCCCTGCCCGTAAGGGGGGCGCCGTTCGCCTCGGTTCTTCTCAGTCGCTTGAAGCAGCTCATTTCGGCACGGGCAGCTCCCCGGATCAACGATCGGAGCCGAGTCCCGTAGGTGGCTGCATCGTCCCGGGGCTCCGGTTTTGCCAGAACGTCCAGGGCTCCCAGCTGGAGGAAGTCCAGCACCTGGCTCACCCGGCGGGGGTCCAGGGCGCTCATGATCAGCACCGGGATGGGATGACGGATCATGATGTGCTTGAGGGTCGTGTCTCCCTGCATCACCGGCATGTGAATGTCGAGCGTGATGAGGTCCACCGCTGGATGGCCGTCCAGGTATTCCAGGGCTTCCTTTCCGTTGGCGGCGACCTTCACCACCTCGATGTCCCGGTCCGCCTCGATCAGCCTTTGAAGCTGCCGGGTGAAGAAGGCGGAGTCATCCACCACGAGCACCCGCAGGGGGCGGGACGCGTCCGTCCGGGGGGGTGGGGCAGTGTCCTGGAATGGTGGTATCGATTTCGGGCTCTCTTCCTTCGCGTCGACGACATCCCTGAAAGCCACGTGTTCAGGGCATGGAGGAGGAATGGCCGGAGCGTCCCATTCCAGATGATCTCCCGAGAGATCCGAGGGCTCCTGGTCGAGCTGCTCGTCGCGCTCGCGCATGGCTTCCAGGAGGAGGTGCTCCCATGGCTTATGAATGGAGCATTGTGAGATGCTCTCCGTGGCCAGGATTTCGAACACTCCGTCCTTCCATCTGAAGATCTCGAGGAATGCCTGCTCGCCCCCCAGTCCATTCGTTTCGGCATGCAGAACCTGGCCTTTCCTGATGCTGATGATGCCGTCCGTCTCCCCAGACCGGACGCGGATGACGATATCGGAGCGGGAGAGGCAGACCATCTGAATCAAGTCCGTCAGCGACAGGTTGATCATCCCCGTGAATCCGCTGCATGCGGCCTGCTCTGCTTGCGTGGACATGAATACCGCCTTTTGCCGCTCCAACGGTGCGGAGGGGGCTGGGGATCAGCTCCGGCGCGGGAGCACCCCGGATCGTTGCTGGCCGAGACCTTCGTGGGCGCTTTCCTCAGTGCGGGAGCCTGCGCTCCGGCTCCAAGGGGGCTCCAGGATGCGAGCCCAGGGTGTCCCGCATCATCCGGAGCAGCGCGGACACATCCACGATGAGCGAGACCGTGCCGTCACCCAGCACCGTGGCTCCCGAGAAGCCCCGGAATACATGGAAATCGTCTTCAATGGGCTTGATGACCACCTCCCGCTCCCCCATGAGCCCTCCCACCACCAGGCCGACTTCCCGAAAGCTGGTGGAAACGATGATGATGAAGCGGCTTTTTCTATCCCCGGGGCTTTCGGGCAGGTTCAGGAGCTGGCTGAGGTGGACGATGGGAATCGTCCTGCCTCGAAGCGAGATCACTTCAAAACCTTCGATGGCGTGGGTCTCCTCCCGCTTGTAGCGCAGAATCTCCGCGACGGAGGTCAGGGGCAGCGTGAAGACCTGATCGGCGGCCGTCACCAGGAGCGCCCGGATGATGGCCACCGTGAGGGGGATGCGGATCTGGAAGCGAGTGCCTGTCCCGCGTGTCGAAAAGACCTCGATGGTCCCGTTCATCCGCTCCACGTTTTCCTTGACGACATCCAGGCCAACCCCCCGCCCGGCATGGCCGTCCACGGTCTCGCGCGTCGACAGGCCGGGAAGAAAGATGGCATATTTGAGATCATCCTCCGAGAGGCGCTCGATTTCAGCCAAGGTCATCTCGCCTCGCCCCTGCAGGGCTTTTCTCAATCGGTCCGTATCGATGCCGCGGCCGTCGTCCTCGATCTCGAGGGCGACAAAGTCCCCTTCGTGATAGGCCGCCAGCCGGATGCTGCCGACCTCGGGCTTGCCCGCTTCCCTGCGCTCCTCCGGAGATTCGATTCCATGGGCGATGGCATTGCGCAGGAACTGGACCAGGGGATCGTGCATTTGCTCCAGAACGCGCTTGTCGATCTCAGTCTCACCACCCTCGATGAGCAGCTCAAGCTTCTTGCCCATCTTGAGGGACTGGTCTCGGGCGACGCGAGGGAATCGCTGGAAAAGCTGCGCAATGGGAAGCATCCTGATCCGCATGGAGGAATCCTGCAGATCGTTGGCGACCCGGCCCAGGGACAGGGTGGATTCGTGCAGCCGGAAGCCAATGAGCTTCAGCCGTCTGAGATCCTGTTTGGCGAGCTTCCCCTGGGTAGCGAGATCCCGCAGCATTTCCCTCAAGGTGTTCACGGTCTGAACGAACTCGGACCGGGTCACGACCAGCTCTCCCACCTGGTTGAGGAGCTGGTCGACTTTCCGGGCGTCCACGCGGAGGGTCGCGGTGGAAGGCATCTCCTCCGCGACGGAAGGGGTGCGCTCCGGGGAGCCGTCCGGGAGGAGGGCGGCGCCGGCGGCCGCTTCTTCATCTCCGGTGAGATCCATGCCACCATGAGAGCCGCCTGGACCAGCCAGGGGGGCGAGGGGTGCGGCGCTCCGCCCCTCGTCCTCCCCATGGCGGCTTGTACGCTCGAGGGCATCGAAAGAGCGGTCGATCTCCTCATCCAGGTCATGCTGGAGTGAATGTGAATCGCTCCGCGCACAGGCGACGGGAAGAGGCTTCAGGGCAGGCAGGGCACGCTCGAGCCGGCGGGCGAAATCCCCCAGGAGCTCCCCATGGCACACCGCGCCCTCGATTCCTGCACCATGGGCTTCCACGAGCTTTTCATCCCACTCGGCGAGGATGACCGTGACAGGATCGTAGTCCATGTACCGGGAAGCTGCGATGAGCTTGCGGATGAGCCCCCGTGCTGTCTCAATGTGCTGTCTTCCGATGTTGCCCCGTGGATGAGCGGATCCCAGGGAGGCCAGCTCCGAGAAGTACTGCCGGAACGTCTCGAGGTAAATGGCGAGCAGCTCTTCGTCGTCTTCCCGAAGAGCTTCCTCATCCGGTGGAACGGGCCCCATGGTTTTCAGTGGACAGGACGGCAGCTCCAGCCATGGCATGCGCTCCTGGATGGGATTCACGAGAACAGCCCACAGCGCGTGTGATTGCTCCTCGCGAGAGCGGGACTCCCCGACTCCCTGGCGAATGCTCTCCTCTCCCGCCCGCGCCAGGCTCGCGATCTCCTCGTAGTCCATGTACTGGCAGGAAGCCTGGAGCCGCTGCAGCATGGCGACCACCTGGTGGGTCTCCTCCTGGGTGAGAGGTGCTCCCGGGGCGGAAGCCAGGACGGAGTAGATCCGATCCATGCCTTCTCTGAACGAGGCGATGAATATGCTCAAGAGCTCGGCATCGTCTTCATCCGGCTCCGCAGGAGCGTCCCCGGCGGACGCATTACCGTCCCGGCCGACGTCCGGGGGCAGCTCATGATCGAGGGGGTCCGGCGCGGCTGCGCTCATATCCGGAAACTGGACGGACGAAAAGTCGACTTCACAGTCATCGAGGCTCCCATCGTCGACCGCGAAGACCTCGGGCCATTCTCCCTCCTCGCCCGAGTCGGCGGCACGGATTTCTTGCAGTGCCGCCAGGAGGTCATGCGGAACGGGGGGCTCGGCCCCAGCATCCCGCAGCTGTCCCACAGCGGTGGAGATGTAGTCCACACAGGAAAGAAGGGTGCTGATCCCTTTGGCGGTCACATCCAGCCCGTGGGACTGTACATCCGAGAAGAGGCTTTCGATCTCGTGGGTCAGATGGGCGATCTGCTCGAACCCCATGTAGGCCGAGGCTCCCTTGATGCTGTGGGCCGCCCGGAACAGCGGGCTGATGTTGTCCGGGGTCCTCCCCTCCCGCTCGAGGGCCAGCAGGGACTGCTCCAAGTCCTGAAGGTGCTCTCTCACCTCTTCCACGTATTCCTGCAAATAATCCTGAGGTTCCATTGAGTCCTCGACGGTTGGGGCGTGACGCGATCAGCCCATGGAGTCCAGCGTCCGCAGCAGATCGTGCTCGTCGCCCTTGCGGATCAGCTTCATGACGGCGAGCTTCTCGATCTGGGCGGTCAAGTGCGGTGCATCGAGCAGTGTGTAGAACACGATCCTGGCCAGGGGGTCCATGTCCAGGATCTCCCTGGCGGCAGTGATGCCGTCTTTCCCGCGCATGGTGGCATCCATGGTGACGACATCGGGCGTGAGCTGCCGGTAAAGGTCTATGGCTTCGTCACCGTCCCTGGCTTTTCCCACCACGGTATGCCCCGCGTCGGTCAGGCATTGGACAATGCGATGCCGCAAGAGATTGGAGTCATCCACGACAAGAACGCGCTTTGACATGTGATCACCTCGGTCCCTTCGTCAGGGCCATCCCCTCAGCGCTCCTGGAGCGAGAGGTCGGCATGGCTTCATGCATTGCCGCGCTCCGACGGGTCGCCGGTCTGCCCTCGCTCCTCCAGCCTGGGGGCCCCGGCCATGTCGGGGATGGAATCCTGCCCCTTCCTGGATGCTGATCGGCCTTTTCCATTGCCGTTTCCGTTGAGGTCACCGATCTTGAACTGCTCGATCAAGACGCTGAAGTGGTCCATCACTTCCGAGAGTCGCAGACTGAAGTCCTGGGAGCTCTTGGCGCCGGAAGCATTGGTGAGGGCGACACTGCTCATCTCGTTCATGATCTCCCTGAGGTTCTGGCTCCGCTCCTTCTGCTGCGTCGTCATCTGGGTGATGTTCTCGGCTCGCTTGTTGGCCTCCACGACTTCCTTCATGACCTGGTCGGCGCTGCGCACCTGCTCCTGGGTCGAAAGGGACACGTTTTGGGAAAGCTTGGAGATCTCCTCGGTGATCTCGGCGGCGCGAAGCCTGCGCTTGCCCTGCTCGCCAGTCATTTCGGTGATTTCCTCCGACAGCTTTCTCAGGCGATCCATTTCGCCCACTACCCGCTCAATGCCCCTGGCCTGCTCACTGGTGGCCGTGTCGATGTCGCGCACCAGGGCATTGGTCTCCTCGACGGCGGTCACGATGTTGGCCAGGGCCCGCTGACTCGATGTGGCCAGCCCGGCTCCCTCCTTGACACGCTCGACGCTGTTCTTGATCAGGACCGAGATCTCCCTGGTCGACTCGGCCGTTCGCTCGGCCAGCTTGCGGACTTCCTCGGCGACGACGGCAAAGCCCCGCCCGTGCTCACCGGCCCGGGCCGCCTCGATGGCGGCGTTCAGCGCCAGAAGGTTGGTCTGGTCGGCGATGTCCGAGATCACCTCGATGATCTCCGTGATCTGCTCGGAGCTTTCGGCGATACTGTGCATGCCCTGGGCGACCTGCTCCACTGCCTGGCGTCCTTCGATGGCCGCCTCGTGGGACAGTTCGGACTGCTTGTCGGCCCTGGATGCCTTCTCCGCCACCTCGCTGATGGATACGGCCATCTGGCGGGCGGCGTCCGCGGTCTCGACGGCCGCGTGGTGCTGCTGGTTGGCGCGGGCCGAGACATCCTGGGCCGTTTCACCCATCTGGTTGATGATGCCGCGGGCTTCCTGGACCATGGCGGCCTGGGTCTGGGCGGCCTGGGCGATCTCCTGGATGCTGGAGGTCAGCTGAGTGATGGACACCGCGGTATCGTCGTAGGAGCGCTGGCTCTCCCGGGCATTCTCCTGAACCTGACTGGCGGTGGCCCCCATGGTCTCGATGCGGGTGAGCACGTCCTGGGCGCGCCTGGCCTGCTCCGAGGCATTGGTCACGATGCGTCCGGAGATCTCCTTCACCCGCTCGACGGCGGCGGAAACCTGCTGCTTCCCGTCGACGATGGATCCGAACGTCTCGCTCAGCTTCTGGAGCAGCGAGTTGAAGGCTTGCTCCATCCGGGAGATCTCGTTCTCGCCCTTCACCTCGATGCGTCGGGTGAAATCCAGGCTGCGGGTGATTTCCACCATCATGCCGGAGGTCTCGATGATGGGCCTGGAGATGGTCCGGCTGAGAATGAAGGCCCCAGCCATGAGGATGCCGATGAAGACGGCGGAAACGGCAATGTTTCGGTTCCTCTGGACGGGCAGGGCTGCGAAGATCTCATCGTAATCGGCGCCGGACGCCACCACCCACTTCTTCGCCACCTTTCCGTGGCCTTCGTTGCGCATGAATCCGACCGCGCGGTGGAGCTTCTTGCCGGTCGTGGGGTTTTTGAATTCATAGATGAGGAGTCCACGCTCCTTGGCGTCCATGGCTTCGGCGACCTGGGGAAGATTGAGCTTGGACTCGTTGAGCTTGAGGCCGACAATCTCGCGGGTGGGGTGGGCGATGACCATTTTGTCGGAGAGGCTCACCATGTACGTGTAACCGGTCGACTGCACGGGAAAAGCCTCGACGACCTGGTTGATGATCTCCCATCGGACGTAACCCAGAAGGACTCCCTTGTTCTCATTCATGATCCTGACGGGCATGGCGATGGGCAGTGACCATCCGTTGGAGGCGGGAGCCAGGTTTTTCACCACCGCGTACTGGCCGAAGTCACCCACAAGCTCCCTGCCTTCCAGAACATCCCGGAACCAGCTTTCCTCCCCCATCTTCATGCCGATGGCCCCGCCGTTGTTGGAGGCGATGCATTTGCCCGAGCGGTCCAGAAGCAGGATCAGGTCGAAAGTCCCGGAAACCTTGGTGATGTTCTCGAAGAGGGCGTTGCCGCCGGCCTGTCCCCCACCGATCTCGATGGCCGTTCGAACCGTCTCCAGCTGGGACCAGGTGGCCACGTCCGTCAAACGCTGATCCATGGCCATGTCGATGGCCTTGGCGATGCGCCTGGAGTAGCCGCTGAGCCGTCGGTCCTGATCCTCGAGCATCTGCTGGCGCATGCCTTCGTAGTTGATGAAGTTGAGGATTCCCAGGGGGATGAGGGTGATGAGCAGCAGAATGGCCAGCAGGAAGCTTCTCAACGATTTCCTGAAGAAGTCGAAACGAAACATGGCAATGACCTCCCTTGCCTTCTCAATGGTTCTCGAAATGAGCCGCGGCGGGAATTCCCGGCTTGGGGATTCCGATGTCTCTGTCGAGGGGGACGTGGTGGAGATCGAGACTCTCCATCTCGCTTCCCTCCCGAGGGTTCAGAATTCGGCTGAAATCCAGCAGCATGATCAAGCGGCTGGGCATTTTGATCACCCCCCGAATGTAGTCCGCGTTGATGCTTGACGCGACGAGGTGCGGGGTGGGCTCGATCTCTTCATCGGCCACCTTCATCACCTCGGAGACGGAATCCACGATGAAGCCCGTGATGTGGGTGAGCATTTCGACGATGAGGATGCGGCTCCGGCGATCGTTCTCGCCGCGGGTGGTTCCTCGGATCCTGAGCCTCTGCCGGAGATCGATCACGGGGATGATTCTGCCGCGAAGGTTGATCATCCCCAGAATGAAGCCGGGGGCATTGGGGATGGGGGTGATGCTTGGCAGCCGGATGATTTCCTGGACCATCAGGATATCGACCCCGAATTCTTCGTCTCCGATGCGGAAGCTGACCAGCTGTCTGATCTGTCGTGGCTCTTCATCGAGCGCGCGGGGCGCGCGTGATATCAAGGCAGGCAATCCCATGTTCATTCCTCCCCTGAAGGGAATGGTTGTTGATGACCGCTCCACTGGATGTGCTCAAGCAGTGCGGCCATTTCCGCGGTGCTCCCGATCTCTCCGGCGCCACTGCTTTCCAGGACGCTTCGAGGCAGGTCGGGCTTCAGGCACGCATGGGGAGCGAGGACATAAGCTCTCCCCCCCGCCTCCCGTATCTCCTTCATCCCCAGGATACCGTCCGTTCCATCGCCGGAGAGCATCAGGGCCACGGCGTCCGAACCACAACAGGTCTTGGCGCTCTGAAGGAGCAGATCGAAAGGCCGCCGGAGTTTACTATCGGTCGTCTCCGACCTGACCTTGATCCCTTGGGGATTCCGGTAAAGGGTCCATCCCTGCTGTCTCGAGCCCAGGCAGCATTCCCCGGCCCTCATGACTCGGTCGGCCTCGAGGGGGGCGATGGCCAGGGCCGCATCCTTTTCGATGTTGGGACGCAGCGCATGCAGCACGGCCGCGGGCATGTCCAGGCAGGCCAGGATCGCGAAGGGGATATCGCTCCTCCCGATGGACAGGAGGAGACGGACCAGGCCTGGGAACCCTCCCGCGCCGCAAAGGAGCAGAACGACGTGGTCGGCCGGCTTCCCCCGCTTCGGGGCTGATGGTGTCGAGCCGATCCCGACGGCGTCCGATCCATGCTTTCGGGATCGGATGACCTGTGCCGCCTCGATGCGCATGGCCGCCGCTTCCTGGACTCGACGGCAGAGATCCTCCTCCATACTCAGGGCGCTGCTGGAGCCCCGAGAGGGTTTGGCCACCACGTCCACGGCTCCCAGTTTGAAGGACTGGTAGGTGAGAGGTGACGTCCGGGGTGTGAAGGCACTGAGGACGATGACGGGGCGCGGGTGGCGTATCATGATGTGCTTGAGGGCCGTGAGGCCGTCCATGCGAGGCATCTGAAGGTCGAGGGTCACCACGTCGGGGCTCAGCGTCTCGATGAGCTGGAGGGCTTCGTCGCCGTCGTGGGCTTCACCGAGGACCGTGATCCGCGGATCCCTGGACAACGCAGAGGAGATGGCCTTGCACATGAAGGGGGAGTCATCGACGATGAGCACCCCGCAGGAACGACCTGGGCTCTCGGTGTCGGGCTCCGCGACGATATCTCCGAGAGAAAGCCATTTGGCGAGGCAGCTCAGGGTCCGGGGAAGCGAAAGGGGAGAGCGCTCCAGGATAGCGGCGATGGAGCGCCGGCCGTCGATCATGGAGTAGATCCGGGTGATGGCGTGGAAATGGGCCGCGGCTCCGTCGTCCAGGGCCGACTCGGAGCTGGTTCTGGCGATGCGCCGGTCCAGGTCCGAAACGAAATGGAAGATGAGGTTGGCATCGCGCAGGAGCCGCAGGGCTTCGGCCGTCAGGCTTGCCAGGGGCTGTGGCGTGATGCCGCGGTCGGCGGGGACTCCACCCTCCCAGGCGTAACTTCCCTCCGACCAGCAGAAGAAATCGAAGAAGCCCTCTCCGCCGGGGAGATCCCGTATCCGGGCCTCCACCAGGCCTCCTCCTTGAAGCCTCAGCATTCCTTCAGTCCCTTGTCGGTCCGTCACCCTGAGGGTGCCCGTGGCTTTCCGAAGAGACAAGGCGCGCACGAGCTCGAGGGGAGGCCTTGAAGCCAGGCTCCCCCGCTCCTCAACCATCATGCGGGACTGCTGCCATTCATGGACTTCGATCATCCAGTGGATGAAAGCCCGTGGATCCAGCAGCTCCTGGAACACGTCGATGGAGAGGGGTGGCCAGAGGCAGCAGTCGCGGAAGAGCATCGGGCTTCCCGAAATCCAGCCCGGAGCCATGAGGGTGTCGGGATGAGTCCGCCACTGCAACAGCTCGTCTCGAAAAGTTGGGTCGCTCATTTGAAGGCCGTCGGCGACGATGACATCCACTCCGTGCTCCACGGATGGGTGAATGGAGGCCGATGGGGGACCGACGATCTCCACGTCGTCGCCGAGCCGCGCGGCCTGGGCCAGTGTCTCCTTGAGACGATTCCGCGGATCCAGGGCCAGGATCCTCATGGACCCTCCTTCCGGCAGATTGCCGTAAGATCCGTTGGTGGAGGTGTGATCCGCGCAACGGCTTCCAGGGCAAATCGGTCGTCCAGCATCGCTCCCGCGTCCAGATCCTGCCGGGTCAGGCCGGCCCGGGTCATTTCACCGGCGATCAGCTGGACATCTTTCAAGGAGGGGACTGGCAGGTCAAAACGGAAACGGTTCGGAGACTGAGTGAAGGTATACCGGACGAGCCCGGCGGATTGTGCCCAGGAATCCGCCAGCAGGGCGATGGCTTCGTCCGGATGTCCCTGGGCCCACACCCCCGCCCGGACAGCCGCCGAAACGAGCCGGCTCACCCGCTCGGGGTGCGATCGAATCAGCTCATCGCGCACGATCATGAGGTTGCAGATGAATTCCGGCCAGATCTGCTCCACGTCCATCAGTCTCCTTCCCAGGCCGCTCTGGACGGAGCGGCTGGCGAAGGGCTCGCCCACGAAATACCCGTCGATGCTTCCCGTGGCGAGTGCCGCTGGCATGTCCGGCGGCGGAATCTCGATCAGCTGCACCGACGACTCGCCAAGGCCCGTTTCCCGCAAATAGCGTCTCAGGGCCAGCAGATGTCCCGAGTAACGGATGGGGACGGCCACCTTCTTGCCCACCAGCTCCCTCATGCTCTGAATGGGGCTGTCGCTTCCGACCACCAGGGTGCTCTCGTGGCGAGTACCGATGTAGACGATCTTCAGCGGCACCCCCTCCTGGTGAAGAGCCAGAGCCAGGGGGGCGATGATGAAAGCCACCTCGATGTGGCCCGCCCGAAAGGCTTCGGCCATCTCGGCGAAGGACGAAAACTTGATGGACTCGAAACGAAGGTCCGACTGCCTGGAGGCGCGGTCGACGAGGGGCGCCGCCAGATTGGCGATGACGGGCATATATCCCATTCGAACCGTGGTGCCAGGGTCCGCGGGCTCGTGGTTTAGAAGACCATGAAGCGTACTGATGACGATGAGCCAGAGTACGGAAAGCGCGACGATCCGGGCGCCCGGTGGAATCGTTTCCCGAGGATTCTTCATCATAGCGAGGAATGAACTCCCAGATGGTGATGGATCAGAGAGCGCAGCTCGCCGAGCTCGGGAGTCGTGAGGGTTCTGGGATGCGGAATGCGGATGGTGCGGCAGCACTTGACCTGCGCGGGGGGCTCCCCCAGGATCACCAGCCGGTTGCTCAGCTGCAGGGATTCGTCGATGTCATGGGTGACGAAAAGGATGGTCGTGCTAGGCAGCATGACGTGAAGATACAGAAGCTCCTCGCGCAGGTTGAGGCGGGTCAGCTGGTCCAGCCCGGAAAAGGGCTCGTCCATGAGAAGCACGTCGGGCTGGGCGGCCAGGGCCCGGGCGATCTCGGCTCTTTGTCGCATGCCGCCCGAGAGCATGTAGGGATAATGGTGCTCGACCCCTTCCAGGGCCACGAGCTCGAGGTATTCCCTGGCTTTGCTCAGTCGCTCGCCCTGGTTCCTGACGGCCCTCAGAGCCAGGGAAACGTTGTCGATGATGGTCAGCCAGGGAAAGAGAGCCCCTTCCTGGAAGATGAACACGTGACTGGACTGAGGCCCCTCCACTCTTTCGTCGTCAATCCAGACACTGCCCCCGTCAGGCTTCAGGAATCCCGCAATGATCTTCAGGAGTGTCGATTTGCCGCAGCCGGAATGTCCCAGAAAGGAGACGAACTCGCCGGCGTGGATTTCGAGGTCGATGTCGCTCAGGATGATTCGCTCCCCATGTTCAGCCCCATCCCGCCGCATCCATCGAGTGCCGGCGCCGTTGACATAACGGACGGTGACCTGCTCCAGCCGGATCTTAGGCCTGCTCAAGTCGCCACCTCACGGAATCCAATCGCTCCAGCCGGGTCATGAGGCTGTCCAGAGCCAGCCCGATGCCTCCAATGGTTAGGATCGCCACCACCACGCGATCGAGCCGAAGGGAATTGCGGGCGTCGATGACCAGGTATCCCAGACCGCTCTTGACGGCGATCATCTCCGCCGCCACGACGACCAGCCAGGCGATGCCAAGACTCACCCGCAGGGCCAGGATGATCTGGGGAAGGACTGCGGGAAGGATGAGAAAACGAAGCCTCTCCACCGGGCCGAGCCTTAGATTCGCCGCCACCTGGAAGTACATGGGATGGATGGATGCCGAGGCTTTGATGGTGGCCATCAGCAGCGGAAAGAGGCTTCCCACGAAGATGATGAAGAGGGCGGGCCGGTCTCCTATGCCGAGCCAGAGCATGGCGAAGGGGACCCACGCCAGAGGAGAGACCGGCCTCAGGAACTGGATAACCGGATTTGCCAGGCGGTGTGCCCTGGGCACGCGACCCAGGAAGATGCCCAGGGGGACGCCCACCAGGATGGCCAGATAAAAGCCCACGGTGACCCTGTAGAGGCTGGCCACGCCGTAGCGGATCAACGTGCCGTCGGCGGCCAGCTCCCAGAAGGCCCGCATGACTGGCCCGATGCCTGGAATATGGGGGGTGCCTTCCCAGAGGGTCCACCACATGGACAAGCTCCTTCAGCCTCCGCTTCGGCAGGGCCGAGGCCATGGTCAGTTGTAGAGAGGCTCCAGCCTTACGGGGCTTTCCTCCCGGGTCTGGGCCAGGTCCTCGCCCGCGTGGGCCTCGAGGACCTCGAAAACGTCCCAGATGTCCTTCTTCCCTGCCCCTTTCCCGCGCACCACGTAGACGCTCTGGATCGTCTGATGATCCCAGGAGCGAATGGTCTCCTCGTCCTTGAGCATCTGGAAAGTATGTCCCTCCAGGGCCCGGATGACCGCCCTGGGGTCGAAGGACTTGGACTGCTCCACGGCCCACTTGTAGAGCATGATGTTGGTGTAGGCCGTCGCCGCGCCCGAGCAGGGAGGCTTGCCATAGCGGGCCCGGTAGAGCTCCACGAACCGCTTGCCCCCCTCGAAGTTGTACTGATAAGGGATCTGCCAGTACCAGGGTACCGCTCCCAGAATGCCCTCCGTGGATTCGTCGCTGGAGCCGAGGACCATATGCATTTCCAGGTTTGGGACGACGATCTGCATGCTGTGCTTGACGCCCAGGCTCATGCACTCCTGGAGCGCCGCCATCATGTCCCTTCCAAAGAGCACCAGCACGAGCACCTCGGCCCTCTCGTCCACGGCTTTCTGAATGGCGGCCTTGTAGCGAGGCGACCCGAGGGGCTCGCCGAAGGGCATCGGCACGTCGCTGGCGCCCTGGGTGCCCGTGAGCTGCTTCATGGAGTCGCGTGTCGTCCAGCCCCAGGAATAGTCGGAGGTGATGTAGAAATACTTCTTGTGGGGAAAGCGGGTCGTGAGGTGCTTCGACAGGGCCTTGGAGGCCATCCAGGCGTTGTAGGTCTCACGGAAAGTGTATCGATGCGCATCCTTCGTGGTCAGGTCATTGGAGTAGGTCAGGGTGGCCATGAAGAGCCGGGACTGCGCCTGGCAGAGGTGGCTCACGGCAATGGCCACGGCGCTGGATGATCCCCCGGTCACCATGTCGACTCCCTCGTCGATGAACCCCCTCACATTCTTGACGGAAACGTCGGGATGGGACTGGCTGTCGGCTACGAGATAACGGATACTCCGGCCGAGAATCCCTCCCTGCTCCTCGATGTGCAGCTTGGCCAGCGCATACGCGTTGATCTGGTCCTTGCCCTGGAGGGCATAAGGACCCGTCTGCGGCACGTTGAGGCCAATGAGGACCTCCTGGTCGGTGACGCCGTGAGCCGGGGGTCCGGGAAGCCATAGACCCAGAACCACCAGCACGATAAGAGCACCTCCGAATCGACGCATGATTTCACACCTCCGGCGAGGGACGGGGCTCCCGCTTCCAAATCCTTGCAGAGAGAGATCTCCGAATCGAGGAGGGGGATGAGGTTTCTGCAATCCGAAGCGAGCGGCCCGGGAGACTGTAAAGGTCGGCGAAACGGCCTGGAGCGGACCATGGCCTGACCGATGACGCGGAAACTGCCGTGCTGTCAAGGGATACAATCGGGAGGGGAGGAGAGAACTTGAATGATTTCGTCTGGAGTAAGCGCCTCTTCACGATCGCCGCGGCTGCGGTCTCTTCCCGGACGAAGTGATGGATCGCTTTCGGGCTTGTCCTGCTCCATGACAACCGGATAAGAGCATCGGCGTCCTTGGCCCTCGTCCTCGGGCGGTTCCGCGCAGCTCACCCATGGCTGACGGCATGGCTCCCGTGCGCAAACGCTGTAACGCCTGGGCCTTATGGGATGGTGCAGGAGGCGCTCAGAGCCGGACCTGCTGGACCGTCAGGATGTTGGGGTGGCTCAGGAGATCGTCCAGGGCCCGGAGGGGGGCTTCATGGTCGATGCGGATGATGGCGATGGCCCGGTCCTGGTCCGGGGTGCGGCTGAGATGCATGTTGGCGATGTTGACCTGGTGCTCGCCCAGGGTGGTACCGATGACCCCGATGGTGCCCGGCTTGTCGAGGTTCTGGACGATGAGGTTGATTCCCTCCAGCTCGGCCTCCAGCCTGTAGCTGTTGAGGCGGACCAGCCTCACTTCATCGTGCTGGAACACGGTGCCGGCAGCCGCGCCTTCCTGGTCTCCGGCCCGCACGCGGACGGAGATGAGCCCCGTGTAGCCCCGGGAGTGGGACGTGGTAGTGGTCACCAGCTCGACCTGGCGCTCTTTCAGGAGCAGCGGCGCATTGACCAGGTTCACCTTCTCGCCCAGCACGGGCTCCAAGAGACCCTTCACCACCATCTGGGTCAGGGGCTGCAGGGGAAGCTCCTGGAGCTCCGGACCGCTGTACTCGATCTCGATGCGCTGCACGGGGGTGAAGAGCTGTCCCTGCAGCCGTCCCAGAGCTTCCGCCAGTCCCAGGTAGGGCCGGATGCGCTCGTAGTCCTTGGCGCGGATGGAGGGGAAATTCACGGCATTGCGGATGATGCCGAGCTGCAGGTAGTCCAGGATCTGGGATGCGATGGTCCGGGCCACGTTGGCCTGGGCCTGGACGCTCGACGCTCCCAGGTGGGGCGTGAAGATCACGTTCTGGAGCCGGAGGAGGGGACTCTCGGTGGGAGGCTCCTGGGCGAAGACATCCAGCGCCGCCCCGGCAACTCGCTTTTCCACCAGCGCCTCGTGGAGGGCCTCCTCGTCGATGAGCCCCCCCCGGGCGCAGTTGACGATGCGAAGGCCGGGCTTCACCTTCCGAAGGGCCTCCCGGCTGATGACATTGCGGGTTTCGGGAGTGCTGGGAGTGTGGAGGGTGATGAAATCCGACCGCTCCAGAAGCTCGTCGAGACCCACGCACTCGACCCCCAGAACCGCCGTCGCCTCGGGGATGATGTAGGGGTCATACCCGATGACTTCCATTTTGAGGCAAAGAGCCCGGTCGGCCACGATGCTCCCGATCTTCCCGAGGCCGATGATCCCGAGGGTCTGCTGGTAGAGCTCGGTTCCCGTGAAGAGCTTCTTCTCCCATCGTCCTTCCCGCATGGACTGCGTGGCCTGGGGGATGTGCCGGGCCAGGGCGAGCATCATGGCGAGCGTGTGCTCCGCCGCCGCCATGGCATTGGCTCCCGGAGTGTTCATGACGAGGATCCCCCGGCTGCTGGCCGCCTGGACATCGATGTTGTCCACCCCAGTTCCCGCGCGGCCGATCACCTTGAGCTTCGGGGCGCTCCGCAGCAGATCCTCGGTCACTTTCGTCCGGCTGCGCACCACCATGGCATCGCAGTCGGGAAGCATCTCCCGGATCTCCTCGATGCTGGCCCCGTCGGGCGCGGCTACCTCGACGTCCCTGGCCCCCCTGAGGATCGAAAGCCCACTTTCATGCATGCCGTCGCAAACGAGTATCTTCATGGATCATCCCTGTCGGAAAGCGGCCTCCCTCGGAGGTGCGGAGGCGCGGGGTGAGAGCCTTCATCCAGACCGGCTACCCGAGATAGGCCTTGCGGATCTCGGCGTCGTCGGCAAGCTCGCCGGCGGAGCCCGACATGACGATGCGGCCCGCCTCCATGACATAGCCCCGATGCGCGTATTTCAGCGCTATGCGAGCATTCTGCTCGACCACCAGGATGGTCGTTCCCGCCTCGTTCAGCTCCTTCAGGACCCGGAAGAGCTCCTGCATGAGCAGCGGTGACAGTCCCATGGAAGGCTCGTCCAGGAGGATGAAGCGCACACCGGTCATGAACGCCCGCCCCATGGCCAGCATCTGCTGCTCCCCGCCGCTCAGGGTGTCCGCGCGCTGGCGCCTGCGGTCCGAGAGGCGCGAGAAAAGGCTGAAGACCCGATCGTAGTCGGCGGCGATGCGGTCCGCGTCCCTGCGGGCGTAGGTGGCCAGCTTCAGGTTCTCCTCCACGGTGAGGTTCCCGAAAATATGGCGCCCCTCCGGGACGAGCCCGATGCCGTGCCGTGCCACGACCTGGTGGGCTGGGACGCCCAAAAGATCCTGGTCCTTGTGCCGGATGGATCCCCGGGTCACCTGGGGCCCTTCGGGCGGGGGAAGCCGCATGATGCTCATGAGGGTCGTGGACTTCCCAGCGCCGTTGGCTCCGAGGAGGGCCACGATCTCCCCCTCCTCGACGAAGAAGCTCACCCCATGAAGGGCTTCCAGATTGCCGTAGCTCACATGGAGGTCATCCACCTCAAGCAAGGGCCACCTCCTCGTCTCCCAGGTACGCCTGGACCACGCGCGGGTTCTGCTTCACCTCCGCCGGCGCTCCCTCGGCGATGGTCTCGCCAAAATCGAGGACCTTGATGATCTCGCACAGGTTCATGACCACCCGCATCTGGTGCTCGATGAGCCAGATGGTGAGCTTGAACTCGTCCCGAATCCATCGCACCAGCTCGATGAGCTGATCGACCTCGGTAGGGTTCATGCCCGCCGCGGGCTCGTCCAGGAGCAGGAGCTTCGGATGCAGGGAGAGGGCGCGGCCGATCTCGACCCGGCGCTGCAGGCCGTAGGGCAGGTTCTTGGGCAGCTCATCGGCGTAATGGGAGAGGCCGAGGATTTCCAGGAGCTGCCGAGCGGTCTTGCGGATGCGCCGCTCGTTCTCGATGAATCGCCGGGTGTGCAGGATGGCGCCGAGGAGGCCGTAGCCCAGATGGTAGTGCTGGGAAAGGCACAGGTTCTCAAACACCGTGAGGCTGTTCCAGAGCCGGATGTTCTGAAACGTGCGAGCCATCCCCAGTGCCGTGACCTGATGAGGACGACGGCCCGCGAGATTCTTCCCCATGAAGTGGATTTCCCCTTCGGTGGGTAGGTAAAACCCCGACACCAGGTTGAACACCGTGGTCTTTCCCGCGCCGTTGGGGCCGATCAGCCCCATGAGCTCGCCGCCTTCCATGGTCAGGCTCAAGTTGTAGATGGCTCGAAGCCCCCCGAAGTAATGGGTGACTTCGCGGATCTCCAGCAGGGACATTTAAGAGCGCCTTTCTTGGGGGGCCAGCCATCGACGGAGCTTCGGGAAGACGTCCGTGAGCTCCCGATGCCCCATGATCCCTTCGGGCCGGAAAAGCATGAGCAGGATGAGCAGCAGGGGGATGACCACCCATTTGGCCAGCTGCAGGGGGCGGAACAGCTCGAGGATCACCGTGAATCCGATGGCGCTGAGGATGGACCCGCTGAGGGATCCCATGCCGCCCAGGTAAACCATGACCAGGATCTCGGTGGACTTCATGATGGTGAAGGTGCCGGGATTGATGTAGCCCAGGACGTGGGCGAAGAGACCTCCCGCCACGCCTGCCATGCCCGAGGACAGCATGAAGGCGACGACCTTCATGTGCCGCGTGTCCACGCTCATGATCTCCGAGGCGATCTCGTCGTCCCGGATGGCCACGATTCCCTTGCCGTACGTCGAGGTGACGAGCCGCTGAATGACCCAGACGGTGAGGCCGACGAAAACCAGGATCCAGATGAGCACCCACGGCACATCCAGGACCTCGTTCATGGAGCTCACCACGCCGCGCATCCCCATGAAGCCACGGGCTCCGCCAATGGCCTGAATGTTCTCGATGGAGCTCTTGACGATGTAATTCACCGCGAGGGTGATGATGGCGAGATAATCCCCCCGGGTCCTGAAGGACGGGATGGCGACCAGGAGTCCCACCAGGGCGGCGCTGAGCCCCCCGATGAGGAGCGTGACCGGAAAGAGATAAAGCGCGCTCGACCCATGGAGCAGGCTGGGGCCGAAGACGGTGCTGTCGGTGAAGAGCCAGACGTTGAGGATCGAGGTGACGTAGGCCCCCACGGCCATGAAGCCGGCGTGCCCGACGGAGAACTCCCCCATATAGCCGTTGATCAGGTTGAGGGAGGTGGACAGGATGATGTTGATGCCCACGTACATGATGACCAGCTGCACATAGGCATTGAACATCCCGTTTTCGGCCCCCGAAACGACGGCCACGGAGAAGAAGGCATAGAGGAGAAAGGGAATCATTCGGCGCATGGCGCGGTCCCGCTAGATTTTGGTGGCCCGGGCGACGCCGAAAAGACCCGTCGGCCTGATGCACAGGAAGATGAGAAGGATGCTGAAGGCCAGCAGGTCCCGCAGTGTCGAGGGAAAAAACGCCGCCACGAAAATCTCCACGAAGCCCAGGACGAAGCCTCCAACGAAAGCCCCCCGGATTTCGCCGATTCCCCCGAGCACCGCCGCAATGAAGGCTTTCCATCCCACCAGTGCCCCCATGTAGGGATCCAGCACCGGGTAGGCCGTGGCGTAGAGCACCCCGGCCACCGCCGCCATGGAAGACCCCAGGACGAATGTGAACGCGATGACGGTATCGAGGGGGATCCCCATGAGGGGCACCGCCATGCGGTCATGGGAAATGGCTCGCATGGCCATGCCCAGCTTGGTCTTGCGCACGATGGTCTCAAGGAGCACAAAAACGAGGATGGTCACGACGATGACGAGGATCTTGATGTTGCTGAAGGTCACGCCGCCAAACGTGTAGATGGTTTTTTCCAGCAGCTCGGGAAAGTTTCGCCGACTGGCCCCCAGGACCAGCAGGTTGCCGTTCTCCAGAAGCAGTCCGCACATGAGGGCAGTGATGACGACATAAAGGCGCGATGCGCCTTTTCGGCGCAGGGGGCGGTAGGCCACCCGCTCGATGGTCACACCGAGCAACGCCGTGAAGATCATGCTGACAAGGAGCGTCAGGAGAAAAATGGCCGTGGGCGGCAGGGCGAAGGGAAGGGCCAGAGCGTACTGGGCCAGGAGGAACGTGGCGATGAAGCACCCGACGTAAGCGCCCACCATGAAGATGTCGCCGTGGGCGAAGTTGATGAGCAGGAGCACCCCGTAAACCATGGTGTAGCCGAGGGCGATGAGGGCATAGAAGCTCCCCCACTGAAGCGCATTCAAAAAATTCTGTAAAAACGTCTCGAGAAACAAAGGAATCATCCCCCCGGCCTGGCTTCGGACTTCGCCACATGAGTGACAAAGGCGGGAATCGCTTCCCGCCTTGTCGTTATCATCTCGTTACCCGATCACGCATCCCCTAGGGGCAAACCTGCTTGTAGAATTCAAACTCACCCTTGTCGCTGATCTTCACCACCACGGCACACTTGACGGGGTCGCCCGTGGCACCGAAGGTCATCTTGCCCGTGATGCCTTCGAAATCCTTCACCTGGCTCAAACCGTCGCGGATGGCCTGGCGGTCCTTGTCCACGTTGCCCGTGAGGGGGCCGGCGTTCTTGATGGCCTGGACCAGGAGACCGATGGCATCCCAGGTGAGAGCCGCCACGTCATCGGGAACGTAGCCGTATTTGGCGTTGTACTTGTCGATGAACTCCTTGGTGGGGCCCTTGGCTCCGGCGGCGGCATAGTGGGTGCTGAAGAAGGCGCCCTTGCAGGCGTCGCCGCAGAGCTTCATGAGCTCCGCCGAGCCCCAGCTGTCGCTGCCCATGATGGCTTTCTTCCAGCCCAGGTCCTTGGCCTGCTTCGCGATGAGGGCCACTTCGCTGTAATACTGGGGCGTGAAGAGAACGTCGGCATCGGACTTGACGATGTTGGTGAGCTGGGCGCTGAAATCGGCATCCTTGGTCGTGAAGGTTTCAAAGGCCACCACCGACCCGGGACCGTGGATCTTCTCGAAGGCCTCCTTGAAATACTCGGCGAGGCCCTTGGGGTAGTCGCTGGAAATGTCGTACAAAACGGCGGCTTTCTTGGCCTTGAACTCCTCGGTCACGAAGTTGGCGGCCACGGGCCCCTGGAAGGGATCCAGGAAGCAGGCCCGGAACACGAAGGGCCGGCCCTCGGTGGTCTTGGGGTTGGTGGACCAGGGAGAGATCATGGGAGTCTTGTTGGCATTGGCTACTTCGCCGGCTGGAATGGCCTGCTTGCTGGACTGGGGCCCGATCATGGCGAGCACCTGGTCCTGGGTGATGAGCTTCAGGGCCGCGGCTGTCGCGGATTCAGCCTTGGATTCGTTGTCCTCGTAAACGAACTCCAGCTTGTAGGTCTTGTCGCCCACCTTGAGCCCGCCGGCCGCATTGATTTCGGCCAGGTAGATCTCGGCCGCATACTTGGAGCTCTCGCCCACCTTGGGAATGTCTCCCGTGAGGGGGATGTTGAAGCCGACCTTGATGGTCTGCGCGCCAGCCCCGCAAGGAGCGAGCATCATCAGTGCCGCCATCCAAACCACGGTACAAACCACCACCGCCCTTCGCATCCTGTCCTCCTCTTCAATGATGGACCCCATGAAAAAAAGCCCGCGGCCGACCCCAATGCCATCGCCCGCTCCCCGAAGATCCATGACGCCGACCGGCCGGTTCCATGACCTTCGGTATTCCATCCCGAGCGAAAACGATAATATACTGTTGTGCCAGAAAAATCAGTCAGATGAGTCGGACGCTTGTCTTACAGCACAAAAAATCCCCCCTGTCAATCGCCATCGCGGCTTCCGGCGGGACCCGCTTGCGCGCCCGATTGAGATTGCAGAGGATTCAAGGCCAATCTATACTTTCCACGAGCCTCCGTTGGCGTGTCCAAGGGATGGCCGAGGGGGGCCCTTCGATGCGGAGCCCGTCGTGCCGCCCGTCCGTATCTGCATCCAGGGATCGAGCCAGGTAGAGAGCCATGGGAATCGCCAACGACATTGTCATCATCATCGTCGCCGCCCTGATGGGGGCGATGATCGCGCACAAGCTGAGACAGCCCCTGATCCTGGGGTACATCGTGGCCGGAGTCATCATCGGCCCCTATGCCGGCGGCTTCATGGTCTCCGATGTCCAGGAGCTGGAACGCCTGGCGGAGATCGGGGTCGCCCTGCTCCTCTTCGCCCTCGGCCTGGAGTTTTCGCTCAGTGAGCTCAAGCCGGTTCGCAGGATCGCCCTCATCGGGACCCCCATCCAGATCCTCCTGACCCTGGCGTACGGGTTCGGCATCGGGCAATGGCTCGGGTGGGGCGCCGTTCCTTCGATCTGGTTCGGATCCATGATCTCCCTTTCCAGCACCATGGTCATCCTCAAGACCCTCATGAACCAGGGGTGGATGGGAACCCTTTCCAGCCGGGTCATGATCGGGATGCTCATCGTCCAGGACCTGGCCGTGGTCCCCATGATGATCATCCTGCCCAAGCTCTCCAATCCCGAGGCCGGACTGCCCATCCTGGGGCTGGCGGCGGTGAAGTCGGCCGTCTTCCTGCTCTTCATGTTCTTTCTGGGGACGCGGATCCTGCCGCGCCTCCTGGCCCTCGTGGCCCGATGGGAATCCCGCGAGCTGTTTCTCCTGGCCATCACGGCCCTCGGGCTCGGCATCGGCTACGTGACCCACTGGTTCGGGCTGTCTTTCGCCTTCGGAGCTTTCGTGGTCGGGATGGTCCTGAGCGAATCGGATTACAGCCACCAGGCCCTGAGTGACATCATCCCCCTGAGGGACATCTTCGGCCTGCTCTTTTTCACTTCGGTGGGCATGCTGCTGGACCCGGTCTTCCTGGTGCAGAACTGGCGTGGCGAGCTGCTGCTCCTGGGCATGGTGTCCCTGGGCAAAGGCCTGATTTTCGCCGTGCTGGCCATCGTCTTCGGCTATCGGAACGTGGTGCCCCTGGCGCTGGGGCTGACGCTCTTTCAGGTCGGCGAGTTCTCGTTCGTCCTGGCGCGGGTGGGCATCGAAACCCAGTCCATCGACCGTGAGCTTTACTCCCTGATGCTTTCTACCGCCATCATGAGCATGATGCTCACCCCCGTGCTGTCCAGTCTGACGGCACCGCTCTATGCCCTGCGGAAGCGCTTCTTTCAGCGCGAGGCTCTTCAGACCATGAATCTCCCGGCCCATGGGCTGAGGGGGCATGTCGTCATCGCGGGCGGGGGAAGAACCGGCTATTACATCTCCCAGGTGCTGAAGTACCTCAGCGTGGATTTCGTCATCGTCGAGCTGAACTATCATCAGGTGGAGCGATACCGGTCTGCCGGTCTCCCCATCGTCTTCGGCGACGCGACACAGGAGCCCGTTCTCAAGGCGGCCGGGATCGAAAACGCACGCCTCCTGCTGGTGACCGTTCCCGCCATCGCGGTGGTGGAGGCCATGGTTCGCGAGGCAGGGCGCCTGAGCCCGAGCCTGAGGATCGTGGCCACCGCCGAAGGATCGGAGCAGATCAAGTCCCTTTACGATCGCGGGGCTTACATGGTGATCCTCCCCCAGATGGAGGCGGGGCTGGAAATGGCCACCCAGGCACTCCTCAACCTCGGCATTCCAGGCAACGAGATCCAGAGCTACACCGACCGGGTGCGCCACCCCAATCCCGACGCCGACTACCATTTTGCCGCCGACGACCTGGTGGCGGTCATCGGCAGGGCGGAGGATCGGGAGGCCTTCCGGGTTTTGGTGGAGCCGGCCCCGGAGCCCGCGTCGGTACAGGGAAGGGGAATTGCCTCAACGGTTTGAGATTCATCCTCCAGGTGCTTCAGGGTGTCGGACCAGAACGGCGAGGGCTGTCATGGAGGGCTCACCCGGCATCCAGTACCCGGACATCCTGTCCGAATGACGGATGACTTTGGCCGTGCCGCACTCATCAACGGGCACGAGCCTGCATGAAAGGAGAGCCTATGTCCGCCCATGCCAGAAACATCGGAATCGCGCTGTGTGGGATTCTCGTGTCTTTCGCCATGGTTCCGCGGGCCCCGGTCCTGGCCGGGAAAGCCTCGGACCTGTCCAGAGGCGGGACCTTCTACGTTCCCGTCTACTCCCATGTCTACCACGGGGACAAGGAGCATCCCTTCTACGTGGCCGCCACCCTCAGCATCCGGAACGTGGATCCGCGACATGCCATCACCGTGACGGAGATCGATTACCATGACTTCAAGGGGCAGCTCCTCAAGAAATGGCTGGAGAAGCCCGTGCAGATCGGGCCTCAGGCGGCCGAGGAGGTCATCATCAAGGAGTCGGACAAGAGCGGCGGCTTCGGCGCGCACTTCATCGTGCGTTGGAAGGCGGGGCACGAGGTGAATCCCCCCATCATGGAAACGGTCATGATCGGCTCCAGCGGCCAGCAGGGGATTTCCTTCACCTCACGAGGGATCGCCATTCGGGAGAGCCAGCCCTGAGAGGGACAGGATGCAGCGTTTCCCCCCGGCCCGATCCCGGACGGGATACGAGGCCTTTGGTGGGCGCAGGGAGGATGTCGATGAAGATCGGTTGCCCCAAAGAGGTGAAGGAGCACGAATACCGCGTTGGGCTCATCCCCGCCGCCGTCAAGGCCTACGTCGACGCGGGACATTCGGTCATTGTCCAGAAGGGAGCCGGGGCGGGCTCGGGCATTCTGGATGCGGAATACGCCGTCGCTGGTGCCGGGATCGTCGATTCGGCCGAGGAGATCTGGGCGTCGGCGGATATGATCGTTAAGGTCAAAGAGCCCCTCCCCCAGGAATTCCGTCACCTGAGACGCGGCCAGATCGTTTACACTTACTTCCACTTTGCCGCCGACGAGCGTCTCACGCGCGTCTGCCTGGAAAAGGGGATTTCGGCCGTGGCCTACGAGACCGTCCAGGAAAGCGACGGCACACTCCCGCTCCTCAAGCCCATGAGCGAAGTGGCGGGCCGAATGGCGCCCCTCGTGGCGTCCTATTTCCTGACCAAGGTCCAGGGAGGGCGGGGGCTGCTGCCCACGGGGGTGCCCGGTGTTGCGCCGGCCGACGTGCTCGTCGTCGGGGGCGGGACGGTGGGGAGCCATGCGGCACAGGTGGCTGCCGGGCTGGGAGCCAAGGTCACCATCCTGGACATCAACGCCGACCGTCTGGAGGAGCTGGGCAAATTCCTCCCCGCAAACGTGTTTCCGGTTTTCGGAGACAGCTTCAACCTGGAGAAGGGGCTGCGGGAGGCCGTCATTGTCATCGGGGCGGTACTCATCACGGGGGCCAGGGCACCGAAGCTCATCAAGCGGGAGCACCTCCAGATCATGAAGCCGGGTGCGGTGCTGGTGGACGTTGCCATCGACCAGGGTGGATGCGCCGAGACATCCCGGCCCACCACCCATGGAGACCCCGTCTATGTCGTGGACGGCATCATCCACTACTGCGTGGCCAACATGCCGGGAGCCTATGCCCGCACCTCGACCTTTGCCCTGAACAACCGTACGATCCGCTACGGATTGCAGCTGGCCCATGATGGCGTCGCGGCCGCATGCCGAAACAGCCCCGCCATCCGTAAGGGTCTCAACCTGCACGCCGGCCGCATTACCTTCAAGCCAGTGGCCGAAGCCTTCGGGCTGGAAGAGGAGTACACCCCCGTTGAAGACGTGATCGCGTGACGGGGCGGGATCACCGGAGGCTCGGTTGAAATGGGAATGAGCAGGGGGCGAGGCGGATGAGACAGCGCATGAGGGTGGCCATGCCGGCCTGGGAGATGGGGCGCGTCACCTCGGGGCTTGGGGCCAAAATCGGCGGTCTGGCGGTGGTGGTGGAAGAGCTGCCGACGGAGCTGGTGAAGGCGGGGGACAGGCAGGGCATCGACCTGGAGGTGGTGACCCTCGCGCCCTGCTTCGCCTTCCACGACCGCGCCAGGCTGACGCCCCTGAATCTGCGACTGCCCGTCACTCTCTCGGGCCACACATTCGACTTCGAAGTTTTCGAGCACGTGTTCCCGGACGGCCAGAAAGTGGTCTATTTCTGGGATGATCTTCAGCTCAACTGGACCACTCCCAGCGCCATCTACCCGACGGATCCCCAGATGAGCCTGAGGCTTTACGCCGCCGTGTGCCAGGCCATGGCTGGCTACATCCGCCAGGCCGATTTTCAGACCATCCATCTCCACGACTATCACGTCGGCTTGATCCCGTTCTACCTGGGGGACGATCACCTCCGGAATGTTCCGGTCCACCTGACCATCCACAACGCCTCCTACCAGGGCATCACCCCGCTGGTGGGTGGGGGCTATGCCTCCCTGGACCGGATCAACCTGCCCGGCGAGCAACTGTTTCACAAGTATTTCGATTTCTTCGACAACCTGAATCTGATGAAGGCCTGCATGCTCAAGGTGCACGAGACCGGCGGCAAGATCACCACCGTGAGCGGCGACCTTGCGGGGACCTGGGGGTATGCGGCCGAGCTGCGGGAGTCCCATGGGGACCTCTGGAGCAAGGCCCTGGCCATCAAGGGGAGCCCACCGGGGGAGGTGTTCGTTCCCAACCGACACCTGGACCTCTTCGAAAAGCTTCCCGTGGCCGGCATCACCAACGGAATGAGCGTTCTCAACCGTCCGGAGCATCTTCCTCAGCTGAAAGCCCAGGTGCTGAGGGAAATCCAGGAAAAGCGGGGCCCTCACGCCCCCCTCTTCCGGCATCCCGTCACCCAGAATGCGATGCTGGCGGAGGATCACAGCTTCGATCTCGACCGTCTCCACGTCAAGAAGGAGCTCAAGCGTCTCCTGCACCTCGAAATGTTCGATGTCGAGCCGCCTCCCCATGCGCCCGAGCCCATCCTCCTGACCTGTGTGGGGCGGCTGGTGGAGCAGAAGAACCTGGGGCTGGTGGCGGACATCATCGAGGGCACCCTGGCCCACGATGGGGGAGCCAAGTTCATCATCCTGGCGTCCGCACCCGATGGGGACGCAGCCGGCAAGGGTATCGAGGCCCGCTTTTTCTATCTCTCCCGACTTTACCCGGACCGGGTCGCCTTCCATTCGACCTTCAATCTTCCCCTGTCCAAGCTGATCCTGGCAGGAGGCGATTTCTCCCTCATCCCGTCCCGCTTCGAGCCGTGCGGCCTGGTCGACTATGAATCGTCCCTGCTGGGGAATGTCGTCATCGGGCGCGCCACCGGCGGTCTGACCAAGGTGGTCCATTGCGGATACCTCTATCAATGGCTGGACATCAGCGACCGTTCGGGCGAGGCTTGGGCTCTTTTCCAGCAGATCGCGGCGGCCATCGACACGTTTCGAAATGCTCCGGGGCGCCATGGGGAGCTGGTGCGCTCCGCCATGGGCATCGATGCCTCCTGGGATTCATCGGCGGCCAAGTATGTCGACATGTACCGATACGGATTTCTGACCCGTCGGTGGAAAACCGAGCGGCGGCAGCTCATTGACCGCTTCCTGGATTCCCTGGAGGACGACTACCGGATGTTCATGGACCTCTTCATACCGGGCCTGCGGGAATACGGCGACGCCTTCGACTGGGAGCTCAAGAACGCGAGCCGGGAGCGTCCTTGAGCCCGTCATCCCCCGCAGCGACATGGTCAGGCTTTCTCTCCGATGCCCCGCGGGCTTTCCTGTCTTAATTTAAGGGAACAGAAGCTTCCTCGGACTTTCATCCTGAACGGAGGTGATCGATGAGCACCGGCGGCAAGCCCCATGGGCTCGGCAAGGCCACTCAGGTCGTTCATTCTGGCCATTTCGGCGACCCGATACTGGGAGAAGTTTCGGTTCCCATCTTCCAAACCTCGACCTTCGCCTTTCCCAGCGCCGAGGAAGGTGCGGCCCGGTTCAGCGGCCAGAAGGCGGGGTACATTTACACGCGGCTTGCCAATCCCACCGTACGGGCCCTGGAAGACAGCCTGGCCACCCTGGAGAAGGGTTTCGGCGCCATGGCCACCGCCACGGGCATGGCGGCCATCAACACGGTTTTCCTGGCCCTGCTGGATCAAGGCGGCCACGTGGTCTCCACGGACTGTGTCTATGGGGCCACCCGCGTCGTTCTGGAGAGCGAATACGCCCGGTTCGGCGTGCGGACGGCCTTTGTGGACACGACCGACCTGGGGAGCATCGAGGGGGCCATCGAGCCATCGACACGGCTCGTCTTCATCGAAACCCCCACCAATCCGACCATGAAGATCACCGACATCCGCGAGGCCGCCGCCATCGCCCACCGTCATGGAATCCCCCTGGTGGTGGACAACACCTTCGCGAGCCCCTACCTGCAGCGCCCCCTGGAGCTGGGGGCCGACATCGTGGTCCACAGCCTCACCAAGTTCCTCAACGGGCACAGCGACGTCGTGGGCGGCGCGGTGGTGACCTCGACAGAAGGGCACTTCAAGAGGATCCGCCGGATCCTCAGCTATTTCGGGGGGACCATGGATCCGCACCAGGCCTGGCTGATTCTGCGCGGGATCAAGACCCTGGCCCTGAGGCTCGAGAAGGCTCAGGGGAATGCCCTGAGGCTGGCCGAGTATCTCCAGAGGCATCCGAAGGTCACCTGGGTCCGCTACCCCGGGCTTCCCGGGCATCCTCAGTTCGACATTGCCAGGAAGCAGATGGACGGATTCGGCTCCATGCTCTGCTTCGGGGTGAAAGAGGGCCTCCAGGGAGGCGTGGCCGTCATGAACTCGGTGCGCCTGATCACCCTGGCCGTTTCCCTGGGCGGCGTGGAGACCCTCATCGAGCATCCGGCGTCCATGACGCACACCTCCATTCCCAGGGACGAGCGGGAGGCTGCCGGCATCAGCGATGACCTGGTGCGGCTTTCCGTGGGGTGCGAGGACTTCGAGGATCTGAAGGAGGACCTGGATCAGGCCTTGAGCCGGATCTCCGATTAGGGCGCCCGCCCGGTCTCCGGCGGGGTGAGCTCCACACCGCGGTCGAGGCTGCTCAGCCCGTCCCACTCGCCCGTGTGGATGTCCCCTTTCATGAACTGGATCATGATGACCCGCATGCCGTGCCCGCAGGCCCGGACCACCATGCCGGAGGCCGACGCGGTTTTCCCGTTACCGCATCCCGTGAGGAGGACCGCCACTCCGACCCTTTTCTAGGGTCGAACGCGGGTCAGATCCAGCTCGGGATTCATCCCGTGGAAACTGGGCCTGCCCATGCTTCCCTCCTTTCCGCTCCATCGCTCCCGCCGTGGAAAGGCGCTCCTGCCGTTGAGGATGCGTGTCGCGGGCGGCTCACCGCCCCTGCCTCCACGTCGACGGGCCCGACACTATCCCAGCCATCGCCCCGTCAGATAGCTCAATGTGGCCACGGAGGCGCTCAGGACGATCCCCCACGCGATGTCGACCCAGACGACCGCCGCCGGCCAGTTTTTCAAAGTGGCCAGGTTGGTGAGGTCATAAGTGGCGTAGGTGAACAGCCCGAACAATGCTCCGTGGATCAGGGCATGCCAGGGGGAGCCACGCTCCAGAGCCGGCAGCACGGCGAATATCAGGATCCCGGCGACGAAAAGCAGGTAGAAGAGGAGAGCGGCCCCCCAGTTGACCTGCTCGGCCATCAGGCCGCCGAGGTGCTTCTGGTAGAAGCCCCTCGCCATGATTCCCAGCCAGATCATGTCGATGACCAGAAAGATGGGAAGGGTCAGTCCATAAAGCTTCAAGATGCTCATCGCGGTCATTTCGCCATTCTCCGATTATCCTCAGCCCCATCACGATTTCATTGCAGCCCCCTTGGCGCCAGGGCACCGGGAACGGGTGAGCCATTCTCCTGGAAGCACAAATACCCATGGACCATCGGCGAGCCACTGTCAGTTTCTCTCGATTCCACTGTAACCTAAGTTTTCAGCCTGTATGGCGCAAGTCAGGGATCTACAGGGTCCAGGGGGGCTCGATGGCCTGATCATCCTGAGGGCAGGAAAGCGGCAATACCGTCCGGAGTCGATTCACAGCTTGCGAGGGACCTTTTTGTGTTAATGTTACCCAGCGGGAGTATCGAAGAGACCCCCAATCGGCTGTGCGCTCGATCAAGCACCATCCTTTGTCCACCTTTGAGGAGATCACGAATGAAACGAATGTTGGGGGGGGGGCTTTTCCTTGGCGTGGTGGCGGCAGCGGCCTGGGTCGCGTCCTCTTACTGGTTTGGGGTGCAAACCGAGCGCGAATACCACGCCATGATGGATCGCTCGGCGGACTGGCAGCACTTCAAGCTCACGGATGAAGGCTATACTCGGGGAGTCTTCCGATCCGAGGCACGCGCAACCCTTGTGCTCCGGGCCCCCACCGCCGCCTCGACCCAGGAAGGAGAGCCCGGTCAGGAGATGCCTCCCCTCACGGTGACGCTGATCCATGACATCACTCACGGTCCCATGCCGTTTGGGGTGCTGCCCGACACAGCCAGCATCGCTCATCCGGCCCTCGCTGTCATCAAAACGAAGCTGACCCTGAATCCGCGGTTCAAGGAGCTCCTCAATGAGATCAGGCTTCCGGATGGTGCGCTGCCCTCCCTGGATGTGGCCACCGTCCTCAGGTGGGGTGGCGACGGCAGAACGCATTGGGTGGTCCAGCCGTATCGCGGAGACTTCGGGGAGTCACCCAGGGTGTCCGTGGATTTCAGCGGATTGAAGTCCACCATCGATTTCTCCCCAGGATTCAGGCAGTTCAATGGCTCGGTCACCATGGACGGCTTCAGGGCATCCATCCCCGAGGCGGGCGATTTGACCATCAAACGGATGGGGCTCACCTTCGATCAGCATGAGGGTGTGAGCGGATTCTACCTGGGGGATGTGAGTTACGGCCTGGAGCACCTCGAGCTTAAGCACGGGGATCCGAACAGCGCGGCCAAGGATTTCTCCCTTCAGGGCGGGACTCTGAGAACCCAGGCTGTGGAGGTCGGCAGCGATCTCTCTTCGTCGACGGTCCTCACTCTCGACCGCGTGATCGTTGGGGCGGAGAGCTATGAAAAGGCGGGCTTCGAGGTTGAGCTTCGAAAGCTCGACTCCGGCGCCCTGGGCGAGTTTCAAAGAGCATTGAACAGCGCTCGTAAGCGGACGACCACCGCGGAGCAGGCTTCCGAGCAAAGCCTTTCGGCCCTTGTGGACTTCCTCCCCAAGCTGCTGAAGCACTCGCCCGAAGTGGAGATCAGGCAGGCGGGCTTCGGTTCGGCGAGCGGTGAGATCCGTATGGGTGCCAGGCTGTGGGTGGACGGCCATAAGATCCAGGGCGCTCTCTCTCTACCCGTGCTCCTCCAGTCGGCCCACCTGGAGGCCACCCTGAGCGCGGCTGAAGCCACCCTCGTGAGGCTTCTCCGGATGATGGGATCTCGGGAGCCGTCGGAGGGTGCCGCCGAGGGACTGGCGGGGAGCCCTTCACGGCCTCAAACCGTTGAGGAGCAGGAGGCCGACATACGGGATACTCTGGCCGTCCTCACGGCTCAACGGTTCCTCGTATTGGAAAATGGCATTTATCGGGCCAATGCCCGATTCAGCGGGGGTGAATTGAACATCAATGGTCAGGCGATACCCCTCGACAAACTGCTCAGTCCTTGATGGTTATGGGATCACGGCAGGCCGGGCTGCGTCCCGGCCGCCTCTGGTGGGGCTTATCCTCTCCCGCCGCGGGGCAGGATGAGCCATTCCCAAACAGGATCTGAGAGCGGAGCCAGAAATGAAGCCCCGTGCCTGGCGGGCCATGCCGCTGTTTTACTCACCCGCCAAGGAATTTGTCTTATCCGTTGCAGCACGGTCAGTCAGGGATCTGGAGCCCTGAGCTCTTGCCGGGAGGGAGCCATGCATGACGCCGCACGCTACTGGATCGAGAAGCTCCACCTCACGAGGCATCCCGAGGGTGGCTATTATGTCCGTACCTACTTCTCCAGGGAATGGATCGAGAAGGAGCATCTTCCACCGCGATTTGGCGGGTCTCGCCCCTTTTCGTCGGCCATCCACTATCTTTTGCCTGGAGACGAATTCTCGGCCTTTCATCGAATCCAGTCCGATGAGCTCTGGCACTTCCACGCCGGGAGCCCCTTGAGCCTCTATGTCATCGATCCGGATGGCAGCCTGACCCGAAAAGATCTGGGTCCGGATTGGGAGCAGGGCGAGCGTTTTCAGGGCTGGGTGCCGGCGGGATGCTGGTTTGCGGCATCGGTCAAGGACAAGGCTTCCTTCAGTCTGGTGGGGTGCACGTTGGCACCCGGGTACAGCGATGAGGAATTCGAGCTGGCGGACCGCGAGGCATTGACGTCCCGGTACCCTGAGCACGCCGAGCTGATTCGCCGGCTCACCCGGTCCCGGTGACCGCGGGCGTCCCCCCGTGCCGTTGAGTCACCGGGTGGCGCGGGCTGAAGCGGCGGGCATGAAGGGATCATTCATGCCAGGCGGCTTGCGGCCCTCATGGATCCTCCGGCTCCGCCAGGGATTTCAGGAGCCCCTTGACGGTCTCCTGCAGGAGAAAGACGGTGTCCAGCTCCCGGCCCACCGTTTCCTGGACCCGGCGCAGCTCCTCCCGGGACAGGCGCTTCTGAACGGGCAGACATAGATAGTTCACGCAGAGAACGTCCCGGATTTTGAGCGAGCAGCCGGAATCTCCCAGGAAAAGACAGGCGTCGGGATGACGCCGCTGATCAGGCGGGTCGCACTCCCAGAGCAGGTTGAGGAGCAGCAGCGTTTCACCGTATTTGTTCTCGATTCCCCGCCCACAGCAGCTTCCGCCGTCATCTTCCTCGCAGTGCCTGCAGGAGTCCACGATACCGGTCTCTTCCATCACCTGCCAGGAGGATTTCCAATGGGATTCGATCTCCCGCATCAGCCTTTCCACACGCGAATCCCCCCGGAGGCGCTCTCCGTGGCGATGGAAAACCGCTCGGGCTCTTTCAATTTTCATTTGGATGGTCAACGGCGCACCTCGAGGAGTGGGGCGTCCACGGGGCAGGGAGCTGCCTTGTCGGCTTCCGTTCGGCAGTCGAGGGTCATTTGCGTATCCCCAGCTTGCGCATGCGGGAATCGAAGGTCGACCGGTTCACCCCGGCCGTCTGAGCCGCCCGGGTGATGTGCCACTTGTGCTTCTCGAGGAGATACAGAACGTAAGCTCGCTCGAGCCCCTCCCAGGTGTATCCCTCGAATGGCGATTCACCCGCGGCCGCGCCCGGCTCCTGGGTGGCGAGCCCGGGGCTGGGCGCTGAGCTGACCATGGTCGGTCCCACCTCGCCGGCCACGGTTCCCGGAAAATGGTGGGACAGGTCCTGTGGTGTGATCAGCTCTCCCACCGACACGATGATGATGTGCCGAACGAAATTCTCCAGCTCCCGCACGTTGCCCTTCCATGGGTATCTCACCAGGTAGTCGATGGAATCCCGAGCGAAGCGCTTGGCGGTAAGCCCCAGCCTGAGGGTCTCCTTTTTCAGGAAATGGTCCAGAAGGAGAGGGATATCCTCGCCCCGCTCCCGTAACGGCGGGATGTGCAGGGGGAGAACATTCAGCCGGTAGAAGAGGTCCTCGCGAAACTGCTCCCGCAGGATAGCTTCCTGCAGATCCTTATTGGTGGCCGAAATGATCCGCACGTCCACCCTGCGGGCCTGCGTGCCGCCCAGGGGCTTGATCTCGCTGTTCTGCAGCACTCGCAGCATCCGGGCCTGCAGATGGAATGGCATGTCCCCGATCTCATCCAGGAAAAGCGTTCCGCCGCTGGCCGCCTCGAACATTCCCTGCTTGTCCTTGATCGCGCCGGTGAAGGCCCCTTTGACATATCCAAAAAGCTCGCTCTCCAAAAGGGTTTCGGGGATGGCGCTGCAGTTCTGAACCAGGAAGGGCTTGTCCCGTCTCGCGCTGTGACGATGCACCTCCCTGGCCACCAGCTCCTTGCCTGTGCCGCTCTCGCCGGTGATGAGCACCGGGAAGTCGGTCCTGGCATAGTCCCTGGCCGCCTTCAATGCTCTCAGGAGGGCTTCGCTCTTTCCGATGAGGGGGTCGGAAGCCCGCATGGCCTCGATGGTTTCCCTGAGCTTCAGGTTTTCCCGCACCTGATCGGCATGAAGCAGGGAGTTGCTCAAGGCGATGGAGCCGACGTCCACAATCTCCTGGAGTGTCTGGAGGTAGCTCTTGTTGAGGTTGATCCTTTTTCCGCCGGCGCTGGTGTCGATGATCTGAACAGCGCCGTAGACGGTGCCTTCCCGCAGCAGAAGTGGGAAGCAGAGAATCAGGGTGCTCTTGACGTCGAGCTGCTCCTCCAGGTCCTTGTAGTGCCTCGCATCCTCCCCGGGGCGGGCTGCCGTCATCTCACCGTTTTCGATCACCCACCCTACAATGCTCGGACGATCCGCGGGTATCGTCACCCCCTTGATTCTTTCACTCTGGCTCCCCACGGCTTCCACGCAGCGATACCCGCCGGAGCTCTTGACCCAGATGGAGCCACGTTCCACTTTCTGCAGCTCCAGAAGCGCCATGAGGAAATTCCGGTGCAGCTTCTCGGTATCGAGCTCCTCCGACAGGATTTTGCGGAAGTTGATAGAGGCTCGCCGCATCTGTGTCACTCCGAACCATGTACCGTCCAAGAGTCAGACCAAGGTAGTGCTTGACCACCGCTTTCGGCTTCAATATTGTCACAAAAAAGGCATCATAGCCATATTTGGTTTTGAATCGCATCCGTACCGTCCCTTTTCGGGCCCGGGGAGCACACTCGCATGGATGCAGACCGTCGGGCGGACATCGGCTCAGCGAGCGGTATTTGGAGAGAATGGCCATGACCACGGATTTCGTATCGGCCAGGACGGATCTGGTGACGATCGAGCGCGAACGCTACGAGCAGCTGCTCATAGAGCTGGGGGAGCTTAGAAAGCTGAAAGAGCTCGTCCATGAATACAAGAGCACCATTCTCGACAAGGAGAAGGAGCTCAAGGAAAGGGATCGGGAGCTGGAGGAGATCAAGGAGATCCTGCTCGAGACCGAATGGAAAGACTATGAACTGGAGCAGACCCAGAAGAGGCTCAAGGAGCTGGAAAACGAGCTGGAGAGATTGTCGACCCGTAAGACCTGGTGGAAAAGACTCTCCCGTTGAATTCAAGACTGCCCCCGGGGCTGCCCCATGAATGAAAGGAAGCTCATGTTTTCTGCAAGCGAGGTGTTCGATATCGCCATCCAGCTGGAGGAAAATGGCGAGCGGTTCTACCGGCAGGCGGTGCTTCAGGTGAAAGACGAGCCCCTGAAGGATCTCCTCATCTGGCTGGCCGACCAGGAGATGAATCACCGGGAATCGTTTGTAAGCATGAAAACCGATTTCAATCGGTCAACCGAGGATCGATGGACCGAGGAGGCGAGCGGCGCCATCCTGCGGAGCGCCATGGGCGAGCATGGATTCTCCCTGGATGAGGTGGATTTTTCCTCGATCCCGGACGAAGCCTCCCTGTTGAGAGTGGCCATCGGATTCGAGGAAGACGGCATCCTGTTCTATGAGCTGATCCGATCCTTTATTGAGGACGCCGCGACGCTCATGCAGCTCGATCGGATCATCCAGGAGGAAAGGACCCACGTCCGGCTTTTCGAGGAGAGACTCCGTAACCTCGTGACCTGCGGTGCCGAATAGCTTCCACCTTGACCGCACCGGCGAGGCTCCCCGGCGTGCGGCGCGACCCGCGGAGAGGCCTCGCCGCCGTGTCGGGAGCTGAAAGGCAGGAACAGGATGCGCATCCATGGGGGCAGATCCCTCAAGGATGGTTTCTGACGAATAGCGGGGGGGCCGGTCGTCAGGGTACCACTGAAACGAAGTCTCTTCCCTCCAATGGAGTCTGATCCCGCAGCATGCCCCGGAGCACGGCCCAGCCGTCTTCAGGGACAGGCCACGCCTTGCTGTTGGTGAAGGTGACGAGTAAATCCATATTCTTGTCCCGGTTCATGTCTTTGTAACTATAAATATAACGTCCATTGTTTCCACTCGTTTTCACCGGAAGCCCTTGTAGTGTCAATGTGCCTATGTCAATATCTTTGATATTGAAGGCTTTGCTTCCCAGGATCGCTACGGGTATGGTGCTTTTATCATTTCTTTTTAATATATTTTTCTTGTTGTTTGGTTTGATATCCAGCTTAACAAGTATTTTGCTCAGGGGAATATTATATATTAAAGAGGTCTTAAATTCCTCTCCCAGAATGATGTAGTTGCTGCTTGATTTGGTCAGGTTCCCAATGCGTGCCAATGACCATCCCAGGGAGTATGGAGTTTGGAGCTCAAGATTTGGACTTGGAGATACCCCTTTGATGCCGCCATAATACACGGCACCGAATCCTCCATCTGGGGCATAAGGGCATCCCACCACGAAATCGTTGAAGCCGTCATGGTTGAAGTCGTCGATTCCGCTCAGTGAGGCTCCAAATCGGCTGTTGTCACCCGGTAGAGGGTTGCCGATGGTGAAATCGGGATTCCTCGAACCCATCTGGCGCGAGCCATAATAAACATAAACCTGACCTTCGTTGAGATATTGGCCGGCTGCCCACTGGTTTCCCACGATCAGGTCGTCATACCCATCTCCATTCAGATCGCCGGCGGGAGCGGGGGCGAGGCTCCTGTAGGCTTCGGGGGAGCCGGCCGGGACGCTCAGAGTGCAAGGGCCGGACAAAACGATTCCTTTCCTGGAGCCCTTGTAAGCCATTACCTTCAAGGCTCCCGTGTCGAGGAGGCTCGGTGAGACCGCTGCGTCGCCAAAGCCATCCCCGTTGAGGTCCCCCGCGTGAGACACGCTCAGAATGCTCCCCTGGCCTGGAAAAGCGATGACCTGATCCGGGGTGGGTCGAATCCCCTTGGGCGAGCCCTGGAAAACGCAAAGATAGCTCGATTCCTCCCCTCCCACCCCAATCAGGACATCGGCGTATCCGTCATGGTTGATGTCGCCCGGGTGGGTCGAGATCGAATGCCCGAAGCCGTATCCCGGGAGTCCCGCTGGGGGATCGATGACGGTGACGGCGGGCGGGGTGAAATCCGCCGGGTCCGTGGGAAATCCGCGCCTTGAGCCGAAGAGTAGATAGACTTTGTTGATGCCCCAGTCCAGCCCCACCAGGAGGTCCTCGAACCCGTCACCGTTCACATCTCCCGCCGACGCCACCTGGAATCCGAACATGCTGTCACCGGCTGGAGCCGTGAGCACCTGGTCGGCCACTCCCTTGAAAGACGGACTTCCCCAATATACGAAAACCTGGCCCTCCATGTTGCTGGTCACGGCATCTCTCAGGCCGTCTCCATTGAAATCCCCGGAGGTCACGGACCACCCGCCTCCCTCGCGAACCGCCGCCACCCTTCGGCCGCCCGCCTGAGGGCTGCCGGCCGTGTGCCGCATGTAGAGCGTATCCGGCTCGCCGGCGCAGAACCCTTCCCCGTTGTGCCACCAATCCGTCTCGGGATGGAATGCCCCATCCAGCAGTAGATGTATGGGGCTGGAGGCATAGTCATAGCTCGTCTGGAAGACCGTGGGAGGGGAGGTGCTCCAGCCTGAGACGGCCACGCTCTTCCAATCGTCCGTTGCCGTGTCATGGATGACAGCCGAGAACTTCCGGGCTGCCGGGTTCTCGTCGCGGACATGGAGAACCCTCGATGCGCCCTCCCAGAAGTACTCTTCGGGCCCGAGGTAATCACTGGAGCATCCGGGGCTGAACCATCGCTCGGCACCCGAGATCCTGTCGACACTCATAACGGCCATGGGCATGGTCTCGAGGCGGGCCTTCCACAGACCTTCCGAATAGGAGGCCGGCACCCAGCCGCTTAAGGGCTCCGCACCCAGCACCAGTCGCTGAACGCGGGCGGCATCCAGGGACGGGCTTGAGCCTGTGCTGATGGTAACGGGTCCCAGGGCAGTGCTGGGCTTCCGCGGGACCTGGCTTTCGCCGAGGATGACCAGCGTGTGTCCTTCCCCTGTGGCACGGGCTGCCTTCCAGGCCCTGGATGGTGACAGCCCGTCATGGGTGTTGTTGCCGTTGACCGGATCCACGTAGTAAGTCGCCGCAAGGACAGGCATCGGCAGCCCAGGAAGGCCCGGAAACATGAGCGGCAGCAGAATGGCGGCGAGGAGCTTCAAACCGTTTGCATTTTCGACCCTCATCTGGACACTCCAATTCAAGGAAGCATTACACGAATGATTCATCCTGTACGGCGGTGTGTGATGGCCGATCACCATCGTCGAGAACAGCGTCACAGGGACGTGTCTCTCGCGCAGCCACCCCTTGCTCATAACTTCGGACCATGGACACTGTACCGTGCTGATGGATCGAAAGCCTGAAGATGACCCTCACATCTGATCTAAAAGCCATATGATACTGACTGATAACCATATATTCAAATCAATTGGCAGGCAGAGGTACTCCAAACTGCAAAAAAATCAGCTATGGATCCGGGTGGGAAGAGGGGCGAAAGGGGATCCGCGTGGGCTTTCAGAGGAGGGGTGCTTCACTCGCCTGGAATGGCATTCAACGAAGGTGGGTGAGCAAGCTTGGATGTGAAGTGAGGGAGGGTGGAGGTGTGGGGGGCGAAGCGAGCCCCCGGTCATGGTCATGTGTCCCGGATCCCGGCGGCCCCGGGGGCAGAATCCGCAGCTGCTCGATGGCCTCGGGAACAGGCATCAGAGCGCCACACAACGCTGATGGGCTCGATCTTTCATCGATGGCTCACAGGCCTTCACCACCGCCCGCCACGCGAAAAACCTCTTCCATCCCCGTCATGCCGGTGCATATCTTGAGCGCGCCACTGATATGCAGTGGATACATCCCTTCCTTGATGGCCTGCTCCCTGAGTCTGGCCAGGTCCATGTCCGGCCCGATGAGACTTCGAATGGAGGGGGTGATGGTCAGAATCTCGTAGATTCCTATGCGGCCCAGGTATCCGGTCTCGCGGCACTCCAGACACCCCCCCTGGATGTAGACCGGATCGGGGGGGGCGATGCGCCAGGGGCTGACGAGGGATTTCCAGAGCTCTTCATCGTGGACCCCGACCTTCTTGCAGCTGGGGCAGAGGGTCCGCACGAGCCGCTGGGCCACGACGCCCAGGAGTGTGGCTTTGATGAGATAGTGAGGAGCCCCGATGTCCAGAAGCCGCACCACGGCCGACGGGGCATCGTTGGTGTGGAGCGTCGAAAAGACCAGATGCCCGGTGAGGGCCGCCTGGATGGCCATCTCGGCCGTCTCCAGATCGCGAATCTCCCCCACCATGATGATGTCCGGGTCTTGTCGAAGCAGGGTCCTCAAGCCTGCCGCGAAATCCACCCCGATCCCAGAGTGCACCTGCATCTGGTTGAACTTGGGCTCCACCATTTCGATGGGATCCTCGATGGTGCACACGTTCACTTCGGGACAGGCGAGCTGTTTGAGGGTGGAATAGAGCGTCGTC
This sequence comes from Syntrophobacteraceae bacterium, assembly GCA_025453975.1. Lineage (GTDB taxonomy): Bacteria > Desulfobacterota > Syntrophobacteria > Syntrophobacterales > Syntrophobacteraceae > JALOOX01. Next base: position 53,175 of record JALOPI010000024.1, read on the forward strand.
GTTTTTCCCGAGCCCGTGGGACCCGTCACGAGGATGATGCCGTGGGGCTTGGAGACCATCCGCTTCCAGCGGCTCAGCTCGTGAGGATTGAGTCCCAGCTCCTCGAAGCCCCGAATGGTGACCTCGGGATCGAAGATGCGCATGACGAGCTTTTCTCCGAAGACCGTCGGGAGGGTGGAAAGGCGCAGCTCGATCTCTGTTCCCGCTGGAGATTTGGTTTTGACTCGACCATCCTGGGGGCGGCGCTTTTCCGCGACGTCCATGCGCCCGAGCACTTTCAGTCGGCTGGTGACCGCATTCATGACCACGGTAGGGAGCTGATAGACGGGATGCAGCACTCCGTCGATGCGGAATCTCACGTCGCTGGTGTCTCGGCGCGGCTCCAGGTGAATGTCGCTGGCTCTCTGATCGTAAGCGTACTGTAGAAGCCAGTCCACGATGTTGACCACGTAGCGGTCGTTGGCGTCGAGCTTGCCTGCCCGCCCCAGCTCGACCAGCTGCTCCAGGTTGATGGCTCCGGAAAAACGACCGTTTTCAGTCTTTTGAACGGCCCGTTTCACCGACTCGGTGAGGGTGTAGAACTCCACCAGGTAGCGGGAAATATCGACGGGGCTGGCCAGAACGCGCAGGATAGGGCGCCTCAGGATCCGCGTCAGCTCTTCCTCCCAGTCTTGCTGGAAGGGCTCCGCCGTGGCGATGACGATGTGGTCGTCATGCACCTCGACCGGCAGGATCCTGTGACGGGTCGCGTAAGCATACGACACCACCCCCGTCACCGCTGTCACGTCCACCTTGAGAGGATCCACTCGGTGAAAGGGGATTCCGGTCTTCCTGGACAGCCAGAGGATCAGGGTCTCCGCCGTCAAGGGATCGTGGGGAGGGGCTGCGCAGGCGAGACGACGGTTGGCGATCTGGACGAAAGGATGCGACTCCTCCCCGCCTGCCCTGGATACCAGCTCATTGATGAGCTTGCCTGCATCGTGAGGGGCCACGATCCCGTCCGCCACGAGGTCCCCCAATACGCCTTTCAGCGTCAGTTTGCGCTGGGTGGAGCCCGTATCGGAGCTTTCCGGAGCCAATCGTTCTGGAAAGGGTGCTTGAGGTGACGTAGGAGACTCCTTTCTCGCATACGTACTGGTTCAATGGGTAGCACACCAGGGCACCCCGCTGAAAAACGCTTCCGCCTATCCATGGCTCGGCAAGGGGGGCTGCCCTGTGCTGGCACCGTTAAGGATCGGTACCCGGCCTCTTTTCCTTGAATCCCGCAAAGATCCGAGCATGTGGCGGCCAGCGGCGGATGAGCTTGCCCATTGATCCAGGGGGCATCCTGCGTGGCTTTGAGGCGGATGGGGTGGCTAATAGAGCAGGTCGTATTCCGGGATGTCGTGGAGACGGCGAGTGTGCGAAATGAGGGTGTCCGGCAGATAGCGCCCCCAGAGCTTGAAGGGAATCTCCGTGATCTCGACCTTGGGGCTGAAGCCGACACCGAAGAGGTAGCCGATCAGAAACTCCACATTGGTGGGGATGTACCCCCTGTAGATCTTATTGTCCCTCTGAGCGATGATGCGCTCCTCATGGATGCTGGTCCCCAGCTCGGACTCCACCATGTCCGGGAAGGTAGCGAGAATGAGCTCCAATCTGAGGTTGGGCTTGGGGTGGCCCATGAGCGGCTCCAGCCCCTTTTTCAGACGCTCCTCGGGAATGCCCCGATTGAGGTACTTCGCCCAGCTCCGCTGGTCCAGGAATCGGCGGCAGACATGCTCGGGATCCCACAGGACGTCCACGATCATGCTCTTGGCCTGATAGCTGCCCGTGTGGTTGTCCTTCTCATGAATCCGGATGGTTGGATCTCCATCGATGATCGTCTCCAGGCGGTGCATCTTTTCGGGGTCCGCAATGATCTTCAGCCCCCCGACATCGGCGATGTTCAAGGCGGCCCGGTCCAGCCGGATACTGCATTCCCTGAACGCGCGGGCAACCTCCTTTTCGGCGTCGATGAACTCCTGAATCATTTCCATCTCGGGGGTGACCAGGGCGTCCAGCGGGATGCCCAGTCTCCACGCGCGCTCCTCGGCCTTGTGATGGGCAAGGTCCTGCACCGTTTCAAAGATCCAGTTGGCCAGCTTGCGATTGGCCTTCTCGGCGATGCGCCTCGGCCGCTTGACCCGGAAGAGGCCCAGAAGCTGGTCGGAGCTGTCCAGGTAGAGGACCCCATTGATGGGTGCCTCCCGATAGTAGAAATCAGGGTTTTGCCTGTACTGGGCGAAAAGCTCCAGCACCCGGGTATCTTCCACGGATGCCGTTCCGCAGAGGGTGTCCCTCAGCTCTCCCTTGAACTGAATGGGCCTCTTTCGGAAAGGCTCCTGATAAACGGTGCCGAGAAGCAGCTCGGAGAATGTGGCAAGGGTTTCGCCGATGACGAAGCCGTCACAGATCAGAATTTCCGTCAGGCGGAGGGCGTCGCTGGGCTCGGGGCGACCGCAGAACCAGCGGTCCACCATCTCGAACAGCTCCTCACGATGGATGAACGACGTCAGATGCAAAGGCAGCCTCGGAGGTTGTCTGGCAAGCGCAGCGGCTGTAAGCCTGTCAGAAGGGTGGTTCAAGGGCGGACCACCAACCGGGCCGCGCCCGTGGCCGGCTGGCTCCTCGATCATCCGCCCGCGGCGGCTTTCTGGAGCCTTCGGAGCCGAATGCGGCGCCATGCTCCCCGTTTCCATCCCTGCTATCGGCCCTCCAGCCTCGCCACTCAAAGGCTACTCAACGGGTCCGTCATCCTTTAGACTTAGAAGGATGGAGAGCGCGGACGTACCTGAATAAGATTCTAGACGTTTCCGCCGATGCATGCAAAACTTTTGGGGACGGCAGGTGACGATCAGAGGATGACTTGACGATCATGCAGGAGATTATGGATCCCAAAAAGAGGAAGGCGATGGTCTCGATCCGGCCCATGGAGATCGACGATCTGGCGGCTGTTTTTCACCTGGGTGAGCGACTCTTCACCGCCCGGGAGGCTCCCAATCTGTACCGGACCTGGGATGAGTACGAGGTCATCTCGCTCTTCCAGTCGGATGCCGAATTCTGCCTCGTTGCGGAGGAAGAGGAGAAAATCGTCGGCTTTGCTTTGGGGACGACGGTGACCAAGAGTCATTCCGCCTGGAAATACGGTTACCTGGTCTGGCTGGGCATCGACCCCGCCTACCACGGTCAGGGGATCGCCTCCAAGCTTTTCCATCGATTTCGCGACCTCATGCTCTCGGACGGCGTGCGAATCCTGCTGGTGGATACGGAAGCCGAGAATCTCCCCGCGCTTCATTTCTTCAGAAAAATGGGGTTCGGCAATCCACAGGAGCACATCTACCTGGCCCTCAATCTGGACCCTCAGCTCAAGCAGATGAAAGGTCGAAAAGTCGATGGAAAAACGCCTTCGCGATACCGGCTCCGCTACGACGACTGAGGTCCGCCCACGGATCAAGCGGAGGCGACTCCACCACCTGCTCCGGCGACTCATCGACATCTACAGCCCCAGCGGCAAGGAAGAGGAGATCCTCGATTATCTCCATTCCACCCTCAAACGCCACGGGCTGCCCGTGACCCAGCAGGCGGTGGACAGCCACCGCTACAATCTTCTCGTGATCCCCCCGGAGCAGGAACCGCGGCTGCTCCTGGTCGGCCACGTCGATACGGTCGTGGCCTATGATCTCGAGCACTTCGCGCATTCCGAGGCTGGCGGCGCCATGGCCGGACTGGGGGCGGCCGACATGAAAGGGGGGTGCGCCGCCATGATCGAAGCCTTTCTCGCCCTCTGGGAGAGCGGCATTCGGCGGTTACCCGTGGCTCTGGCCCTGGTGGTCGGAGAGGAGGAGGATGGGGACGGCGCCAGACGGCTGATCAAGGAGCTGCACGTTCCATGGGCTCTCATCGGGGAGCCCACCAACCTGGCGCCCTGTCTGAGCCACCACGGCTACCTCGAGCTCCAGATCGTGACGCGGGGAAAGCGCATGCATGCCTCCCTCGCCAATCGAGGGCTCCATCCCGTGGAAGCGATGCTGCAGGTCCTCTTGAAGGTCTCTCAGTACGTCCGGGACGTTCGGTCGAATATTGTCTATAATATTCGAGAGCTTGAGAGCTCACCCGCCGGGTTTGCCGTCCCCGAGCGCTGCGAGGCCTGGCTGGATTTCCACGTGCCTCCCTCGGCCCCACTGGGAGACATCACCCTGGATATCGAGGAGATCATTGCGGCGGAGCAGCAAGGCAACCCCTCTTTCGACGGGGTCTTTCGCTTCGTCACGATCCACGCCGGGTATTCCCTGCCTGAAAAAGGCCTGATCGTGGAATCCTTGAAGCGCACCTTCGCCCAGCGGTCCCTTCCTTGGCAGCCCCAGCCGTTTCCGAGCCATTCCGATGCCAATCTGCTCTGGGCCGCTGGCATCAAGCCGATTCTTCTCGGCTGCGGCGAGCTGGAGAAGGCGCACTCACCTGAAGAATCCGTTTCGCTTTCTCAGGTCGAACTGGCGGCGGAGATCTACCTGGACCTGATGCTCGCCCTATCCGGTGTCTGTCCGGCCGGGGAGTGCCCCAGGGGGCTCTGATCTCCTGCATGGGAATGGCTCATCCCATGCTGGCCCGTCGCAGATGGGGATGAGCCCCGCAAACACCAGCCAATATGAGGCTGGGGCCCCGCCCGCTTCAACTCCGCACTGCCGGCCCGCCTGCCCAAACAGGCTCCGAGTGCCTGATTGGCGCCTTCAGTCCGTCGGGCTACGGTGCCTGGGTGTGCTCGCTCCGAGCGTCGATTCTTCCAAGCATTTCATCGTAAACCGAGTCTCCAAGGAACGCCCGGAGTCGGCGCTGCTGAGAGCACCGGGCGGCATATTCCTTCCAAAACGCCATGGCCTCCGTCGCCATCATCTTGTCGCCCTCTCCCAGGTCAGAGATCCAGTCCTCCCTGAAAGGCTGATATTCCTCCAGAAGCTTGCAGCTGGCGCCGTCCATGGCCAGCATGAAGAGCGCCTCGTAAGGTCCGATGACATCGTCTCCTGCCATCACGGACAGATAGAGATCCAGGAAACGGCCGCTCTTGAAAAGCCTGCAGCGGAAATGCTCCACGGTTTCCAACGCCTGATCATCCACCCAATGGGGATTGGCCATCACACGGGTCATCTTGATGGAGATCTGCTTCTGGTCCAGCCATTGGTCCAATCTACTCCATGCCTGCATATTCCCCTCCCTTCCGGCACCAGGCTTCGGCGGCGCCCATGGACATGAGTCCGTCTTGGGTTGAAGTGAGAAGAGCTGCCCGGGACCTATAACCTTCCTCCGGCGGTGACCGCCCAAGTCCTTCTGAATCTGGCGCTCCCTGAATGCAGCCCCATGAAGGGCGGTGAGACTTCTGAGTGCTGGTCCCCGGCGAGCAGCGCACGGGACCCTGTGAGCGGCGCATCGAGACGGAAGAGCGCTTTATCGGTGCTCGGATCCGCGGCTATGTCGACAGGGGGGGGTGGAAAATCAGCGGTATGAAACAGGGTCAGGCATCTTGACGACTCGGGGTCCATTCCGGAGATCGAAGCATCGTCTGCTTTCAGCAGAACATCGACTCATCTGTCCACCGGTCGGCATGGCGCCATATAATCCGAATCTTGAGAATAAGCATCTCCGTGAAAGATCCAATGGGGATAATCATGTATTTCTTCGGTGGAGCCCCCTCCTGGGTCGGGGGGGCCTGTCATGCGGTTGGTTGATCAGCGGAGCTGCTTGAGCTTCTTCTGGGCCTCCTGAGCCTGGCTCGAATTGGGGTAACGGTCCACCAGCCTCTCGAAGAGAATATGGGCCGCCGTGGAGTCCCCAATCTGTTGAAATGCCGATCCCTGCTTGAGCAGTGCCTGGGGGACGCGGCTTCCGTTGGGATAGCGGTCCAGGACCTTCTGATAGGACTCGATGGCCGCCTGGTACTGCTTTTCGGCATAATGGCTTTCGGCGATGTTGAACAGCGCCGTCTCCGTCTTGTCCGACTTGGGGTACTTGCTCAGGAAAGTGCCGTATTCCTTCCGGGCATTGTCGTGCTTGCCCTGGGTGAAGAGCTGCGTGGCCTTGTCGAATTGAGCTCTTTCCGGATCCTCGGGCTCCGGAAGGGTCACCTTGGCCTCGGGAGCCGATGGTCGGGGCGATGCGCTGGGAGGGGGCACCGTCGGAGGCAGGGCACCGAGAGGTGAAGACACACTCGCCGCTGGAGGCGATGCGCCCGCTTCCGATGCAGGCTGGGACGATGAAATCGACTGCGCCTTCCCCATTTGGTCCATGCGATACTGAAGCTCCTCGATGCGTCCGTTGAGACCTCCCACTTTCATCTGGAGCTCTTCGATTCTGGAGTACAGGTCCGCGCTGCGCTGCCCCTGTCCTTCGGAGCTCTGGACGCGTCGCTCCAGATTGTACACTCTATCGTAAAGCATGCTGAGACTCTGCTGCATGGTTGATGTTTCCTGGGTGGTGGCGCACCCCGTGCCCAGGCCGAGGAATGCCATGCACAGGAGAAGGAGCCTGGCTCCCGTCACAATCCGCTTGCTCATGAGTATCCCTTTTTCACAGTCAAAGGCATCCGTCCCCCCCCCGCCCATTTCACACGGAACGCCATTATAGGGCGAGGAGCCGTCCCGTCGGGGGAGGGACGGAGCATCCTCAGTTGTTCAGAACGAAATGCGCCCGTCGATTACGCGCGTGAGCCGCCTCATCGCTGCCCGTGGCGATGGGGCGCTCCTCGCCGTAACTCACCGCGTTGAGATTCTGGGTGCTCATCCCCGAATTGGCCAGGTACTGCATGGCGGTGTTGGCGCGCCTTTCTCCCAGTGCCAGGTTGTACTCGTTGGTGCCCCTGTCATCGCAGTGTCCTTCGACGGTGACCCGGACCTTGGGGTACCGCTTGAGGAATTGAATCTTGTCGTCCAGGATCTTCTTGGCAGGGTCCGTCAGCACGTAGGCATCGAAATCGAAATAAACGTCCTCGTTTTCGAACCGCTGGGCCTTCTGCATGAACTCCTGGCGCTCAGCTTCGCTGTTGAGCCCCAGCTCACGCCAGCGCGCATCGTCCGCACCCATGCTCCCCCCGGATCCCATGCCCCCCATGTCCCCGGATCCGTATCCGGCTCCTCCGGGCCCCAAGCCCTGCTGAGTCGGAACCTTTTTCTTCGAGCAGGCCACGAGGCCGAATGCCAAGGCCAACATGAGGAAAACCCCCAACACCTTATCGAGCCGAACGTTCATCACTTTCTCCCCGTCTCTCCCAAAAGTGTGCCCAATGAACTGCCAACCATGACGCCGTCAGCGGAATGTGACCGACTCTCTACCTCCCGCCCATTCGGGGCGACCAGTCGGGCATTTCCTGCCCTCCGCCCCGGGAGATTCGCCGAAGGCCTGTCCCATTGCTCAGCATGACCCATAAGGCCGATCCGCCCTGCCGGGTGGAGCTGAAGGCCAGCATACGCCCGTCGGGGGACCAGGTGGGCGATTCGTTGTCGCCCTCACCGCGGGTCAATTGACGAGCTTCGCCTCCCTCGGGGCGCGCTATGAAGATGTTGTGACGCCCTCCCGCCATTCCGCTGAAGGCGATCCAGTCGCCCTTGGGAGACCAGCTGGGAGAGGTGTTATAGGTGCCGCTGAAGGTGATCCTCCGTTTCTGACCGCTGGAAACATCCATCACGTAAATCTGGGGATTCCCCGGCTCGTTGGAAACGTACGCCAGTTTTCGCCCGTCGGGGGACCAGGCGGGGGACACGTTGATGCCCCAGCTCTGCACCAGCCGCTGCATGATCTCCCCCGAGGAGCTCACCAGGTAGATGTCCGGGTTTCCCCCCTTGGAGAGGGTGACGGCCAACTGATTGGTGCCGGGGCGCCATGCCGGAGCGATGTTGATGCCGGGAAAACCGGCCACGAGGCGCTGGCCCCCCGTGAGGAGGTTGGCCACGTAAACCTTGGCGTTCCCTTCCTTGTAGCTGACATAAGCAATCTGCGATCCGTCGGAGCTCCAGGACGGAGAGAGGGCCAGGCTCTGATCGCGAGTCACGGCAACGGGGCTGCTCCCGTCGAAGTCGCAGACGTAAATCTCCTTGACCTTTCCCTGGACCTGGACGTAGGCGATCTTCGTGTCGAAAACCCCCCGCTCTCCCGTGATGGCCATGATGATCTCGTCGGCCAGCCGGTGGACCATGGGCCTCCAGTTGCGCGTCTCGCCGTCGTAAACCTTTCCCAGTACCATTCGGCCCGCCACGACGTCGAACAGGCGCGCCTCCATCCGCAGGGCGGAGCCTTGAGCCTGGTAAGACGCCCGAACCAGGAACTCGGCCCCCAGCCGCTTCCAATCCGGAAACTTGATGTCGCCGGCCGTCAAGCCCATGGACTGAGGATCCTCCAGGAACCCCCGGGGATCCAGCGGCGTGAAAAGGCCGGAAAAGTCCAGATTCGACGACAGGAGCTCACTCATCTCCCGCGCCAGCTGCGGCTGCTCGGCCGTTTGAAATTTGAAGTCGGGAACGGCAATGGGGATACGCTGAAATCCAGGCTTGGTGATGTCGATCTCGATCTTCTGAGCCTGCGCCAGACGAGGCGCCGCGCCCAGGTCCAGCAGGCCGAGGCCAAGCAGCACCATGATGCCGCAACATCGGAGTCCGAAAAGCATTTAGGAGCCCTCCAACCCTTGCACCCGCGCTCTCAGGACAATCCTTCAGGGCTGAACCTGATCCCTATTTCCACCCTGGGATAACTGATGACCTGAGGGAGCGGGGGCAAGGGAGCGGATTTTCGAACAGCTCTGAGAGCCGATTCATCAAAGACAGCGTTGCCGGATGTTTTCTCCACGCGCAGATCGACGATACTGCCGTCCCGGTTCACGACCACCATGAGTCGCGTTTCGAGCCCCTGGGTCTTGATGGCTTCGGAAAAAACCCAGTTCCGGCTGATGGTCTCCTTGACGCGATCACCGTAAAACCCGAGAAGGGACGAGGCGACGCGGCCGCCATCGCCGCCCCCGCTTCCCGCTCCCCCGGCCCCTTTGCCGGCCCCTTCAGGCGAGCCCTTGGGACTTCCCTCGGGGTCTCCCTTTCCGGTGCCTTCGGGCGAGCCCTTGGCAGGACCCTCCTTCATGGCTTTAGGGTTCCGCTCTCCCTCCTTCTCCGTCGCGGCGGCCAGCTGGGCCCCCTTGGACGAGGATTCCGGCTGCGGCTGTGGCGTCACCTTGGCCGGCGTCTTGGGCCTGGGGATGAGCTTTTCGATATCCTTGTCGACGGATGCCACGCTCTGGGGCTTCTCGGGCAGCTTGGGCACATCGGGAGCGTCAGCCTTCCGGATCTCGGTCTGTGGCTTTTCCGCCTGGTCCTTCACCTGGAGGCGTTTCACCGGCACAAAAGGGGTGCTCTTGCTTTGGGGCGACGAGGTGGCCTTGGGTGCTTCGGGGCCCCGGAACCCCTCTCCCGTGGCGCTCTTGGATCCCTTCTGCAGAGGTGCCGGAGCCAGTCCGATGTCCTGCATGCTGACGAGGCTCACCATGGTGACCGGTCCCTCCAAGCCCTTTCTGGACAGCCCCCAGCCCCCAGCCATCGCGGAGCTGAAGACCAGGGCGTGCACCAGAATGGACACCCAGAACCCATTGAACAGATCTCGCCGGGGCAGTCGCTGATCCAGGTAGGCTAGAGATTCCATGGTCATCATCCCTGCTTATCTTTAGAAATCTCCAGGGCGCTTTCGATATCTTCGGAATTCACCATACGACACTGAGCCATCACTTTAGCACAGGCCATTTTAAAGACAAAGGAAATCGAGGATCGTCCCCCTGTGCCTGTCTACTCCCGCCGGACCAGGCTTCACTTCCTGGGGCTCTTGACGGGACCGTCCCGGGGAGACTCCGTGACCATGCCGATCTGGTCGATGCCCGCCTGGCGTATGGAGGACATGACCTGCATCACGTACCCGTAGGGGACGGACTCGTCGGCACGGAGGAAGACCCCCCGTTGAGCCGATGGCCGATTCTGATTCATGGCCAGGAGCTTCTCACCCAGCACGTCGAGACTGACCGGATGCTCATTGATGAACAGGTTGCGATCCTTGTGAACGGTGACCACCAGCCGCTCCTCCTCCGAAGGGATGGCCGGAGCGGCGGATTCCGGCAGCTTCACGTCGATGCCCTGGGTCATCATGGGCGCCGTCACCATGAAGATGATGAGCAGCACCAGCATGACATCCACGAAAGGCGTCACGTTGATCTCCGAAACCATCCGACGCGAGGAACCGCTGCTTCCACTGACCTGCATGCCCATGAGGCTTCCTTTCCCGATCTATTCCTGGAGGGCAGCCAGGCGCTGTCCTTCGCCCGCCGGCTCGTCCTGTCTCCCCTTTCTCATGAGATCCCGCTTCAGCATGTTCAAATAATCCGCGGAAAAATGGCTGATCTCGTTTTCAATGACCTGGATGCGGTTGGAAAAGTGGTTGAAGGCCACCACCGCCGGAATGGCCGCCGCGAGTCCCATGGCCGTGGCCACCAGGGCCTCGGAAATCCCGGGCGCCACCACCGCCAGGTTCGCCGCTCCCTTGAGCCCGATCTCCTGAAAACTGGTCATGATGCCCCAAACCGTCCCGAAAAGGCCGATGAAAGGCGCCGTGCTCCCGGTGGTGGCCAGGAGCGGCAGAAAACGCTCGAAGCGCTGGCGCTCCGAAGTGGTGGCGCCATTGATGGCGCGCTCGACATTCTCGAGCAGCACCTCGGGGTTCACCTTCACCTCCTGCAGGCTCTTGGTCTCCAGGGATTTCCCCAGTCGGTTCAGCTCGGCATACCCCACCCGGAAGATCTGAGCCAGGTGGCTGTCCTCGAGGTTCTGGCTGTCGCGATAAAGACCGGCGTAGTTCCTGCGCTGCCTGAACAGCTCGATGAACTGGTCCGACTCATGCCGGGCCCGCCGCAGCAGCAGGTATTTCATCACGATGATGCACCAGCAGGCGCATGAAAGACCCAGGAGCATGAGCATGATGAACTTCACCATGGGGCCGGCGTGCATCATCATGTCCAGGACGCCGCCTCCGCTTCTCTGGTAGGGCACTCCGGCGGTTTCCGCCGCATAAGCACACGAAACGAGCTCACTCAAAAACATATGCGTTCCTTACTCCGTTTCCAGTTGATCCAGGGCTTCCACCAAGGCCGGAAGCGTCTTGCCGGCCGGCTTGGCGATATGGAGGTCGATGTCCGCCGAGGGGAGCTCAATGCTCCGCGGGTCGATGACGATGATGGCCGCGCCGCTTTTCCTGGCCAAATGAGGGAGGTGCGAAGCGGGGGCCACCGCCGCCGATGTTCCGACCACCAGCATGACGTCACAGCTGCGAGCCATTTCCACGGCTTCGCCATGGGCCTCCCGGGGAATCTCCTCTCCGAAGAACACAAAATCGGGCCGCATCGCACTGCCGCAGGCACACCGCGGAGGATCCTCCCCCAGTATCAGGCCATCTCGCCGCACGCGACCACCACACTCATCGCAGCGCAGGGTTCGGCCGTGGCCATGAAACTCGATGACCCTGCGGCTTCCGGCCTTCTGATGGAGGCTGTCCACGTTCTGGGTGATGACCGCCTTCAACAGCGACCGCTCCTCGAGTCTGGCCAGCGCCAGGTGAGCCGGATTGGGCATGGCCGCCCCCAGAAGAGCATCCATCTCCCGCAGCATCTTCCACACCTTCCGGGGGTTGGCCCTGAACGAGCGGATGTGACCGTACTCCATGGGCTCATAGCGGGACCACAGGCCATCCTCGCTCCTGAAATCGGGAATACCGCTTTCCACCGAGATCCCGGCTCCGGTGAGGGCCACCATGCATCGACTTCTCGCCACCAGTCGAGCTGCTCTCTGGATATCATCCATCATTCGCATATATTATTAAAACATCGGCACCGAGATCAAGATGCAATTGGAAATGGCAGGAGAACCTACAGAATAGGGCAATGGTCTGTTTTATCCAGCCACCTGGAAGGTGATGGCAGCTCTATCGCATTATTTTCAAATTCTGTCCTATTTTAACTTTAGTATCTGTCAAATTATTCCAATTCTTCAGATCCTCAGCACTGACCTTATAACGACTGGCAATACCCACAAGCGTTTCACCGCTGCTCACCTTGTGATAGGAGAACGAGGGCTCATCGCTGGTTTTGAAAGTTTCCATCCGCGCCTGGAAATCCCTGCCCCGGCCGCCAGGTACCCTGAAAGTGTGCTCGCCGGCCGGGACCTCATCGGCAATGTAGGATGGATTGAGCCGCTTGAACTCCCGAAATGAAATCCCCGCGGCTTCCGCCAGGGTCAGGACGGGAAGGGATGCGGGCAGGCTCATGGTCACCCGGTCCAGGCTCTGGACGGAATACCCCGCGCCCCGGGGCAGTGTGTAGCCGTAACGCTCGGGATGCTGAAGCAGCTCCTTGATGGCCAGAATCCTGAAAATGTAGCGCTCCGTCTCCAGGGGCAGCTTGAGGGAGTAGTAGTCGCTCGCCTTCTGCTTTCTCATTTCCGATGCGACGCGATTCTCACCGCAATTATAGGCCGCAAGGGCCAGAGTCCAGTTTTGAAAGGTGGCCCGCAGCTCCTGCAAATACCTGAAGGCGCTCAGAGTGGATCGCTCGAAATCATATCGCTCGTCCATCTGCCGATTCTGCGTCAGCCCGAATCGACTTCCCGTGCTGGCGATGAACTGCCACGGCCCCATGGCGCCGGCAGGCGAGGCCGCCGAAGCCATGAGGTCACTCTCGGCTACCGCCACATACTTGAGGTCGTCGGGGAGGCCGCTCTGGGCCAACTGCTTTTCCAGCCAGGGGAAATAGCGCTCCTTGCGCTTCAGCCAGAGAAAAACCTGAGCATGACTGTACACCACGATGGTGAACTCGCGGTCGAACCGCTCCCGCACGTCCTCGACGTGAATGGGAACGGGCTCTCCACACAGCTCCATTCTGGAGGGCGGAGGATAATAGGGGATGGGAAAGCCTCCCGGCTCCGACACCACCGCCTGGGCCAGAGCGCTGGACCCACAGGTCCAGATGCAGATCAAGGCGACACCCACCAGCAAGCCACATCCCGCTCTATCGATTCTCATATCCCGCCTCCCGTCGACGCCGGGGCTTTTCCATTCTCGAGGTTCAGGTGCCAGCGTCCAGGTCCATGGTCTCCGGGCTGGAGCCGCGTCGGATCAAACCATCTCGAGGGCGCTGAAGAAGAAGGCGATCTCCGTCAGTGCCGTGGCCGGTGCATCGGACCCATGAACCACGTTCTGCTCGATGTCCGTGGCAAAATCGTGACGGATGGTGCCCGGCGCTGCATCCTTGAAGTTGGTGGCGCCCATGAGATCCCGGTTCTTCTGGATCGCCCCGTCGGCCTCCAGAACCATGACCACGATGGGACCGGAGGACATGAATTCCGTCAGGCTGTCGTAAAACGGTCGCTCCCGGTGCACAGCGTAAAAAGCCTTGGCCTGCTCCCTCGAAAGGTGCAGCATTTTCATGGCCGCGATGCGAATGCCGGCCTGCTCGAATCGTTTGATGACCTCGCCGACCAGTGCTCGTCTCACACCGTCCGGTTTGATGATGGACAACGTTCGCTCCATATTCCGCTTCCTCCTCATTGGGTCTGGGTCTGTCCCCCCATGGGACACCCTCAGATGCCCTTTCTCCCCTCAAAAGTCAAACGTGATTTCCCTGCCGGCTTTCAGGGCGAGCCGGAGAGGCGGGAGCCTGGTGGCGGGAAACGCGGTCATCGGTTTCCGGAGGAGCCGGGCAAAAAAAGAGGGCCCCTGCTGAAAAGGAGGCCCGTCGGCTCGTCAAAAGGACCCACGGCTGGGCAGACCAGCGGGTCCGCCCTTCATGTCTTGCTCTTTCATCCTCGGCGCATCCTCCAGGGATGCCCCACCCCCCTACTTTCGGGAGTGGCATTCCCCACACATCACCGGGCCGCTCCGGCGCTCCTGGCCCCACATGGCTTCATGACACCCCTTGCACTGCCCGTGAAAAGCCCCCTCCAGGGACGGTTTGGGAGGCTTCGCCGTTGGCTGGTGGCACGACGCGCATGGCTGAGCCTTGTCTTCCCCTCCTCGATTGTTCCCGTGCTCGTCGTAGTCGTGATGACACCGGATGCATTCCAGGCTTGCCGTATGCTTGTCGTGGTTGAAGGTCACCAGGGGCCTCTGGTGAGGCCCGATCTCCTTGTGCTCCAAGACCTGAATGGGATCCTGAGACCAGACCAGAGGAACCAGAAACAGAACGCCGAACGCCGCCAGCGCCATCGCCCTATGACTTCGATTCATGTACCCCCTCCCCGATTCATGCTTTCAGATGGCTATTCCTCGCCGCCCTCGACTTCGTCGTCCTCATCCCTGGGCTGGAATTTCTCCGGTATGATCATGGTCTCGCAAATGATCTCCTTGAAGGACATCACCTTGACCCCCAGGTTGCATTCCTTGTTGAGATCGTTGATCTGGTCGAAGCAGTTGTGACAGGGCACGATGACGATCTTGGCGCCCGTGGCCTTGATCTGATCCGCCTTGATCTGCCCCGAGATCATCCGCCGCTTCTTGAACTCCGGCCCCATGGGGATGTAGCCGCCCCCACCGCCGCAGCAGTGATTCAGATCCCGGTTGGGACTCATGTCGCGAAAATCCTTGCATAAAAACCGGGTGAGGGCCCTCCCTTCCTCCCACAGGCCGCCGTTCCTGGAAACATTGCAGGGATCCTGGTAGGTGACGGGCTCCTCGATCATTTTCTCCGGGTCGATCTTGATGCGTCCGTCCCGCAGGTACTCGTAAAACAGCCTGACGGAGTGGATGACCGGCACCGGGGGCTTTCCGTCCTGGTAGCCGGCGAAGTAGGGCCCCTCGTACTTGGCCGAGCGGTAGGCGTGCCCGCACTCGGTGATGAGAATATTCTGGACCCCCAGCTCGATGGCCTTGTCGTAGACATGCTTCACGATCTGGCCGGCCAGGGCCCGGTCGCCGGCGAACATGGCCAGGTTGGTACAGTCCCAGCCAAAGGAGGGCATGGTCCAGTCCTCCTCGGCCACGGTGAAGATCTTGGCGGCCATGGCGATATCCTGGGGATAATACATGGGCTCCCGGGCATTGACCGTGTACATGTACCGGGCGCCCGGCTTGTCGATGGGAATCGTCAGGCCGTGAAGCTCCTCGCCCGTTTCCTCCTCCATCCATGTGCAGGTATCGATGAAATCCTCCGTGGCCATACCCATCTGGTTGCCCGTCTCGCGATAATTGACGGAGGTCCGGGCCAGGCCCTCGGGCACGATGCCCTGGGAATTACAGACGGCCCTCGCCGTCGCGATCATGGTCGCGATGTCGATGCCGAAAGGGCAGAACATGGAGCACCGCTTGCAAGTGGTGCATTCCCCCCAGATCATGTCGTAGCAGCGGTGCAGAAACTCGCGGTCCACCTCCCCGTTGCGACGGTACATCTCGCCCAGGGAGTTTTTGAACTTATAGGCGGGACTGGTTTTAGGATCCCGGTTGTTGGCCAGGTAAAAGAAACAGCTTTCGGCGCAAAGCCCGCAGCGCGCGCAAATGCTCAGCCAGGTTCTGATGCGGGCGCTGTCGTTGGCACTGAGGATTTCCTTGATCTTCTTGGTGTTGATCGGCTTCTCAAGCTCTTCACTCATGACAGCCCAGGCTCCTTCTCACGTAGATATCAAACATATCCGAGAGGATAGATGCCTCCCGGCATGGTCTACCAGGATCGCGCTCCCCGGCGTCCCCCCATCTCGAAACCGATGAAGGCGCGCGTGAAGAAGAAAAGAATCAAATGTCCCAGCTTGCTGAAAGGAATGATGACGAGGAGCACTTCCGCCGTCAAAACATGCAGGACCATCATGAGGAGGTAAGGCCCCCATTGATGATAGGCCAGAAAGCCGGTCACGAAGGGAGCCGCGGTCAGCAGCAGCAGCGTGTAATCCCAGGCGGAGGAAAGGATCCGGACTTCCGGGCGTATCAGCCGGCGTATCAGCAGGAAGGCGACGCAAGCCATGAGCACCATGGTCATGATGTCGGCCAGACGGTCGGAGATGGACGGCAGGCTCACGCCGAAGGCCTCCTCCCACAGCATGTTGTGGGCGTACAGGAACAGGGGAACCCCCAGAAGACAGACGTGGAAGACGAAAAACACCAGTGAGAACACCGGCTGCTGGCGCATGGAAACGCTTCCCCAGGGGATGAGCCAGCGCACAATGGATTGAAAGGCCCACCCGGCATCCATGTGATTGTAGAAAACCCGGTCCCTTTCGCGGCTCAGCCCGTACAGATAGGCGACGCGGAAGATCAGCCCCCCGAAGAAAATGAAAAAGGTCAGCCATAACGCAGGCCCCGCCAGAAAATTATAAAGCTCAACCATCGTCCATCCCCCTCCGTGCGCGAATTGCCATCGCCGCGTCCGTTGTACACAAATTCACTTATCAATCAGTTACTTATGTAGCATAGTTTGCCGCATTCTCAAACAGAAGTGCTCCGGCTCCCTTCACTTTTCCCATGCCATAGAGGCATGATCCCTGTTCATTTCATATGCCTGAGCTGGGGAGGGAGTAGCGCGTACTATATGATCTTGTGAATTATAAATCAACGAGATAGGTGATTCGCCATCGATGGTGTGATGGGGTCAGGCCTTGGGAGATGGGGCCGGGGCGGGGAGCCCCGGCTTCCGCGGATTCCTGACGGCCTCCAAAAGCCGGGGCCGATGCCACTCATTCGGCCGGCTTGAGGGTTTCCCGGACCAAACGGAACCCCACATCGTTGTTGCCGACGGACGGCAGTCCACTGCTGCGGCTGGCTGCCCTGGTGCTGTCCGGCCCCCCATGCCAGTAGCCTCCCCTCATGACACGATCCGGCCCGCGACCGGCCTCGCGGTTCAAGGGGTTTTGACGCGCATAGCCAGCATAGAAATCCACGCTGTAATAGTCCTCACACCATTCCCAGACGTTTCCCAGCATATCGAAAAGGCCATGGCCATTAGGCTGGTAGCTCCCGACGGGCGCGGTGGCGGCATAGCTGTCCTCGCAATCGTGGACATCCTCCCACTGCCAGAGCTTCCTGGCCGTCAAATCCGCGATGTTCTCGTATTCGCAGACCCGCTGGGCGTCATCCCCCCAGTAATGGGGACCCTTGGCCCCGCTTCGGGCCGCATACTCCCACTCCGCTTCCGTGGGCAGCCGAAATCGGTACTGGCCCCCGTTCTGCTCGCCCAGCCACTGGGCGAAGCTCCTGGCGTCCTCCCAGCTGACATAAACCGCGGGCTGCTGGTCGCCGTTCAGGGAGATGCCCTCATAGCTGCGACTCTCGTGGCTGCGCTGAAATTTTCGGTACTGCCCGTTGGTCACCTCGTGCCTGCCCATCCAGAACCCGTCCACGCACACCTCGTGCACCGGGCCTTCGTCCTGGCCGCGGCCCTCTTCCTTCTGGGGGCTTCCCATGAGAAAGCAGCCGCCGGGAATCCACACCAGCTCCATGCCCGTCACCGGCTCCTTCCAGGTCTTGAATGGCTTGGGGGCGGGATCGCTCCGGGGTGCCGCCGCCGTCATCACCGGAGGAGGGGCCTGGGGGGGCGGTGGCGCCTCGACCTCCCGGACGGGCAGCTTGAAGTAAAAATCTCCCTCCAGCGAGGATGATTCCCAGGGTATCTGCTTCCCGAGCGTGGCCTCCCTCACCGAGGACCGCACCAGCTTGAAGACATCCTCGATTTTGAGACCCGGAGTCTTCATGACCTTGACCAGCTCCCCCGTGTAAACTCCATGGTCGGCGGGGCCATCGCTGGCCACGGCTCCCGGTGCGGTGGCATAAGCGATGAGAGTTCCCGTGGGAGCGCTGATGGAGGCGAGCCCCTGGGCACCCGAGCGGAAGCTCCGGGCGAAGGGATTGTCGCGGCAGGCATCGAGGATCACGATGTTCAAACGGTTGCGGGCGAACTCCATCTCGGCGAGAATCGACGCGGCGTCCACCCCTTCGAACTCGATCTGTCTCTCATGCTCGACACGGGCCCCGATGGGTACCAGGAAGTTCCGCCCATTGACCTGCATCCCGTGGCCGGCATAGTAAAAGAGACCCACGCCACCCTTGAGCAGCCGCTGGCCGAACTGAAAAATCTCCTGTTTCATCTCTTTCTGCGTCAGGTTGATCTTCTCGATGACCTGGAAGCCCAGCTCCCTCAGGGTCCGGGCCATGGTTCGGGCGTCATTCCCCGGGTTCCGAAGCGGGGCCGATTCGTAGCCATCGTTGCCGATGACCAGGGCGATGCGCTGCTCGGATTTCATGAGATCCAGCGGCGGAAGCGACGGACCACCCGTTGAGCCGCGCGCGCTCCCCCCCATCGCCAGCACTCCTGCCGCAATCAGCATATAGATCATCCAAAACTTCGATTTCATGGCCAACCCTCTCGCTCATCCTCTCTGCCTGACTTTTCCCGAAAATCAAAAAGGGAGCCCCACGGGGATCCCTCTGACTGCCGCCGCCGCTCCGCGACTCGAACCTCATCATCCGACCAGCCCCGCTGGGCATGGGAAGCTTGCCCCGCCCATCCACGGGACTCTCGCCAGGCATGGGCCCCTCGCTCCATGCGGCTGACCAGGGCCACGCCCCTTTTACAGGGTGAATCCAGACCACGCACCCCTCCGCCTGAAAACACGGGCAAATTCTATGCACCCGCCTGGCGGAAATCAAGCATTTCCATGGGGCGTCCCCTCGAGAGACGGCCTGCCAGCTTCCTCCTCAGGCACGACGGTCGAGGTTGAAATGGGACTGGGGCTTCGGTGCGCGGAATCCATGGTAAGCTTTGAAGAGTGATTCCAGGGAAGGGCGTTCCCCTTCGGGGCCCTCGCTCACATCCACCAGGTGAGCCTGAAAGCCCTTGGAGCGCAGAAACTCCAGCTGGTCCAGCCAACTGAAGGGCCGCTCCGCGTAAACGAAGCTGAAATCGCCCTTTCTCGCCCAGTAGAAGGGCTCTTTGCGGGGCGAAAAGAAAGGCCTGTCCTCGTCGAGGCCCGGCTTGAGACGGGATGCGAAGAGGGGAGGCCACCCGTGGACGCAGACGATGGGCGCCAGGGGCCAGGGCCCTCCCGCCAGATGCTCCAGCTCTCCTCGAGTGATCTCCAGGGACAGGACCGCCTCCCCACAGCCCAGATCAGCCACACACCCCATGGCGGCCATATTCCGCAAGTTGAGGCGATATCCGGCCGTGATGCTCAGGGACGCGGTCCCCTGAAGGAAATCGAAATGGGCCCAGTTGTTCACCTCCCAGTCATGGAATCCCGTCCTGACATACCAGTCCACGGCGGCCCGATAGTAATCCAGCTGCTTTTCGGTGATGAGCGCCGGAAGGGACCAGCCGAAACGCTGCTTCTGCCTGGGCGAGAGCTTGATCTTGGCCAGCCGCTCCAGGTTGGCGGAGGCTGCCGTGAGCAGGACCTTCTGGACGGGGAGATCCAAGGCCTGCATGAGCGTCTTGACGTCGCCCACCTTGATGACCAGGCGGGGCGTGGCGCGGCGTGGCTCGATATCTCCCCTCGGCGGCCCCGCACCCTCCCGGGGCTCCTTGAACTTTTTTCTGTATCCGGCGGGCTTGGGGCACTCAGCTCTCACCCGCCTCCAGCTCGCCTGGGGGGAAACGGCTCCACGGCCGACCCTGAAGAGTCGCATCTCCCGCTTCAAGGTCGCCGACGAGGTCATGCGCAGCCGCTCTCCCGGCTCTCCTCGAGCGACTGAAGTCCCGTCCAGGGTCTCCAGACGCTTCACTTCATGCGCCTCTTCCTCCCTGCCCTCCAGGGACTCGGGCCTCAGGCGGTCCCCGACCTCCAGAGCATGCCGAAGCACCACCACGGCGGATCTTCCCGTCGCTTCCCGGACCGTCGCCGCCCAAAGACCGCTCGAGCCCGACCGATGGGGCGCCAGGATCTCCCTTTCCGCATCCCCCGACAGATACCCGGAGGTGAGCTTCCTCGACGGCGCAAGGCTCAGCCACTGGCGCGCCTGATCGATGGCGGCCGGCTCGCTCTCGGCCGGGGCGTCCAGGACGGCGCGGTAGGCACGCACGACCCGGGCGATGTAGTCCGCCGACTTCATGCGTCCCTCGATCTTGAAGGAGGCGATGCGCATCTGCTTCAAGCGGGGGAGGAGGGGAAGGGCACAGAGATCGTTGCACGAAAGGAAGTAACCCTCTTTTCGCCCCTGCCGGAAGGAGAGTCGACACGGCTGGGCGCAACGGCCACGAAGTCCGCTGTTTCCGCCTCGAAAACTGCTGGCGAGGCAAAGGCCGGAGTAGGAAAAGCACAGGGCGCCATGGACGAACATCTCAAGGTCCACCTCGGTCCTGGCGGCGATCTGCTCGATCTCCCGGAGGCTGAGCTCCCGGGCCAGCACCACCCGCTCGGCCCCCATGCGGGCCAGCTGGCTGACTCCCGCGTGGCTGTGGGCGCCCATGAGGGTGCTGGCGTGCAGCTTGATTCCCGGAAACCACCGGCGCGCCAGGGTGAGCACCCCCGGGTCCTGGACGATGAGGCCATCCACACCCAGGTCCGAAAGGGCCTGGAGGAGATCCAGGGTCTGTGTGACTTCATGGGCGGCCAGCTGGCTGTTCAGAGCCACATAAAGGGCGACACGATGTTTGCGGGCGAAAGAAACGAGGAGGGAGAGCTCGTCCAGGGAGAAGTTGACGGCGGATGCCCGGGCGCTGAGCTGCTTCAAGCCGACGTAGACGGCATCCGCTCCGTTCTCGACTGCAGCGAGAAACCCTTCCACATGCCCCGCGGGGGCCAGAAGCTCCGGGGTCGATGGCTTCAAAGGAACCGCTCCTCATCATGGTCGGCGTGGAGGCGGATTGCGCCGAAAACGTGTCAGTGTCTCCCGCGGTCCTGCCCCGGGTCTGTCAGGGGCCTCGGCGCTCCGGTGAGCCGCGGGACGGTGAATGCCCCAGGCAGCCCGGGCCGCCGCCCCCCGTCAGACGGACTCGAAAACCCGTCCGAAGATGGTGTCCACGTGCTTGAGATGATGCCCCAGGTCGAAAATGGCGTCGATCTCGCCCGAAGCCAGCTGCGACGTCACCTCGGAGTCCCGCTTCAGGAGATCCTTGAGCTGGACACCCTCCTTCCATGCGGCCATGGCGTTGCGCTGCACCAGGCGGTAAGCGTCCTCCCGTGTCATCCCCTTGCCCGTCAGGGCCAGCATAACCTGCTGGGAAAAGAAGAGTCCACCGGTCATGTCCAGGTTTTTGCGCATGTTTTCGGGATACACGATCAGGCGGTCCAGAACGCGGGTCAGCCTTGCCAGCATGTAATCCAGCAGGATGGTGGAGTCGGGGCCGATGATCCGCTCCACCGAGGAATGGCTGATGTCCCGCTCGTGCCACAGCGGTACGTTCTCCATGGCTGCCAGGGCGTTCCCCCGGAGCACCCGGGCCAGGCCCGAGAGGTTCTCGGAGGCGATGGGATTGCGCTTGTGGGGCATGGCCGAGGAGCCCTTCTGGCCTGGAGCGAAATACTCCTCGGCTTCGCGGACCTCGGTGCGCTGCAGATGCCGGATCTCGACGGCCACCTTTTCCACCGTGCAGCCGATGATGGCGATGGTCGCGAAATACTCGGCGTACCGGTCGCGCTGGATGACCTGGCTGCTGCAAGGCGCCGGCTTCAGTCCCAGCCGGCGGCAGACCGCTTCCTCGATCTCCGGGTCGATGTTGGCGAAGGTCCCCACCGCCCCGGAGATCTTTCCGGCTCGTATGGTCTCCCGGGCATGGGCCATGCGCTCCCGGTTGCGAGATACCTCCGAATGCCAGAGCGCCAGCTTCAGGCCGAATGTGATGGGCTCGGCGTGGATGCCGTGGGACCGCCCGATCATCACGGTGTCCTTGTGCTCATGAGCCCTGCGCCTGAGCACGTCGAGGAGCCGGTCGAGGTCCGCGAGAAGCAGGTCCGCCGCCTCCACCATGAGGAGGGCGTTGGCCGTGTCCAGGACGTCGGAGGAAGTCAGCCCCTGGTGGATGTATCGTGACGAGGGGCCGACCTTCTCCGCGACACTGGTGAGAAAGGCGATGACGTCGTGGTGGGTCTCCGCCTCGAGCTCGGCCACCCGATCCACGCTGAAATCCGCCTTCTCCCGGATCTCCCGCATGGCCTCGGGCGGGATGTCGCCGCGCTCGGCCAGGGCCTCGCAGACGGCCAGCTCCACCTGCAGCCATTTGCGGTACTTGTTCTCCAGGGTCCACATTCCAGCCATTTCCGGCCTTGCATATCGATCGATCATGTCAGTTCGCCCTCTGCTCCGACTTCGTTTTCAGTCCATCCCTTGCCCGGCGGCGGGACACCCTATACCATAAGCCGCCAAGCTTTGCCAGGGAGCCGGGACCACGCGGCACTCCGCGGCATGGGGTCCAAACGCGACGGAGGAAAGAGATCATGCCACTTCTGGGGGCGCACATGTCCATTGCCGGAGGGCTTCACCGGGCGGTGGAGAGGCTTCTCCAGGTGGGCGGGGAATCCTTGCAGATCTTCGCCAAGAACCAGAGACAGTGGAAGGGAGCCGACCTCGACGAGGCGACCATCGCTCGATTTCGGGAGGCCCTGGCCGATGCCGGCCCCATTCCGGTGGCCGTGCACGACACCTACCTGGTGAACCTGGCCTCCCCCGACGAAGCTCTCGGGAAGCGCTCCATCGAGGTTTTCGCCGATGAGCTGTGGCGCGCCGAGCGCCTCGGGGCCCGCTACCTGGTGACCCACCCCGGCTCCACCGTCCGGGGAGTCCCCGAAGAAGGCCTGGCGCGCTTCATCCTGGGCCTGGACCGTGCGATCCAGCTCTCCCGGACCGCTGAAGTTGAAGTCCTCCTCGAGAATACCGCGGGGCAGGGGACCCAGATCGGCTCCCGGTTCGAGGAGATCGCGCACATCCTGCAAGCCTCCTCCCACGGACACCGCCTCGGTGTCTGCCTCGACACGTGCCACGCCTTTGCGGCGGGATACGACCTCGGGTCCCCCGCCGCCTGCGGCGCCACCTTCGCGGACTTCCATCGGGTCGTCGGGCTCCACCGCCTTAAGCTCTTCCACCTGAACGACAGCAAGCGAGCCCTCGGCTCGAGGGTCGACCGGCACGAGCACATCGGCCGGGGCCACATCGGGCTGGACGGATTCCGATGGCTCCTCAACGATCCCCGCTTCCGGGATCACCCCATGGTCCTGGAAACGCCCAAGGGGCCGGATCTGTCCGAAGACATCGAGAATCTGCGGGTCCTGCGGGGACTTGTGGTGGAGACGAGGGGACGGTGAGGTGCGCTGACTCCGTCGACCGGCAGTCTGGCTCGAACGCTTGCCGCCCCTCCGCCGGGATGCTCGAAGGACTGAGCTGGGCCGCCTGTAATCAGGGTCAATGCCTCGTGGAATGCGTCGGCAGGCTGAAAACCGCGTCCGTTATCTCACCCCGCCCGATTCCCCGCGCTCTTCTGAATCCCCATGGCCGCGAGGGGCAGGGAGATATCGATGGTGGGATAGAGCCCCTTGAGAGTCCCCGCCGGATAGGGCTGAATGATGTTGAAGGAGATCTGCCGGGCTTTCTGGGCGTGCCCGCGGTTGTGCCTGCCGTCGAAATAGGCTCCGTTGGCCTCGAGGATGTGCTCGATGCGATGCCGGAAGGCATCCACGAAGCGGGCTCCGCTCCCTTGAAGAATCATGGCTCCGTGGACCAGCTCACCCTCGGTTTCAGCCACCCGCCGCAGGGGGAGGGTGTGCCGCGCCAGGTCCCTGCGGCTGCGTATGCATCCCCAGACGAGATGCTCGGCGGGGATCTCGAGGGGCTCGTCCACGTCGATGATGGTGTGGGGCATGACGATGCTGCCCGCGCCGATGGTCAGCGGGCTGTACGGCTGTCCCCTCAGGAACGAGTTGAAGCCCACGAAGACTTTCTCCCCCAGGCTCGCGTGAATGATCTTGCCCCCGTGGGCCGTGATGTTGTTCCCTTCCAGCCGCGAGCTCACGATGGTGCAGTTTTCCTGGGCGTTGGAGCCCTTCCCGAGCCACGCATCCTCCAGGTAGGCCCGTTGAGCCACCAGCACGTTCTCGCTGATGGTTGTGCTTCCGGTGACTACCGCATAACGGCTGAGGGATGCTCCCGTCGGCACCGGGATGGTAGAACGGGACTCCACCACTTCGAAGGCCGATTCGAAGAGGGACTTCTTGGATTCCACGAAATCCATGAATATTCCCGTCGGGCTGCCGCCGGGCTTGATGTCTATGTACTGCCGCAGGTCCTCCGGGTGGAAGCGGTAGCTGAACGAAAAGGCATCGGGTGCCCGAATGATGATCTGACCGGGATCGACGCGCCGGTGCACGGCCTCTCCGCTCTGCACATAGGCAAAAGCTCCCACGACGCAGTTGCGCACCGTTGTCAGATCGACGGTGCTGAATGGCCCCAGGAATGCTCCCTCGACGGTCGATCCATGGATGTTGGCGTAGTGCATGGCCACCGTGTTCTGGATGAGGAACTCCTCGGGGTTTTCGGGGTTGTGGGAGTTGTTGTGGACCAGGGTTTTCACCAGGAAGCTGTCCCGGATCCGAATCTTCTCGTCTTCATAGAGAGGGATCTCGAAGTCGTCCGATTTGAAGATCTCCCCGCGCCACTTGAGCTCGTCACCCCGGATATCGCTCTTGTAGAGGACGGAATGCTCCACGGTGCATTTGCCGAGAAAATAGCTCCCGGCCAGGCTGGAGTTGTGGAAATGGAAGTAGAGGGGGTGGTGGAGCGTCAGTCCGTAAAAGGCATAGAACCTGACGAACTTCTCGGGGGGAATGATTCCCGTGAGATAAGGCTCCACATCGAAGGCGTGCTCCCTGAGGTTGACGTTGACCCGTCCGATCACGCGGCGAATGAGCTTCTCGAGATGTTTCATCCTGGCTGCTCCCTGGGCTCAGGTTTCAAATTTCGGAATTCCAGCTTCAGGTCCGTGGGCACGGAGTGCCCCCGGACCGGACATCCCCGAACGGCGTGAAGGCGCGCACGCCATCCTGGCCCGCATGAGCGCACGGCAGCCGAAGGCCATGGACATCGCGGGTCCGCCCCAGGGGGCATGACCGCCGTACCGCGCCCCATCCTCCCCGTCGGTCCCATTCATCGGGTCAGCCTGACTGAAGCCCCCCATCCCGGCGAGCCCGCGCCTCACCCGTGCTTGGGGGGAGCCCCCCGGGCCGCATCGCGGATCTTGGCGATGAGCTCCTCCAGGTCGCAGGGCTTGGTCAGGTAGTCGTAGGCCCCGAAAGCGATGCCCTCCCGGGCCGCCGTTTCGGAGCCGTGCCCGGTGAGCATGATGACCGGCATTGCAGGGTCCATCTTCTTGAAGATCTTGAGGACCTCGATGCCATCCATGTCCTCCATCTTCAAGTCCAGCACGGTGACGTCGAAAGTCCCTTTCCGAAGGGTCTGGATCCCTTCGGACCCGCTCAGGGCCGCGGTCACATCGATACCCCGCCGGGCCATCCTTTTGGCCAGGACGGCGACGTACCCCGATTCGTCGTCCACAATCAGCAGCTTGATGCGTCCGGGCTCATCGGTCGCCTCTGCATTCATGTCCACTACCCTCAGTCGCCGCGGCGCAAGGCGATCTCGTGGATCCGCGCCTGGGTTATCTTCTCCTCGTGGGCGGCCTTCTTGCCCTTGGCTTCCTGGACCTTGGCGAGGAGAACCTCGATGTCGCAGGGCTTCATGAGATAGTCGAAAGCCCCCAGCTTCATCCCCTCGATGCCCGTTTCGATGGTGGCATGTCCCGTCAGCATGATCACCTCCACGATGGGGTGACTCTTCTTCAGCTCCCGCAGGGTCTCGATGCCGTCCATCCCGGGCATCTTGACATCGAGAATGACCACATCCACCTGCTTGTGCTTGAGAACCTCCAGAGCCTCGGAGCCACTGTAAGCCGTCAGCACCGTCAGATTCCTCTTGGTCAACCGCTTGGTCATGGTGTCCACGAAAGGCACTTCATCGTCCACCAGGAGTACGTTTGTCGACAACATCGGAGTTCCTCCTCGTTTGGTTTGCAGGGTCGCCCACGGTCTTCGCCGGGACCCCGGGATACGCGGTTCATCGGGCCTGCCGCCCGGGAAGTCGCAAGCCTCGTCAACCTGGGTCAAAAGGCGGACCCTCGGTGCGCCCTCAGCCATGGATGGGCAGGTGAATGTGAAACGTGGTGCCCATGCCCACGGCACTGTTCACCGTGATGTCTCCCCCCAGCTTCTTGACGATCCCGTAACAGATGGACAGGCCGAGCCCCGTTCCCTTGCCCACCGGTTTGGTGGTGAAGAAGGGATCGAAAATCCGGGGCAGAATGGCTTTGGGGATCCCGTGCCCCGTGTCCTGGACATCGATGACCACGTGCCCGCCATCCACCCTGGTGCCGATGCTCACCTCGCCTCCCCCCGTGCCTATGGCGTCGATGGCGTTGTTGATGAGGTTCAGCAGCACCTGCTGCATCTCCGAGGGGGAAGCGGCCACCGGCGGAAGGGAGGGATCGAGGTGCAGGCTGATCTTGACGTTGCTGAAGCGGGAACGCTGCTCCGAAACCCCGACGATCTCCTCGACCAGCTCGTTCATCTGGACCTTGCGGACCCGGGGATCGGTTCTCCGGGCGAAGCTGAGGAGCTTGTGGGTGATCTCCTTGCATCGCTCGCCCTGGATGCGGATCTGCGTCAGGGCACGCTTGAACTCCGTCAGGTTCTCGCTGTCCTGGAAGTCCTCCTCGTCCAGGAGATCGCCGATCCAGCCGGCTTCCTCCACCATGATGGCGATGGGGTTGTTGATCTCGTGGGCGATGCCCGCCGCCAGCTCTCCCACCGAGGCCAGCTTGCCGGCCTCGATGACCTGCTCGTTCATCATGTCCTGCTCGCGGTCGGCTTCCTCCACGTGATGGGACATGCGGGAGGCCAGAACGAAGGCCACCACCACGATGCTGATGGTTCCCACCAGGAAGATGAACAACGCCAGCAGGCGTGTCTGGTAGAGACTTTTGAACGCGTCGGACCGGTCCTGCTGAAAAATCAGGATCCATTCGCCGCTCTTGAGGGGCGTCGTGACATAGATGAACTCACGGCCCGACAGCTCCATCTCACCAATGGCGGCATCGTGACCAAGTCCGTCCACATGGAGGGCACCCATGCCCAGCTTGTCCACCAGGGGATGTGGCTGACCCTCCGCCGAGCCATTCTCCCGGCCGCGGGCCAGGATCTGCCGCAGCAGCTCCTCGCCCAGCACCGGAGCGATGCGGGGCTGGGTTTGAAAAGCCCCTTCGTGGTTGATGATGAAGGCCGATCCGGTCTCGCCGATGCGAATGTTCTCCACCAGGGAGTTGAAGGCCTCGAAATCGATGGTGGCCCTCAGGAGCCACTCCCGGTCCCCCTCCCTCCGCTTGACGGCCACGATGAAATGCGGCTGCCGCCGCAGCCCCAGGAACACATCGCTGATGAAGAAATCCCTGGTGATGGCCTTCTTGAACCATTCGGCCTCCGAGTAGTCCGCTTTCTCCAGCTTCAGGGTGCCCGCGTAAGCGGTCTGAATACCGTCTCCATTGACGACCCCCAGGTCCACGAAGATCCCGCCGTAAGCTTTCTGAAGGGCGCCCAGCTTCTGGTTGAGGAAGGCCTCGCTGCTGAGCTGATGGTAGGAGAACGTGTTGGAAAGGGCCTGGATGAACGAGAGCTTCTCACTGAGAAAAATGTTGATGTTCTGCTGATGCTTCTGCACCAGCTCCACCAGGTGGGCCAGGACTTTTTCGCGATAGGATGTCTCGAACCGGTGGCCGATGATCCCCGAAATGAGCAGCAGCGGGGCGAAGGAAACCAGGATCATGATGAGAGCCATCTTCCTGGTGAGGGCTTGATAGTAGCGTCGGTCTTCCATTTTCCCTGCCCTCTCCGCCACCGTCGGACCCGGACGTGTCTCGGGTGGCTCATTGTCGCCAAAAGCATGGTTGATGCGTCGGCAGACCGGCTTCTCACGTCACTCGGGCCGGCCCGGTCTGGTGAGAGTCAGGCGGCCCGGCCTCCCGGAGGGGGCGCCAGTGAGCACCAGAACACGTGCCCCCGGGCGGCACGCAGGCGTTGCCTTAAAATATAGCGTGGCACCCCATGGTGTCCACAGGCCCTGACATGGCACGTCGCTCACCCATGCCAGGCTCCCAGGACCACGCCACGCCGGTCAGTTGATCACCTTGACACTGGCCCCCGTCTGCTGCTCAAGCTCCCGGATGTGGTCTTCCACCTCGCCGTGGAAGAGCGCCTTTTCGAACATCGTCCGCTTCTCATGGCCAAGCATCAGGAGATCGGCCTTCTCTTCCATCACGACCGCCTTGAGGACCTCCAGGACAGACCCCTTGCGGACCACTTTCACCGGGGTGACTCCCTGAGCCCTGGCCAGCTCCTCCGCCATGTCCAGAATGTGATTCCCGAGTTTGACGAGGGAGGTCTGCACTCCAGACTGGGAGGCCACCCCCCCACGCAGAAACGAGGTGTCCACGGCATAAACGTAGACCAGTCGGGCATGGTGCTCCTTGGCGAGGATCGCCGCTTCCAGGGCTGCGCTCTGAGCATGGGCCGATCCCGTCACGCCGCATACGATACATTGATAAGCCATCGTGCATCACTCCTTATGAGGAAGGATCTCAATCCCCTTACCGTTTCAACCCCATCCCCCGGGGAGAGGAAAGTCCGCCGGAGGATGGGTCCTCATCATATCTCCACCAGCAGCAGCCAGAAAGTGCACAGCACGATGGTGATCAATGTTGGAATCGCGGCGATCCTGATGTACTGCATGAAGGAAATGTGATAGCCCGCCCGCTCTGCCATACCGACGGTGACCACGTTGGCGCTGGCCCCGATCATGGTTCCATTGCCACCGAGACAGGCTCCCAGGGCCAGGGACCACCAGAGGACTCCGGTCTCGGCGCCCGGAATGACCGTGTTGAGATAGGCCACGATGGGGAGCATGGTGGCCGTGAACGGGATGTTGTCGATGATGGCCGAGGCGATGGCCGAAACCCAGAGAATCATGAGAATGGCGGCCACGAGAGAGCCCTGGGACATGTCCCTCACCCAGTCGGCGATGATCTGGATGAGCCCCGTCTCCTCGGCTCCGGCCACCACCATGAAGAGCATGATGAAAAAGATCAGCGTCGGCCACTCGATTTCATGCTCGAGCATCTCCACGATGTCCACCTTGCTCACCACCAGGAGCAGGGCTGCGCCGATCATGGCGGCGATACTGGGCTCCATGTGGAGCGCCCCGTGGATGATGAAGAGGAATATGGTGATCCCCAGGAAGATGCCCCCCTGGATGAGGAGCGTGGCGTTGGTGATCCGGTATTCCTCCCGGAGGTGGGCGATCATCTTGTCCACGTCCCCCACCTTGGCGGTCAGGTATTCTTTCTTGTAAAGGATGACGAAGTAAACCACGGTGACCACGAGACAGATGGCGCAGATGACCGTAAGGTTCTGCGCGAACTGCAGAAAGCTCAGCTTGGCGTAGGAGCCGATCATGATGTTGGGGGGGTCGCCGATGAGGGTGGCCGTGCCGCCCACGTTGGATGCGAACACCTCGGGCAGCAGGAAAGCCACGGGGTTGATCTTGAGCGTCAGGGCGATCTCGATGGTGACGGGGATGATGAGCAGCATGGTGGTCACGTTGTCCAGGAAGGCCGAGGAGACGGCCGTCACCACCATGAGGATGGAGGCCAGCACGATGACGTTGCCCTTGGCCATCTGGTAGGATTTGTAGGCCATCCACTGGAAAACGCCCGTTTTTTTCAGGACGCCGACGATCATCATCATGGCCATGAGGAGGAAGATCACGTTCATGTCGATGGCCTGCATGGCGTCCTCGAAGGGCAGGATCATGTAGTCGTGATTGAAGGTCCCCGCCGTGTAGGTGATGGTCAGGATGAGGGCGGCACCCAGGAAGGCGGCGAGGGTCCGGTGCATGACCTCCAGGGCGATGAGGGCGTAGACCGCGGCCAGCACGAGGGCCGCGATCCAGAAGCCGGGGGTGATGGCCCGGGCCATGGTGAAGTTGTGATGGGCCAGGAAGCTGCTGTTTCCCTTGTCGTCCACCCGCTCCAGGACGACCCTGTCGAGATGGATCCGGGCCGTCGTCTGGTAGGATGGTTTTTCGGCTTCCATCTCCACCCGCGCCCCCGGCAGCGTACCTCTTGGGAGGCTGATCTCGGCCTCGTAGCGGCCGGCCTTGGAGGTGGTCACTTCTTCCTCCAGCTCCAGCTTCTGGCTGTTCACGTAAAAGTGCAGCTGAACTTCCTTGATGGGCTTGCCCTGGGCATTGGCGATGGTGCCGGACACCACCAGGAGATCCGACGAGGCACCGCCGTGGGGAGGATCGGCCGCGTGCGCCGCCGTCCATCCTGGGATCAAAAGCATCACGAGCGCAAGGACACAGGGGATCAGGACCGTCTTTTTCATCGCTTCCTCTTTCTTCTCCTCGTCAAGTCATGCCCGCGGGCATCGATGGATCCGCGGGCCGTTGCACGTCCGTCAGGCCCTTGCTCCCGCCCATGGTGTCTCGACGCGCACCATTAGCTCAGCCACCCGTCGATGTCCAGCCCGGCGGACCGCCGCCCCGCTACCTCAGCGTGATGGGCATTCCCATCATGGGCCACAGCGTGAGCAGGAAAACCCCCAGCACGACGAGCAGCACCACGCTCATGACCATGCCGTGCTTGAAGAACTCCCCCGTGGTGAACTGCCGCGACTCATAGGCGATGGCGTTGGGCGCCGCTCCGATGAGAAGCACGAAGGGCATGCCGGCCGTCACCAGCGAGGCGTAAAGAATCACATCCGGGGCCACTCCCAGGTACTTGGCGATGACCAGGGAAACGGGCAGGGAGATGGCGATGGCGGCCACGTTCATGATGAAGTTGGTCATGGCCAGCACGAAGATGGAGATGCCCATGACGAACACGAACCAGTTGGCTTCCTTCAGGAGCACCAGCCAGTTGACGGCCATCCACTTGGCCGCCCCCGTCTGCCAGAGGCAGAAGCCGATGCTCATGGCGCCGCTGAAGAGCAGGATGATGTTCCAGGGAATCTCCTCCAGCTCCTGGACCGTGAGCACCCGGAGGATGAAGAACGTCAGGGTCGAGACCAGCATGATGGCCGCCCGGTCCAGGGGCTTGAGGGCGGGGACGAAGGATTGGATGCCCATCACGGCCACGACGCCAAGGACACACAGAATGACATAAATCTCCTCCCGGGTGAGGGGTCCCAGACGGGCGGAGAGATCCCTCACCCGTTCCTTGAGACCCTCGATCCGCGCCTTCTCGGGCTTCATGGCCACGCACAGGTAGCCCCAGATGGCGAAGACCATGAGCCACCCCAGAATGAACATGTACTTGGTGAGCTCGAAGAAGCCCACATCCTGGCCCGTGAACTCCTTGAACATTCCCGCCGCAGCGGGCCCCCGGGCGGCCCCCAGGAAGGTGATGATGCTGCCGGCTCCCGCGGCATAGGCCATGCCGATGAACAGGGACTTGCCGAACCTGGTCTGCTTGTCGCCTTCACCGTAGAGGTCGTTGATGGCGATGAGGATGGGGAAGACCGTGGCCGCCGCCGCCGTGTGGGCCATGAAGTGGGCGAGACCCGCCGTCACCACGAGGCACCCCAGCAGGATCATGCTGGTGCGGTCGCCCACCACCTCGAGCATCTTGTAGGCCAGCCTCTTGGTGAGGCCGCTCTTGGTGAAAGCCAGTCCCACCACCACCGACCCGAAGATGAACATGACCGAGGGATCCATGAAGTCCCGGAAGGCCTCCTTGGCCGGCCGTATGGCGAAAAGGGCCTGCATGACGCCGATGGCCAGGCTGGTGGCCCCGATGGGGATGACCTCGAACACCCACCAGATGCCGGCCATGAGGAAGAGTGCGATGGCCGCCTTGCCCTCCCGGGTCAGGGGAAACGCCTGCCCCGTGGGGTCCACGGCGTCGGCCCAGGGAGGGGCGAAATAGATGCCAAGAAAAAGCCCCAGTCCCAGGGCAAGGAAGAAAATCCGATTCCAGTCCACCTTCTGCTGATTCACTGCCGACATCTCCAGTCTCCTCCGACATCCATGGCCCCCTCGGGTCCGGTCAGCTTAGAGCTTGCAGGTCTTGACCCGCTCGCAGATCTCCGTGAAGACATCACTCAGGCGGAGGACCCCCACGATCTCCCCGCCCCTGGTCACCAGGAGCGAGGCGAGATGGCCCATGACCAGCTGATGGATGGCCTGATCCAGGGTGGCGCTCTCGTCGACGTATTCCCCCTCGGCCGGCGCGTCCATGAATTCCTTCACGTTCAGCTCGGCCGCTTTCCGGCACAGGTCCTCCATGGCCGTCCTGAACAGCCCGTACTGGGTGAGCATGGATTTGAGGAAATCCGGGCTGAAGCCGAAGCGGGACGTCTCCTTCATGTCCCCGATGTGCTTGTATCGGGGCTCGATACCTTTCAAGATGGACCACCGGCTGAGCTTTCCGATGACCTGGCCGGCCCGGTCGCGCACCAGGACGGCGGCATGCTTCTCGCGGCCCGGGTCCACCTTCCGCTGAGCGCTCTCGAGGGCCAGAACCGCGTCGTGCAACGTCGCATCCTCGGAGACCGTGGCATAGTCGCCGAGGGGAACCATGAGATCTTTCACCTGTATGGACTGCATGGAGACCTCCTGAATGTTGGAGAGTCGGCATGGGGGGGCACCGAAACGGAAGCCCGTGCTCCACGATCCGGTCCGCGCCGGCATGGAGCGCTGAATGTCCCTCGAGGCGCGGCCGCTAGCTCCAGCCGCGGGTCGACAGGATCCGCTGGATTTCGGCCTCGCGGATGCGGTCTTCCTGCTCGCTCTTTCGCTTGAACGCCCTCACCAGCTTCTCGATGAGGTCCTTGGTCTCGGTGGGCTTCATGAGGTAATCGAAGGCCCCGAGCCTCATGCCCTCGACGGCGGTCTCCACGGTTCCATGGCCCGTCAGCATGATCACCTCGACATTGGGCTTCATCCGCTTCATCTCCTGAAGGGTGGCGATGCCGTCCCTGCCGGGCATCAGGACGTCCAGGACCACGACGTCCACGTTGAGATCCTTGAGTATTTCCAGGGCCTCGTCCCCGGAAAAGGCCTTGGCGACCTCGAAGTCACGGGTTTCCAGTCGCTCCGCCAGAACGTCCGTGAACTCCCGCTCGTCATCCACCAGCAAGATTTTGATCTTCATGCCTTCCTCCACTCCGTCCGGGACACTGGGGCGAGACCCGTCCCATCATCGATCCGTAAAACCTCGAAATACCTTTGCGCGAGGAGCCGTCCCGGGCTGCGCGTCAAAGCCGCGCCGACGCCCGCTGGAGGGCGTCCACCAGCTCGACGATGTCCACGGGCTTCTGCAAATAGTCGAAGACACCCAGGCGCAGCGCCTCGTCCCGGTCTTTCTCCGACCCATGGCCCGTGAGCATGATCACCTGAACCTCCGGGTGGCTCCGTCGGGTCCTTCGCAGCACCTCCATGCCGTCCATGCCCGGCATCTTGAGGTCCAGGACCATCAGGTCGACGGGCCCGACTTCCAAAGCCCCCAGAGCCCGCTCGCCGCTCGCCGCCACCAGGACCTCGAATCCGCGCAGCTGAAGCCGCTCCGAAAGCGCCTGCAGAAGCTCCGTTTCATCGTCGACCAACAGGACCTTGACTCTGGACATGGTCCACTCCTTCCCTCATTCCTTTCGCCCCGGATCTCGAGATGCGCGCCTGGATCCGGCCCCCCGCTCCCACCTTCCCCGGCAGGCCTCCTGAATACGGCGCACGAGGGTTTCCACGTCGAAAGGCACCAGAAGCTCATCAAATGCCCCCAGCTTCATGCCCTCGATGCTGGCCGCCAGGGAGTGATCCTCGGAGGAGCTGAGGAGGATGACTTCCACGGTGGGCCGCGTTTCCTTGATGGTCCTGAGCAGTGCCAGGGCCAGCTGCCGGTCCCCCTTGAACCCCAGCAGCACCACGTCCAGCTCCTTGCGAAGGGCGATGCCGCGAGCCTCGGATTCCCGGCAGGCCTCGTAGACCTTGCATCGCTCCAGGCGCAGGCGCTCGGCGATGTGCTTACGAAACGCTTCATCCGTTTCGATGACGAGAACCTTGGCGCCGACCAACGCTGTCAAGTGGATTCCCTTCGTGTGAGGCCCATCGCGGGAAAACCGCGGCTCCAGAACGTCCGGGCGCTCAAACCTCCCCCTGGATCGGACTGCCGTGGCCAATGGTCGAGGCAGCCCGTCGGGGCTCCCCTCCAGCGCGCCAGCGACGCGCTCTTATAGGGCAAGGGTTGTGCCATATTGCACGATGAGACTGGGGGCCGTTTTACTGGCAGGCCTTGGGGGGCGATCCGGGATATGCCGCAGTTTGAAACGTTTTAAGACGTTGAAGATAATTCAATATGAAACATAATGAATCGTTACCGGGTCAGTTCCCGGGGGAATTCCAGGACGAGCGTCCCGTCGTCTTCCCAGGCCACCCGACTCTCGATGGTCTCCATGGCCGTGAGAAGATCCTGCCATTCCCCGCTGCGGCTCAGCTCCCCGCGAAAATCGGCGTCCCCGGCAGCTTCACCACTCCATCCGAGGGTCACCATGGCCCGAGGCTCCCACTCGACCTTCCCCAGAACGTGGCTGCCGGGGCCCAGGTGACTCCAGAGGACCTCGTAGGCTTTGAACAGGCTCAAAAGGAATGTCGTGGGGCAGCTCACCACCGTCACCTGGACGGGTGCCGCCTCGGCGCCGAGGGTCACGCCCTTCACCCGCGCCAATCGCTCGGAAAGCAGGCAGACCTGGTCCACCGCGTCGTTGAGGTCGATGGTGGCCAGCGAATGATCCGGGCTGTGGGCGAGGCGGTTCATTCTCGTGGCCAGCTCCACCCCCCGGGACACCTGTTCCAGGATGGTGCCAACCCCCCGTTGAAAACGCGGCTGATGAGGAAAGGCCCCTTGGGGTGTCATGGCCAGAAGGTCTTCCATCAAGCCGGCAGTCTCCTTCACGATGGCGAGGACGTTCTTGAGCTCGTGGGTGAAGCTCGCCGCCACCCGCCCGAAAAAACGAAGCTCCAGCTCCCTTGCATGATCCATGGCGTATCCTTTTGATGACCTGTCGAGCCAGTCATTCCATCCAACGGCCCGTGAGCTCTCTCGGGTGGGACCCGGGTGCGTGGATCAACGCTACCACCATTCCCCCATCCCCTGGTCCCGCTCTTTTCCCGGGAGGCTGTCCAAGAATTTGTCCTTGTCATTTCGAGCGGAGGGTAGCGACGAGAGAAATCTCGAGGAATCCAGTGATCACGAAAATCAAGATTTCTCGCTACCGCTCGAAATGACCGTTCTTGGACGGCCTCCTAG
>JALOPI010000060.1 GCA_025453975.1 Syntrophobacteraceae bacterium
CATGCCGCGCCTCGTCCAGTGTGCTTTCCATGGTGGCGTAGCACATCCAAACGAGGATGTCCAGTCCCTCCTGCAATCTCATCCAAGGCCTGGACCGCATATTCTAAAAGCTCGCTCTGAAATGAGCGAAATGAGAGTTTGAAGATAAGTCAAATCGCGAATGTTGGTACCGACAGCGATTACTTCGATCCCTTCGATTTGGTCAAGGACTTCAAACTTCACAGTCTAAGGGAAGATGCTAGGGTGAAGGGGAGATCTTGATTCTGTAAGCCCCCCTCACCCCAACCCTCTCCACCCGAAGGGTGGAGAGGGAGTAGGGCGGCAACACAAAGCCGCAAGAGGCGGGAAGACCCGTCAAGCTCCTGGATCGGGCGCGGGAGATTCTCCGGCTCAAGCACTACAGCATCCGTACGGAACAGCCCTCAGCCATTTCCAACTCGCCGACCGGCGACTCGCCCGGACCCATGGGGACCGCTCTGGTCTTGCTCCACCACGCCCCATGTTGGCGGTTACGCCTACCCCATCCTGGCTTGACTCATGCCTCTCATCTTCCCTCCCAGGGCTCAAGTCCACCGTTGCAGTTCATCTTTCGCTGGGCCATAATCCTGTCAACACACCGCAAATTCATGCATGAATCCCCATACCTGTCTTGATCTCCATCACCCGTTCCGCGGTTCTGTTCAACTCGACTCTTTGCGTCGGCTACGCGACCCAGAAACTCTTTTCCGTCAAGCCGGTTTCCCGCATCATCAGGTGAAAATCGATTTAGTCTGGGGAAAGGAAGCCAGGGCATACCTGGGCGGGGGTGGAAAGGCTCAGAGCCGTCCCAGGGCCGATGGAGGGCCATGACGGCGGCCGCGGCTCATGAACAGGACGGTCAGGCTCAGGATATAAGGAAAGGCATGAAGCACCTGCGGGGGCCATTGCATCCAGCGCACGGCCAGCCATTGAGAAAGGGCCTCGGCGAAACCGAAGAGCAGCACCGCCCCCAGGGCTCCTCCCGGCTTCCATCGGCCCAGGATGAGGGCCGCAACCGCCAGGTATCCCCTCCCCTGGGTCATGCGCTCGACGAAATGCGCCAGCTCACCGATGGAGAGGAAGGCTCCGCCCATTCCCGCGAAAACCCCGCCGGCAGCCACCGCGCCGAACCGTATCCAGGAAACCCTGAGGCCCGTTGACGACGCAGCCTCGGGATTCTCGCCGCAGGCACGGATGGCCAGCCCCCATGATGTGCCCGCCAGCAAGACCCAGACGAGAAGACACGCCAGCAGAGCACCGGGAACCAGGACGGAAAGCGAGCCCAGAGCACCGGTGAGCGGGGACTCGGCACCGGTCATCCGCCCCAGCCAGTCCCCCAGCGTGGGCAGCTTCGGGACGGTGGGGGTCGTGCCGTAGACGCCAAACACATGGTTGACCAGCGCTCCCGTCAGGCCCGCCGCCAGCAGGTTCAGGGCAATGGAGCTCACGATCTGATGGGCCCGGAGCCCGAGGCAGACGACGCCGTGGACGACACCGATGGCC
Source organism: Syntrophobacteraceae bacterium (assembly GCA_025453975.1). GTDB lineage: Bacteria > Desulfobacterota > Syntrophobacteria > Syntrophobacterales > Syntrophobacteraceae > JALOOX01. The sequence continues at coordinate 1,522 of JALOPI010000060.1, forward strand.
ATGCCTCCCGCAGCCCCGGCCAGGAGCCCCAGCCAGGGAGAGCCCGTCGCGTGGGTCACCCAGACCGCCATGAAGGCCCCCGTCAGCATCATGCCTTCCAGGGCGAAGTTGATGACTCCGCTGGATTCGGAAAGGAGGCCGCCGAGGCAGGCCAGCAGCAGAGGAGTCGACTGGGAGGCCCCGAGCAGCAGCAACGTCGTGATTCCCGACATATCACCTCGATGGAGCGCGAAGCCGGCAGGCAGCGGCCAGAAGCAGAACGGCCTGGATGATCCATATGGCTCCGGGTGAGATTCCCAGGGCCAGCTGCAGCCACTTGTCGGCAGACCGCAGGGTGGCCAGAACCAGGCCGCTCAGCCAGAGCCACCCCGGCGAGCCGTTCACCAGAAAGGCAGCGGTGATGCCGTCGAACCCGTACCCGGGAGAGAATGCCCGATAGAATCGCTCGTGCACGGCCACGACTTCAAGGGCCCCGGCCAGCCCCGCCAGACCGCCGCTCGCCAGGAAGATACGCCGCTGAAGCTTCGGCACGTGGATGCCCGCCAGCGCCGCCGCCGATTCGTTGCTCCCCGACGCCGTCACCTCGTAGCCGCCCACGGTTCTCGAAAGCCAGACCTGAACGGCCCCGCACAGCAGCAGAGCCAGCACGGGGGCCGCCGTGAGCCCGCCCGCGGCCCCCTCGACGAGGTTCGGCCACCGGGCCGGCTCGGCGACGGCAGCGGTTCTCCCAAGGGCGGTGCCGTCCCCCAAAGGCCCAAGAATCAAAAATTCCGCAAGGTAAACGGCTACATAGTTCAGGATCAGCGTGGTGAGCACTTCGTGGGCTCCCGTCCGCTGCCGAAGCCACACGGCCGGAAAAGCCCAGGCCGCCCCCACCGCCACCCCGGCCGCAACGGGGAGGAGCAGCGCCAGCGCCGTCGGAAGACCGCCGCAATGGACGCCCGTCACCCCCGCGGCCAGGGCCCCCAGCACCAGCTGCCCTTCACACCCGATGTTGAGGAGCCGGATTCGATAGGCCAGGGCCACGGCCAGGCCCGTGAGGAGCAGTGGCGTCAGCTTGGCAAGGGTTGCGAGGGCAGCGTCGCCATCCCCCCAGGCCCCCGTCCAGATGGCCCCCGGGAGGTCCCATGGCCCCGCCCCATGCGCGAGCCCAACGACGGCGACGAGCGCCACCCCGGCCAACGGAGCCAGAAGCCAGCGAAGGAGCGTCAGCATCACGACTCGACCCCGGTCATCCAGCGAGCCAACCGTTCCTCGGCGGACGGGTCCGCCATGACGGTTCCCATGAGACTCCCCCGATAGAGTATCCCGATACGATGACAGAGTGCCATGAGCTCGTCCAGGTCGTATGAAATGACCAGAACCGCGGCTCCCCCCGCGCTGAGCCCTCTCAGTCGGTCTTTCAGCCATCCCTGCCCCGAAAGATCGAGGCCCCTTCCCGGCTGTTCCAGCAGCACCAGCCTCGGCGATCCGCTCAAAACCCGAAGGAGGCCCACGCGCTGCATGTTGCCCCCCGAGAGCGTCTCCAGGGGCTGGTCCACGTCCTCGAATCGCACGCGGCCGCCTCGCAGCTCCTCGCGGGTCCAGCTCCGCGCCGCGCCCCTTCGAAGCCAGCCCCCGGCCTGAAAGCGCTCTTCCCTCTGTCGCCCGAGGAGGTAATTCTGCCAGAGCGAAAAACCAGGACAGAACCCCTCCTCCACGAGATTGGCCGGCAGCCAGCAAAATCCTTTCCGAAGCCTTTCGGCGATGGTGAGATCTCCCCAGTCCTCACCCCGGGAGAGGATTCGGCCGGAGCTCAGGGGTGCGATTCCGGCCACGACGCGGGCGAGAGACCTCTGGCCATTGCCCACAACGCCGCCGATGCCCAGAATCTCGCCAGACCGCAGCCGGAGACTCACATCCCTGAGTCCGGACTCATTCCAGCCCGGGGGCGCACAGGCAGCCCGGAGATCGAGCACCGGCGCCGCGGACGGATGGGTGGCGGTCTCATGGCCGGCCTGCGCGGCCAGCCCGCCCGTCTCCCGTGCCGCGCGCCCGGCATCAAGAGCTGTCTCCTCCTGGGCGCCCCCGGACGAAATCCGGGCGAGTCCTCCTGTCCCCGGCTCTTCACCTTCGGCTCCCTTCTCGACCGCATCCTCCGGTCCGGCGCCGGGTGCGGCCCCAACCATCAACTGGGCAACCGCTTCAGGGGAAGTGTGGGCCCGTCCAATGGAGGCGACCCGCCGCCCCTTTTTCAACACGGTGATCGTGTCGGCCAGCGCAAAGACCTCGGAAAGCCTGTGGCTCACGAACAGCAGCGTTCTCCCCTGCTCCCCGAGGGACCCGAGAAGCCCCAGCAGCCTTTTGACCTCGGGAGGCGAAAGCAGGCTCGTCGGCTCATCCAGGATGAGGATCCCGGCGCCGCGATGGAGAGCCCGCAGGATCTCGATCTGCTGCCGCTGGGCAAATGGAAGCTCCCGCACGGGAACGTCGAGGGGGAGGTCGAAACCGAAGGCCTCGGTCCACTGGAGAATGCGGCTCCGGGCCGTGGTCCGTCCCGGACACGGGAAACGGCGGGGGGAAGCGCCCACCAGGATGTTCTCGAGGGCGGTCAGACGCGGAAAAACGAGGAGCTGCTGATGGACCATACCGATGCCCGCGCGGAGAGCATCACGGGGAGATGCGAATCTCCTTGGGACACCCGCGATGCGGATCTCGCCGCGGTCGGGCCGCCACCGCCCCGAGAGGACCTGCATGAGCGTGGACTTTCCAGCCCCGTTTTCACCCACCACGGCGTGGCATTCGCCCCGGCGGACATCGAGGTCGATATCCGCATTGGCCCAAACCTCCCCGAAGCGCTTCGAGATTCCTCGAAGCTGGATGATACATTCATCCTGTGCCGGGTGCTGATGAGCCATAAGGACAGTCAGGGACGAACCGGGACGAATCCCCTCACGAGTCGAGTCTTGGCGGTTGAAATCCATCCACGTCGCCCGACCTGGCGGGGACCTTGAGAGCCCCCTTCTTGAGCAGCTCACGGGCTTTCTGGATGCGCTGGAGGTCGGCGGCATCGAACAATGCCCGGCTGTGCTTCATCTCGGTGATGTCCATGGCGCCGTCCGCCGCGCCGAGCCATCGGTGTCCCGCCCGGAACCGGTCTTCCACGATGGATCGCATGGCCTCGTAGACCGCCACATCCATGCGTTTGAGGGTGCTGGTCAGGACCCTTCCGGGAATCTCATCGTCCTGGTCCAGATCCTCGGCGATCAAAGCCACATTCCCGGCCCCCTTGACGGCCTCCAACACTCCCACACCGGTGTTTCCGGCCGCCCGGAAAATCACATCCGCCCCCTGGTCGATGGCGGCCTGGGCCAGGGATTTCCCCTTGACCGGATCGTTGAAGGAACCGGCAAACACGACGATCACCTGGATGGCGTCCCCGCGGTGAAGCTCCGCCGTCCTGATGCCGGCCCGAAAACCGCTCACATAGGCTTCGACGGGAGGAATCTCCATTCCGGCCACCACGGCAACCTTCCTGGCCCTGGTGTGGAGACCCGCCACCAGCCCCGCCAGGAAGCCACCTTCCTCGGACCTGAAATCGTAGCAGGCGATGTTGTCTCCCACCACCACCCCCTCGATATGGATGAACCGCTTCCGGGGATGAGAGGGGACGACGCGCCGCAGGGCATCCTCGAAGAGATATCCCAGGGTCACGATCACGTCGCCGTGGCGCGCCGCCAGTTGGATGTTGGCGGCATAGTCGGCCTGTTCCCGGGACTGGATGAAATGCGCTTCGATCCCGAAATCGGCCCTGGCCCGCTGCACCCCGGACCAGCAGACATCGTTGAATCCCTTGTCCCCCAGGCCGGCGGCATCGGTCAGCACCACCACCTTGAGGGGCGCGGCCCCGCAGACCGCAATCCAGTGCGTCATGAGACAGAAAGCCATCCCCATGACGGCGCCCGGAATCCGCATCCCTCCCCCCGGCACCTTCACACGCGGAGCCCCGCGCCGGCGCATCAATCTTCCTTCTCCCTGGCCAGCTCCTCGGGCGAGAACGTCCAGTAAGGCGCGCCGTCCCTGGTCCTTCTCACCTTGAGCTCGATGTTCTCACCCTTCTTGACCTTGGAGGCCAGAAACACGTCCTTGTCGTTGAGGGCCACCCAAACCCCCTTGACCTTCACCTTGTCGCCCTTCTTCAAACCGATGGATTCCGGCTTCGCGAAGGACTTGGGGCCGAGATGGACTTCCACCATGTCTCCATCCTGGTCCCTCACCTTGAGTCCAAATCCGGGAGCCATGCCGGGCAGCGGCGTGATATCGATGATCTCCTCCACCACTCCCTTGAAGTCATCGGACTCGCTGGCATCGTAATGCTTGTTGTACGGACTGTCCCGCTCCCACCCCACCAGGTCGGGCCTCTCCCCGGAAAAGGACACGACCGGCGGCGCACAGACCAGAGCCAGCGCCAAAAGTGAAGCACCCCATCTTCTCCATTGAATCTGCATCGTTGCCACCTCGCGTCAATCGTTAGCTCAAAGAGCTAATAAAATAGAGACGGGAGGCCGGTTTGGCAATGAGATTCCCCACCAGAATCCGGTTGACGCCGCACCTCCGCTCTCCTATGGTGCCATTCACTTCCGCCGGGGCATCATCGCCTCTCGACTTGACAGCCAGAAGGAGAAGACACGGACCATGGCAGGTTTTTCAGTTGGCGAATGGGTGCTTCTGACCTCACAGAAGGGCAAAAAGTGGCTCGTCAAGATCGAGGACGCCCCCTATTCGTGCCATCTGGGGACCATCCACATGACGGATGTTGTCGGCAGGGAAGAGGGCGACATCATCGAGACCAACACGGGCGCCAAGCTCTTTCTCTTTCGGGTGAGCCTCGAGGACTACATCCTCAACATGAAGCGGCAGACCCAGATCATTTACCCCAAGGACCTGGCCGCCATGGTGTTCCACGCCGATTTGCACCCGGGGCAGACCGTGCTGGAGTCGGGGGTCGGCTCAGGGGCACTGACCCTTTGCCTGCTCCGGGCCATCGGAGACGGAGGCCGGCTCATCTCCGTCGAAAAGCGGCCGGAGTTCGCGGCTCAGGCCATGGAGAACGTCAGCCGCTATTTTGGAGCCAAACATCCCGCGTTCCACCTCGTCATCGGGGACATCCAGGACTTCAGTCTTCGGGGCCCGGTGGACCGCGTTTTCCTGGACCTGCCCGAACCCTGGCACGCCGTGGCCCCGGTGAGCCGCGTGATCCGCGAGGGTGGGCTGCTGCTGAGCCTCAGCCCCAACGTGGGCCAGGTCCAGTGGATGTGGCGCGAGCTCAAGGCCCGCGGCTTCGCCAATGTGAGCACGTTCGAGCTGCTCAAAAGGGACTGGAAGATCGACGAGTTACGGGCCCGCCCATTCGACCGCATGGTGGCCCACACGGGCTTCATCATGGTGGCCCGAAAAGTCCGCCGAAACCGTCCCGATGTACCCCCCCTGCAAAGCTCCAGCGCCTGAAGCATTCCAAGATCCTTTTTGGGGATTGGTTCTCTGCCCTGTCGCGGGTAGGTTTTGCCTCGCGAGCCCCGGCCGGGACGCAACCCGGCCCTACCGTTATACAACTGAGCGCACTGCTCCTCCTGATTGACCGACCCTGGACGGCAAAGAGCCCTTCTACAGGTGCGATGCGTCCTCCAGGGACTGGTCACGGTATCGGAACGTGACTTCGACTTCGATGTTCTGGTCAAGCTTTCCAAGGATTGTGATCATCCGGTCCAATTTTGTGCACTTTGATGATCACTTCGGAAACGATTCACATAATCGAACAAAATTGTAAGATTCCCGGCACTCCCCGCCAAACCCTTTCAACCATGAATTTCAACAACTTATGTTTCAGCGCGGTGCCTTGGCAAGGCCCTTGCCTTTACAGTTGTGTCAATCGTGGACAGGCCATGGTGACCAACGGACAGAAAGAAGAGGGAGGAAGCTCAGATGGTAAAGATTGAAGCGATCATCAAGCCGTTTCGGCTGCAGGACGTGCAGGAAGCGCTCGTGAACATCGGCATTCAGGGCATGACCGTTTCCGAAGTGAAGGGATTTGGCCGCCAGAAGGGTCACGTGGAAGTGTATCGTGGCGCCGAGTATCGGGTCGATTTCATTCCCAAGCTGCTGCTCACCCTGGTGGTGCCCAAGGAAAGAGCCGACGACGTCATCAAGACGATCCAGAAAGCCGCCAACACGGGCAAGATCGGCGACGGGAAGATATTCGTCTCGCCCATTCAAGAGGCCATGCGCATTCGTACCGGCGAGACGGGGGTCGAAGCCCTTTGATCATCGAAAGCATCATCCCCTCATCACGGCGGAAAGTGAAGATGCTCATAAACCACCCGCAAGGGACTGGAGGATTCATAATGAAAAGGCTGGCAATCATCTCGATCATCTTCTTCATGGCTATCCTATATGCGGCACCCACCCTTGCGGAGGAGCCGGCTGGAGCCCCCATGCTCCTGGCGCAGGCCACGGAGGCCGCGCCGGCTGAAGCGGAGGCTCCCCCCCCGAAGGTGGACACGGGCGACACGGCCTGGATCCTGGTCTGCGCGGCCATGGTCATGCTCATGACCCCCGGCCTGGGGCTCTTCTATGCCGGCATGGCCCGCCGCAAGAACGTGCTCGGCACCATCATGCAGAGCTTCGTGGCCCTTGGAATCATCACCATTCAGTGGGCGCTCTTCGGCTACAGCCTCGCCTTCGGCCCCGACATCGGCCATCTCATCGGAGGGCTGAAATACTTCGCCCTCAGCGGCGTCGGCATGGAGCCCAACGCGGACTATGCCGCGACCATTCCCCACCAGCTCTTCATGGTTTTCCAGATGATGTTCGCCATCATCACGCCGGCCCTCATTTCCGGCGCCATAGCCGAGCGGATCAAGTTCAAAACCTACCTGGTCTTCATCACCCTGTGGGCCATCCTCGTCTACAACCCTCTCGCCCACTGGGTCTGGGGCGTCGGGGGCTGGATCCGTGAAATGGGAGCCCTGGATTTCGCCGGCGGGCTGGTGGTCCACATCAGCTCCGGCGTGTCCGCCCTGGCCGCGGCCCTGGTGCTCGGCAAACGGAAAGGCTACGGCACGGAGCTCATGGCGCCCCACAACCTGACCATGACCATCATCGGGGCGGGTCTGCTCTGGTTCGGCTGGTTCGGCTTCAACGGCGGCAGCGCCCTGGCTTCGGGCTCGCTGGCTGCGTCCGCCTTCGTGGCGACGCACATCGCCTCGGGCGCCGGGGCACTCTCGTGGATGGTCGTGGAATGGATTCATCGCGGGAAGCCGACGGCCCTCGGCATCGCCTCGGGGGCGGTGGCCGGCCTCGTGGCCATCACTCCCGCCTGCGGATTCGTCGGTCCCATGTCGTCCATCATCATCGGGCTGGCGGGAGGCGCGGTGTGCTACCTGGCCGTCAGTCTGAAGCCGAAATTCGGCTACGACGACTCCCTGGACGTGGTGGGCGTGCATGCGGTTGGCGGAACCCTCGGCGCCCTCATGACCGGTCTCTTCGCCTCCACCCTGGTCAACCCGGCGGGCGGCGACGGACTCTTCTTCGGCAATGCGGCACAATTGGGAACGCAGGCCCTGAGCGTCGTGGCCGCATGGGTCTACTCCTTCGTGGTCACCTGGGTCATCCTCAAGATCCTCGACGCCACCATGGGACTGCGCGTGAGCGAGGAGGAGGAATCCGAAGGGCTCGACCTGAGCCAGCACGGCGAGAGCGGATACGTCCTTTAGGAACGAACGGAGGGGAGCCCCAGCGAGCCCCTCGAGAAACCCCGGAAATTTCGCCCCGTCGAGCCTGATGCCGGAAAAGGCAGGCTCGACGGGGCTCCAATTCGAGAATATCCCACGGGATGGCATCCGAGGGGACATTTTTGTACGATCCGTTTTCAGGAGGCATCTGGGCTCACCGACAGCGTCGCCATTGCGCCAGGGATTCCCGACGGATTCTCAACCCGCCAGGGATTTGAGGACCTGCTCCAGATCGTTCAGGTCCGGGTCCATCACCTCCACCGTCTTTCCGATGCTCACCGGAAGAACGAAATGCAGAGCGCCGGAAACCCTTTTCTTGTCGGCCGAGAGGGCGTCCAGAATCGTCCCGGGGGTCAGGGCGGCGGGAATCCGCGTGGGAAGCTCCCAGGCCCGGCAGAGCCTCTCGAGGCGGGCCAGGTCCGACGAGGGAAAACGTCCCCACGAGACCGAAAGGCTCGTCGCCGCCATCATTCCCATGGCCACCGCATCGCCGTGAGGGATCGAGTACTCGCTCGCCTTCTCGATGGCATGTCCCACGGTGTGCCCGAAATTCAACACCCGGCGACGTCCCGACTCCTTTTCATCCTCCTCGACCACATGGGCCTTGAAGAGGCAGCACGCCGACAGGACGCGAGCCAGGGACTCGGCCTCCCGTCTCCGGATGGCATCCGAGTGGCTCTCGATGAACCTCCACAGGACTTCGTCCCCGATCATCGCGGTCTTGATGACTTCGGCCATCCCCTGGCGCATCTCCCGGGGAGGCAGGGTCGAGAGGAAGCGCGGGTCGATCCAGACGGCCCGGGGCTGGTGAAACGCCCCGAGAAGATTCTTCCCCTCGAGAAGGTCGACGCCGGTCTTCCCTCCAATGCTGCTGTCCACCTGGGCCAGAAGAGTCGTCGGGACCTGGAAGTGGGGAACGCCGCGCATGAAGACAGCCGCCAGGAAGCCCACCATGTCCCCCGCCACCCCGCCGCCCACGGCCACCAGCCCACTTCCCCGGTCGGCTCCGGCGCGGATCAGCTCCCGGGCCAGCATCTCGATGCCCGCCAGTCGCTTGGTGGACTCCGCGAAACGGAATCGAATGGCGCCATCACGGCTTTGGACGGGCCAGCCCAGACCCCGAGCCCGCTCCGTCCAGATGGACGCCACGTTCTCGTCCCAGATCCAGAAAGCTTTACGACCTCCGAGGAAGACCTCCAGATCGCCGCGAACCCGACCCATGGCCCCTTCCTCGATCATGATCTCCGAAACCCGCTCGCCCGTGCCCGGAAGCTGGATGGATAAACGCATGAGAAAACTCCACACCCATGGAAGACCGAATCAGGACTTCTCGCACCCCTCCTGGGATGACGGACCTTCCTCAAGACCGGAGCATCCGATGCATCCGCAACATACAGGTGTTTTGGATCGGACCATCCGAATCACCTGCCGGGCAACGTAAACAACCACCACCGCCAGAATCAGCATTACGACAACGGTCTGCCACATTTTTCGCTCCTCACCACGACTAGGAACCAGTACCCAACCCCAGCCACCGCCCGCCCTGATACACCAGCACTGCCATGGCAAAAGCCACGAGGGTGTTGAAGATCATCGAGAAAAGCCCCCACTTCCAGGCCCCGGACTCCCGGATGATGCAGGTGACGGTGGGAATGCAGGGGGCATACAGCATGATGAAGATAATCACCGCCACCGCCTTGAGGCGGCTCCACTCGGGATCCGAGGCCAGCCGCCGGCTCAGGGGCAGGTCCCGGTCCTCCCTCGGCTTGCCTATGGAATAAGAGGTCCCGAGGGTCGAGATGATGAGCTCCTTGGCCGCAAAGCCCGAAAAGAGGGCCACGTTGGTGCGCCAGTCCAGTCCGCACCAGTGGGTTACTTGTTCCAGTCCCAGGCCCACACGACCCGCAATGGAGTGTTTGAGCCCGGCCAGGGCTTCGGCTCCATCGATGCCATCCAGGGCGCCCCGGGCGTTGGTCCACTGCTGCTCCAAATCCGCGGACAAATCCCCGGGCTTTTCGCCATCGGAAACCGACTGTCTCAGCTCGGCGGACAGAACAGCCAGGGTGGCGCCGCGCTCCGCCTCGAACGAATCCTTCCGGGATTCCGGAAGCCCGGGGAAGGTCATGAGAGCCCAGAACACGATGGAAATGGCCAGAATGATGGTTCCCGCCTTCTGGATATACTGCCAGGTCCGCTCCCAGGTGTGAATGAGGAGCCCCTTGAAAGTGGGCAGCCGGTAGGGCGGCAGCTCCAGCAGGAACGGCGTGCTCGGACCCCGGAGGATCGTCACACGGATCAGCTTGGCCACGAGGAGGGCCATGGTCCAGGAAAAGAGGGTCAGGAGAAACATGATCCGGGGCCGGTCTCCCGGGAAAAAAGCCGCGATCAGCATGGCAAAGACCGGAAGCTTGGCTCCGCAGTTCATGAACGGCGCCGTGAGCAGGGTGGCCACGCGCTCCTTGGAGCTCCTGAGGGTTCGGGTGGCCATGACGCCGGGAACCGCACACCCGCCGGCAATGCCTCCCGAAATGATGAAAGCCATGACCGAGCTCCCATGGAGCCCGAAAGTTCGGAAAACGCGATCCAGCATGTAGGCCACCCTGGCGAGATATCCCGTGTCCTCGAGGAACGCTATGGCCAGGAACATGAAAAGGATCAGCGGAACAAAGCCCATGACGCCGCCCACGCCGTCGATGACCCCCGAGACCAGAAGGGACCGCAGCGGACCGGGCTCCAGCACCGACTCCACCCAGCCTCCAAGGGCCGAAAACCCCGCCTCGAGCCATTGAACGGGGATTTCGCTGTAGTCGAAGGTGAAATGGTAAACCACGTAGAGCACGAGCATCATGATGACGGGCCCGAAGAAGCGGTTGGTCAGGACCCGGTCCAGCTGGTCCGAGAGGTACAGCCGGTCGGCCTTCTGAGTCCGCTGGACGACGCCGTCCTTCAACAGGGCTGCGATGAAGCCGTAGCGGTGGTCGGCGATGATGGCCTCGGGATAGCTGGCCAGGGTCTTCTCCAGGTGCTCCGTCACCTGGCTCGCCCGGGATTTGAGACGAGCCGAAAGGTTCGGGTCGATGCCGTCACCCCTGGCGAGCACCTGCTCGTCCGCCTCGAGATACTTGAGGGCGGTCCAGCGGGGCGGAAAATCCTCGGTCATGAATGCGGCCTCGAGGATATCCGCCTCCATCCGGTCCAAAACCGGATCAATGTCGGGCCCGTAAGAAATGTGGATGGGGCGCCAGTCCCGGGGCTCGGATGCCACCCGGGCCACGGTCTCGAGCAGCACATCCTTCCCCTTTCCGCTCCGAGCCACCGTCGGCACCACCTCGAGATCCAGTCGCCGCCCAAGCTCCGCGGCGTCGATCTCGATGCCGCGGCTCTGGGCGGCGTCGATCATGTTGAGCGCGATCACGATGGGAATCCCGAGCTCCATCAGCTGGATCGTCAGGTAGAGATTCCGGTCGAGATTGGAGGCATCCACGATGTTGATGACCACGCTGGGACGCTCCTGGACCAGGAAGTCCCTCGCCACAAGCTCTTCCAGGGAGTAGGCCGTCAGCGAGTAAGTGCCGGGGAGGTCCACCAGCCGAAGACGCCGGCCGTCCACCGAGATGAATCCTTCCTTCTTTTCCACGGTGATGCCGGGATAATTCCCGACGTGCTGATGGGCGCCGGTTATGGCGTTGAAAAGCGTGGTCTTCCCGCAGTTGGGATTGCCGGCGAGGGCGAGCAGCTTTTCCTCGGGCTCTGGATTCATGCTTCCTCTTCCACCACGACTTCGATGAAGTCCGCCTCGTTGTTGCGGAGCGAAAGCGTGAAGTCACGCGTGCGGATGGCAACCGGATCCTTCAGGGGCGCTCTGCCCTGGACCTGGATGAGCGTCCCGGGAACGAGCCCCATGTCCCGGATGCGCCGCCCCAGCTCGCCCGTGGCGCCGACCCGCTCAATGATACCTTTCTGTCCCGCCTGCATGTGTCGCAATGGAATTGTCCGCATGAGCCTGAACCTTCGACTGTGAGATGATTCATAATACCCAGCCCAATATAATAAAAAAAGCGGTTGAATCAACCGCTCCTCGCCCCTCATGAGCTGCCTCGGGCGCCATGCCCCCCGCCTTATTCCCTTCAGCGGACCCGGGCGGGCCCCGACTTATTCGCCCCAATTCCCTCGACCTGGATTTCACCTCCATCCAAGAGAGACCTTGAGAATCCCCTCAAATCTCCGGAACCACCAGGATTTCACGAGAAAGTCCGGCTCCCAGGCTCAGGGTGCCGCCATGCACACGGACCAGGCAGGGTGATCCGCCGCTCGAGCACAGCAGCTCCATCTCCACGCCCGGATAGATCCCCATGGAGGCCATGCGCGCGCAAAACTGCCTGCCACCGCCGAGACAGGCCACTTTCAAACGTTTTCCCGCCGGAGCGTCCGCAAGGGGAAGCGCCGGGCCCCTTCCGTTTTCACCTTCCGCCGCGCAGCACCTGCTCCGCTTTCCGCAGTTCCATCCCCTGAACATGATCGACCTCCAAGAGAAATATCGAGCTTGCAGATTAGCTATCTCAAACTTTATACAGTGTCAATAGCATAATGAGCACTTATTGAAAGAGTAATCGTTTTCTCATGGCTTTTCCTTGACATGAGTCAACGATCAGCTTTCACTTTGAGACCGAACAAGGAGGAGAATTGAGCCCTGCATCGGATCCCACGGCACGGATGCACCACTACACGGAGCTGCTGCTTGCAGGCGAAGCTCCCTCGCCGGATGATCTCCGGTCCCTATGGAAGATCAGCCGGCACCCCGACCCCCGCATCCGGGAGGCCGCGCTCATCCTCCTTTCAAGCCCTCCCGTCGAGGACGATTCCCTTCACCTGAAGGCCACCCTCGACGCCTGTTCGCGATTCGGACGGACCCGGGCCCGCGAGATACCGCCACCCGTTTTCGAGCAGCTCTTCGACATCTGGGAGCAGGCCCATGCGCTGGGGGTCCCCCTGCGCAACGGTCCCGACTTCCGCGCACTGCTGAACCGCCTGCCGCCGGAGCCCCTCGCCGCTCTCCTTGGCCGACCCTGCTCCATCGAGCCCTTTCTGCCCCTCATGGCCCACCGCCTCTCGCGGTTCATCGAGGGGTCCCGCCCTTCCCGGGGCAAGCGGAGATGGCGCTGTCTCAGGCTGAAGCTGAAGCATCCATCCGGGTCACCCCAATGGAGCCGCCCGACCTTCGCCGATCTGCACCTCCCCGGACGTCGGCGCCCGGGCGTCCGGAGGGCTCGCCAGACTTCGGGCCGATGGATGTGCTTCTGCCGCCCCCTGCTCTTCGAAGCGGCGGGGACCGGCCTCCACACACCGCCGACTTCATTTCGCCGGGTTCAATGGGCCGGGCTCGGAAACCTCTCCATGGCCTGGCTGGACCGGCTGCTGGAACACCAGGGACGTGAATTGGCCTCCATCCGCGGTCTCGCCCACGACGTCAGCCGAAGGACCCGCCGCGTGGTGCTGAGCTGGCACAACGCCGGCCTTGCCGCCGCCGGAGGCTGGGGCTTCGAGGACCTGGCGGAGGCGATTCCCTCGCCGAAGCTCCGGGAGGAGCTCGTTCAGCGCGTGAGGGTGAGGGAAGTCGAGCTTCGACGCCTCGACGGCGGCGCCGAGGCGGGTGCGGAAAGCCTGCTTCGAATGCGGGCCGAACGGTTGGCGTTTCCGGCGGCCCGCCGGGCTCTCCGGGAGGTCTGTTCACTCAACGGGCTCGATCCGACGTGGGAGCGGGCCTGCGTCGAAGCCCGCGCGGCGGCCGTCGCATGCATGCCCGAAGCAGGATTCGAGGACGAGCCCACTGACGCAAAGCATTGCTGGAGCGGCCCGGGAAGCCCCGGCCAGCGGCGGCCCCTGAGGGACGTCCTGGCCTGGTGGAGGCTCGAGAGGGAATCCTGGATCGGCGGGCTCGCGCGACTGGCCGCCCTCGCCATCGAGGCGGAAAGGCTCCTGCGCCATGGTGATCTCGAATCCTTCGTGCTTCCCTGGATCGACAAGTTCTTCATCTCGTCCACGCGCCTGACGGACAGTGCCTACCTGCCGGCCCTGTCCCAATGGATCGAAGATCGGGGGATCCCGCCGCTGATCCTCTTCTGGGAGGATACGATCCACGCGGCGCGGCCGAGCTTCAGGCTGGCTCTCGATGCCATGCGCGCCCGGGGCCTCCCCTTCCGGGGGATCGGCATTTTCGACGAGGCGGGCTCGGAGCGGCTCCATGCCCTGGACCTGATCCTCGAATCCCATCCAAGGGTGCGTCTTTTTGCCCTCCGCCCATGGGAGGACAACCATCACCCGGGGTCTTTCCACGGAATGCTCAAGGCAAGGGATTTCGGGATGTTCACGCCGTACGATTCTTCCTGGAAGGACAACCTGGGCTTCCTGTATGTCGGCACCCAGGTTCTTCCGCTGCTCTCGGATTCGGGGTATGGCGAGATTCTGCCGGCCTGGGTCGGCGCCGGAGGCCGGAAGCACCCCTTCGGCCGATTCCTTCGACAAGGCTTGAGATGGAGGTGTCTCGGCCAAATGGGCCGTGACGGCGAGGACCGCGACTCGGCTCGTTATGCCCGATGGGCCAACCTACGCTGAGGCCGCCCGGCGACCTGAAACCAGTCTCGGCCGAAAGGGGCGCATCTCCCGTCTCTCGAGGGGACGCCAGCCGCTCAGGGGCACATGGTCGCTCGATTTCAGCGGAAAGAACTGGATGGCCGCCGCTCCGGCCGGGACCGTGGCGCGGTAAAACACTCCCTCGCCGGCGTCATAACGGTAGAGATAGTAGTGACCTTCTCTCGTGAGCTCCCAGGCTTCATAGACCCACATGCCCGGATCCCGGATGATTTCGACCAGGTCATGTTCACGGTTGCTCATGGCTGCCCCTCCCCTCCCGGCAATACTGTTGAGTCAAGCACTCGATACGGGCGGGGATAACCCCCGCCGGGACGCTGGATTCGGTGCGCGACCGACACGGTGAGCCTCCGCATCAAGCGTTCAATCGATGTTTTCCACCATGGCTCAATTCATAATTATAAAATAAGCATGGCTGTAGAAGGCCAAAACACTTCCACGCAATTCCTCACGGGCCCCTTACCACCCGAAACAGCGAAAAGGCGCTCCCGACGGGGCTCTTCTTCGACTTGAGACTCGAAACTTGAAACTTGAAACTTTTTGGAGCAAATTGCCCGCAAACAAAAACAAATTGACAATCTTCATGCTTTTTCATTAGTTCTATGGGGTGAATGGTCTGAAATTCTTGCGAAAAGGGAATGAAACCCGTGCTGGTTCGATGCGATCCCGCCAGGTGCTCGTGGGGAGATCTCCGTCGTGCCCAGGTTTTGAGGACTGTCCTTAGATGATCAATTTCCAGAAGGCGCGCGACCGGATGGTCGAAACGCAGCTCGCAGGCCGGGGGATTTCCGACCAGCGCGTGCTGGACGCCATGCGCAAGGTGCCCCGGCATTTCTTCGTGGACGAGGCGCTGCAGGAGCAGGCCTACAGCGACCATCCCCTGCCCATCGCCGACAAGCAGACCATTTCGCAACCGTATATCGTGGCCCTGATGACCGAGAAGCTGGAGCTGCAGGGGCATGAGAAAGTGCTCGAAATCGGCACCGGGTCCGGCTACCAGGCGGCCATCCTGGCCGAGCTGGCCCAGCGGGTGTTCAGCATCGAACGGCTGCCCGGCCTGGCTTACCGCGCCAACCAGGCGCTCCGCAAGCTCGGCTACACCAATGTCATCGTGCGGGTGTCCGACGGCACGCTGGGATGGCCTGACGAGGCCCCTTTCGACGGGATCATCGTCACGGCGGGGGCTCCCAAGGTGCCTCAACCCCTGGTGGATCAGCTGGCCATGGGCGGCCGGCTGGTGGTGCCCGTCGGAGACCGGCTTTCCCAAAGCCTGATGCTGGTGGAGCATGTGCCCGAGGGCATCCGCAGGACGGATCTGGGAGGGGTGCGCTTCGTGGACCTGGTGGGCAAGTGGGGATGGGAAGAGTAACGCATGGCCCTGCATTTCAAACGCGGCCCCATGATCGGCGTCATCGGAGCCGGGGCATGCCCTTCGGCCATCGAGGACCTGGCGGCTGAGGTGGGTCGGGAAATCGCCCACAGCGGCGGGATCCTGGTCTGCGGAGGCCTTGGGGGCGTCATGGCCGCGGCGGCCCGGGGAGCCAAGGAAGGCGGCGGCATCACTGTCGGGATCCTTCCCGGACCCGTCATTCACGACGCCAATGCCTACATCGATTTCCCCATCGCGACCAACATGGGCCATGCCCGCAACGCCATCATCGCCCAGACCGCCGAGGCGCTGATCGCCGTGTCCGGAGGCTATGGAACCCTCTCGGAAATCGCACTGGCCCTCAAGATGGGCAAAGGGGTCGTGGCCCTGTGCTGTGAATTCAACATACCCGGTGTCCGGACCGCCGCGGGCGCCAGGGAGGCGGTGCGTGAAGCCCTCGCGATGGTCAGGGCCTCCGCCGCGCGCACGGTGATGGTTTGAACCTTTGATGAAAAAGCAATCCAGAAAAAAGACGGTCGAGGACAAGGAGCAGATCCGGGGCATGGAGGCCCGAGCCTCCGGGCCTTCCGAGAATTCACCGGACGTTGAGCCCGCCGGCGCCGCCGGGAGACTCGACGCCGAGAACCGGGCGCTGCGTGAGCAGCTGGCCGAGGTGGTCGCCACGGCGGCCAGCAATGAAAGGATTTGGCGGCACTTCGCCGAGATCGAGCGGATCCTCTTTCGGACCCGCGACCTGGAGGTGCTGGTCGAAGAGCTGCTGCGGGAAATCCGCGCCCGGTTTCAACCCGACCACGTGGTCCTTTTGCTGTGCCATCCCGACATCCTCGAAAGGTTCTTCCCCGAAAGGACGGCCGAAAACAGCCCGGTGGGAGAGGGCGCCTGGAATGCCCCCGTGTCCCTTGAATCGGCCAGGAATCTCTTCGGGGAATCCCCGCAGCCCATGGCCATGACGCCGGAGACCGTGGAGGCCATCCTCGAGGTCCTGCCGTCGGGGGCGGCAACGGCCCGATCCGGGGTCCTCATTCCCCTTTCGGTTCACGAGGTGCTTTTTGGGGGTCTGTTCCTGGGAAGCGTGGACCCTGGACGCTATCAGCCGCGCGATGCCACGGACCTCCTCGAACAGCTCGCCGTGAAGATCGCGCTCTGCATGGAAAACTGCCTCACCTACGAGCGGCTCAAGGATTTCGCCATCGAGGATCAGCTCACGGGGCTCCTCAGCTACTTCCAGATCCACACCCTGCTGGAGAGGGAATTCCGAAAGGCCCTCCGCACCGGGGCCCCCCTTTCGGTGCTCATCATCGATCCCCATTTCCATCACGAGGCCAACGGTCACCTCGACATCGGGGCCCGGGTGCTCCGGCACGTGGCCCGGCAGCTGAGCGAGATTCTGCCCGAGGGCGATTCCTTTCTCGGGCGGTACGGGGGAGACGAGTTCCTGCTGGTTCTCCCCAACGTGCAGGAGGAGGAAGCCCGGGAGGTCGTACCCTACCTGGCCCAGGCCATCCGCAAGAAGCCCTTCCGCCATGAGAACACCGTCATCCTCATCCAGACCCTCATCAGCGTCGGAAGCCTCCGGGACCACATGAAGCGATCCCAGGACCTGCTGGATTCAGCCCTCTCGGAGCTCTGCAACCTCAAGATGTCCGGAAGCGAGCCGTCCCGGGCGCCGGAGCAGGCCGCCTCCTGACACGCGCGGTACAACTCGGCACAATGGCGGTCAGCCTTGTACCGAGGCAGCCTCTCGCAATGCTGTTGAAATAAGCTCACTGATCTGGCGGGGTCGGGTGCCATGGGCCAAGCGGAGCTTGCCCATGCGAGCTTATCTGATCACGGGCAAGCTTCGCTTAGCCCGTGCCACCCCTCAATTCAACAGCATTGGCAGCCTCTCGGGACCCTCCAGGCCATTCTGAGTACAGCACCACAGAATAAAGTGACCATTGATCCGGGTCGTCATTCCCGC
>JALOPI010000061.1 GCA_025453975.1 Syntrophobacteraceae bacterium
GAAGTTCCAGAAGGGCTGCTTTGGTTTTGGATAGGAAGCCATTCCGAATACGATAAGCTCCTGGGCTAACCAATGCATCCATGCGGCGCGCGTGAAGCCTTGGGGCCGCCGCTGGTTTTCATTTTTGCGGAATTCGAGCTTCCCTGGAGCTTCCCCCATCCGGCGGCCTTCGTCCAGGGTGGCCTCCGACATCAATGGCGCCGGGAGTCCGCGGGAGAGACTCGGATGGCGCTGTTCTCGCACGCGAGAGCGCCATGTAGATCCTGCCACCTTACTCAACACCATTGCCTGAAGGAGATTGAGGGATGGAATTGAGCGACAGCTACGACCTGGTCGTCATCGGCGCCGGCCCGGGGGGATATGTGGCGGCCGTCCGGGCGGCTCAGCTCGGGATGAAGACGGCCTGCGTGGAGAAGGAGGGGAGTTTGGGGGGGGCCTGCCTGAACGTGGGGTGCATTCCCAGCAAAGCGCTCCTGGATTCGACCGAGCTTTACAGCCTCGCCCGGCATCAATTCAAGGAGCACGGCGTCGGTTTCGGTGACCTGCGGGCGGACCTCTCGGCCATGATGCAGCGCAAGGATCGCGTGGTGGGCGAGCTGGGCGAGCACGTCCGAAAGCTTCTGGAATCTCATGGAGTGCGAGTGATCCGGGGCATGGGGAGGCTCCGGGGGCCGGACACCGTCGAGGTTCGAGGAGAAGCGGAGGGATCCGGGCGGGAGTCCACCGTGCTTCTGCAGGCCAAAACCATCCTTCTCGCCACGGGGAGCGCGCCCATCCAAGTCCCCGGCCTCCCGTTCGACGGCGACAGGATCGTGGGCTCGACGGAGGCCCTGGCCTTTGGGACCGTGCCCGCGAGCCTCGGCATCGTCGGCGGCGGCTACATCGGCCTCGAGCTGGGCTCGGTATGGAGCCGGCTGGGATCCCGCGTGACGGTTCTCGAAATGATGCCGACCATCGCCGGGACCCTGGACGGACAGATGGGACGCAGCCTGCTTCGGATCCTGGGCAGGCAGGGCATGGAATTCCGGTTGTCCACGAAAGTGGGGCGCGCGGAGGTGGTTGAAGAGGGGGTGCGGGTGACCATCGAGGCCGCGGGCGGCGAGGAGACCCACGACTTCGAGCGGCTGCTGGTGGCCGTGGGAAGAAGGCCCTTGACAAGGGACCTCGGTCTCGATGAGGTCGGGGTGCGGGTCGATTCGCGGACGGGTCAGGTCTGGACCGATGCCTCCTGCCGGACATCCGTTCCCACCGTTTACGCCATCGGGGACCTGGTGGCGGGCCCCATGCTCGCGCACAAGGCGTCGGCGGAGGGCGTCGCCGCCGTCGAGTGCATGGCCGGCCTCCCGGGTGAAGTCAACTACGATGTGATTCCCGCCGTGGTCTACACCTCGCCCGAGGTGGCCTCGGTTGGGCTCACCGAGGAGCAGGCAAAGGAGCGAGGCATTCCCCATCGCATCGGAGCCTTTCCCTTTTCGGGTGTGGGCCGGGCCGTTTGCATGGGAGAGACCGACGGCTTCGTCAAGATCATCGCCCACGAGCATTCGGACCGCATCCTGGGGGTCCACATCCTGGGGCCACGAGCTTCGGAGCTGATTGGGGAGTGCGCCCTCGCCATGGAGCTGGATGCGCGCGCATCGGACCTGGCCCGGACCATCCACGCCCATCCCACCCTCTCGGAGTCGATCCTCGAGGCCGCCCGGGCGCTCTCGAGGGTGCCGTTCAAAAAGTGATGGTGCAACGGGGGCTCATGCATCCGGGCCTTGATAACGCCCCTGCATCATGGGATAAACAGGCCACTTCGGTATCAGGATCATGACTTCGGGTGAGCTGAGGAGAACTGGATGCTCAAATCGCGCCTTCGGATCATTGTGACAGGACTGGTGGGATTGTACCCGGTTGGCGGTGTGGCCTGGGATTACCTGCAGTATGCCATCGGGTTCGCCCGGTTGGGCCATGACGTCACCTACCATGAGGACACCTGGAGCTGGCCGTACCAGCCCATCGAAAGAACCTACACGTCGGACGGGTCGTATTCCGCGGCCTACCTGGCCGATTTTTTCAAGACCTACGCTCCGGAGCTCTCGGGGAAATGGCATTACCTGCACCTTCACGAAACCAGCTACGGCATGGATCGGCAGGCTTTTGACGAATTCGCGGCCACGGCGGATGTCTTTCTCAATGTCAGCGGGGCCTGCATGATCCCGGAAGCGCTTTCGCACCGGTGCATCAAGATCTTCCTCGACACGGACCCCGGCTACAACCAGATCATGCTGAGCGAGCGATTCGAGTGGTCCGAGTACGTGGATCGCTGGTGCCGGAGTGTGGAAGCTCACGATCAGCATTTCACCTACGCCGAGAACATCCATGGCCCGGACTGCCTGGTTCCCAGGCTGCACTATCGCTGGAAGACCACACGGATGCCCATGGTCCTGGATCTCTGGGAGCCCCTGGCGGCGGTGCGCCCGTCCGAGAGCGTGCCCTGGACGACTGTCATGACATGGAACGCCTTCAAGGGAAAGCTCGTTTACGACGGCGTGGAGTACGGCAGCAAGGGGGCGGAATTCGAAAAGATCATGGATCTGCCCCAGCGGGTTCGGGCGCGTCTCAGCGTCGCCGTGGGCGGGGTGAGCGCTCCGCTGGACCGACTGGCGTCGTGCGGCTGGCAGGTGGTGGACGGCCCCACGGCCACCGTGACTCCGGCACGTTATCAGGAGTTCATCCGCGATTCGCGCGGCGAGATCTCGACGGCCAAGAACGTTTACGTGGCCCTGCGCACCGGCTGGTTCAGCTGCCGGTCCGCCTGCTACCTGGCTTCGGGCCGTCCGGTGGTGGTGCAGGATACTGGCTTCCGGTCCATCATTCCCTGTGGTGCGGGTCTCCTGACCTTTTCGACGGCCGAGGAGGCCGAAGCCGCCCTGGAGCTGGCCGAGGCCGATTACGAGGGACAGTCCAGGGCAGCCCTGGACGTGGCCCGGGACCATTTCGACTGTGAAAAGGTCTTGGGCAGGTTTGTCAATGACTTGTTCTCTGGTTCCTAGTTCCTGGTTTCTGGTTTCTGGTCTCTGGTTCCTGGTTTCTGGTCGCCGGTTCATTGTTTCCGGCGGTTCAAAGATCTCGAATACGACCTCGATGGCCGCGATCTCCGGAAGTTTGGAGCATGCCTTTCGGACCCCGCAAACCAGGAGCCAGAAACCAGAAACTTTCCTTCATCCTTGAGGATTCCCCATGCCATCCAAAACGCCCAGTCGAGGCAAAGTCATCGTTTTCGGGATCATCTTCTGGTATCCCCTGGCGGGAGTGACCTACCAGTTTCTGCACTATCTCATCGGTTTGAGAAAGCTCGGCTACGACGTCTATTACATCGAGGATTCGGGGCGGTGGATCTATGACGCCATGAAGTTCGAGTTCTCGCCCGATGCGTCCGGGAACGTGGCCTCGGTGGCGCCCGTCCTGGAAGCTCACGGTTTCGCCGGACGCTGGGCTTTTCGGGGCAACTATCCCGGTGGGCAATGCTACGGGATGTCCGAAGGGGAGATCCTGCAGCTCTACCGCGACGCCGACGCGTTTCTGAACGTCACGGCCTCTCAGGAGCTGCGCGACGAGCACATGGCCATCCCGCGCCGCATCTACGTGGAGTCCGATCCCTTCGCGGTCCAGATCAAGGTGGCCCAGGGGGACGAGGCGACCCTGGCGGCCCTGGACGCCCACGACATTCATTTCAGTTTCGGCGAGAACCTGGGAGCGCCGGACTGCACGGTCCCCGTGGAGCGCTACCGCTGGCTCCCCACGCGTCAGCCGGTGGTGATGGAGCTCTGGGAGAATCCCTTTCCGCCCGCCCCCGCGTCGCCCTACACGACCATCACCACCTGGCACAATAAGGGCAAGAGCATCGTCTACCAGGGGGAGAAGTATTACTGGACCAAGGATCGCGAGTTTCTGAAGTTCATCGATCTTCCCAGGCGACGACCGGTCCCCTTCGAGCTGGCCGTCGTGGTGGATGAGGAAACGGAGCGGCTGCTGCGCGGAAACGGCTGGAGCCTGGTGCACTCGCTGCCCATTTCCAAGGATGTGAGCGCTTATCGCGAGTACATTCAGCGATCGCGGGGCGAATTCACCGTGGCCAAGGACCAGGTGGTGCGGCCCGTGACGGGGTGGTTCAGCGACCGGAGCGCTTGCTTTCTCGCGGCCGGGCGTCCGGTCATCACTCACGAGACGGGCTTCAGCAAGTTTCTACCCACGGGAAAGGGGCTCTTCGGGTTCCTGACCATGGAGGATATCGTTTCCGCCGTGGACGTCATCGAAAGCGATTACCCCGCGGCGTGCCGTGCGGCGAGGGAGGTTGCGGTGGAATGCTTCGCCGCCGAAAAGGTCCTCGGCAGCCTCATGGAGAGGGCTGGCTTCTGAATGGGCGCCAAAGAGGATATCGACGCCGCATGCCGTCTCCCGGCACCGGGTCCCCGCCTCTTCTGGCTCGACGTCATGAAGGGTTTTTCGATCCTCTGGATCGTGGTCTTTCACTTTTTCAGCACTTACGATCCGGGCCGCTATCCCTGGCCCCTCACGTTTTCCAACCTGATTCCCTTTGCCCGGGACGCCGGGGGCGGCTCGATGTCGGGCTTCGTGGCCGCCATTCTGGAAGGTTTGCTGGCCGGCTTCATCCAGAGGGGACCCCAGCCGGTGGGGGTCTTCATCGTTCTGAGCGGGTTCGGGCTGACCTATTCCCTCGCCAGGACGGGATATCCCCGGGGCGGCTGGGGGACCTGGTACAAGAAGCGCCTGGTGCGGCTTTTTCCACTTTACTGGGTGGCCCATGCCGTCGCCATCTTCTCACCCCTGGCCCATCGATACGACCCCCTGGACCATCGGTTGCTTCTGAGCCTCCTGGGCCAGCGCATGTATCCCGCGGAAACGGTGTTCTACTACCTGGTGCCGGCGTGGTGGTTCGTGGGCCTGCTGGTGCAGCTCTACCTGGTTTTCCCCGTGCTGTTCATGCTCCTCCAGCGGTTCGGCCCCGTCCGCTTCTTCATCGGGAGCGTTCTTTTCACCGTCGCCACAAGGTATCTGCTCTACGCCGTTCTCGAGGTCAGCGGCAACTACATGCAGGGAGCGTTTTTCGGGGGAAGGCTCTGGGAGTTTTCGGCGGGGATGGTCCTGGCCTGGCTGTATCGAAAGCACCCCGGCGCGGTGGAAGACGGCTTCTTCTCCAGGCGGAACCTGTTGGTTGGAGTCGCTCTTTACGTGGCGGGAGTCGCCAGCTACCAGCCCAATTTCCTTTGCGTCCTCAACGACGGGCTCATCGCCATGGGGCTCTTCATCCTGATGGCCCAGGCGGTGCGGCGGGCCGCATGCATCCTCCCGGCCCTGGGCTCCATGCTCACCACCGTCGGCGTTTACTCCTACGGCCTGTACCTGCTGCACCAGCCGTACGTCGCCACCTTCGGTCCGCTCCTGAGCCCCAGTAATTTCTGGATCTTTTCCCTCCTGGGCTCGGCCATCGTCCTGGTGATCACCGTGCTTTCCATTGTTATCGAGAAGCTGGTGAACCGGATCATCACCAGTCTTCTGGACCGACCTTCGGCCGCGCCGGCTGCTTCCTAATGCTTGAGGACCACCGGTTTCATGAGGTCCGGGCTGGCGGCCTGCTCCAGGGGCACCCGGCCGGGCCAGGACATGGAGAGCTCCCGAAAGTAATTGACCACCACGATATTGAGCCTGAGCTCCATGCCGGCCCGCAGTGATGGAACCCCGAGGGATTCGGCGGGGAGGAAGGCTTCCACGTGCATGTGGGGCAGCGATTTCTGGATGCGCTGGACGCGTCCGGCCGTCGGTATCGACTCGATGGGCCGGCCCGGCCTGGACTGGACGAGCCTGGGACGGACGCTGAAGCCGTCGGCCTGGTCGGGATCGGGGCTGGGAAGCATGGTGATGGTCTGGTGATGGACTTTGCGGTCGGCTTCGACGGACACGTGGATCTGAAAGGCCTCGGATGCGGGAAACTCACCCTCGTAGGCCAGGAAGCCCGGATCCACGTGGGTGTTGGCGATGGTGGCCAGGTAGAGGCCTTCGGGGCTCCAGGCCAGGTGGATGTCGCCAAAGGGCACGTAGGGCTCGGGAGCCTGAACGCCGGCAATGCGGGTCCTCTCCTTGTCCCAGTCCAGGAGGGACTGGTCGGAGACATTGGGCGGGCTTGCCGCTCGGTACAGCGAAATCCGCTCTTCGACGGCGGCCTCGGCGGTGCTCGGGGACAGGATTCCGGAAGGTCTCCTCTCCCCGGTTCGAGCGAGCTGGGAGCGGATGATCTCGATATCGGCGTTGGCCGCCCGAAACGCCTCCGTCACTTCGTCATAGGGGCGATTGGCCGTGTCGATGAGCCCCATGTTGTAGTCCTCGCCGTCTTCACGCCCCCCGAAAGGCTGGTCGCGATACTGGAACCAGTGAGCCCCGACCACGTTGGGGAAGCGGGCAAACCGCCGCACGGTGGTCGCGACTCCCCGGGCCCTCTCCTCCTGGGTCTGGACCGTCATGAGGTGGCCGGGCTTGGGATGCTTGTTTCGGGCCGTCTCGTTGCGGTTTCCCGACCGGTTTTCCATGGCCGCGAAAAAGAACTCGGTGACGAGGACGGGCTTCGAGGACAGCCGCTGCAGTCCCTCGAAGTAGTAAGGGGAGACCCATCCGTCGGCGACGTCCACGTTGTAATTGCTGGAGATCACGTCCACGTTGTCGCCGATGGCGAGAACGGCGTCCTGATGGTAGTAAAGCGGCAGCCGGTCTCCAAGGACCAGCGCTTCGGGGTGAGCCTTTCGCAGGGCGCGGAACATGAGAGCGTAATACTGCCGGGCCACCCGGGCCATGAACCGGTTGACGACTCGAATGCCCTCACCGCCGGGCCGAAGCTTGAGCTCGACATCGGGCCGTTTGACGTCTTCAAAGCTCTTGACATCCTCCGGCACGACCCAGTCGGCCAAAAGCCGGTTCCAATCCCCGCCGTATTGATCATGGAGCAGCTGCCAGAGGACTCTCTTGGTGTGATTGTCCCAGCCTTTGTTCATGAACCACTTGAAGAGAGCCGAGCTCCACCACGCGCGCTTCGATGTCGGGATGAAACGAATCGAACCAGTGAAAGTGGGAAAGGCGCCCGAGGTCGATTTCCACCATCAGGGGCAGGTCCAGGTCATGGGAGGGGTCGGACCAGCCGCCGCGGGTGTTGAATCCCCAGGCGCTGAGCTGATGGCTTGTCCGTTTTCGCCAGTCTTCAAGGGAAGGGAAGAAGTTGCCCCAGTAGTAGTCCTGTTTCTGACGGCTCTTGTGGGTGTCCTTCCCCGGATCGATGAAATTGACGCCCTTGGAGTAAAAGAGATCTCCCCGGGGGTCCATCAGCCAGTGAACGCCGTCCTTCTGGATGACCTTCCAGCGGGTGCCTGAAACGGCCCCGGCCTCGGCGAGGACTTCGGGTGTCCAGGGGAATCCCAGTCCAAGACACAGAAACAGAGTGAGCCATGGTGTGATTTTCAGCCGCACTTCGAGCCCCCGATTGATGAGAATCACTCAAAACGTCCGTACAAACGGAGCAGAAGAAGATCGCATTATCAAAACCCGGGCCAAATGCACGGGCCATTCCTCCACGAAGAACGAGGCCGACGGGTATCCGGCCGAGCGACCGCCGTGGCATCATGGCAGCGCGGGCCGCCGCCGGAATCGACGATCGCCTCATCTCCGGCTGCGAGTGTCGCGTGAGCCCGCCGTGGAAGGCCCCGCATCTCGACAAATTTTGCGCAGCCCTGGCCTGATGGTTACGAAACTTGCGCAGGGGCCGGGTCGGGACATCGCTGTTGAATTGAGGGGTGGCACGGACCAAGTGAACAAACCCATCAGCTGTTGGGCTTTCTGAAACGGGCAGCATACTCAACAGGGACTTCCATGATCTGGCTTGGCCGCAGACGGCCGAAAACCTCGTAGCGCACCAGGAAGAGGTTGAGAAAGGGACCGAGGGGCTCCATCTGGGAATCGTGGCGGGCCAGGGCCCTGCGCTTGCCCTGGAGCTCCGCGGAATGGATGGGCAGCGTGAGCCACTGGGTTGCCGCCAGGGACTGGCTTCCCGTGAGAACCCCGCCGGCGGAAGCCCGGTTTGCGGCGCTCACCCAGCCTTCGGCGTTGGGATAGGCGGGAAAATGCACCAGGTAGGTGAAGGCCTCGGTTTCGGAAAAGGGGGGTTCTCCAGCCTCCCGAAGCTTTCTGAGCGCGTCGAGGATGAAGGCTCCCGACGCGGCATGGTCCGGATGGTGATCCCGCGGATCGGGCAAAAGCACCCAGTCCGGGGAAAAGTCGCGCATAACCCCCATGATCTGCTCCAACAGGGCGGTCCCGGAATACTGCACGGCACGCCTGTAACTGTTTGGATAGGTCGACCGGCTCAGGCGGGTATGGGGCGACGTGTAGGGATGAGATAAAGACCAGTGCGCCTCCCAGATGGGATAGAGGCCACCGTCGGGAAAACCCAGGAAAACGGAATCGCCTTCCTTCAGTCCCAGCTCGCCAATGGCACTTGTGGCCTCCTTCTGGCGCATCTTGCCATACTCGATGAAATCATGGTCGGTGGGCTCCGTGACGTCGAATTCGGACCGAACGCCGTCCAGGAAGCCGTCGCCGTTGGTCATCCACACCACGCGCACCGATCCGCCCCGCTCGATCACCCGCTGAACCAGGCCTCCCGCCGCAAGGGTTTCATCGTCGGGGTGGGGAGAAAACAGCAGCAGACGAATCTGATTCGGGACGCGAAGCGTGGCCTCCGATTCCGAAAGGGGAAGCTCCATGTGGCGGCGTGAAGGGCCGGTATCACTCAGGAAGGCCAGGCGCAGCGGCGCGGGCCGGGCGCTCTCGACGGTCTCGGGCGCTCCGTTCTCTCGAGCTTCGGGAAGCGGAGTGGGCGTGAATGCACGCAAAGGTTGAGCTTCCGAGGCCACGGCAAGCAGCAGGGTCATGAAGACGACTGTTGGAAGATGCAGCCGGTTCAAGGCATGGTCTCCTCGATGTGGGGGCCGGAGATCGTTGTCCCCGGTGTTGGTGGCACGCTAAAACGCGCTGTTATCTTCGGCGCCGAACTGCGTTCTGTAAAGGGATGCGAAGTAGCCGTTCCTTCGGATGAGCTCTTCGAACCCACCCTGCTCGACGACCTCGCCGTTACGGATCACCAGGATGATGTCCGCCCGCCGGACGGTGGAAAGCCTGTGGGCGATGATGAAGGTCGTTCGACCGGCGGTGAGCTGGTTGAGTCCCTCCATGATGAGGGCCTCGGTCTCCGAGTCCACCGATGAGGTCGGCTCATCCAGGATCAGGATCGCGGCGTTGCGCAGGATGGCCCGCGCGATGGTGATCCGCTGGCGCTCTCCTTCGGAGAGGGTGGCTCCCTGTTCGCCCACGACGGTGTCGTACTTCTGGGGAAGCCTTTGGATCGAGTCGTGAATGCGGGCCAGCTTCGCCGCTTCCACGATCTCCTCGATGGAAGCCTCGGGCCGTCCGTAGGCGATGTTGTCACGGACCGAGATGGGGAAAACCAGGGGCGGCTGAAGCACCATCCCGATCTGCATCCGCAGGGCCTTGAGCTTGAATTCGCGCACGTCCGTGCCGTCCAGGGAGACGCGGCCCGTCAAGGGGTCATAGAAACGGGGCAGCAGGCTGACGAGGGTGGACTTGCCGACACCCGTCGGCCCGACGATGGCGACTTTCTGTCCCGGCTGCACATGGAGATCGATATCCTTGAGCACCGGCTGTTCGTTCACGTAGTGGAACGATACCCCCTCATAGCGGATCTCGCCGCGGGCGCCCGAAGGCGGGAGCTCCTTCCAGCCGTCCGGAAGGTCCCTTTCGACCTCCAGGATTTCGAAGGCGCGCTGGACTCCGACCTTGGCCCCCTGGATGATCCCCCAGGTCTGGCTGATGGTGTTGATGGGCGCATAGAGGGAAGCGAGATAGGTCGTGAAGACGATGATCTCCCCCACCGTGATTTCACCGGACATGACCTTGCGGGCGCCGAACCAGACCACGAAGGCCGTCCCTATGGCCATGACCACGTTGATGACCCCGGAGTAAAACGTCTGGAGTGTATACAGGCGAAGGCTGGCCCCCAGGCTCTCCTGGCTGGCGTGCATGAACTTGCGGTGCTCTTCCTCCTCCTTGGTGAACGCCTGGATGATCCGCATGGCCGACATGGCCCGCTGCACCACCGAGTAGACCTCGCTTTCCTGCTGGCGGGCTTCCATGGCGGCCGAGGATATCCTCCCACCCATGATGGTGATGGAGAGCAGCAGGGCTGGACAGACAGCGAGAGCCATGAGGGTGAGCAGCCAGTCGATGCGGATCATGACCGTGAACATGCCGATGAGCAGCAAGGCTGCCGTGACTATGGGAAAGAGCCCGTTCATGGTCAGGCTTTGAATGGCATAGGTATCCGCCGTCACCCGATAGAGCAGGTCCCCCACCTGCCGGCGGCTGTGAAAGGCCAGCGAGAGTCGCTGGAGATGGCTGTAGAGGTCGCGGCGCAGGTCGTTCACCATGCGCTGGCCGATGCGTATGGTCGTGAAATTGTTGGCGAGGGTCAGTCCGCCCAGGAAAAGGTAAATCAGCACGAGGCCGATGCATGCCAGGACCAGGAACGACTCAGGGCTCACGGATCCGCTCATCCCCCAGGGCATCGGCTTGTCTCCGAGGACGCTGTCGATGATCAGCTTCAGGGGCCAGGGCTTGAGCAGCTCGAATGCACTGATCAGGAACACCTGGGAGAGCGCCACAATAAAGGGCAGGCGATAGGGACGCAGGTAGGGCAGGATTCTTCGTATCATCGGGTTCGGTTTCACGAGGAAATTACCGGATTCCCCGGCTCCCTCTCTCAGGGGCACGCTCTCATTGATCATGAAGTGACGTCGAACGGTCAAAACGAACGATTTCTAGCCCATCCCCCATGGGGAATCAACTCAAAAGGCAGAAGCCCCGATGCTCCCCCGGGCCACCGGAATGGGCGCCGCCTGGATACCGGCGCCTCTTCCCCCGGGACCTGGCGTCGCCGATGCGTTTCAGAAGTCCATAACCGCATTGTCAAGGCCATGTCGATGCATTAGATTAGCTCAACCTTTTTGTCCTTGTCCCTGGCATGTGACTTGACTACTGAACGGTCCGCCCCGGCATGATGAGCCCGGGGAGGCCGAACCCGGAATTCACTGGAAAGGAAGATAGATGCACATTCGCAAACGTTGCGCCGTGACGGGTGGTGCGGGCTTTCTGGGATCGCACCTGTGTGAGAGGCTCCTGAACGATGGCCACGATGTCCTCTGTGTGGACAACTTCTACACAGGCAGCAAGCGGAACATTGTCCATCTTCTGGAGAACCCCTATTTCGAGCTCTTCCGTCACGACATCACTTACCCCCTGTACATCGAAGTGGACGAGATATTCAACCTGGCGTGCCCGGCCTCACCCATCCACTACCAGACGGACCCGGTGCAGACGACCAAGGTGAATGTGCACGGCTCCATCAACATGCTGGGGCTGGCCAAGCGCGTCAAGGCCAAGATCATGCAGGCCTCCACCTCGGAAGTCTACGGCGATCCCAAGGTTCACCCCCAGAAGGAAAGCTACTGGGGGCATGTCAACCCCGTGGGGCCCAGGTCCTGCTACGACGAAGGCAAGCGTTGCGCCGAGACTCTCTTTTTCGACTATCATCGGCAGCACGGTCTCAGGATCAAGGTGGCCAGGATCTTCAATACCTACGGCCCCCGGATGCATCCCAACGACGGCCGCGTGGTGTCCAATTTCATCGTGCAGGCCCTCAGGGACGAGCCCATCACCATCTACGGCGAGGGCAAGCAGACCCGTTCCTTCTGCTACGTGGACGATCTCATCGAGGGGTTCGTGCGTCTCATGAATTCCCCCGAAGGCTTCACGGGTCCCGTGAACCTCGGAAACCCCGGTGAATTCACCATCATGGAGCTGGCCACCAAGGTGCGCGAGATGACCGGCTCCAAATCGGAGCTCGTCTTCAAGCCCCTTCCCCAGGACGACCCGGTCATGCGCCAGCCGGACATCTCGCTGGCGAGGGAGGTCCTGGGCTGGGAGCCCAGGGTGGTTCTGGACGAGGGTCTGCGAAAGACCATCGACTACTTCGACGACCTGCTGCGCTCCGGGGACCGTCCGGATTGATCGGGTGGCAATGGGTTTGTGTGCCGGGAAAAGTTTCAAGTTTCGGGTTTCAAGTTTCACGTTGAAAACCAGACCCTCATGAAATCCTTTTCACCGGTTCGGGTGCCCAGAAAGGGGCATGAGGGACCGTCAAGAAATATCGCTTCCGATGGAGATCACATAAACGATGGAAGACAAGCGCCGAGAGATGCTCGACAAGCGTCTCACTCCCATGCATCTCTACATGCTCACCCCCAGGACCAATTGCAGGGAGTGCGGTTTTGAAACCTGCCTGGCTTTTGCCACGCAGGTCATCGTGGGACAGGGAGACCTGGATCTCTGCCCCTACCTGGATCAGGAAGCCGTTCAACCCCTGAGGGCTCAGCTGGCCGAGCAGCATGCGGCGGGGATCGGCATCAAGCGGGAAGGATTCGAGAAGGCCCTCCAGTTTCTGCGGGGGGAGATCCGGAAGTGGGATTTCCGAGAAGTCGCCCAAAGCCTTGGCGCAGAATACTCGGAGCCCGATGGGACGGCGACGCTCCGTTTCACCTACTTTGACCAGACCGTCGCCGTGACTCACGAGGACATCGTTTCGGATTCCAGTGGAGCCCTCGGTCCTTACGACAAGATTCTGCTTTACAATTACGTAATCGGTGGGGCAACCGATCCATCGGGCGCCTGGGTCGGGATGGAGACTCTGCCCAACTCCGTGTCCAAGATCAAGAGCCTGCGAGGACATTGTGAAGGCCCCCTGGCCCAGAAATACGCCGGGCGTTTGAGCCGGCTCTCGGAGTCGATTTCCGGGATCGGACGGGAGATTGAGCTCAGGGAGGAGCAGGTGGACTTCGCCGCTGAATTCCACATCCTGCCGCGGCTCGGGATTCGAGTCCTCTGGTGGGATGAAGACGCATCCGAGGGCTTTTCGGCAAGGGTCAAGTTCCTTTTCGACCGGAAGGTTCTAGAGACCCTGGACCTTGAATCGCTTCTCTTCACCTGTGAGCAACTGACGGATCGGCTGCTGGCGGCCGCCAACTGACGCCAGGCGGCCTTCGGTTGCCCATCGCCGGATCCTGAGTGCAGCTCCATGGAATAAGATGTCCATTGTCGTCACTCGAGTGGTGGACACTAATGTGTTTAAGTGTGTTGAATTGTACCGAGGGGGGGACTCGATCTCCATATACGGCTCCGGGGATCGTGGTCGGCCCGCCCCCGTCGATCATGCGTCAGGCTTTTAACTCGTAACCCGAAACCGTCCCTTCCATGGATTGCCGATGACAGCCGCGCTGCTTCAGCCTTTTCGAGATCGCCGCTACCGCACGGCGCTGGACATCCTTCAGTACGTCGCTCTCATGACGGCACTGGCATGGCTCCTGGCGCGCGGTACCGAGAGGCTCGGCTATCACTGGCAGTGGTATCGGGTTCCTCGCTACCTTTTCACCTGGGACAACGGGCAATTCTCGGCGGGGCTGCTGCTCCAGGGGCTGGGAGTCACTTTGCAGGTGGCGGGCGTCAGTCTCATCCTGGCCTTTCTCTTCGGAGTCTCGGCGGCGCTGTTCCGCCTTTCCCGATCCCGGCTTGCCCGGTCCGTGGCCGTGGTGTACGTCGAGCTCATCCGGAACACCCCGCTGCTGATCCAGCTCTTCTTCATCTATTTCGTGCTCTCGCCGGTGCTCGACATCAGCCGGTTCATGTCCGCCGTCCTGGCTCTGAGTCTTTTCGAGGGGGCCTACGCCTCGGAGATCATGCGGGCGGGTATTGTCGCCGTGGACAAAGGGCAGTGGGAAGCTTCGCGCAGCCTGGGGCTGAGCACCCGTCACGCCTATGTCCACATCATCCTCCCCCAGGCCTTTCGGAGAATGCTGCCGCCCTTGACGAGCCAGGCCATATCCCTCGTCAAGGATTCCGCCCTGGTGAGCACCATCGCTCTCTACGACCTGGCCATGCAGGCTCAGGTGGTCGTTGCCGACACGTTTCTCACCTTCGAGATCTGGTTCACGGTGGCAGCCATCTATCTCGTCATCACCCTGGGGCTGTCCCTGGTCGTTCGTCGCATGGAGAATCGGTTTGCAGCGGTGTGAGGTAACGTTGGCCACCGCGTGTTTGTTGAGAATCCGGAATGTCACTGCGTGAGAAAGGAGGGGTATCATGAGAGAGCTCAAAAAATGGATGGGAGTGCCGCTGGCGTTGCTGGTCCTGGTCCTTGCGGCGGGAGCTTCCTCCGCCGCGAAGCTTCAGCAGCAGCTGGCCGAGGAAAGCATGATCGAGCAGGTCCTGAAGCGGGGCGTTCTGAAGGTGGGCTTCTCGACTTTCGTGCCCTGGGCCATGACCGACAAGTCCGGCCAGTACATCGGGTTCGAGATCGATGTGGCCAGGCGTCTAGCCCAGGATATGGGGGTCAAGGTCGAGTTTGTTCCCACCAAGTGGTCCGGGATCATCCCCGCCCTCCTGACGGGCAAATTCGACCTCATCATCGGAGGCATGAGCATCAAGACCGATCGCAACCTCAAGGTCAATTTCACCGATCCCTACTACCACACGGGGATGTCCATGGTCGCTCACAGGGAAGTGGCCAAGGGGTTCAGCAGGATCGAGGATTTCAACAAGCCCGAGGTGGTCATCGCGGTCCGCATCGGGACCACCGCCGTGGCCGCAGCCAAGAAGCACATGCCCAACGCTCAGCTGAGGCAGTTTGACGAGGAGTCCCAGGCGGTTCAGGAGCTTCTCAACGGCCGCGCCCATGCTTTCGTGAGCGAGGAGCCCCTGCCGGCTTTCCAGGCGGTCAAGAACCCGGACAGGCTCTTTCTTCCCGTGAAGGAAGCCTTCGACACGAGCCCCATCGGACTGGCGGTCCGGAAAGGCGATGTGGATACCCTGAACTTCCTCAACAACTGGATTCGAATGATCCAGGAGGAGGGGTGGATCCAGGAGCGCAAGCGCTACTGGTTTGAAACCCAGGACTGGGAAAGTCTCACCTGAGTTGTTTCGAGCTTCAAGATCCGACTGAGGAACGTTGTATCGATCTCGACAAAAGCGGTGGAGCATCACTCCCCTGGATGTGATCGTTCTGGCGGCGCTTACGGCGGCTGCGGTCTTCGTGGTTCTGGGCATCGAAACCAAGGTGCACTACCGGTGGAACTGGTCCGCCATTCCCCAGTATCTCGTCCGCTATGACGTTCAGGCCGGAAGCTGGACGCCGGGAGTACTCATCCAGGGTCTGATGACCACCATTCGCTTGAGCGTCTGGACCACCTTTTTCGCGACGCTCATCGGGGTCCTGATGGGGCTGTGGCGCGTCAGTCCGAGGCTGTTTCAACGGATGGTCGGCGCCACCTTCGTGGGGCTCGTGCGCAACACTCCACCCCTGGTCCTGGTGTTCCTCTTCTATTACTTCCTGAGCGACCAGATCATGCCGCTTCTCAGGCTGGAAGAGGTGCTGCACAGGCAGGCGCCCTTCATCCAGGACATGGTCGGGCTGGTGGCTGCTTCCCCGACGCGGTTCAACAGCTTCCTTTCCGCCGTCATCACGCTGAGCGTCTACGAAGGGGCCTACATCGCCGAAATCGTCCGGGCCGGCATTCGCTCCATCGACCGTGGGCAGTGGGAGGCCTCGGCGGCTCTCGGGCTCTCCCGGCACCAGCAGATGCGCCACGTCATTCTCCCCCAGGCGGCTCAGCGCATCCTGCCTCCCATGGCCGGCCAGTTCATTTCGACCATCAAGGATTCCGCCATCGTCTCGGTGATTTCGGTCCAGGAGCTCACCTTCCAGGGCATGGAGCTCATGGCCGCAACATACCTCACCTTTGAAATCTGGATCACCATCACCGCCCTCTATTTCGTCCTGACCTTCGGCTGCTCCCGCGCCGCGGCGCACATCGAGGGGGCCATACGGCGAAGCCCCGCCTGGGTGGGCCGCTGACTTCCCGAATCAAGCCAGGAGCCGCTCAGAGCAAGAACCACGGGGAGCCAGAGCATGCCTTACGAGGCGGGGCGCAGCCTTAAGCTTCCGGCCGCCTCCAGCACGTCGGCCGCCGTGATGGCTTCCATGCAGGCGTGATCGGTGGGGCAGGACCGCTTGAGGCAAGGGGCGCAGTGGACCGGTTTTCGGACGATGCGGACGTTGTCGCCCAGGGGAGAGGTGGTGGTGGGGTCCGTGGAGCCGAAAAGCGCCACGATGGGAGCGCCGAGGGCGGCCGCCACGTGCATGGGACCGGAATCATTGGTCACGAAGAGACCGCACCGCTCGATGACCGCCATCAGCTGCCTCACCGTCGTCCCGCCGGCAAGATTCAAACAGGGCGATCGCATGGCGGATTCGATGTCCCTGCCGATGTCCTCCTCGCCTGGACCTCCGGTGATGAGAATCCCGGCGCTTAGTCTGGAGGCCAGGGTGTCGGCCACCTCGGCGAATCGCTCGGGGAGCCATCGCTTGGCGGACCCGTAGGCGGCGCCGGGGTTGATGCCGACCCAGAAGCGATGGGCCGAGAGGAGCCGACGGGCGTATTCCTTCTCGGCTTCGGTGCACTCCAGCCGCGGGCGTCCGCTCCCGCCCCGAATTCCCGCACGCTCCAGCAGGGACAGGTAGTAATCCGTGTGATGCAGGAGCCTTTCCCCTGGGCCCACGTCCACTCCGTGAGTCAGCAGAAGCCCACGCCCATCGGTCCTGTACCCCAATCGAACGGGGATTCTCGCCAGGAACGCCATGGCGGCGGCTTCAAAGGCGTTCTGAAAAAGCACGGCAAGATCGAAGCGCTCGCGGTCGAGCTGCCGCGCGAAGCGCCAGAGCCCCCTCAGGCCGCCATGCTCACGCTTCTTGTTGAAGACCATCACCCGGTCGCAAAGGGGATGGGGTGAGAAGAGCTCGGCCACGGCCGGAGGCGCCGCCACGGTGATGGAGGCGTCGGGGAATGCGGCACGCACCGCGCCCATGGCGGGGGTGGTCATGACGGCGTCCCCAATCCAGTTGGTCGATCGGATCAGGATCCGGGATACGGACTGAAATGCGCTCACAGCCACCCCGTCACGGCTCCGCTGCTCAGCACGAGAAAGTAAGCGCAGGTCGCCAGCAGAAGGAACAGGCAGGGGGCCCAGAGGAGCCTGTAGAGAGCCGGAAGGTTGGTCTGGAAATAGGCGTTGGAAAGGAGCAGGCAGAGGTGCAGAGGGGAGAGGAGCACGCCGAGGAAGCCGCAGACCAGCCCCAGCATGAGGTATGGCAGCATCAGATGTCCCTGACCGAAGGAATGAATCAGGGAGATGAGGATCGGAAAGGTCGTTCCCACAAAGCCGACGGTCAGCCCGACAATGGCTCCGATGAGGAAGGGCAGGATCATGGTGATGGACACGAGGGGGACTCGCCAGCGCAGGAGCTCATCGCTGACCAGGGTGACGGCGCCGCTTTCCTCGAGCATTCCCTTGAACATCAGGATGGCGGCGACCATGGCGAACATATGGAGGAGCTCCCTCTGCATGAGTATCCGGCGGCGCTCCACGGGCAGAAGGCCGTTGACGCGCCAGACCCAGCCGATGGCCACGAGCAGGGCTGCGATGAGCCCAATTTCCTTGGAGACCGAGATTCTCCACGGCGTCAACAGCGGCGTCAGAGCGGCCCCCAGACTCAATCCCAGTCCGATGACGATGACGATGGGGGTCAGCTCGCGGAAGATGGGCAGGAGCGGGGGCCGGGGGGGATCGGGAGGCGCCGCGGGCCCGCGAGCCGCTGTTGCCGGCATTGGTCGCGGGAGCCCCCCGTCTCCCGTCTCCCGGCTCCCGGTCCGGTCTTCATCATGGTGGGCCGGATTGGAATGAGGGGGCGCCAGGGACTTCAGCGGCCAGTATCCCACCAGGGTGGCCACGCTGGACAGGGGCAGCAGAAAGATCACAAAGGTCCACAGGTCGATGTTGGCGAGGGTCGTGGTGAGCAGAACGCCGGGGTAGAGGGGCCACCAGTACTCCCAGATGTGGCGAAACCAGTAGTTGATGTAGCTCAGCAGGGAGCCCGGCATGTTCAGGTTCCTGCCCAGGGCCTTCACCATGGGGGCCGAAAAGATGGCCCCGCCGGGCATCGGGAGAAGGCCGATGAGGGCCGGAAAGACAACGAGGTTCAGGCGAGGTCTGACCACCAGCCCCTGGAAACGGTCGAGGAGCCTCTGCATCTGCCCCGCCTTCTCCATGCTGTGACTCAGCACCAGGATAAGCGACACGACCACCCCCAGCGAGACGGTCTTGGCATCGGTCACGGAGTGAGCCAGGGAACGGAGGATCGCCGACAGAGGCATGCCGAAGAAGAGGCCCAGCAGGACAGCGCCCAGGAGGAATGCGCTGCCCAGGGACCATTTCCTCTTGATGGCGAGCAGGATGACCAGGAAGGCAAGCAAGATGCGGGCAATGGCTGGAAGTGCATCGAGAAAGGTCACGTGCTGATCCACCCTCAACAATTCAAGAAGCAGCCATGTGCTTCATGAGCCCTTCGGCAACCTCCATGGCCTTTTGCTCGAGGTCCGGGCTGATGGCCCCGGTTTGGGCCAGGAACGCCAGCTTTTCACGGTCCACCATGAAGGGAGCTTCGCCGGCTCGCCGGATGACGTCCACTTCAAGATCCAGGTACCGGGCGCCGTACGGATAGAGCTCCACGGGAGTGTTGATGTTGAAATACTCGCCGATGGGCTTTCCGTCACGGCTGAAATAGCTGTGCCGGACCACCCAGGATCCCTCCTGAAGCTCCGTCAGCCCGTAATCGCCGTGGCGGATGGGAACGTCCAGCCCGTCATACCGGCCTTCGGAAAAGGAGCGCTTGAACACGATGCGGTCTTCACTGGACTCAATCAGCATGCCTTCCCGGAACCTGGCCAGCTTCCCCGAGGGTCGGATATGCTCCAGCCGCACAGTGCCGCATTTTTCGAGGGGCATCAGGATCGTCTCTTCCAGGAGTCGCCGCTCGATGGACTCCTTCTGATCGGGATGCTTCTGGAGGTCGATTTCCGCCCGCTCGACGGACTTGGGATCGATGGCGCGCAGCCGATGGTGCCTGGCCAAAGTCGGCGTGACCCCCACCCGAAGGACGTCGAGGGTCTCCTTGGAACAGCCCGGAAACTCGATGCGGCCTCTCATCAGGCTGTCGTTGTCATCCTCGGCTGAAAGCTGCACCACCACGGCGTCCAGGAGGCGCTCCTGAATAAAGGTGATGAACTGGCAAAGGCGCTCCGGCTCCCCCACGATCTCGATGCCCTGATGGTCATCCCGGTCGCAGATCAGGATGTCATGGGGACCTTCGGGAAAATCCAGGCCGAATCGCTCCCGAATCCTGGGAGACGGGTCCACCACGACATAATTCCAGTCCAGGAGCAAACGGGTGATGGCCGTGCTATACACTCCCCTTACCTTGATGCGAGCGTTCATGGCGTTCCCTCCCCATGCAGGGTTTACATCGTCTTCATGACCGATGATAGCCTATGCCGTCGATCCGTAAAAGGCTTCCTTCCCATTTCGCGCGGGCCCCGAGCATTTTTTCCACCAGCCAGAGATTCGAGCTCAGGTGATCCGTCAGCCTGGGGACCACGATCTCGGATCGTCCCGCCGCCAAAGCCGCAAAGAGGATGAGCTGGTCCGCCAGAAATCGATCCACGGTGGCGCCGGTCTCATAATCCTCGATCAGCGTTCTCACCACATGGGCGGCGATGGCCTCCGACCGTCTTCCCCGCTTGCCGGCCTGATCGGACCCCAGTCGGCATCCCGTTTCCGTCTCCATCCACAAAGCGAGGGCCGCCCCCTTCTGCACCGCGAGATCGTCCTCGAGCATATCGACGACGGCCGAAAGCCCGGCGTTTCCCATGAGCCGCCGCGCTTCCTCCGCCATGCGCCGGCTCACCCCTTCGGTTTTGAGGTGCGAAGCCAGGGATATGCCCCTCACCTGGCGAGCCCGACCCCGCTCCCTGGCGGTCAATGGATCGAGGGGCCCCTGCCGGGGTGCGACTTCCAGGACCAGCTCGCCCTCTCCCTGGGGAATATAACCCGGCCGGATCATGCGGAGGGAGGCCCGCACTCCCGTCCGTTCCAGAATCGGAAGGAGCACGTGCTGCATGTGGAAGAGCGATGGAGCGTTGTCCTGAAACAGCCCTCCACGGATTCGGAAGCTCGAAGGTTGAAGCGCGAAAACGCCCAGCGGCAGAACGCAGAAGGAGAGCATGGTGGCCGATCCCGCGGTGCCGATATCCCATTGGCGCGCTCCGCCCTCGATGAGCGGCCCCGGACGATAGGTGATCTCCCGTGACCCGACATGATCCCCCTCGAGATCGCCTCCACAAAGCTCGCGGCAGGCCCGGATCGCCTGCAGGTGCTGGGGCCTCAATCCCGGCTTGTCCCGCCTGGCCCGGATGCGAACAAGGTGCAGCGACTCCCCGAGCAGGGTGGCGAGGGCCGCTGAACAACGCAGCAGCGTGCCGCTCCCCGAATGCACCGAACCGTCGATCTCGATCATCTGCATCCCCTGAAAAAGAGGTCTGGAGTGTTGGCCTTCAAATCGGAGCTGCTCCGCTCAGCCATCCTCGGCGCCGTGGGCGGGTGAACCCTCCCTGCTCATGGAATCCAAGATGGACCGGATACCCTCGATGTCGGCATCAAACGATCCGGTGCCCCGGGCGGCCAGGTCGCGATAGATTTCCAGCGCCTCATCGAGAGCCTTTCGGGCCTCCTCATGCCGCTTCTCGTCACGATGGAGGATTCCAAGGTTTTGGAGAGTCATGGCCAGGTAGGGTCGATAAAGATCGGGGCTCGCGGCGGAGAGCCTCCTTCCGATCCCGAGGGCCTCCCGGTGGGCTTCGAGGGCTTCGCCTCGGCGGTCCATGCCGCCGTAAAGGATGCCCAGATTGTTGAGGGTCATGAGCGTATAGGGATCATAGGCTTCGGGCTGGCGTTCCAGCCCTTCCCGACAGATCTTCAGCGCCTCGCCGTAAATCCGGGCGGCTTCGTCGAGACGGTCCTGCTCCCGGTGAATGATTCCCAGGTTGTTCAGGGACGTCACCACTCCCGGCAGATACAGGTCGGGGCTGCTCGCCGCCATGTCACGGTAGAGACTCAGAGCCTCCTCGTGTGCCTTAATGGCGCTCTCCATCATCCGAAGCTCATGGTAGAAAGAGCCGAGCCTGCCCAAAGCGGCCGCCAGGTCGGCTCCATGCGTCTGCCTGCCCCCGGCGGCCACGGCACGCCAGGTCCTGACGGCTTCCTCGTATGCATTGACGGCGCTCTTCACCTGGCTCTGCTGGCGGTACACCTCGGCCAGGCCCGTCAGGACCGTGGCCGCATAAGGTCGATAGTGCTCGGGCCGTGATGATGAAAGGGCTCTGTAGCTTTTGAGGGCTTCCTGGTAAAGCCTGACAGCCTCCTTCCATCGCTTCTCCTCCTGGTGGAACCTGGCGAGAGCCACCTGGGAGAGAGCCAGGTAGGGCAGGTGGGTCTGAGGCTTTCGAGCCGCGAGCTCCCGATATACCTTAAGCTCATCCTCATAGGCCCTGACAGCCTCCCTGGTCCGCCGGCCCTCCCGGTGAAGATGCCCCAGGCTGTTCAAGGTCCCGGCCACCTGAGGCCAGTAGACCTCGGGCTTCTGGGCCGCGAGGTCTCGGTAAGCCGCCACCAGCTCTTCAAGGACCTTACGGGCCT
The DNA here is from genome assembly GCA_025453975.1 of Syntrophobacteraceae bacterium. Lineage (GTDB taxonomy): Bacteria > Desulfobacterota > Syntrophobacteria > Syntrophobacterales > Syntrophobacteraceae > JALOOX01. Next base: position 21,817 of record JALOPI010000061.1, read on the forward strand.
CCCCGGGGCGGTTTTGCTCCTGGTGCAGGACGCTCAGGTTCTCGAGAATCAGGGCCAGGTCGGGTTGGGCTCTCGCCCGGTTCAGAGCTGCCAGGGACCGGCAGATTCTCAGCGCTTCCTGGAGGGACTTCCGGGCATCGTCGCCTCGCCCCATTGCCCGCTGGACGGCGGCGAGGTCGTTCAGGGTCATGGCGAGGTGAAGGGAGCCGGCGTCCGGGTTTTCCGCGGCCATCCGGCGATAGATTTCGACGGCTTCCGCACAGGCGGTTTGCGCCTCATTGAGATTGTCGGAATCTCTCAGAATCGGGACCAGGCTCCTCAAGACCCTGGCCACGTCCCGGCGATGCTCGGGCCGGCCCCCGGCCGCCACTTCCCTGAAGCTCCGCAGCGCCTCCTCGGCGCGCACACGGGCCTCCTTCGCGCGCTTCTGTCTCCAAAGAAACAGCGCCTCCTGGTGAAGGGTCTCCGCCGCCTGGGCCGCCGTTCCCCTCGCCCTGGAGAGCTTCAGGCACAATTGGTAGGCCTGCTGGGCCTCATCCGCCCGATTCAGCATGGCCAGGAAGAGCGCGCGGCCCGCTTGCACCCCGAGATCGTCCGGGGCAGCGGCCACGGCGGCAGCGCAGGCCTTGTCCGCCTCGTCGAAGCGCAGAGCCAGGGTGAGCCACTGGGCCTTGAGCAGGTGGCCCCGTGCACGCCTCACTGCCGAGGTCGGGTCTCCGGCCTGGTTATCCGCATTCTCCCCGCCATGTACCGAGGCCATGGCCGCATCCAGGGCTTCGATGGCTGCCTCGAGCTTCCCTCCGAGGAAGAGGCGCATTGCTTTTCGCTGGCTGGGCCAGTCGGCTTCGAGCATCTGGTCGGTCAGGTGATCGGCCAGGACCGGCAGCGCGGCGGTGGCCTGGTCGTAAACCCTCTGCAGCTCGGGCATCCCTGAAAGCCCGTCCCCCTGCTGTTTTTCCAGCTCATCGAGTCGCGCTCTGAAGTGGTCCTCGACGGCTTCCCGGGCCATGAGCCTCATCAAACGGCCCGCCATTTCACGGCGGTTTCCCCTGCGGCAGATCAGCAGGGCTACCGGGGATGCCTCGGGGTCCTCGGGCAGGACCTGCTCGAGCCCCAGGTCATTGACCACTTCATGGCTGTCATTTCCAGGCTCGAGGGCAACGGTGTCTCCTGGGCGAAGACTGGGGAAGGAGAGGCTGAATCGACCCTCCGCGTCGGTGACTCCCGGCGCTTCGCTCCCCGCCGCACGGACCTCCACTCCGGCCGCGGGTGGTCCGCCCGTCTCGTTGAGAACGAGCATTCCCCTCAACATCGCCGCCTCGATGCGGGAGGCCGCCGTGATCATCATGAAGGTCGCAAGGGATGCCTTGAGGAGCCCCATGGGCGCACGTTCAGCACGCGCAGAAGCGCGGCTCGCCATTCTGTTCGATTCGGCGGATGTTTTCCGCCACCACCCTGACGATGCCACGGATGGAAATGTCCGTCGAGCCCGCCACGTGGGGCGTTGCCAGCACGTTGTGAGCAAAAATGGGGTCCCGGGGATCGGGCGGCTCGTCCCAGAAGACGTCGAGTCCGGCCCCGGCAATGGCGCCCGATGCCAGGGCGCGCTCCAGCGCGTCCCGGTCCACCAGTCCGCCCCTCGACAGGTTGATCAGGAAAGCCTCCCGCTTCATGTATGCCAGGGTCTTGTCATCCATGAGGTGCAGGGTCTCGGGAGTCAGGGGGAGGCAGAGCACCACGTAATCCGATCGGCCCAGCAGTTCGGCCAGATCCCGCGGGGTGCCGATCCACTCGAGGCCAAGCTCCGCCGGCCCCTCAAGGGGCTCCCGGCGCCTGATGCCGACCATGCGGACGTCAAACCCCCGCAGCCTCTGAATCAGTGCCCGCCCTATGCCGCCGAGACCCACGAGGCCCACGGTCTTGCCGCTCAGGGCCCTGCCCCTGGGCTCGCCCATCTTCCCCGCTTCCAGGCTTCGAGCCATGCCCCTGAAATCCCGGGAGAGACCGATCATCAGGTAGATGGCGAGCTCGGCCACGGAATCCGCATTGCCCGAAATGTCCGTGGGAACATTGGCCACCCGGATGCCCCGGTCCCTCGCCGCCGGGATGTCCACGCCCTCGAGTCCCGCCCCGCATTGCTGGATGAGCTTGAGGCGGTCGGCGGTCCTGAGCAGGTCTTCGGTGATGCGCGTCATGGTGGGGATCAGGACGTCGAATCCTTCCAGCGAGCTCACCTCAAAGCCTCCGGTGGCTTCGATCTCGACGTCGGGGAGCTCGGTGCGAATCTGGTGCAGAAAACCTCCCCACGCATCTTCTGGAGCAGCAAACAGCACTCTCATGGCAAGCCTTCACCTCCCGGTCCATTTACAGCACAAGCTCACAACCAGAAGGAAGAAAACTAGCACAAACGCTCACCCCATCAAAGGAGAGAAAACCGACGGGAGAGAAAGCCGAAAGGAGAGAAAGCCGACCCGGGGGGCCGGGAACGGCAATGCCGTTGACTTGAGGCCGTTAACCATACCCCGGGGAGTGCCATGGGCCAGGCAAACCTTCTCCATGGCCTCTCCCGATCTGGGGCAGGCCTGGCCTGGCCCGTGCCACGCCCCGGGTCAACAGCTTTGCAGGGCAGGGCGGTCTGTTGAGAACATCAATGGCGGAATTGAAAAGTGTGCAGGAACGTTTTGAAATGAAGTCTTTTACCTTCGCCGAGCATGAATGGGCGCATGGCTGATTCACCGAAGGGCCTCGATCAGGACGCGTGGACCCAGGCCCGGCTGCCGTGTGGGTGTCGGAGGGGTTGCACCGGCCAACCCTGTCTCCGTGTGCCTCGATGCACGGCGCTGTTTGATGAGACCGCTCACTGGCGGCGTACGAATGCTCCCTCCGCCATCGAACGAAAATACTCGTTCTGCAGAAAACGTTGCACCTGCTCGGGCTTTGGGTCATAACCCCTGCTCATGAGCTCGTTGACCAGCCGGTCGCGGTTCAGCCTGCAGAAGTCCGCCTTGTCGCAGGAGAGCTGGGCATCCTTGCGCACTGTGTCACTCCTGGATTCCAGCATGGCATGCTTTGCCTCGCGCGAAAGGATGAACTGGTCAACCAATGCCTCCATTTGGGCCCGCTTGACGCTGGATGCATCCATGCCATCTTCCGCCCGCGCCCCCGGACCAGGCGTCAGAATGAGAGTCAGTGCCAACGCCATGACCACTGCCGGAACGATCCGCCTCGCCGTCTTCATGTTCGTTCTCCTTTGCTTGCTGGGGAAGAGCATCCATGAATGCGGGTGACACCTCGATGAAGTGCAGGGAAGATCGCAGCTTCTTCAGTTGACTTCGAGTCTGTGATCGACGTGTGACGCGATTGAAATGGGCTTTCGAGGCTTCACCCCCTCTTCGACTTTGGCGACAGAATGTCAGAGAGAGGCATGGAGTTCAGTGAAGGGCTTCACAATGGGGCTGTGATGAATTCACCTTTTCGCATGTCGAGCGGCCCGGTCCGTGCCTCAGTCGCTCTGCTGAGCTTGCTCGTCAGACCGAAACAAAGCCTCGATGGTTTTGCGATCATACTTGCCGGCGGTCGTCACGGGAATCTTCTCAACCACTTTGATGCGGCGAGGCCGGGCACAGGCGTCCAGATCGTCCAGCCGCAGCGAGGTCAAATCCACGGTTCCCGGATGAGCCTCCACAACAGCCACGATGAGGTTTTCCCGGCCTCCGCCAACGGGTAGGGAGATGGCCAGGGCATCGGCTATAGCCGGTTGGCGTTTGAGATGCTGGCGTACGGCCTCCAAATCCACGCGCCGTCCGCCCGGCCAAGCAGTTCGAATCGATTGTCAACGGTAGCTTTGACGCGGTCACCGACCGCGAAATAACCCTCCTCGTCCAAAGCGAGCTCCGGAGAGAGGTAATCGGAGCACACCCTCAACTGCTCCCCTTCGAT
>JALOPI010000025.1 GCA_025453975.1 Syntrophobacteraceae bacterium
TTCAATCATCTGCTTCACCTGAGACTGGCATGGGTCAACACCAGTTTCGATAGTCTCTTCCTGACCTCTCACTCCCCCAACCCTTAACTACGCCCGATGGAAGTGCTCAAATTGACCGTTCCTGCGCACAATCCTATCAAACGATCCACTCTTGCCCAAATACTCAAACAAGCACGGATTACCCTGGAGCAGTTTGAATCTTTGCTTTGAGACTGAAGAGACGGTTTCAATCATGGAATATCCCGCAGGAAAGCCAACCTCATCTTCCTGATAGCCCCCCCCTGACCTCATCCTCCATGACCGCAAGTTACGGAATACGCTGTGGACAAATCCGGTGTGCTTCCTGATCCTCAGCCCGCCTGAACAGTCCTACGTGGTTTCAGTCATGGAAGAGCCATCAGGAGTGTTTCGAGAAATCGGGAGCGTTTCTCCACTCTGTATTCACCCTCAGGCAGCCGAATGAATCTTTACCAGATTCATCCAGAATTCCGGCTCTACCCCGAAGTAGCGCCCAAGACGCAGCGCCGTATCGGCAGTAATAGCGCGCTTTCCGTGAATAAGCGCGTTGATCCGTCGCGGATCAACGCCTATGCTTTTGGCTAGAAGATATTGGCTGATGCCCATCGGGACCATAAAATCCTCCTTGAGAATCTCGCCGGGGTGAACAGGGGCCAGCTTCTCTTCGATCATAGGGTCTGCCAGCTTCTTAGTGGTAGTCTGCGATTTCGACATCATATGCATTTCCCTCGTGCCACCTGAAACAGATGCGCCACTGGTCGTTGATACGGATGCTATGTTGGCCTTGCCGATCCCCACTCAAGGCCTCCAGGCGATTTCCTGGCGGAACGCGAAGGGTGTTGAGGCTGGGGGCAGCATGCAGGGCCGTCAATTTACGCATGGCAATCCGCTGGATGTCGGCAGGCAATTTCAGGGATTGCCAGCGTTGAAAAATCCTCTGCGTCTCTTTGCATTTGAAGGACCGTATCATGCAAGCAATATTAGCGCGAGACACCCATAGCGTCAAGCACCCACAAGAGAATCAACGATGTCCCTTAACGCCGAATCATGAGGCACGGATTGACTGTCACCCGGCCTGCCCCCTCTCGCGTGATCTAAATCCATGGAATACGTCGCGGAAAACTTTCGCGTGCTTCCTGTCCGGGCAGCGGCGGGCAGGGTCGGACCGAGTCAACATGTTAAGTTGATTACGAAATGCTTAGAAAACGGGCCTTATTTTGCCCTCAGACAAAACGTTTTTGACTGTGAAAGGCTCGCTTGAGGGAAAGATGAGACGGCAGCAAACCGGGGGACCGCCAGCTTCTGCTCGCGCTGAAGCCCCAAAACATGGGGACCGGCTCAGCCGGTTGCCTCGGTGCACCTCCTGCCGCTCACGCGGCGCATCCCCGCGCCCACCCGCCGCATGGCCCGGCCACATTTCGGATCTGCGACCCCGACGGTCATCCATTGACACGGATGCCCATTGATACTAGTGAAATGACTGATGGTCCGCATGGAGCGCGCGCGTGCCATCTGGAGGCTTTGATCACACCCGCCCGGCATGGCGCCGGACGCATGAAACATACGTTGGAGGAAACCATGAACAGAATAAACCTATTCGAGGCCAACGATTTTTCCGAGGGCAGCTTCAAGAGGCTCCTCGTCCATGACTCGCCGCACATGAAAGTGCTCAATTTCAATTTCAAGGCCGGCCAGGAGCTCCCCGTGCATTCCCATGACATCGAGGGAGAGGTCAGTCTCACGGTCATCGAGGGAGAGGGCGAGTTTGTCGGCAAGGATGGGGCCACCCTTCCGGCCAAGCCTGGGGACGTCGTGATTTCCCAGATTGCGGAGCCCCACGGCCTGCGAGCCAAGACCAATCTCCGCCTTCTTGTGGTCATCGCTCCACCCATATGAGCTTCCCATGGGGGGAGACGCTGGAGGCACGGGGGCTGAAATCGCGCCAGGGCACACGGATGGAGTCCCGTTGACCAAATCCGCATCGCCAGGCACACAAGGGCATGGACCACCCCGGGCGGAGGGTCCTCCGCGTGCCGCCCCCTCATGCCGCAGGCTCAGGCCCCGACCCCATTGGAAGCATCATCTTCCGTTCCAGATCTTTTGAGGAGATCCGCCGTGAAACACCCCCTGGCCGGTCAGCCCGCGCCCAAGTCCATACTGGTCAATGTGCCCCGCCTCATCAGCGCCTACTACGTGAACCGACCCGACGTGTCGGACCCGAATCAGCGCGTGGCCTTCGGCACTTCGGGCCATCGGGGCTCGTCCCTGAGGAACAGCTTCAACGAAGCCCATATCCTGGCCACCACCCAGGCCATCTGTGACTACCGGGCCAGGAACGGCATCGGGGGCCCCCTCTTCCTCGGCAAGGACACCCACGCCCTGTCGGAGCCGAGCTTCATCACCGCCCTGGAGGTGCTCGCGGCCAACGGGGTGGAGGTGATGATTCAGGAGGATCTGGGATATACGCCGACCCCGGTGATCTCGAGGGCCATCCTGGTCCACAATCGCCCCCGCCCGGCGGGGCTGGCCGACGGCATCGTCATCACACCTTCCCACAACCCGCCCGAGGACGGCGGATTCAAATACAACCCGCCCCACGGCGGGCCGGCGGACACCGGGGTGACCCGCTGGATCGAGGACCGCGCCAACGCGCTCCTTGGAGAAGGGAACCGGGAAGCGCGGCGGATGACTTTCGAAGCCGCCCTTCAGGCGGGAACCACCCACCGCATGGACTTCATCGGGCCTTACGTGGACGATCTCGCCAGCGTCGTCGACCTGGAGGTCGTCCGTTCCGCCGGAATCCGCATCGGCGCCGATCCCATGGGCGGGTCCGTGGTGGCTTTCTGGGAGCCCATCGCCCAGCGCCATGGGCTCAACCTGGAGGTGGTCAATCCCCACGTGGATCCGACCTTCGGCTTCATGACGGTGGACAAGGACGGCAGGATCCGCATGGACTGCTCGTCCCCCCACGCCATGGCCGGGCTCATCCAGCTCAAGGACCGCTTCGACGTGGCCTTCGGGAACGACACCGACTGCGACCGGCACGGCATCGTGACGCGAAGCTCGGGCCTGATGAGCCCCAATCACTATCTCGCCGTGGCCATCGACTTTCTGTTCCAAAACCGTCCGGGATGGCCCGCCCAGGCCGCCGTCGGCAAGACCCTGGTGAGCAGCGGCATGATCGACCGCGTGGTGCGCTCCCTCAACCGCGGACTGGCCGAGGTCCCCGTGGGCTTCAAATGGTTCGTGGACGGACTGATCGACGGCTCCCTCGGCTTCGCCGGTGAAGAAAGCGCCGGGGCATCGTTTCTCCGGATGGACGGCACCGTCTGGACGACGGACAAGGACGGCGTCATCATGGACCTCCTGGCCGCGGAGATGACCGCGCGCACGGGGAAGGACCCGGGTGAGCTCTACCTCGATCTGGTGAAGCGCTTCGGAGAGCCCTGCTATGAAAGGCTCGACGCCGCGGCGACCCCGGCGCAGAAGAAGATCCTTCAGCAGCTCTCGCCGGAACGGATTCCCGCGGCCACCCTGGCCGGTGAGGCCATCCTTGAGAAGATGACCCGGGCGCCGGCCAACGGGGCATCCATCGGCGGCATCAAGGTCGTGTCCGAAAACGGCTGGTTCGCCGCTCGTCCCTCCGGGACCGAGGATGTTTATAAAATCTACGCCGAGAGCTTCCTGGGGCCCGAGCATCTAGCCCGGATCCAGGACGAGGCTCGCGCCATCGTGGACGCCGCCCTGGCCGACGCCCGCTAGGCCGCTTCCCGTGCCCGTTGGCCCTGGCATGGGAGGCGGCATCGCCCCATCCCCCCATTGATTTCGCATCTTTTCCCCATTTTTATGGCGCAGGCTCTCTGAATCAGCCCGCGGACCCTTCAGTTTGAATCCCCCGCATCCGATAGGAGAACCAACCCGTTGACGCGCGGGAGCACGGCGCGCCGAGGTTGGCCCTCGAATCCAGCGGCCCTGATGCTCCCATCAGCACCCCACTACCGAGAATGAGATCGGAGGGAATCCATGCCAGAGGCCTTCAACCTTCGCCGAATGCTTGAAGAGATTGTCGAAGACGAGAAAGTCAGCACCTCCAAGAGGACGAAGGTTTCCCAGGCGGATATCAAGAAGCTCATCATGGAACAGCGTAAGGATCGAAGCGGGTCGTCGGATGATGCGGAAGCCTCATCCACCGATGGCCATGCCCCGACCGATGCCGTCCCCCACGACAGGCACGACAGGATGGAAACAGGGAGCGACCCCGAGCGGACCCGGAGCTCAGGGTACCATCCGACATCGTCTCGCCCACCGCTTCCATTGCCCGGGGAGAGTCGCAAAGGAACCCCGGCGGAGCGGTTGGACGACGGCGGCAAGGAAGGCGCCGACTCCCGCGCCATGCATCACCAGATCTCGGACGGCACGCTTCCCGCCCGCATCATCCTCAAGCACCGGGTGATCCCTCTTCGCGTGGGAAACCGGGTCATCGAGCTGGCCATGGAAGATCCGCGGGATCAGACGACCATCCAGGATGTTGAAAACCTGACGGGAAGGAGGGTGGAGCCTGTCAAAGTCGAACCGGAGCTTCTGGAGCGCAGCCTCCAGCTCTTCAGCGTGGGACGGACGGAGGAGGGCTTCGACTCGGCGTCTTCGTGGGAGCCCAAGGCTCCCGGCTTCCTTCCGACCCTTCTGGAGATGCTGGTCATCTCGGAGGGGTCGGACCTCCTCATCACGCAGGGGGCCTCACCCTGGATCAAGACTCCCCTTCACATGGAAACGACAGGGCTGCCGCCCGTCACGGCACTGGACTGCGTGCGCTGCGCCAAATCGCTCATGAACGAGGGGCGCTGGGAGCGGTTCCTGGCCGAAGGCGTCGTCACCCTGGCCTACCAGGACCCCGTGCACGGCCGGTTCCGGGTGCAGGTCTACCGGGAAAAAGGTGCCCCTTCCCTTGTCCTTCGCCACATTCCCCGTCGTATTCCCACGCCGGAAGAGCTTGGACTGCCCGCGTGGGCGGGAGATCTGAGCCGGCTCACCAACGGACTGGTTGTCCTATGCAGTCCCTCGGGCCATGGAAAAACCACGACCCTCCACGCCCTGGTCCACCAGATCAACCAGCAGCGGGCATGCCACATCATCACCCTGGAAGATCCCGTGGAGGTTCTGCATGAGCCTGTCAGGAGCCAGATCAGCCAAAGGGAGATCGGAAAGGATGTGGGCACCCAGCGGCATGCCATCAAGCAGGCCGTGAAGCTGGGAGCCCACGTCATCGCCGTGGGCGAGCTGACTTCCCCGGGGGCCTTGCTCGAGGCCCTGGGGGCCGCTCAAAGCGGCCGGCTGGTGCTGGCGGCCTTCGAGGCCGGCGGAGCGAGGCAGGCCCTCGACCAGCTCATCCATTCGGTTCCACGTCCGCTCCAGTCTCACGCCATCTCCATGATGGAAGACGTGAACATCACCGTGGTGGCCCAAAAACTGCTATCCACCGGCCATGGCGCGGGAGCGCGTCCCGTTTGCGAAAAGCTTCAGGGTGTGGCGGGAATCCGGAAGCCCTCCAGGTCCAGGGAGCCCCGTTCCTGACCCCGATGAAAAGGTTGGACCGAATGTCCCTCAAAGCTCCATCGAACCCTGACTACAATCGCCCCATCGAGCTGGCCAACGGCGTCTACTGGGTGGGCTTCCATGACGAGCAGTCGGGATCCCAGGCCAATCCTTACCTGGTGGTGGATGGCAACGAAGGGATCGTCATCGACGGTGGAAGCCGCTCGGCGTTCCCCAAGGTCATGATCAAGATCCTGCAGACCGGCATCGCCCCATCATCCATTTCGGCCCTCGTTTACCAGAACTACGACCCGAGGCTGTGCGGGAGCATTCCGCACCTGGAAGGCATCATCAACCGGCCGGACCTGCGGATCATCTCGGACGAGTCCAACCACCGGTTCATTCAGCACTACTCGGAAACCGCCACGTTCCTCTCCCTGGGAAACATCGATCACGAGCTCCGATTCTCGTCCGGCAGGCGGCTCCGGTTCATGCGAACCCCTTACGCCCATTCGGTCGGCAGCTTCATCACCTTCGACGAGGGGACCGGCATCCTCTTCACCGGCGACCTTTTCAGCGGCTACATCTCCCGGTGGAGCCTTTTTCTCAATCTGCCGGCGGCGTGCAAGACATGTCAAAGCCCTGACCCCCAGGTTCCCTGTACCCAAAAGAACGGCGGGTGCCCCATCTGGGAGATCATGGAATTTCACCGCCACATCATGACTTCGGAACGGGCGCTCCGGCTGGCCCTGGAGCAGATCGCCCCCATCCCCTTCTCGGTCATCGCCCCACAGCACGGGAGCATCATTCACGAGCCGGAGGACATCCTCCTCATCTCCCAGTGCCTCGCCTCCCTCAAGGGGGTCGGCATCGACCATATTCTGGGTGACAGGCCCTTCTGCGGTCTCGGCAATATCGAGTCCATGCGGGAGAGGCTCGGAAAGGCCTCCTCATGAACGAGCAACTGCTCAACGAATTCAAGAACGGCCAGCTCGAGAGCCTCCAGGTCTCGAGTCTCATGACGCTGCTCATGGAGCAGTGGGCCAAGGAAAAGGACCACGAGATCAAGCAGCAGCTCCTCCGTTCCACGGTCCTGCGCTACGCCGACGCCGAAAGTCAGCTCGCGGAGCTGAACCGCGTGAAGAATCGCTTCATCGGGCTCGTGGCCCATGACCTTCGGAACCCCCTGGTCTCCATTCGAGGTCTGAGCGAGATTCTCCTCAATGACCGGAGCGATCCCCTTTCGAGCCAGCAGCGGGATTTCCTCACCACCATCCACAGCGCCAGCAACAGCATGATCACCCTGGTGAACGACATCCTGGACATGGCCGTCATGGAGAGTGGTAACCTCAAGCTGCAGGTGCGCAAGGATTCCCTGGGCCGCCTGATCCGCGAGCGCGTCAAGGTGAACGGCATCCTGGCCCGGAAGAAGCGCATCACCCTCGATCAGCGGCTTTCGAGGATTCCGAGCTTTCCCTTCGACCGGAATCGCATCAGCCAGGTTCTGGACAATCTCATCGGGAATGCCATCAAGTTCTCCTCGGAGCGGGCCAGGGTTTCGGTCTCCCTCTCGCGTCGCAACGGGACGGCCATCGTCAGCGTCAGTGACGAAGGCATGGGCATCGCTCGGGAAGACCAGTCCAGGCTCTTCATGGACTTTCCGGGTCTTCGGAACGAGCCCACGGGAGGCGAGAAATCCACCGGAATGGGGCTGACCATCGCACGAAAGATCATCGAGGAGCACAGCGGCACACTGACGGTCGAAAGCGAGGCAGGCCTCGGATCGATCTTCAGCTTCACACTCCCCCTGGAGGTCAGGCGGTGTCAAACGACGGAAGAAGACCCAAAGTAGTCATTGCGGATGACGAGAATCATTGCAGAGTCCTGATCAAGGCGGTCCTCGCCTCCATGAACTGCGATGTGGTGGGAGAGGCCCGGACGGGGGACGAAGCCATCGAGCTCTACAGGAAGCACAGGCCCAACCTGCTGCTGCTGGACGTCAACATGCCCATCAAGACGGGCGACGAGGTCCTGGAGGAGCTTTTCTCGACCTTTCCCGAAGCCTTTGTCATCGTCCTCACCTCCGTCACGGACATGGAGAGCATCGAAAAGTGCCTTTCCCTGGGGGCCGCCAACTACATTCGCAAGGACACTCCCATCTCCGAAATCAAGATGATCATCAAGGACACATGGAAATCTCACCTGGAGCAGCCCAGGCGGGCAGCCGCCGTCCACTGAGCACACCTGTCCGCGATCCCTCGGAAGGTCACGGAGAGGACCCGCCAGCCCGTGACCACGATACCACTTCTCGACCGGGGCCGAGGATCTCCCCCCCGGGCTTCCTCATCCGCCCTCCGACTTTCGGAGGGCATGCAGTCAGTTGAGACCATGAATCAAAACCCTCTCTTCATGGAGCTTCTCGTATCACGCGGCATCGTCGGTCAGGATGCCGGGCGGCGCCTCCTCAGGCGCTATCACGACGACTGCTTCGCGGTGCTCATGCACCTCGCGCGGATGAACCCCCACCAGAAGACATTGCTGGCGCGGATATGGGCGGATTCCATAGGCGTCGCCCATGTGGACCTCCAGAAGACCCTCTTCCAGCGCGAAGTGGTGCAGAGGCTCCCCGAGGCCTTCGCCCGCAAGAACCACCTCATCCTGCTTTACCAGTTCGGCGAGGCCGTCACTGCCGCCACATCGGACCCCGCCAATCCGTTCATGCTGAGAGAGGCTCAGTCCATCCTGGGCTGTCCCGTGAGTCCCGTCTTCTCGTTTCCCGACGACATCGAGGCGGCCATCGAGGTGGAATACAAGTCGGAGCAGAAGCTTCGCGACCTCTCGAGCCGCATCGTCACGGATTCGGTGGTCATCGAGGACATCAGCGAGCTCACCCGGGATGAGCTGCAGAAGATCGCCGGATCCCAGGCCGTGGTGGAATTCGTGCAGGGCCTCCTGCTCCTCGGCGTTCGGGAAGGCGCCAGCGACATCCACGTCGAGCCGGGCGAGGACAAGGTCCGCATCCGATTCCGCATCGACGGGGTGCTTCAGGAAAAGAGCAAGATCGAGCGGTCCCTCCTCCCTCCCCTGGTCTCCCGTCTGAAGATCCTGGCCGATCTGAACATCACCGAAAAGCGGAGGCCCCAGGACGGTCGCCTCTGCCTGACCCTGCCCAACCGCACCATCGATTTTCGGTTCTCCTCCGTCCCCACCAGCTATGGAGAAAAGATCGTTCTGCGGGTGCTCGGGCAGATGGAGACCAAGGACGTTCCGGACCTGACGGACCTCAGCTTCTCCCGGGCCAACCTCGACGCCCTGGAGCGAGTCATGACCATCCCGTATGGCATCTTCTTCGTCACGGGCCCCACGGGATCCGGGAAAACCACGACGCTTTTTTCCATGCTGAAGCACCTCAACCGGCCGGGGGTCAACATCACGACCATCGAGGACCCCATCGAGTATCGTCTGCCGGGGATCAACCAGATCCAGGTCAACACCGCCGTGGAGCTGGACTTCCCGGCGGCCCTGCGGGCCTTTCTCCGCCAGGACCCCGACGTCATCCTGGTGGGCGAGATCCGGGACGTGGAGACGGCGGAAATCGCCTGCCGGGCCGCACTGACGGGGCACCTGGTCCTGGCCACCCTCCACACCAACAACGCCGTCCAGGCCCTGACCCGGCTCAACGACATGGGGGTTCAGCCCTACATGGTCGCCCCCTCCATGGTGGGGGTCCTGGCCCAGAGGCTGGTGCGGAAGATCTGCGATCATTGCCGTGAGCCCTACACGCCCGACCCCGAGGCCATCCGGTCCATCCTCGCCGTCGACGGGCAGGAGGTGATCCTCCATCAGGGCCGGGGCTGCCTCCAGTGCGGGGGTACCGGCTACTCCGGCCGCATCGCCATCCATGAGCTCATTGTCATCAGCGACGACATTCGCACCCTCATCTCCCGCGGGGCATCCCTCACGGAGATCCATCACTGTGCCGCCCAGGCCGGATTCCAGAGCATGCGCTACGACGGCATGAAAAAGGTCCTGCGGGGGCTCACCACCCTCGAGGAGATCCAGCGGGTGACCGTGGCGGACGACCGCTCCATCACATCCGACGGCATGAGCACAGTCTGAGCCGTTCATTGGCAGGCGGTGGCCGCGCCATCCTCCCCCACGGGTGGGCCGCGGCAGGGTGAGCCGTTGGGCGAGCCCGGGCCTTCAACCCCTTTCGGCGGCTCCATCGGAGGAAGCCACCAGGCGGCCCCCAACGAAGACCCGGTCGGGGCATGCCATGCGCCGGGTGACGGTTTCGGGGGGGCCGGGAATCACGAGGAAGGTTCCGCTCATCCCCTTCCTGATCTGGCCCAATTCACCCCGCAGTCCCAGCAGCCTCGACGCATCGTGGGTGGCGCAGCACACCGCTTCCTCGAGGCTGTAACCGCATTCCAGGAGGATTCCCATCTCCTCGCCCACGGCGCGACCGTGGTGCACCCCGAGACTCCCGCTGTCGGTCCCCACGGCCAGGGGAACCCCCAGGCGTCGCCCAAGCTCGATCTGTTCCATCTGGTGCTCCAGCGTCCTCCAGGCTACGACCGCCTCGGGGCTTTCAGGGGGAAGCTCCCGGGCATACGCCTTCATGGTGATGGCCGTGGGCACCCAGAAGACCTGCAGATCCGCCATGCGCTCCAGATTGGATCTTCCCATGAAAAAGCCGTGCTCGATGGACGATGCACCGGCATCCACGGCGTCCCGGACCGGCAGGGCCCCGTTGGCATGAGCCATCACCTTGAGGCCACGCTTTCGGGCGGCCGATATACCCTCACCCAGCTCGGCCGATGAAAACTGTGGCAGCGTCTCCCGCCCAAACTCCTTCAGACTGTTGACCCCGGAATTCACGATCTTCACGTGATCCGGCCCCGATGCATCCGAGGCGATGCCATCGGCCAGGGTCATGCCTTCGGCAGGAGGGCGGCCGATGAGCCGTCCATATCGGCCGCGGCACCTCCAGGCCTTGCCGGCGGCCTTGACCTGGACCGGATGAGGCGGATGGCCGGCATCGCGGATGTAGCTCAGGGTGTGGCCCGAGGCATCCCCTCCGTCCCTCACCGCGACAACGCCGCACGCCAGGGACTGGACCAGGTGGGAATGAATCACGGGGAAGGCTTGCTCCGGCGTGTAGCTGAGCTGTCTCTGTCGGACTGATTCATCCACTGTGCCGGAAAGGGTCAAATGGACGTGAGCATCGATGAGACCGGGCAGAACAGTGCTCTCCGAGCACACCACGAGGCGATCCTCCAGGGACAGCTTATGCTCGAGGCGCATTCTCCTGATGGAGGAGATCACGCCGTTTTCGATCTGGATGAGCACATCGCGCCTCACGGGACCCCCGGTGCCGTCGATGAGCCACCCCGCCCATATATGGAGAGTGGAATTCATTGGTTTCCTTCTGGTCGTTGTCTCCATGGCGCCCGGTCGGGGACCTCGCCGGGAGCGACGAGAGGCGCTACTTTACTCTGAAAGGATGGGACGCGGCTATAGACAGGTTCCTAGAACGTGATAAAAGCATGAGGGAACGGCTCGGACCCGGCTTTCTTCCAAAGCCAGGACAATCCAACGTGAAGGGACAGGGTGCTTGGCCTGCAAGCCCATCGGGAAATCGAGGCATTCCTGGAGCGTGACGCCCCATCTCCTGGACTATGACCTGGCCTGCCGGACCTTTTCCTGGACCGGCATCCGCCGCGAGCTGGACGGGCTTCCCGGCGGTGAAGGTCTCAACATCGCCCACGAAGCCGTCGACCGCCATGCCGACGGAGGGCTCCGGGACCACAGGGCGATCCGATTCCTCCCCATCGACGGCAGCCCCCGGGATTTCACTTACGGAGACCTGAAGCGGTTGAGCAATCGTTTCGCCAATGTCCTGAGAAATCTCGACGTGGGCCGGGACGACACCGTGTGTCTGCTTTGTGGTCGCATCCCCGAGCTCTACTGGGGTGCCCTGGGGACGCTCAAAAACGGGAGCGTACTCTGCCCGCTCTTCTCCGCTTTCGGTCCGGACCCGGTCTTTGAGCGGCTGAGGCGGGGAAAGGCCAGGGCTCTCGTGACCACCGGGCAACAGTATCGAAAGAAGGTCGGCGACAGGAGGGACGCGCTGACCGCTCTTGGGCACGTCCTCCTGGTGGACACGGACGAGCACCGGGAGCAGGGCCTGTGGTCCCTTCCCAGGCTCATGGCCGAAGCCGGCGACGAGTTTCGCATCCCCCCCACGGACCCCGAGGACCGCGCCCTCCTGCATTTCACGAGCGGCACCACGGGTCCCCCCAAGGGGGCCGTCCACGTGCACCAGGCCGTCCTGTTACACTACATGACGGGCAAATACGTCCTGGACCTCCACCCGGGGGATGTCTTCTGGTGCACCGCCGATCCGGGCTGGGTCACGGGGACCTCTTACGGGATCATCGCCCCGCTCCTTCACGGCATCACCAGCCTGGTGGACGAGGGAGACTTCGACGCCGAACGGTGGTGCCATATCCTGGAAAGCGAGAGGGTGGACGTCTGGTACACGGCACCCACGGCCATACGAAGGCTCATGAGAATGGGGGTGGAGCCGAAGCGGAAGCATGACCTCCGGCGGCTGCGCTCCGTCCACTCCGTGGGCGAGCCCCTCAATCCCGAGGCTGTGATCTGGGGGGAGACGGCCCTCGGCGCTCCGATCCATGACAACTGGTGGCAGACGGAAACGGGCGGGATCATGATCGCCAACTACCCTTCCATGGAGATCCGGCCGGGATCCATGGGACGCCCCCTGCCCGGGATCGAGGCTGCCATCGTCCGAAGGCTGGACCAGGACCAGGTCGAGGTTCTCGTGGATCCCGACGTCGAGGGTGAGCTGGCCCTTCGACCGGGCTGGCCGTCCATGTTCCGTGGTTATCTCGACGACGAAGAGCGTACGAGGAAATGCTTCGCAGGGGGCTGGTATCTCTCGGGTGACCTGGCTCGCCGCGATGCCGACGGCTACTTCTGGTTCGTTGGCCGTGCCGACGATATCATCAAGACCTCGGGGCACATGGTCGGCCCCTTCGAAGTGGAGAGTGGGCTCATGGAGCATCCCGCCGTGGCCGAAGCGGGCGTCATAGGGAAACCGGACCCCCTCCTGGGTGAGAAGGTGAAGGCTTTCGTCTCCCTGAAGGCGGGCATCCTGCCGACGGACGCGCTGCGCCTGGAGCTCATGGGCTTCGCGCGCCAGCGGCTGGGCCCGGCGGTGGCTCCCCGGGAGATCGAGTTTCAGGACAGCCTTCCCAAGAACAGGGCCGGCAAAATCATGCGCCGCCTCCTCAAGGCCCGCGAGCTGGGCCTTCCGGAAGGCGACCTTTCTACCCTGGAGACAGACACATGAAAGTGCGGAAACCGGGCGATGGCTTCGATGATGGGGAAGCGACTGCCCCGGCCATGGAGGAAGCATCGCTTTGCGAGGAGCTCAACCGAGTCTACGAGGCGGTGGATCTCGCCGCCGAGGCTCTGATCCGCCTCCACGGCCCGAGGCTGAGGTGTCGCCGGGGCTGCCGCGCCTGCTGCATCGACGGGCTCACGGTTTTCGAGGTGGAAGCCATGTACATCCAGCACCGCCATGCCCGGCTCCTCGAGGAGGAAGAAGCCCACCCCGAAGGCGCATGCGCCTTCCTGAGCCCCGAAGGAGACTGCCGCATCCACGAGTCCCGCCCCTACGTTTGCCGCACCCAGGGGCTGCCCCTCCGGTGGATCGAGGAAGCGTCCGAAGGGGAGATGGTGGAGCTGCGCGACATCTGCCCCATCAACGATCCCGGGCCGCCCGTCGAGGAGCTTCCAGAACGTGCCTGCTGGAGCATCGGTCCCGTGGAGGAATGTTTAGCGAGACTGCAAGGGTCGCGTGACGACGGGCGGTTGAGACGCATCCGCCTGAGATCCCTTTTCCGCCATTCCTGAGGCCATGGGAATGGTGCCATCCCCACCAGGATCCGCCTCCATCTCAAATCCAGGTTTCGTCCTGCTAAAAAACGCTTGACCTTCAGAATCAGTTTCGCTAAAAAACCACGCACCAGATGAAGTGAAACCGCAGCGCATCCACAAGGGCGTGGAATCAGGCGCTGAAGAGAGGACAAGGGCGTCCGCCTCCCCCATCGGGGAGCCGGACGCTTTTTTGTTTTTGGGGAATGTGGTCGGGGGGCACGAGGACGTGCCCCCCGACCGGGGACATTGGCGTCCACCGACTGGCCCGGGAGGCTGGTGGTGGACTTTTTTTTGGGCAGAACCGAGGCAAGCCCCCTTTGAGAGGAGAAGACGAAACATGAATCTGTCGACGCCGAATTCCAACGATGCCACATCGACCTTCAACCGCTCCAAGAGCGTTGTTCCCATGAGCGGCCTCTGCTCGCGCTGCATCGACGGGTGCCGCGGGAACTGCGAAGTGTTCCGCTCGACCTTCAGGGGCCGTGAGGTCATCTATCCCGGCCCCTTCGGGCAGGTGACGGCGGGTGCGGACAAGAACTACCCGGTAGACTATTCACACCTGAACATCCAGGGCTACGCCATGGGCGCCACGGGGCTTCCCGCTGGAGTGGAGCCCGGTCCCGACACGGCCGTGTTTCCCGCCGTCAGCACGGAAACCGATTACGGCTGGGACATCAAGGTCAAGATGAAGGTCCCCATTTTCACGGGAGCCCTGGGGTCCACCAAAATCGCCCAGACCAACTGGGAGCATTTCGCCGTGGGCGCGGCCATCAGCGGTGTCACCCTGGTGTGCGGCGAGAACGTGTGTGGCATCGACCCGGGCCTGGAGCTCAACGGCAACAGGAAGATCACCAAATCCCCCGAGATGGATCGCCGCATCGACGTCTACAGAAAGTATCATCGAGGCTTCGGCGAGATCCTCGTTCAGATGAACGTCGAGGACACCAGGCTCGGCGTGGCCGAATACGTGATCGACAAGCACAAGCTGGACACCATCGAGCTCAAGTGGGGGCAGGGCGCCAAGTGCATCGGCGGCGAGATCAAGGTGGACTCCCTGGAGCGCGCCCTGGAGCTTCAGCGCCGCGGTTACATCGTCACGCCCGATCCTTCCAGCCCGGTGATCCAGGCGGCTTACAAGGATGGAGCCATCAAGGAATTCGAGCGCCACAGCCGTTTGGGCTTCATCGGCGAGGACGATTTCTACGCCGAGGTGGAGCGCCTGCGAAAACTGGGCTTCAAGCGCATCACCCTCAAGACCGGTGCCTACAGTCTGCGCGAGCTGGCCATGGCCATCAAGTGGGGGTCCAAGGCCAAGATCGACCTCCTCACCATCGACGGCGCCCCTGGCGGGACAGGCATGAGTCCCTGGCGCATGATGCAGGAGTGGGGCATTCCGAGCCTTTACATCCACGCGGTGACGCGCGAGTTCTGCGATAAGCTGACGGCTCGCGGCGAGCGCGTGCCCGACATCGCTTTCGCGGGTGGATTCTCCAGTGAGGACGGAGTGTTCAAGGCCATCGCCATGGGCGCCCCCTACGTGAAGGCGGTCTGCATGGGACGGGCCCTCATGATTCCGGGGATGGTGGGCAAGAACATCACGGAGTGGATGTCCAAGAACGATCTCCCCAAGACGGTCAGCCAGTACGGCAGCAACGTGGAAGAGATCTTCGTCAACTACGAGGCGGTGAAGGAGCTGGTTGGCGCCGACGAGATCAAGAACATCCCCCTCGGAGCCATTGGGATTTACAGCTACTCCGACAAGATTCGCGTGGGCTTCCAGCAGCTGATGGCCGGCGCACGCTGTTTCAACGTCTCCAGCATCACTCGCAGGGAGCTCATGTCCCTCACCGAGGAGTGCGCCAAGGTGACGGGGATTCCGTATGTGATGGATGCTTACCGCGCCGAGGCCGAGGCCGTTCTGAACGGCTAACGGGCTGAAGCCGATTCTCCAATGATGCACCGGGAAGCAGGCGGGATCGTTCCGCCTGCTTTTTTTTATGGCGAGCCTGCGCTCCCGCCGGCGGGCTTCAGCTCCGCCTGGCGAAAAGGTTCTTGACCGTGTCGGCGCCGAAGCCGAGCAGGAACACGGCCACGAGCCCCGGCAGGATGTCCAGCTTCATGAGCTGCTCGCGGGCTCCCCCCACCAGGGCCAGGATCGCGATGAGGAGCGCCAGGGCCAGCCGCCCGCCCTCGACCACCCATCGCTCCCATGAGCGCTTCCGGTGCTGGAGAAGGAGCGGCATCGATTTCTGCAGCCCGGAGGAGCCGGCGCCCGTCCCCCCGATGGGCTTCCCGTCCGAAGTGGTGAAGTGAACATGGAACCGGGCTTCCCTCTCATTGCGGAAATAGTGAACGATCTCCCACCCCTGCTCCTGCCCCACGGAGCCCTGGAACTCCCACAGGCAACGAAATTCGCTCAAGGCCGCGCAATGCCTGAACCTGGGATCGGCAAACTCCAGCCAGAGACGGACGGGCTCATTGGGGCGAGCCGTGAGGGGCTCCGTCTTGATGCCGACATTGCCCGCGTCCAGCTGCTGGAGAACGTCCGAGGTGAGCACGTCCTGCTCGATCTGCTCCTTGAGCCTTCGAGCCAGATCCAGGGTGTAGGGGCTTTGGAGCCTCAGAAGCTCGACGAGCCTGGCCTCGCATTGCCCCACCCGGTCATGGCGGGCGGGGTCGGCCCGCGTATCCTCGAATCGCAGGATGTAGTGGCGAAGGACGTAGAGCTTCTCGACACTCATGTCGATCCAGTGGTAACGGGAAGGACTGATCTCAGCGGGGCTCTCGTAGGTCTTATCCTTCAGTATGACGAACAGGTCGGTCAGCTTTTCCCGGAGCTCCCCGCACTTGGGCCGCAAACCGATGTCTCCGCTGCCCGCGTCGTATTCCACCCGCAGCGAGTGGATCCGTGCAGCCAGGGTCTCGGCAAAGTGCGGATCGACCTCCTCCAGACGGTCCAGCAGTGAGGCGGCCGATCGAGCTGCCACCTGGGCCGCCTGAAAATCCGTTTCCGTCGGGCGGGCAAGCTTGAGCAGACGGGTAGCTTCATCCAGAAACCGTCCAGCCTTCCACAGGGGCGTGGGGGGGGCTCCGGAGGTTTTGGCGCGCAGCGTCTCCAGTCTCTGGGACACCTCATCCAGGAGCGCCACCAGCTCGATCCGCGTGCTGAGGACCCCGATATCCCGTTCGAACAGCTTAAGCCTCTCCGCGGCGTCGGGCGCCAGCATGCCGAGGTCCCTGAGTGTCTCCCAGAGCCGCAACCGCTCAACCCGGACGCCCACCCGCAGGGCGGAATCGGTCTTTCGCGAGATGGCGCGGGTCTTCTGGGCCAGGTCTCCGAGGCGCCCCGCCAGCTCGATGCGCGCCAGCTTATTGGGGATCCACATGCCGAGAAGCAGGGAGCAGATCCCGCCGAGAAGCAGCACGCCAAGGAGGATCGCGCCGCTCCAGAGCCCCCTTGCCCCATCGGACCATGAAGAGAGACGGAGCCGGACGGGCAGGGTCGTCGCAGGGCCGTCCGGCCAATCCCTGGAGCCCATGGGAGGCTTCCAGGAGAGGCTGAGGAGAGCCGGTCGCTCCACATCCTTGAAAAGACTTTCGAGCCTGCCCCCAAACCAGACCGCCGGGGGATCGATGACCAACGGCTGGAGGCTCCGGGGGGTCAGCGCGGTCTCTCCCGCGAGGGTGGAAGGCTCGCTGGGGATGGCCAGCCACCAGGCGACGGTATAGGTCATGGCATCTTCATTCCTGAGCACCAGCAACCCCTTCTGGTCGCGGTGCAGCTCGATCAGCGGCTGATCGGGGGATGACGAATGAAGACCCACCCTGAACGGCACATCGTAGTGCGCCGCCTTCAGCGTGTGAATGGTGCCGTTGATGGAGAGCTCGGCCGCGGACTCTCCGGCCTCCCACAGATTGGACACCTCCAGTCTCACCCGGACGGTACCCCCCTCCGGGATGCGCGATTCCACGAAGGGGCTTCCCGGGGTGTCGGCCCCCAGGAAGAAAGCGGCCTCGGTGGCGAGGGGCCTGCCCGTGACCTGGCTCACGAAATGTCCGACGGTGATGAGGAGAGGCACCTCGCCCTCGCCGGAGTTTTGAACATGGAGCCACCCCTGGGCCCGCTGAGTCGAACGGTCCACGACCATGACGGGAAGCCCGCCCACGAGGCTCACCCGAGCCTTCGATTCGGGCGGGGTGCCGGCGGGGGCCGATGCGCCGTGGACGAAAAGGATGGCAAGGCAGGCGGCGGTCCAGGCCGCTGAGCTTACGGTCTTCTTCCGCATGGAGGGTCTCCTTTCCGAGCAGGGTGTGCTCAAAATGCCTCCCATCCCCGGGGGCGGCCCGAATCGGGAGAAGGAAGCCCCGAACGGGCTGGATTTGCCGTTTTGCCATACCGAGCGAAAGTGGGAGCCAGTATGGGAATGGCTCATCCTGCCCTGTCGCGGGTGTGGATGAGCCCCGCCGGCCATTCCCAGACCGGCTCCAGGAGTCTGTCCAGGAATTTCTTTCTGTCATTTTGAACCGATCGTGGCAACGGGAGAAATCTCGAGGAATCCAGTGATCACCCAGACCGAGATTTCTGGCTATCGATCGACATGGCCGTCCCTGGGCAGCCTCCCGGGATTCCCCCCTTCGGGCGGAATATCGGGAAGCCCGGATCGCGGTCCTTCGCGGTATCATGATCACCAGATGGGGCTCATCGCTTATTTTCTTGTATGAGCAGACAACTGGAGGTTAGTATCTATTGTTTCTTTGCATTCTCATCGCTCTCTTGTCAATTCTTTCGTCCCGTATCTCACTCTTCAGGAAGGATGAGGCTCGATGGTGCTTGTAGCCATCATTGGCCGACCCAATGTCGGCAAATCCACCCTCTACAACCGAATCGCCGGCAGGCGCCGAGCCCTGGTGGACGATTTCCCCGGCGTCACCCGGGATCGCAATCAGACCGAAGTCGTGTGGGACGAAAAACGATTCATCCTGGCCGACACGGCCGGATACGGCGTTTCGGGCGACTCGGCTCTGGAGGAGGGGACCCTCGAGCAGGTCCGTCTGACCATCGAGGAGGCCGACATTCTGCTGTTCGTGGCCGATGCCAAGACGGGGCTTCACCCCGAGGACCGCTCCCTGGTGCAGCTCGCGCGTAAAGCGGCCAAGCCCACCTTTTTCGCCGCCAACAAGATCGACGGACCGGAGCAGGCCCGGCACATGACCGAGTTCTTCGAGCTGGGCCTGGACCGCATCTACCCCATCAGCGCCGCTCACGGATTCGGTGTGGGGGAGCTCTTGACGGACCTGGCCGAAACTATTCCCGAGGCCGACGGGAGCTTGTCAGAGAAAGAGGATACGGGCGAGATCCGCATGGCCATCATCGGGCGCCCCAACGTCGGCAAATCGACTCTCATGAACCGCATCCTCGGGGAGCCCCGGGTCATCGTCAGTCCGGTCCCCGGAACCACCCGCGACGCCGTGGATTCGACCTTCGAGCGGGACGGCCAGCGGTATCTGCTCATCGACACGGCGGGCATCCGGCGCAAGGGAAGAGTCCGGGAGAAGATCGAGAAGATCAGCGTGGTCAAAGCCCTGGAAAGCATCGATCGCAGCCATGTTGCCCTCATCCTCCTCGATGCGCTGGAGGGGGTCACGGACCAGGACCTGCACATCGCCGGTTATGTTCAGGAGCGATTTCGAGCCTGCGTCATCGGCATCAACAAGTGGGACATGGTGAACAAGGACCCCAAGCACGTCAAGAACCTCAAGGCGGAGATCCGGGAGCGATTTCGATTCCTGCCCCACGCCCCGATCCTGACTTTCTCGGCATTGAGCGGGCAGCGGGTCGGGAAGATTCTCCCCACCATACGGGAGGTTTTCGGACAGTACAACCGTCGGGTCACGACAGGCCTCGTCAACCGTGCCCTGGAGCAGACGGTCCAGAAGCACGAGCCTCCGATGGTGGCGGGGCGCAGGCTCAAGTTCTATTACGCGACCCAGAGCTCCGTCAGGCCGCCCACCTTCGTGCTGTTCTGCAACCGCCCCGATGCCATCCATTTCTCCTATGAGCGGTACCTGACCAATCAGTTCCGGGAGGCTTTCGGGCTCAGTATGTCCCCCATCCGGATGGTCTTTCGCGGCCGCCAGCGAAATCAGGATTGAGCCCGGATGGAGCGGATTCATGGAGGCAAGACCCTGGAAGACAAGGTGAAGCGCCAGATTGTGCTTCCCTGGAGCCAGGTGCTTAGAATCTCTTTCAATTCCGTGCGCGTGAGGCTCTTCAGGTCCCTCATCACCACCTTGTCCCTGGCCCTGGCGGTATCCTTCGTGGCCTACACCTGGGCGGGCTACGAGATCCTCAACGGCGTCTGGCCCAAGGCCGACGCGTCCCTCAGACAGTCGATTCTCGGCGCGGGCTATGAGCTGGTGGATGGCAGCTTCGGCTCCGGCCCCAAGGATCGCTGGCTTGCCTTCCTTTCGCTGCTGGTCTGCGTGGTCGGGATCGTCAACGCGCAGCTCATGTCCGTGACCGAACGGTTTCGCGAGATCGGTACCTTCAAGTGCCTCGGCGCCCTCAACACCTTCGTGGTGAGGATTTTCGTTCTCGAGGCGGTGTATCAGGGATTTCTGGGAGGATTGGCGGGGAGCCTGGGGGGAATCCTGGTGACCAGCATCGTCCTTCTGGTTAAGTTTGGGTGGAGTGTCGTGACGGAGTACCCTCTGGCGCGCGTTGCCCTGACCTGCGCGGAAGCGACCTTGCTGGCCGTTTTCCTGTCCCTGGTCGGGGTCATCTACCCGGCCCTGGTGGCGGCCCGCATGCAGCCGGCCGTGGCCCTCCGGTCCGAGGCCTGAGGGGCTTTGCCCCGAAGCTCCCCCAACCGCCGGCGACGGCTGTCCAGAGTGGGACGGGACCATTTCCATCGAAATCCAAGCGTTTGGCGCGCAGGGGCGGACTGGATGGCTCCTCCATGGTGCGCTCGGACGGTTTTTCAGGCACGCGCCGAGAAGGCCTGGCGGGCGGCGGGCAGTCAACAGCCAGGAGCGGGGCTTCTCGGCAGCTCGATGCCCATGGCTCAAACGACGGAGCTTGATTCCCAATGGTCCAGGACACTGAGCACAATGTGGTCCGTCTATCGGAGGTGTTCAAGACTTTCCGGATGGGCGGCAACACCGTGGAAGCCCTCAAGGGAATCGACCTTTCCATCCGGGTGGGGGAGTATCTCTCCATCATGGGTCCATCGGGGTCGGGAAAGTCGACGCTCTTCAACATGATCGGAGCCCTCGACAAGCCGTCCTCGGGTCGGGTCTTCATCGACGAGGTGGACGTGGCCCAGCTGGACGCCTATGAGCTGGCCTGGCTCCGATGCCGGAAAATCGGGTACATCTTCCAGACGTTCAACCTGATCCAGGTCATGACGGCCATCGAGAATGTGACGCTCCCCATGATCTTCGCCGGCATGAGCCGGGACGAGTACCTGGAGAAGGGCATGGATCTTCTCAAGCTGGTGGGGCTGGCCGAGCGCTACCATCACAAGCCCTCGGAGCTGTCGGGGGGCCAGCAGCAGCGCGTGGCGGTGGCCCGGGCCCTGGCCAACGACCCGGCCATCATTCTGGCGGACGAGCCCACGGGAAACCTGGATCTCACCACGGGCGAGGAGATCATCAGCCTGCTCAAGCAGCTGTCCACCGAGCGGGGCGTGACGATCATCTCGGCCACCCACGACATCAAGATGCTCAACGTGTCCGATCGGGTGGTCTGGATTCGAGACGGGCGCATCCATCGTATCGAGGACCGTGAAAACCTGAAGATAAGGGTGGGCGAGGTGGCATGAGGGCTCCGGCTTCCCCGTTGCGAAACTTGTGGATCCCCGGCTGTCTGTGGATCGTCGTGATGCTGTCCCCCATGGCATGGGGTGACTCAGCCCGGGCTCAGGGCCATGACCCCCTGGGCGATCTCGGATTCTTCGCTTCCCAGGGGGACCGCTCCACGGGATCCCCGGGCGCTGAAGCCGCCGCCGATCACATCCTCGGGGTGTTCAAGGAAGCGGGTCTCCAGCGGGTGGGATTCCAGAAGTTCCTGGTCCCCGTTCCCCGACTGGAATCGGCCTCCATCGAGAGCGGCGGACAGAGCTGGTCTCTTTACCCCTGGGGGCCGAACCTGGTCTATCTCCCCATGACACCGGACGAAGGGGTGAGCGGCCCCCTGATCTACGTCGCCGATGGATCCTTCGACGCCATGGACGGCAAAGCGATGGAAGGAGCCATCGTTCTCATGGAAATGGCATCGCGCGGGAACTGGCTCCATGCGCAGATGGCCGGCGCCCGGGCTCTGATCTACCTGGGAGGCGAGGAAAGCACCCGGGGGGATCTTGAGGGTAAGAACACGACGACGCCCCTGGCGTTTCCGCGCTACTGGGTCCCCCGCGAGACCGCGGACGGGCTCAGGAGCCTGGCGGCCGCGGGCCCGAAACGGGTCACGGTTCGCTCCAAGGCTCGCTGGGAGCACAAGCTCGTGCGCAACTGCTTCGGGCTCCTGGAGGGTCGGCATCCCCAGCTCAGGAATGAGCTCGTCGTGCTGGACGCCTTTTACGACAGCTCCTCCCACATCCTGGGCGTCGCTCCGGGAGCCGATGAGGCGACCTCCATCGCGACACTGCTCGGCACCGCCCGGGCGCTGGCCAAGTCCCCTCCCGACCGGAGCGTGCTCTTTGTGGCTACCGCGGGAAACGGGCAGGGACTGGCCGGCATGCGCGAGCTGGTGTCCAGCCTCACGGTCCGGCGCAAGATCCTTCGCAGCCAGTCCAAGACGCTGCAGGAGGAAAAGGACCTCACCGAAGCCCAGATCGATCTCATCGAGCGGACGGATCCCCTGGCGCAGGAGGACCCCACCCACCGGGCCATCCTCTGGAAGCTGACGGTCGAAAAGGCCAAGGACCGGGCCGACGCCCTCACCCGGGAGATTCAATACCAGAAAGCCCTCAAGCGCCACGACCTGGCCAAGGGCGTGCCGGATCCCCGTCCTTACCGCCGGCTCTCCTGGCGGGCGGGCCTGGAGGAGCTCAACGGGGGTGAAAAGGAGCTGGCGGGGGAGCTGCTGCGCGAGGCTTTCCCGGGGCTGGCCCTCAAGCGGGATGAGCTGAAGCTCCGCATCGAGGCCCTCAAGTCCACCAGCTCCATGCGGAGCTTCCTGGATGAATACCGGCCTGTCCTTTTTCTGAGCCTGCACCTTTCCTCCCGGTCCCCCCATTTCGGCCTGGTGGAGATGGGGGAGACGTACCCCATACGCGATAGCGTGAAGCGGGTTCTGCGCGCGACGAGGCTATCGGATGTCCTGGCAAGGATCGGCCAGGAGGTCGCCGGCGAAACGGGGCGATCCACGGGCTTCCGGAGCATCGGGCGGGGAGGGGTGGGTCAGGACAGCTTCGCGAAACCGCCGACGACATCGCATCCGTGCTGTGACGTGGCTGCCCTGGCGGGCCTCCAGGCATTCTCCCTCATGACCCTGGACGACCACCGCCCTTACTGGTCCACGCCGCACGACACGATGGATCGGGTGAGCCCGGAGAACATCGAGAGCCTGGGGCTCACCCTGCCGCTCATGATCGGAAAGCTGGCCTCGCACCCGGCCCTGGAGTCGGCCAGCCAGCCGGGGCTCAAGGGTATGGCCAGCCTCGAGGGCCGGGCCATGTTCGTCCGGCAGGGCGAGCTGTTTCCGGACCAGCCGGCCCCGGGCACCATCATCTCGGTGCTTCAGGGCTCCTCGATTTTCAGGACCATGGTGTACCAGGACGGCAGCTTCTTCCTGCCGGGTCTGGCCAACAGCCGGGTCTCCCTGGAGAAGATCATCCTGGAGCCTTACGGCCTCGATCCTCAAACGGGCCGGGTGGCCTGGACCGCCGACAAGGTCCAGACGGGAAAGATCAACTACCGGATCAAGGTGAAGACGGACCTGGCCAGTACCTCCCTCGTCATGTTCCGTTGCGAGCAGACCGACGTGGCGGGGACCTTCAACCCGCAGAACATGAGCTACCTGACCAAGGTCGAAATCCTGGACGCCGCCACCGAGGCGCCGCCGCTCCGTTATTGGTACAGCCGGGTGGACGGGCGCGACACGATGGCTGTCTCGGTCTTTCTCGAGAAGGGGACGCGCTTCAAGCTCATCATGGCCGAGTCCCTCCTCAGGAAGGACTTCTTCCTGCTCAACACCAGCCCCGAATTCCCCAACGGCTCGGGATTCCTCATCGGCTCTCCGCCGTCGCTCCTCATGGCCCCGTACCAGGTGGCCAGGGACCTGCATCAGCTCCTGGGAGGCCGACTCCAGAACCTGACCCGGCATGGGATCGTGAACGTCCACCTCGAATCGCTCTACCGGCAGTCGGCCGAGGGTCTGGAGCAGGCTCGTAAAGCCATGGAGGAGCTTCGATATGGCGCATTCTGGGAGAGTGTCATCGAGTCCTGGGCCCGGCTGAATTCCGTGTACGGCGAAATCGAGAGCACACAGCGGGACGTGTTGACGGGAGTCATGTTCTTCATCGCCCTCTTCGTTCCCTTTGCCTTCTGCGTGGAGCGTTATCTGTTCGCCTTCCGGGGCGTGTATCAGCAGATCGTCGCCTTCTTCCTCATCCTGGTCGTCACCATTCTCATCATCCAGGGGCTTCACCCGGCCTTCCAGCTGACGTACAGCCCCATGGTCGTCATCATCGCCTTTTTCATCGTGGGGCTGTCGGTCCTGGTGAGCTGGATTCTTTTCATGCGCTTCGAGCGCGAGATGGCGGAAATGCACAGTCGCACGGCTCACCTCAAGACACCCCAGGTGAGCAAGTGGCAGTCGTTCGGGGCTGGCTTCTCCATTGGAGTATCCAACCTGAACCGGCGCAAATTGAGAACGGGTTTGACCTGCCTCACTCTGATCATCCTGACGTTCACGGTCATGTCCTTCACCAGCGTCAAGACGCTTCACCGGCCGGCCCAGACCAGGATTGCCGAGGAAACCCCTTATCGCGGCATCCTGCTCAGGCACCCCTACCGGCTTCCCCTGACGAGCCTGGTTCTCGAGCAGATGTCCACGCGATTCGCCGGAGAGGCCACGGTCTCGCCCCGGGGCTGGATCGAGCCCGTCGAACGGAGTGATCGCGTGCTGGCACGGCTCCACGGGCCCGGCGGCCAGGTGCCCGTCGAGGGCATTCTCGGGCTGGATCATGGTGCACCCAAGCCTTTCCGGGCCATCGTGACCCATGGACGCTGGATGGAGGCAGGCGAAGAGGATGTGGTGCTCATCCCCCGGAGCATGGCTGAGCACGTGGGACTCGACCCGGCCCGGGACGTGAACCGCACCATCCGCATCCACGGCATGGATCTCCGGGTGGTGGGCTTCTTCGACAGCACGGCCCTGGAGCGCCTCAGGGACCTGGACCAGCAGCCCATCACGCCGGCCTATCTCGAGGTGAGCCAGAGCGATGAGCTTTCGGAGGTCGAGATCGAAGCCATGCAGTCGGGCGAGGAGGTGCTGCCCCTCATGCAGCGATTTCGTTATGCGGCAGCAGGCGGCACGATCATCATCCCCTTCAGCGCCTGTCTCCGGTTTGGCGGGGAGCTGAGGGCCGTCTCCATCATCCCCCATGAGTCCGCCAGTCCACTCCGGATCGCGGACGATCTCGCCGGCTGGCTGGCGTATCCGCTCTTCGTCGGCGAGGACGGCACCTGGCAGCACAGTGTCAGCAGCACCCTGCGCTACCAGGGGGCTGCCACCGTTCTCATCCCCATTCTCATCGTCATCTTCATCACGCTCAACACGATGATCGGCCACGTCCACGAGCGCCAGCGAGAGATCGGCACCTACACTTCCGTGGGGCTGGCCCCCACCCACGTGGGGTTCCTTTTCATCGTGGAAGCCCTTTCCCTGGCGGTGCTCTCCACCGTGATCGGCTACATCCTGGCCCAGATCAGCGCCAAGTTCCTGGGAGGAACCGAGCTTTTCTCTCAGCTCACCTTCAACTATTCGTCCCTGGCCAGCGTGGCTTGTATGTTCCTGGTGTTCTCGGTGGTCTTCCTGGCGGCCCTCTACCCCGCCCGCATGGCCGCGGAGATCGCCATGCCCGATGTGAACCGTTCCTGGACCCTTCCCGAGCCAGAGGGCGACAAGATTTTCATGAACCTCCCCTTTCTCCTCAAGTATGAGGAGGAGGAAGGCGTCATGGGCTTCCTGAGCGCATTCTACCTCTCCTATCGAGACACGTCCCACGGAGCCTTCATCGTGGACGAGGTCAGCCTCGACGTGGACAACCCGCCCACCCGCGCCAGTGGTATACCAGCCCCCGTCTGTCTGCTCATCCGGACCAATGTCTGGCTCGCCCCCTTCGATTTCGGCATCAAACAGCGGATTCACCTTCATTGCTGCCCATCGCCCGACAACCCCGGCTACCTGGAAATAGCCATCCAAATGATACGCCTGTCGGGGGAGCGCTCGGCATGGACGCGCGCCAACCACAACTTCATCAAGGCGCTGCGCAAGCAGATGCTGCTTTGGCGCCTCCTGGACCAGGAGGCGAAAGCATCCTTCGGCCGGAAAATCCCCGCAGAAGCGGCGGGGCAGACGCAGGGCATGTGATCCAGAGGGATCTTCCACAAGGCTTTCCGGGTCTGAAGCCGGACATTGCCCGGAGAGACTGAAACGTCGGGTGATGCCCGGCGGCGGGCATCTTTCTCGACCTGAAATCCCAGGCCCCGGCACCTGCCTTGGCAGTGGACAGGATTCTTTGGCCATGAGAAACAAAATGGAGGGCTCTGGAGTGACGGGGGGCGAGCGGCTGCCCGAGAGGGTGCTCATCGCCCTCTATAACATGGGGAAGGTCCTGAAGCTCCAGCCGGGCGAGCAGCTCATTCCAGGCCATGAGAAGGGCGTGGGCGTCTTTCTGGTCATGAGGGGGCTTCTCAGGGTCTGCCGGGGGGGAGCGGAGCCCTTCCGCGAAGTGACGCTCTTCGACAATTTCGACTGGCTTGCTCCCGGGATCGTAGGGGCCTCTGGAGCCCCGGGCTACATCGTCATGGCGGAGGAGCCCTCCCAGGTTCTGGCCCTCGAGGAAACGACCCTCGCGACACTCGAGCCCCCGCTGCAGCGCTACATTCTGGGAAAAGTCATTCAATCCTGCGTCCAGCGCCTGCGGGGGATCGAGCTGGAAGCCGGGCACTCGGCGACGGTCAATCGCTACCTGAGGGGGGTCATTCTGGATGTCAGGGCACGTCATTGCGCGGGCTACGAAAGCTCGGAGCTCATCACCGGGCTCCTGCGCAGCCTCCCTCGACTTCCGGCCTACTCCCTCCAGCTCATCCGCATCCTCGACCAGGAAGGGGCCTCCCACCGGGAGGTGACTCGGCTCGTCAAGGAGGACCCCTCTCTGGTCAGCCAGCTTCTCAAGGTCATAAACTCCCCCTATTACGGCCTGCGCAAGAAGGTCTCCGACCTGAATTACGCCGTGCTCTACCTGGGGTTCAACCAGATTCACCAGCTGATGCTCTCCACGGGGCTCAGGCAGGTCATGCCTCACACCGACGAGTTCCAGGAGCTTCACCACCACTCCGTGCTCCTTTCCCATCTGGCCTACGAGGTCTGCCAGTTTCACGACCGTCGGAAAGCGTCCATTCTGAGCACCATCGGGCTGTTGCACGACATCGGCCAGAGCGTCAGCCTGCTGCTGCGTGCCCAGAACCCCAGGTGGTCCCTGTTCGTCGACATGCTCGACACAGCCAGGATTGGTGCCATGCTGCTCAAGGAATGGGGCATCCCCTCCATGATCCACGAGACGATCGACAGCCAGGGGCTCCTCGACTTCACACCGCCTGGTCTCGCGGACACACCGCACCGGGAGGCGGTAGCCTTGCTCCACGCGACCCACGCCGCCTGTGCCGTGCTTCAGGGTCGCATGGACATTCTGGAGCACCCGTTCCTCGAGGAGATTCGTGAATTCCTCCAGCTCCCTGGGGAATCCTTTCGGGATTTCGTCGAAGGCCATCTGCTGCGAGAGCTGAGCGGCAAGCAGCACACCCTGCCGCGACACCTGAGGGAGCTTCTGGCCACAATCGGTCCGCAGGCTTCGGATCCTTGAGCGAGGGACCCGTCAGCTTTGGGGCCACGCGGGGATCCGGGCTCTGCCGAAGCCGGGTATTTCTTGTGCTCACACCCCTCGGAGACGGGGACTTGACGTTGACAGTTGTCGAGAAACCCAGTAGTTATATCGATGGTTAAGGATCACGACCCTTGGCGGCCGCCATGGAGATGGAGCGTCCTCGGCAGCCGGCCCCCATCATTCCCTGCAAGGTGAAGCAGACCCCATGTTCATTGTAGGCTATCTGTTCGAGGCTCTCGCTTACGTGACGGCAATGGTGCTCAACATCTACATGTGGATCATCATTGCCCGCGCCGTCCTTTCCTGGGTCAATCCAGACCCTTACAACCCCATCGTGCGGTTCCTCCACAGCGCCACGGAGCCTGTTCTGGGGGCGTTGAGGCGTCAGGTTCCCCTCTACTTTGGGGGCGTTGACTTCGCCCCCATGGTGGTGATCCTGGGCATCGTCTTCCTCGAAAAATTCCTGGTCCCGACGCTGTTCGCCCTGGCCAGGCAGTTCGGTGGCTGATGATGGACACTGTGAACGGTTCGGATTGGACGCCCGCCGACATCCAGCACAAGCAATTCCGAAAACGGTTGATGGGGCTGGACCCCAGGGAGGTGGAGCAATTCCTCCAGATGACGTCGGAGGAGATGGCCCATCTCCGCATGGAATCGGCGGAGCAGCGTCGCAGGCTCGGCGAGCAGGAGAAGGAGCTCAAGGAATACAGGGAGAGGGAGAAGACCATCCGCAACGTGCTCATCAACGCCCACAAGACGGTGGAGCAGATGAAGGCCAACGCGGAGCGGGAGTCCAAGCTCATCATCGCCGATGCGGAGCTCAAGGCCGAGAAAATGCTGCAATCCACCCATCAGCGGCTGGCCCAGCTCCACCAGGACATCGCCGAGCTCAAGCGACAGAAGATTCAGCTCGAATCCCGCCTGCGCTCAACCATCGAGAGCTACCAGCAGATGCTGGATATGCAGAAGGAGAACGAAGCCGAGGGCGAGCCGTGAGCCCACCCCTGCCGGTCCCTTGCTATCCGAGCCCGGTGTCGGCACCCTCCCCGTCTGGGACCAGGTTACCGAGCTGAACGTCCCCCCACCCATCACAAGGATTGAACATGCCCATCAGCAAGGACCTTCTCGACATTCTGGCCTGCCCCAAGTGCAAGGGAGCCATCCAGCTCAACGAGGCTCAGGATGGTCTGATCTGCAACGCCTGTCGGCTCGTCTACGAGATTCGGGACGGCATCCCGATCATGCTCATCGACGAGGCCAAGCCGTTGCAGGACTGAGGTGCCGGGCACCCAACCCATGCATACCCACCTGGCCTTCGAGACCGAAAAGATCCCACGGCTCAAGTCAGCCTTGAACCGCTTCCCCTCCCGCCGCATCATGGTGGTGGGGGATCTCATGCTGGATGTGTTCGTCTGGGGCGAGGTGCAGCGCATCTCTCCCGAGGCTCCCGTCCCCGTCGTGGATGTGCATGAGGAGACCCGCCTGCTGGGCGGCTCCGCCAACGTGGTGCATAACGTGGCGGCCCTCGGAGCCATGGCTCTGGTGTCGGGAGTCGTGGGGAGCGATCCGGGCGGCCGTGAGCTCGTGCGGCTTTTGCGCCAAGCGGGAGTCTCCACCGATGGAGTGGTGGTGGAGGACAAACGCCCAACGACCATGAAAACGCGCATCATCGCCCGAAACCAGCAGGTCGTCCGGTTCGACCGAGAGGAAAGAAGGCCTGTGGGCGGCGACACGCTGGATCATATCTCGAGGTATCTCGAGGATTGCCTCGATCGCGTGGATGCCGTCATTTTTTCCGACTACGCCAAGGGGGTCATCACGCCGGGGCTCATGGACCGGGCGCGCTCCATGGGCCTCTCATCCCGGGTTCCGGTCATCGTGGACCCCAAGGTCCAGCATGCCGCCATGTATCGCGGAGTCACCCTCGTCACCCCGAATCATCACGAGGCGGCCCGAATGGCCGGCATCGAGATCCGCACCGAGGCGGATCTCAAGGCGGCCGCCGACATCCTGCTTCGCGAGCTTCAGTGCGAGACGGTGCTCATCACGCGGGGAAAGGACGGCATGAGCCTGTTTCACCGGAACGGCGACATGGAGTCCATTCCCACCGTGGCTCGCAGGGTCTTCGACGTGACCGGCGCGGGCGACACGGTTATCGCCACCATGGCCCTGGGGATGGCTGCGGGGCTGTCGACGGTGGACGCCGCCCTCCTCGCGAACCTGGCCGCGGGAATCGTGGTGGGCGAAGTGGGGACGGCCGCGGTGAGTCGGGAGAGCCTGGCTGCCGCCCTGGAAGCCTGCGCCTGCTGATGGAGCAGGAGGTGAGCGGATGAGCCGACCGAGCGAGCCCCCTCCCGCCAAGCTGATCGTGGGGCTGCTCTATCGCCGCCTCGAGCCGCGTGGAAAGGCACTCGCCCTGCTGCAGGACCGATTCGGCCCCCTGGATCTGCTCACGGAGCCTATCCCTTTCTCGTACACCCGATACTACGAACGGGAGATGGGGACAGGTCTTTGGAGACAGGTGGGCAGCTTTGAAAGCCTGGTGGACCAGGGGGCACTGCCCGACATCAAGCTCGCCACCAATGCCATGGAGAGCGAGCTGGCCTGTGAGGGGCATCGCACCGTCAACCTGGACCCGGGGATCCTCACCGAGGAACGTTTGCTCCTGGCCAGTGGCAAGAACTACACTCACCGTGTCTACCTGAGGAATGGGATCTACGCCGACCTCACCCTCATGTACCAGAAAGGCGCCTATCGTCCCTTTCCCTGGACATACGCCGATTACCGGGAGCCGATGCTCCTCCATTTCCTGAAGGCGCTGAAGCGAAAGCTCATGTTCCAGCGCACCGGCCGCCTGCCCCGAACTGTATCGTGAGGAGAACCGCATGATCCGCAGCATGACGGCCTTCGGCCGGACCCAGAAGGAAGTGGACGGCCTGTCGCTCACCCTCGAAATGCGCACCCTCAACAGCCGCTCCCTGGATGCGGTGCTGCGGCTTCCCAAGCACCTTCTGGAATTCGAGGACAGGCTGCGCAAGCAGGTGGGGCGCTCACTGCGTCGGGGTCGCGTCGAGGTGTTCCTGCAGGTGGACAGCACTTCGCTGGACCAGAAAGCTCCCCAGATCAGCATCCCCATGGCCCGACACTACTGGGGACAGCTTCTGGAGCTCCACCGTGAGCTGCCGGGCACAACCCCCCCGACCCTGGACGACCTGCTGAAGATTCCCTACATTTTTGAAGCGAAAAGCGACACCCTGCGGCGTGACCACTTCGAGGCCGTCCTGAACGAGGCCATGGAGGAGGTGATGGAGCAGGTCCTTTCCATGCGGGCCCGTGAAGGGGAAGCTCTGCGAGGGGACTGCCTGGAGCGACTCCGTGCCCTGGAGGGGGACCTGGATCTCATCGAAAGCCGCAAGGAATCCGTCATCGGGAGCTACAAGGCGCGGCTCCTCGAGCGGATTCATGAACTGATGGGGGACGCCTCCATCGACGAAAATCGAATACTCCAGGAAGTGGCCTGCATGGCCGAGCGATCCGACATCAACGAAGAGATCGTTCGCCTGAGAAGCCACATCCAGCATCTCAGGGGCCTCCTGAGCCCCACGGCCGAATCGGATGGCCGCAAGCTCGACTTCATGGCCCAGGAGCTTCACCGCGAGGCCAACACCATCGGATGCAAGACGGGTGAGCTGGATTTGATCCAGGCCGTCGTCAGGATGAAGGGCGAGATCGCCAAGCTCAAGGAACAGGTTCAGAATATAGAATGATCTCCGGCCCATGGGTGGCTCCCTTCCCGAGGGGAAGACGGGCTGCCGCGCCGGGGGAAAACGCTCACCTTCGCCAATGGGGTTTTCGCATGGAAGTCAAGCTGCTCAACATCGGATTCGGAAACACGGTACTCGCCAACCGCGTCGTGGCCATCGTATCACCGGCATCGGCCCCCATGAAGCGTCTGAAGGAAGACGCCCGTCAGACCAACAAGCTCATCGACGCCACCATGGGGCGCCGCACGCGGTCCATCATCATCACCGACAGTGACCACGTGATCCTGTCGGGCGTCCAGGCGGAGACCATTGCCCAGAGGCTCGTCTCCGACCCGAGCACCCGGGAGCCGAGCGCATCGGCCAAGGCCGTCAAGGAATAGAAGGTATCGAAGCCCAATGAGCGGCAGACTTTTCATCGTTTCAGCCCCTTCGGGGGTGGGCAAGACGACGATCATCCAGTCCGTCCTGCCCCGATGGCCGAAACTGCGCTACTCGGTGTCCTGCACAACGCGAAAGCCCCGTGCCGGCGAGGTGAGCGGCAGGGACTACCATTTTTTGAGCAGGGAAGCATTCCTGGAAGGCATCCAGAAAGGGCGTTTCCTCGAATGGGCGGAAGTCCATGGGGAATATTACGGGACCGACGGGAACGTCGTGGAGAGCTGGACCCAGGCTGGCCACGATGTCCTCTTCGACATCGACGTCCAGGGAGCCCGCCAGGTCCTGAGCTGCCACCCTACGGCCACCACCGTGTTCATCCTGCCCCCCTCCATGGCATCGCTTGAGGCCAGACTGTCCGGGCGCGGAACCGAATCCGAGGCGCAGCTCGGGAAGCGGCTCGCGGCTGCGGCGGCGGAGATGGCTCAGGCGCCCTGGTACGATTACCTCATCGTCAACGATGACCTGGCCGAGGCGGTCGCCGATTTTGAATCGATCCTGCGGGCAGTGCGCTGCCGACGCGAATACCAGGTGCCCCAGTTGAGGACGCTGCTGACGCTCCCGTCCCCCCAGCAGTCCAAATGAGTCCCGCGCGCACGGCGCAAGGCGCCATCGCCTCGGACCGTGCCAACGGAGCAAGGCTTTGAGTCGCAAACCTCCCGACCTGTGTGAGAAAACGCTCTGGATCGCGGGGCTCAACCCCGTCTCCGAGGCCCTCAGATCCGGCGGCATCCAGATTTTCGAGCTGGTTTTGGCCCGACGCGACGCGAGGATCGAGGAGATCAGGGAGAGGGCCGAAGCGCGGTCCGTTCCGGTGCGCATCGAAGATCGGGATGCCCTCACCCGTAGGCTGGGGCATGGGCACCATCAGGGCGTCGCGGCACTGGTGGCCGAGTTTCCCACCGTGAGCCTGGAGGCATGGCTCGATCGTCCCCTGGAGGAAAGGGAGCCGCTCCTGATATTGGACACCATCCAGGACCCCCAGAACCTGGGTGCCATCCTCAGGAGCGGGTGCTTCCTGGGTGCGAAGGCAGTGGTCCTGCCCAGGGACAGGGCGGCGCAGGTGACGGGAGCGGTCATCAAGGTGGCTGCCGGGGGTGCGTCACATGTCCCGGTGCTCCAGGTCACGAACCTGGTCCGCGCCATGGAGATGCTCAAAGATTCGGGGCTCTGGATTGCCGGCCTCGACGCGCGGGGGACCCATCGTCTCTACGATGCCGACCTGACGCCACCCATGGGCCTGGTCATAGGAAATGAGCAGAAAGGCCTGAGGCCGCTGGTCCGCAGACAGTGCGACCTTCTGCTCCACATACCGGCCCGGGGCCCCATCGATTCACTCAACGCCGCCACGGCCGGCGCCATTGCCCTGGCCGAACTGCAGCGCCAGCGCTCGAAGGGGCACCGGCCCGATTGATCAGGTCGGCCTTTGCCCGAACAGCGCGGTTCCAACCCGCACCATGGTGGCCCCCTCCTCGATGGCCACCTCGAAGTCGTGGCTCATCCCCATGGAAAGCTCCGTGAGCTCATGGGGACTGGGGGAAGAGTCCCGGAGACGCTCCAGGAGCCCGCGCATCCTTCGAAAATAGGGACGCACCGCCTCGGGATCCTCCTCATAGGGAGGAAGGGCCATGAGGCCGCGCACCGCAACCCCGTCCAGGGAGGAAGCCACCTCGAAAAGAGATACGGCCTCCCCGACGGGTGCCCCGTTTTTGCTCTTCTCGTCCCCCACGTTGATCTCCAGGAGAACGGGCATACGCTTCCCCCGGCGATGAGCCTGGCGATCCAGCTCCCGGGCCAGGCTCACCCGATCCACCGTGTGGACCCAGTCGAAGAATTCCACGGCCTGTCGGGCCTTGTTGGACTGAAGATGTCCGATGAAGTGCCACGAGATGGGAAGATCCGAAAGCTGCTCCATCTTGGATTTGGCTTCCTGCACGTAGTTCTCGCCCAGCACCGTGAGGCCGGCTTCCACTCCCGCGCGGACGATGTGGGGCGGCACGGTTTTCGTGACACCGATGAGACAGACGGACGACGGATCGCGCCCGCATCGCGCGCAAGCCGACTGGATCCTGTCGCGAATGACCTTGAGATTTGCCGCTACGAAAGTCATGGCCCGTTCCCTTGAGCCCCTCGCCAGGCCGACGTCCCCGCCCGGCAGGGCTCGATGATGCCGTGCTCCACCAGCCAGTCGAGGGTCTCGGCGAGGGGCAGTCCCACGACGTTGGTGTAGGACCCTTCGATGGATCGCACCAGGAAGCCTCCCAGATCCTGGATGCCGTAGCCACCCGCCTTGTCCAGGGGCTCCCCCGTTCTGACGTAGGCCCATATCTCCTCGGGCTCCGCATTCCTGAACGCCACCGAGGTGCAATGAGCGCCACGACGGCACACCCCCTCTCTCCGGTGGACCAGAGCCATGCCGCTGAAAACGCGGTGAGTCCTGCCGTTGAGGGTCTGGAGCATGGCGATGGCCTCGGCTTCGTCGACAGGCTTGCCAAAAACGCGGTCGCCCAAGGCCACGACGGTGTCGGCGGCAAGCACCCAGGAGTCCGGAAGCCGGTCCGCCACTCGCCCGGCCTTCTCCATAGCCCACTGAAGAGCCAGTCCGCCGGGATCCCCGACACTTTCGGGTAACGTCTCTTCCACGCCGCTGGGATCCACCCGCAGCTCGATTCCCAGAAGCTCCAGCATGGAGCGGCGCCGGGGAGAGGCCGAGGCCAGGACCAGAGGCTTGCGATTACGATAGAGCAATGGGATTCCCTGCCAATGCATTCCACTCGTCTCCTTCAGGGGATCGTATCGGATATCCCGAAGGCATCGAGGGCGTTTCGCGTGGTGTGGCGAGCCACTTCGTCCAGCGAGCACCGTCGGAGCTGTGCGATCTTCTGAGCCGTGTAGAGGACGTGAGCTGGCTCGTTGTCCTTGCCGCGGAACGGCACGGGAGCCAGAAAAGGTGCGTCGGTCTCAACGAGGAGGCGATCCATGGGGCAGCGCCTGGCGACTTCCTGCTGGGCTTCGGCCTTGGGATAGGTCACCGTACCGGGAATGGAGAGATAGAAGCCCAGACCGAGAGCCACCTCGGCCACCGCCCAGTCCCCGGAAAAACAGTGGAGAACTCCGCGCCTCAGATTTCCCGCATGGGGTGCGATCATGCGCAGAAAGTCCTCGTGGGCGTCCCGGACATGGAAGACGGCCGTGAGCCCCAGCTCACAGGCCAGCTCGACCTGCTGCTGGAAGCACTCCCGCTGCGCCGGCCTCGGCTGGCGGTCCCGGTAGTAGTCGAGGCCGATCTCGCCCAAAGCCACCACTTTCTGGCACGCCGCAAGCCGGCGCATGGAATCCAGGGTCCCCTCGTCGAGACGCCGGGCACCGTGGGGATGAATACCCACGGTGGCATGGATGTGCTCATGCGCCTCGGCCAGCTCGACGGCCTTGCGGCTGCTTTCGAGATCGATGCCGATGGTCACGATTCTGTAAACCCCGGCGCGGGAAGCTCGCTCGAGGACCGAGGGAAGGTCTTGCGCCAGCTCGGGAAAATCCAGATGCGCATGGGTGTCGACCAGTTTCACCGCCATTCCTCTTTCCCATCCTCCCTTAACAGCGCCGTGGCGCTCGGTGAGTCCGCGGGCCCTCAACCATGGGTCTTGCGCCAAGCGGAGGGCTCCATTGCGTCCAGGACGGTTTCCCACCCTTTCACGAGGACGCTTATTAGATCAATACCCATCAAACGTCAAACTCCTCCAGACCGACTTTTCCTTGCCTGGCGGAGCCACTCCTTCTATAATGGCGGCCCTACTGACTTCGCACAATACCCTTTCTCTCATTTCGGGGAGACCGTCATGAAAAGATGCCACCTCAGCGCGCTCACATGCCTGACTATGGTGCTGCTGTCGATGTTCATGCCAGCCCACGCCCGGTCCGAGACGGTCTACGTCAACGATGCTCATGAAATCGCCATGCGCAGCGGTCCCAGTGTCCAGAACCGGGTGATCCGAATGCTTTCGCCCGGCACTGCCCTCGAGCTCCTGGGAAGCAAGACCGACTGGAGTCGCATCCGCCTGCCCGAAGGATCGGGCAACGTGCGGGAGGGTTGGGTCCTCACCCGCTTCCTGTCCACCGTTTCGCCCGAAACGCTGCAACAGAAGGGCCTGGAGCAGGAGAACGCATCCCTCAAGGAGATGATCGAATCCCTGGAGAGGGAGAAGGCCGATCACGCTCGAATCCAGAAGGAGCTGCAGGACAAGATCGCCAAGCTGGAATCCAGCTACGAGAGTCTCAAGGCGGGATCGAGCAGCTACATCAAGTTCAAGGAGGAGTTCGATGCGACCAGGACCGCCCTGGCCGCCGCCCAGAGCAACTACCAGAGCCTCCTCCAGGAGAACGAGAACCTGCGGCTGTCGCAGAAGATCAAGTGGTTCGCGGCTGGAGCCGCGGTGCTGGTTTCAGGTTGGGCATTGGGGCTGCTGACCGGCCGTCTCCAGAGAAAGCGCCGCTCGACCTACCGCATTTGAGCTCAGCCGGCGGCGGCCCAACACCCTGTGAGCGCCATTCCCATCAGAGCTTCGAGCCTTTCTGCCTGTACTGTTCCATCCTTTTGGAGTCCCCCAGCTCCTTGAAGAGATCCGCCTGAAAGGAATAGACCTCCTTGAGCTTCGACGGCTGGTCCTGAAGCAGCACTTCGGCCTTCTGGGCGAATTCCTGCGCTTTGTTTCGGGAGCCTTTCATTCTCCAGGCTCGCGCCAGACCGAAGAAGGCCTCTCCGTTATAGGCGTCGATCTGAATGGCCTGCTCCAGGAGCGGAATGGCGGCATCGGGCTTACCCTGGCCCAGGGCGGTCCTGGCCTGTTCCACGAGATGCATCGAGGCCAGCTGCTGAGGGGCAGCCGGCTCCTGTTTCTTCATGGCTTGTGGTGCGGCCGGCTCCTGGCCGGCGGGCAGATTCCCCTCGCGGAACGAGGGGGTGGGCTTCAGAATCGGCTCACCGGGCATCGATGCCGCCGGCGGCGCCTGCGAAAAGCCCGCGGGGGGGATGCTCCGGGCTGCCTGGGCCGGCGGCGTCCGCCAGTCGGGGGGAACGGCCACCTGTCTCGGCGCGCAGCCAGTCGACAGGATCACGGCCAGGCCCGCTCCCGCCCATGCCAGGCCTGCCCGTCGCATGTGGAGCCATCCGTCGCCATCGCCCAGGCCCAAGGGGCGAGCGACATGGCCCGTGAGCGTGCGTGGCGCACGCAGCACCTCGTTGCCATTGACCCGATTCCAAACCTTCAACAACCAGCGTCCACCGTACATCATCACCAGTCCCTCTCACTCCAGAAGCCATCCAGCTACTCGAAGGCTCATTGGCGTCCGTGTAACGTGCAATAATCTCCAGGGACGCGCTCCGAAAGGAACACTTCCAGCCGCTTATCCCGGCAGCCCACCGTGGCGAGCTGCCCCGTCTCGGTGCAAATGATCCGCTGGACCACCCCGGGGACCATTCGAAAAGGCTGGGGATTCATCCAGGGGCGAACCTCGCTGATGAACCGGGCCCAGAGTCGTCCCGCGCCCGTAGCCCCCGTCAGATGGGTGGGGCGGTTGTCGTCAAAACCAACCCAGACCAGCACCAGGAGATCCGTCGTGTATCCCGCAAACCAGGAGTCTCGATAGTCGGTGGTCGTGCCCGTCTTGCCGGCGCAGGGAAAATCTCCCGCCAGCCGTTTGACGCTCTTGGCCGTGCCCCTTTCCATGGCCCCCTGCAGGAAGTCGGTGATGATGAACGCCCGAGCCGGGGAGGTGACGGAGACCAGATCCACGCTGCTCCTCCTCTGGACCTCACCCCTTTCGCCCACCACTTCCCGCAGAGACAACAGGAAAGGCTTCTGGCCCTCGTTGTCCAGAGTGGCGTAGGCCGACGCCAGCTCGAGGGGCGTGACCTCGAAAGCCCCGAGGGCCAGCGACGGCTGAGGCTCGAGGGGCGAGCGGATTCCCAGATCGCGCAGGAGCGTGACGATGTTCTCCAGCCCCATCTGAACCGCCAGCTGGACCGTCGGCACGTTCAGCGATTCCTCCAGGGCCTGCCGCATCATCACACGTCCGCGGTATCGGTCATCATGGTTGCGGGGCCACCAGTCCGCCCCCCCCGTGGGGAAGCCGGCCGGCGCGTCCTCGAGCCAGCTCACCGGCGCGAGCCTGTCGAGGGCGCTGAGGAAAACGAAGGGCTTGATGGCCGATCCCGGCTGCCGCGACGCATGGATGGCGCGGTTGAAGCTGCTTTCCGCATAAACGCGGCCGCCCACCATGGCCAGCACCGCACCCGTTTTGGGATGCACGGCGATCAGGGCGGCCTGGAGCGGGCCCCTTTCCTTTTCAGCCTCCAGGGCGGGCCGCTCCCTCTCCAGCTCGCGCAGTCCTTCCTGGACCGCTGTTTCGGCGGCCAGGGACATTTCCGGGTGCAAGCTGGTGTAGATGGTCAAGCCTTCGGAAGCCAGGACTTCGGGGGCGTAAAGCTCCTGGAGCTGTTGACGCACATAGTCCACGTAATAGGGGGCGGAACTGGCCGGAAGCGAAGTCTCCGTCGTTCGGACGGGCTCGTTGCGGGCACTCTCGTAAGCGTCGCTGCCGATGACTTCCAGGTCCAGCATTCGCCTCAGGACCGTGTTGCGCCGGTCTCGGGCCGCCGCGGGATGCTCCAGGGGCGAGTAATGGTTGGGGGCCTGGATCATTCCCGCCAGGGTGGCTGACTCCGCCAGGCTGAGGTCCTCCACGTTGCGCCCGAAAAAGACGCGGGCGGCCTCCCCTATTCCGTGAATGGCCACGCTCCCGTTCTGGCCGAGATAGATCTCGTTGAGATA
This sequence comes from Syntrophobacteraceae bacterium, assembly GCA_025453975.1. GTDB lineage: Bacteria > Desulfobacterota > Syntrophobacteria > Syntrophobacterales > Syntrophobacteraceae > JALOOX01. The sequence goes on from JALOPI010000025.1 coordinate 38,659, forward strand.
CATTTCCAGAATCTCGTCTTTTGCGTACAGAGCCTCCAGGACCAGCGCCATGGAAGCCTCCATCAGCTTGCGCCTGAGCCTCCGCTCGGGCTCCAGGAAGTAATTCTTCACCAGCTGTTGCGTGATGGTCGAGCCGCCCTCCACCACCCGTCCCGCCCGCAAGTCCACCCACAAGGCCCGCAGGATGGACCAGAAGTCCATTCCCGGGTGCTCGTAGAAGCGATGGTCCTCGATGGCCAGCACCGCGCGAACCAGGTCGGGCTGGAGCTGCTTCACGTTGATGAGCAGCCGGCTTTCCCGCTCGGGACCGAAAAGTCGGGCAATCTCCAGGGGCTCCAGCTCCAGGAAACCCAGGTCGCCGGTCTGCCCCCGGATGCGGGACAGGGTGTCGCGGTCGAACTCCAGGCGTACCTGCCGGGGCGGAAGTGAGGATCCGGGAAATCGAAACTCCCTCAAGTGGACATTCAGACTGCCCTGGGAGACCCGGAACTCCCCGGCCCCCAGGGGCTCCCTCGCCACCTCCCGGTAGCGGCGCACCTCCAGCAGACTCCGCACCCGCGAGAGCGAAATCTTCAGCCCGGGATAGATGGGAACGGTGGCTGAAAAAACACGCGAGGGAACGCTCCATTTGCGCGATTCGAAGCGCTCGCGGATCTGGACTGAAAGCCTGTGGAAATAAGCGAGGACCCCCAGCGATACCGCTACCAGCAGGATCGCCACGATGAGCTTCCAGGGAAAGACGCGCTTACGAAAGAGGGGTCGGTTCATGTTCCCCAGAAGGTGAAAAACCAGGATCACAAGGCGATGGCATCCGCCTCCGCGCAGGGCTGTGGCCCGGTGCCTGATCGGGCGCGCATCAGGGTTCCGACACCCCACGTCCCTTGGACGCTCCCCGCACCACGCCCCCAAAAAGCGAGGCCCCCTCCCTCAATCCTTGCGATCCAGCCGCACCACGCACTCGATGTGAGCCGTGTGGGGGAACAGGTCGAAAGGTCGAACGCGCCCAACGCCATATCTCTCGCTCAGCATGGACAGATCGCGGGCCAGGGTCGACGGGTTGCACGACACCGCCACGATCCTCCGCGGCGCAAGCTCCAGAAGTGCCTTGATCACCGAAGGGTGCATTCCGGAGCGCGGCGGGTCCGTCACCACCACGTCGGGCGGTCCCGCTGATCCGGGCCCACGGGATGCATTCAGGATGATCTCCTTCAGATCGCCGGCAAGAAACCGGCAATTCTCGACGCCATTGAAACGGCAGTTGACCTTGGCATCCTCCACCGCGTCGGCCACAATTTCAAATCCTAACACCTCTTTCGCCCTGGACGCAATACAAAGCGAGATGCTGCCTGTGCCACAGTAGAGGTCCCAGACCGTCTCACGCCCCTCGAGCTCCGCCAGCTCCAGGACGGCCTGGTAGAGTCCCTCGGCTGCATAAGAATTGGTCTGGAAAAACGAATGGGCGGAGATCCGGAAGCGCAGATCCATGAGCCGCTCCTCGATGAACCCGGGTCCGAAGACACTCCGGCTTGCGTCCCCCACCGCCACCTGGGCCTTCTTCCTGCTGACGGAGTGGACGAAGGTCGTGATGGAGGGGAAGAGTGATCTCAGGTGGAGGGCCAGACCGTCCACCACATCCTCCCCACCGGGATGGGCGGCCGTGACCAGATGGATCAGGCACTCGCCGGTCCTTTTGGCCTCCCGAATGACCAGGAACCGCCAGAATCCCTGGTGGGTTCGCGTCGTGTAGGCCGGCAGCCCGCTCTTCCGACACCAATCGCGGGAGGCGCGCAGCATCTCCACGGACTCCGGGGACTCGAGGCGGCACGCCTCCACATCGAATATCCGGTCAAACCGGCCCCTCACATGGAGCCCCACCGCAAAGGATCGATCGTAATCCCGACCCGTGGCGATTTCCTCGGGGGAAAGCCAGCGCCTCTCGGAAAAAGTGTACTCCATCTTGTTTCGATACCACTGCTCCCTGGGCGATGGAACCGTCCGGTCCACCTCGACGTCCGTGGCCCCAGCCAGGTGCTCGAGACATTCAGAAACGTGCTGGCGCTTCCACGAAAGCTGGTCTTCATAGGGGATGTGCTGCCACTGACAGCCCCCGCACAGACCGAAATGCGGGCAGAAAGGCTCGCATTCGCGAGGTGACCTGCGGATGCACCCCATGACCTGAGCCTCGGCGTACTGCTTCTTTTTGCGCACCACCCTTGCCAGCACCCGCTGGCCGGGAGCCGCGCCTTCGAGGAACACCACGAGCCCCTCGTGTCGACACACGGCTTTGCCTCCAAAGGCCAGCTTTTCCACCTCCAGCTCGATCTCCATGCCTTTTTGAATTGAGCCCATTCTTCTTCTGTTCCAGCAGCTTCCCATCCTGAAGATGAAAGCCGCGTTCGAGGTCTTGAAACGTTTCAAGGTTTGAAATATACCTCGAGCGGCTGACAAATGGCCTTCCCGTCATCATGACCGAAGGGAGCGATTCAAGATCCCTCTCATTCGTTCAGGATGACAAAGGTCCACATTCAGCCCGTTCGTGGTATAAACCGGGGATAGCTCAGCGGGGCGGCATTGTGCGCCCCGGCCTTCCCCGGGACGTCGCCTGGGATCGTCTCCATCATGATCCGATCCGGCCCGGGAAGGCATGAGGAGCTACCTATACGCTCAGGGGGGCTTATGCTGGTCCGCAGTGTTGTCACCTACGGACGCCTCATCAAGTTCAGTCACACGGTCTTTGCGCTGCCCTTCGCCCTTTCCGCGCTCCTGCTGGCTCACCGGGAGGCTCCCATCGGCTGGATCAAGCTGATCTGGATCGTCCTCGCCATGGCGGGAGCCCGCTCGGCAGCCATGGGGTTCAACCGCCTGGTGGACTACGACATCGACATCAAGAACCCGCGCACCGCCAGCCGCCCCCTCACCTCCGGCGAGATCGACCGGCGCTCGGTGCTGGCCCTGATCCTCATCTCCTCCGGAGCGTTCATATTCTGCGCGGCCATGCTCGGAAAGCTCTGCCTCATCCTTTCCGTGCCCGTTCTGGGAGTTCTCTTCGTCTACTCCTATACCAAGCGCTTCACTTCTTTCTGCCACCTGGTTCTGGGCTTTGGAATCGGACTGGCTCCACTGGGCGCCTGGGTGGCTGTTTCGGGCGGAATCGATCCGCGCATCCTGCTCCTCTCCGGCGCGCTCATGACCTACATTGCCGGCTTTGACATCCTCTACGCCTGCCAGGACGTGGATTTCGACCGCCAGGAGGATCTTTTTTCCCTCCCCTCCCGGTGGGGAATCCGGGCCGCCCTCACGGTTTCGGCCCTTCTCCACGTGGTGACGGCGGGGCTCCTCTTCCTCACCTGGATCGCCTTTTCCCTGGGAACGATCTACCTGGTCTCCGTGGGAATCATCGCCGCCCTCCTCGCCCTGGAGCACATCCTCGTCCGACCCGGCCACCTGGACAAGATCAACATCGCCTTTTTCCACGTGAACAGCGTCATCTCGATCCTCCTTCTGGCAGCGGTCTGGATGGATCTGTGGATCGGCTCCTGAGGCCGGAGGCCGCCGCCGGTCCCTCCCTTTGGAAGCGCCCGCTTCGCCTCCAATCCCGGACATCCGCCATCGGGACGCCTCAGAACCTCTGCAGGACCCAGTACAGCAGCATCCCCACCAGGACGGTCCCCCCCAGGGACCGGGTCTGGTATGCGAAAATGAGAGTGGGAACAGCGGCCAGGCTCCTGGCCTGGAACAGATCCAGCTCCCGCGGTGTCCCGCTGGTCCAGATCTCCGGAAAGACCAGGGCGCTCAAGATGGCCACGGGCACGAGGTCGAGCCACTCGACGAGCCACCTCGGCATCGATCTGTGGGAGAGGATGTACAGCGGCATCCAGCGCGGCAGATAGGTGACCAGGCCCATGGTCAGTATGATGGCGAAGTAGTCCGCGTCAGACATGACGGGAGTCTCTCCTGGCACCCAGTCTGGAGAGGGCGAGCCCGCCGGTGGCTGCGACCAGCGAAGCTATGATCACGTAGGCGTTGCCGGGGAGGACCAGGGAAAACCCCAGCGCCGAAATCCCTGACAGGATGGCGGTGTATACGTAGATGCGGCCCCTGAGCTGAAGCACCAGGAGACCCAGAAACATGCCGGCCATGGCATAGTCGATGCCCAGGAAGCCCGGGGGAATGAACTGGCCGCTCACGGCCCCCGCCAGGGAGCTGATCACCCAGGCCAGGTTGGCCGTGTGGTTGACGATGATCGCCTTCCACCGGTCCCAGCCGCCGTCCCTGAACCGCATGCTGTTCACGGCGAAGCTTTCGTCCGTGACCCCATAGGCGAAGAGCAGGAGAAAAGGGACGGAGGCTCGCCGGAGATGCGGCGCCAGCGCCGAGCTCATGAGGAGATGTCTCAGATTCACGATGAACGTGGTGGCGGCGATGGCCGTCAAGGAGGCTCCTTGGCTCAACATCGAGACACCGATGAACTGAGCGCTCCCGGCAAAAACCACCACGGACATGGCCCCCGTCTGAAGCACGCCCAGGCCCGCCTTCTGGGCCAGGACACCGAAGGCCATCCCCACGGGGAAATAGGCCATGCAGATGGGCCAGGCCATCCGCATCCCCATGACGACCCGCTCCCGCCATGGGCTCGCTGCATCATCTGCTTTCGTCATCGTCGGGGGCTATGGGTCGAGCACTTCTCTCATTTTGGCCATCATTTCCCTCATGCGGTAGGGCTTTGAAAGGAATCCGCGTGCTCCGGCCGCGAGCGCCTGCTCCTTCTGGTAGGCGTCATTGAGGCCGCTCATCAAAATGACCTTGACGGCAGGGTCGATGGCCCGCATCTCCTTCAGACACTCATTCCCGTCCATACCCGGCATGGAAAGGTCCATCAGCACGACATGGATGCCGCCGCTGGCCCGCCTGTAGATCTCCACGGCCTGTTCTCCGCTTCCGGCCAGAACAACCCTGTAACCCGACCCCTCGAGCATGTCTTTCCCGATCTCGAGAAGGTCCGCGTCGTCGTCCACCAGAAGAACGGTTATGGGCGCACCATGGTCCTTCATCCCCGAATCCCCCGCCACCCCGGCCATGCGAGCTCAGCAGAGCTCCATGCTGATATCGATGGATCGGGCGGAATGCGTCAAGGCTCCGCAGCTGATCAGATGGACGCCCGTCTCGGCGATCTGTCTCACGGTGCTCGCATCCACACCGCCGGAAGCCTCCAGGAGGCATCGCCCCCCCGACCTTTCCACCGCCGCCTTGAGCATCTCAATGGAAAAGTTGTCGAGCATGATGATGTCGGCTCCAGCATCCAGTGCTTCCCCGAGCTGATGGAGATCCTCGACCTCGATCTCGACCCTCAGGGTGTGCGCCGCTGCACTCCGAGCCAGCTCCAGCGCCGGTCGAATCCCCCCCGCCGCCTGGATGTGGTTGTCCTTGATGAGGATGCCGTCGGACAAACCGAACCGATGATTTCCCCCTCCGCCGTGTCGCACAGCCGCCTTCTCCAGGGCACGCCATAGCGGTGTTGTCTTGCGCGTGTCCAGAAGTCGGCTGCCCGTGCCTTCAATGGCCCGGGTCATCCGGCGTGTCAGCGTGGCGATGCCGCTCAGCCGCTGGATGAAGTTCAGGGCTGTCCTCTCGCCGGTCAGAAGGGACCGCAGCCTTCCCTGAATCTCGAATACGGGCTCGTCCCGGGGAACCTCATCTCCATCCCGGTAACGGGCCTTGACCTCCACCGAGGGGTCGACCGTTTCAAAAACCCGCCTGAACGCCACTGTCCCCGAAAGAACAAAGGGCTCGCGGCCGAGCACCACGGCTTTTCCCAGGGACTCCGCACTCACCACCGCCTCGGTGGTTACGTCGCCGTGTCCCAGGTCCTCCTGGACCGCCAGTTGAATCAGAATATCCACTGGAAGAAAGCTCACCGCCCCGCCCCCCTCATTTCTTGAGGGTCTTCAAACGCTCGTAATGTCCACGCAGCTTCTCGAGCTTTTCCGCAAGCCTGGCCCCCTTCTCCCGTTCCTTGTCCACGACTTCCTGGGGGGCTCGCCCCAGAAAGTCCTCGTTGGAGAGCTTGCGCTGGGTGATGCCGAGCTCCTGCTCCACGCGGCTCAGCTCCTTTTCCAGCCGGCGGGACTCGCTTTCGAAATCCAGGATCCCCTCGAGGATGACGAAAACCTCAACCCGTCGGGTGACGGTGCTGGCCGCCATCCGGGGCTTCTGGATCTGGCCCGCCAGCCCTGCCTTCAGGCCCGCCAGCCTGGCCAGGTCCACGATGGTCGACGCATATTCCTCCAGGACCCCCCGGGACGCATCCTCCTCGCAGACACAGACCACCTCGACGCGGGTCGCGGGCGGAACATTCATCTCGCCGCGAACGTTCCGAATGCCGTTGATGACTCCCATGAGCAGATCCATCCTGGCCTCGGCGTCCTCATCCCGCCACCGGGGATCGGGATCCGGCAGGGATGCCTCCATGATGCTCCCCGACGTCTGGGGCAGCTCCCGCCAGATCTCCTCGGTGACGAAGGGCATCACGGGATGGAGGAGGAGCAGGATGCGCTCCAGGACCTGAGCCGCCACGGACTGGGCCACGGCCTTGCGCTGGGCATCCTCGCCGTAAAAGTCGGACTTGGCCATCTCCAGGTACCAGTCGCAGTACTCATGCCACAGAAAGTGGTAAAGGGCGTGGGCATACTGGTTGAAATGGTACTGCTCCAAAGCCTCGTCCGCCTCGAGGGAGACCTGCCTCAGGCGGCTCAGGATCCACCGGTGGGCCAGGAGGTCGATCTTTTCCGGGATCACCGCCAGCCCGCTCCCCCTGGGCAGGTTCATGAGCACCAGGCGGGCCGCGTTCCAGATCTTGTTGACGAAGTGTCGGTAACCTTCGATGCGCTCCTCGGAGAGCTTGACGTCACGCCCCTGCACCGCCAGAGCCGTGAGGGTGAACCGGAAGGCGTCGGTCCCGAACCGGTCCATCATGACGAGGGGGTCGATGACATTCCCCTTGGACTTGCTCATCTTGTGGCCCTGGGCGTCCCGCACCAGCGCATGCACGTACACCTCGCGGAACGGGACTTCCTTCTTGAAATGGAGCCCCATCATCATCATGCGGGCAACCCAGAAAAAGAGGATGTCGAAGCCCGTCACCAGAACCGACGTGGGGTAATACTTCCTCACATCGGCGGTGTCCTCGGGCCAGCCCAGGGTGGAAAAGGGCCACAGGGCCGAGCTGAACCAGGTGTCGAGGACGTCGGCATCCTGCTCCAGGCGCCCGGAGCCGCAGTCCGGGCACACGGAAGGAGCTTTGAGCTCCACCATGGTGTGGCCGCAGTCCTGGCAGTACCAGGCGGGAATCCGGTGCCCCCACCAGATCTGTCGGCTGATGCACCAGTCCTCGACATTCTCGAGCCAGTTGAAGTAATCCTTTTCCCACTTGGTCGGGATGATCTTCGTCCGGCCGGTCCGAACGGCATCCATGGCCACTTCGGCCAGAGGACCCGTCTTCACGAACCATTGCAGCGACAGCGACGGCTCCACCACCTTCTTGCAGCGATAGCAGTGCCCCACCCGGTGCTGGTAAGGCTCCACCTTGACCAGGAAGCCTTCCTTTTCAAGGTCCTCGAGGACACGCTTCCTGCACTCGAACCGATCCAGTCCCGCGTAGGCTCCAGCCTCCCCGCTCATGGTCCCGTCATCGCCGATGACCTGAACCAGTTCCAGCTGGTGCTTTCTGCCGATTTCGAAATCGTTGAAGTCGTGAGCCGGAGTGATCTTGAGAGCCCCGGTACCGAACTCGCGGTCCACGTAGGTGTCCCCGATGACCGGAATGGGGCGGTTGGCGAGGGGGAGCAGGACCATCCGACCGATCATGCCCGCAAACCGGGGATCCTCGGGATGCACGGCCACGGCCGTGTCCCCCAGCATGGTCTCGGGCCGGGTGGTGGCGACCACGACGCCTCCCTGGCCGTCCACCAGGGGGTAGCGAAGATAGTAGAGATGGCTGTCCAGCTCCTCCGCCTCCACCTCGATGTTGGCGAGGGCCGTCATGCAGCGGGGACACCAGTTGATCATCCGCTTCCCGCGGTAAATGAGCCCCTCGCGGTACAGGCCGACGAAGACCTGTCGCACGGCCTCGGACAGCCCCTCGTCCATGGTGAACCGTTCCCTGGACCAGTCGCAGGATGCCCCCAGCCGCTTGAGCTGGTTGATGATGATCCCCCCGTACTTCTGCTTCCAGATCCAGACCCGGTCCAGGAAAGCCTCGCGGCCCAGCTCGTGACGCGAAAGTCCCTCCTGTGCCAGCTCCCGCTCCACCACGTTCTGGGTGGCGATGCCGGCGTGGTCCGTGCCGGGCACCCAGAGGACGTCGAAGCCCTTCATGCGCTTGTAGCGGCACAGAATGTCCTGGAGAGTGTTGTTGAGGGCATGCCCCATGTGAAGCTGCCCCGTCACGTTCGGGGGGGGGATCACGATGGTGAAAGGCGGATTCGGACTCGCGACCCTTGCCTGGAAAAAGCCCTGCTCGGTCCAGAAGCCATACCAGTGCGGTTCCAGCTCATGAAAGGTATATCCCTTCGGCAATAAGCCATCACTCATCGTTCGTTCCCCCAGCGTTCCAGACTCCACGGTTCATACCTGCACTCAACGATCCGCCTTGAGCTTCTCGATCTGCTCCTCCAGGAGGGACCTGACGATCTCCGGGAGCCTCTCCTCGACGACCTGACGCACCGCATCGATCAGCCGCTCTTCGATCCGGGCCACGAAGTGCTCGAGAGATGGCGGATCGTCTTCCCCCAGGCTCTCCACCCCGGCAGGCAGCGCCACCCCGGCCGCTTCGGCCGCATCCGCCTCCAGGGGCGGCGCGTCACCGGTGGGGACGTCCTCTTCCTCAATCTCCATCCGCAGGAGGGACTCAAAATCGAGGGTGTCCTCGTCCTCGCCTTCGTCCAGCAAGGTCTCCTCTTCCTCACGGTCCGCGAGAGTCTCCTCGCGTGTCGGGGAAAAGTCCTTCAGGAAGTCATCCTCGAGGATATCCTCCTCATCCTCATCGCTCAGCCCCGCGTCCAGGTCATCCGCATCCAGGTCGGCGTCGGCGTCCAGGATCTCGACGTCGAGATCGAGCTGATCCTCGTCTTCCAGAAGGCCCTCGTCGTCCACTTCGAGGATGTCATCCAGGTCGATGATGCCTTCCACCTCATCATCCGACAGATCGAGCTCGATCTTCTGGCCAGGACCCCGGTCCTCCTCCTGCCATCCCGCGGAACGCTTGCCCTTTTTCATCCCACGCCTCCTCAGCTATGAAGCCCATCCCAGCCTCCCGTCCACTCCCGTCAGACAGGGCGAGCTTTCGAGCATGCATCCACTAGCATGCGCAAAAATCTTCTGTCAAGGCACATATTCTCACTGTTCCCGAGGATTTACCGAATCCCAGGACTCCATGGCCCCTCCCCGTCGTGCCACAGGCCAGCCCTTGAGCCGCCTCAAAGCTTCATCCACGGCCGCGGCAGGAAGAGCCGCCTGTAGAGGTCCAGAGTGTAGCGATCCGTCATGCCCGCAATGAAATCGCATACCTGGCGCTCGCGCTCCATTCCCTCCGCCCGGGGTCCCAGCTCGTCGAGAAACAGGTCGTCATCCCGCATGAAGGCATCGAACAGATCGTAGATGATTTTGTGCACCCGCTCGAAATCCTGCCGTACCAGCGGCAGCTCGTACACCCGCTCGAAGAGAAAGCCCCTCAGGCGCTCCACTTTCCCGAGCATGGCGTCGCTCAGCCGTATCTCGTCCAGCTCCAGGTCGAGGCTGGTGTAGACGATGTCTTCCACCAGGCGGTGAATGCGCTCGGCATGCCGCGATCCGATGTGATCCCGGACATCCCGCGGCACATCGTCAGGGCGCAGGATCTCGGCCCGGAGCGCATCGTCCAGGTCGTGGTTCAGGTAGGCCACGAGATCCGCCAGCCGCACGACCTGACCCTCCAGCGTTGCCGCCTTCTGGGCCGGCTCTCCCTGGATGGGGCGGTCGCGCCCCTTGGAATGTTTGAGAATCCCGTCGCGAACCTCCAGGGAAAGATTCAGCCCCGCCCCTTCCTTCTCCAGCAGGTCCACGACTCTCAAGCTCTGCTCGTTGTGGTAGAATCCCTCGACCATGATTTCGTTGAGCACCCGCTCCCCTCCGTGGCCGAACGCCGTGTGCCCCAGGTCATGCCCCAGGGCCATGGCCTCGATGAGGTCCTCGTTGAGAGCCAGGGCTCTTCCAATCGTGCGGGCGATCTGAGATACTTCCAGGGTGTGGGTCAGGCGCGTCCGGTAGTGGTCGCCGGAGGGGGAGAGGAAGACCTGTGTCTTGTGCTTCAAGCGGCGGAAAGCCTTGCAGTGGACGATTCGGTCGCGATCCCTCTGGAAAGCCGTGCGGAGGGGGCATTCCGCCTCGTTCCCGAGGCGCCCCAGGCTCGTGGAGCTGAGCTGGGCCCGGGGCGCCAGAGAGCTCCTTTCCCTGTGCTCCAACCGGGTGCGCATGGGCTGCCGCGAGGATGCCGGACTGCCGGATGGTTTTGACATTGACCTGTCCCATATCTTCTCTTAAATTGTCTGCCGATGAAAAAAACCATCACCCGATATCTGATCACTGAGCAGGTGATACCGCTCAGCGTAAGCCTCCTCGCCCTGAGCCTCATCCTGGTGATGGGCAGGCTTCTTCAGCTCACGCGCTATCTCTTCACGTCCCCCATCACGCTGCTGGACCTGGCTCAGATCATTCTGTCCATCATGCCCAAGCTCATGCTTTTCGCTCTGCCCATGGCCACCCTCATCGGCGTCCTCCTGGCCTTCGTGCGGCTGAGCAGCGACAACGAGCTCATCGCCCTCCGAGCCTCCGGAGTGGGAGCAGCCCAGACCCTCCCGGCGGTGCTGGCGGTCCTTCTTGTGGCCACCGCCCTCTCCTACGTGAATACCATTAGTCTCATCCCCATCTCCACGCAAGCTTTCGAGAACAAGGTCAAATCCCTCGGACGCGTGAGCCTCCCCACCTTCCTCAAGGACGGGACTTTCATCGATATCGTTCCCAACCTGGTCTTCTACTTCCAGGAAGTGAACCCGGGGGACCTGAGCATCCACGGGGTCTTCGTCCAGGACCAGCGCCAGCAGGACGTCCGGATGGTGATCGTGGCCGAGGAGGCCCAGATCATCACACCCCGAAACATCAACCAGATCCTCTTCAAGATCTCCAACGGCATCATCACGCGCGTCCCGGACAACCTGGAAGATGCTCAGGCCGTTTCGTTCAAGACCTATGATCTTTCCCTCTCCCTGGATGAGCTGTTCTCCTCCTCCGCCAAGGGCGAGGGCAAAGGCAGGCGCGTCATGACCCTGCGCGAGCTCCATCAGGCCCGGTCCGACCCCAGCCAGAAGGCCGCCACGGGCTATGCCCTGGAGTTTCACCAACGACTGGCTCTCCCCTTGAGCTGCCTGTGCCTCGGTCTCGTGGGGCCGCCGCTGGGCTCCCTTTTTCGCCAGAGAAGCCGCATGACGGGCATCACCGTGGGTCTGGGCGTCTT